>NZ_LDTF01000004.1 GCF_001477495.1 Sphingomonas yabuuchiae
GCGGGAGGGGAGCGGCTAGAGGCGAGCGTTGGGCATAACCTCACTCCCCCATCGCCTCCGCCGCGAGCGCCTCCGCCTCGATCAACAAATCGTCGTCCGCGCTCCCCGTCGACACCTTCTCGCGCCCGATCAGCACCAGCACCGGCACGGCCAGCGGACTCACCCGCTCCAGATCGACGTGCAGCATCGTGCCCCCCGCCCGGTCGAGCAGGTTCGCCAGCCGCCCGACATCGGTCATCCGCGCCCGCGCATCGTCCCACGCCGCCTGGAGCAGCAGATGGCCGGGCTCGTATTTGCGCAGCACATCGTAGATCAGGTCGGTCGAGAAGGTCACCTGCCGCCCGGTCTTGCGCTTGCCGGGATGCTGTCGCTCGACTAGCCCGCCGATCACCGCCACCTCGCGGAACGCGCGTTTCAGGAGGTGCGATTGCTGCACCCAGTCGACGAACTCGTTTTCCAATATGTCGGGGGAGAAGAGGCTGGCCGGATCGGTGACCTTTTCCAGCCCGTAACAGGCCAGCGCATAGTCGCTGGCGACGAAGCCCAGCGGCTTGAGCCCTTGCGCCTCCATCCGCCGGGTGATCAGCATCCCCAGCGACTGGTGCGCGTTCCATCCCTCGAAGCTATAGGCGACCATGTAATGCCGCCCCTCGCGCGGGAAGGTCTCGACCAGCAACTGGCCGGGGCGCGGCAGGACCGAGCGACGATCCTGCATCTCCAGCCAGTCGTGCACGTCCGGCGGAAAGCGGTCCCATGCGCGCCGGTCGGCCAGGAATTCGCGCACCCGGTCGGCGAGGCTGGTCGACAGCGGCATCCGGCTGCCGCCATAGGTCGGGATGCGGGCGGGGCGCGAAGTGGCGCGGACGATCAAATCCTCGCCGTCGATCGATTCCACCTCCAGGCTGAGCCCGGCGAAGAAGAAGGTGTCGCCGGGGGCCAGCGTTGCGGCGAATCCCTCCTCGACCCGGCCCAGCTGGCGGCCGTTGCGGAAGCGGACCTTCAGCATCGTCGCTTCCACGATGATCCCGGCGTTCAGGCGATGCTGCGCGACGAATTGCGGATGGGTGACGCGCCACAGGCCATCGGGCTGCTGGACCAGCCGCTTGAACTTGTCATAGGCGCGCAAGGCATAGCCGCCGTCCGCGATGAAGTGCAGCACCCGGTCGAAGGTCGCGTCGTCCAGCGCCGAATAGGGCATGGCGGAACGAATCTCGTCGAGCAGCGCGCTCTGCTCGAACGGCGCGGCGCAGGCGCAGGCCATGACATGCTGCGCCAGCACGTCGAGCGCGCCTTGTCGGGAGATGTCGGGGTCCAGCTCGCCCGCCTCCACCGCGTCGAGCGCGGCGCGCGCCTCCAGATATTCGAAGCGGTTGCCGGGGACCAGGATCGCACGGCTCGATTCGTCCAGCCGGTGATTGGCGCGGCCGATCCGCTGGAGCAGCCGCGACGAGCCCTTGGGCGCGCCCATCTGGATCACGCAATCGACATCGCCCCAGTCGACGCCCAGGTCCAGGCTGGCGGTGGCGACCAGCGCGCGGAGTTGCCCGTCCGCCATCGCGCCCTCGACCTTCTGGCGCGCTTCCAGCGACAGCGAGCCGTGATGGACGCCGATGGGCAGGCTCTTGTCATTGGCCTTCCACAGATCCTGGAAGATCAGCTCGGCGAGACTGCGCGTGTTGCAGAAGACGATGGTCGTCCGGTTCGCCTCGATCACGCGCATGACCTGCGCGGCGGCATAGCGGCCCGAATGGCCCGCCCAGGGCACGCGGTCCTCGGGTAGCAGGATCGAGATATCCGGCGGCGCGCCGGGTTCGCCGGTGACGAGGCCGACCGCATCGATATCGCCATCGGGGGCCAGCCAGGCGCGATAGCCGTCCGGGTCCGCCACCGTCGCCGACAGCGCGACACGGCGCAAACCGGGCGACAGACGCTGCAACCGCGCCATACATAAGGACAGCAGGTCGCCACGCTTGCCGGTGGCGAAGGCATGGACCTCATCGACGACAATGGTCTTCAGCCCGGCGAACATCGCCTCGGCGTCCGGATAGCTGAGCAGCAGCGACAGCGATTCCGGCGTGGTCAGCAGCATTTGCGGCGGCTTCACCCGCTGCCGCGCCTTCTTGTCCGAAGACGTATCGCCGGTGCGCGTCTCGACTCGGATGTCGAGGCCCATCTCCTCGATCGGGGTCACGAGGTTGCGGCGGATATCCACCGCCAACGCCTTCAGCGGTGAGACATAGAGGGTGTGCAGCCCCTCGCTCGGGGTTTCGATCAACTCGGTCAGGGTCGGCAGGAACCCCGCCAGCGTCTTGCCCGCGCCGGTGGTGGCGACCAGCAGCGCGTGGCGGCCCGCGCGCGCTTCCTCCAGCATCGCCAGCTGGTGCGTGCGTGGGCACCAACCCTTGGCGGCGAACCAGTCGGTCAGGGCGGAGGGAAGGGAACCGGGGGGCATGCCCGTCGATATAGGTATCATGGTCAAGCTCGGCGACTGGATACAGCCCCATAAACATGGGATTTACGTGGCCCCCGCCGATGTGTGGGTCGATCCGTCCGAACCCGAGGCCAAGGCGCTGGTGACCCACGGCCATGCCGACCATGCGCGCGGCGGGCACGGCACGGTCTGGGCGACGCCCGAGACGCTGGCGATCATGGAAGCGCGCTACGGCCCGCAAAACGGGATCGGCGTGGGCTATGGCGAAAAGATCCGGCTGGGCGAGGTGGACGTCAGCTTCGTGCCTGCGGGCCATGTGCTGGGATCGGCACAGATCGTGCTCGACTATCGGGGCGAACGGGTGGTGGTGTCGGGCGACTATAAGCGCCGCGCCGACCCGACCTGCACGCCGTTCGAGCCGGTAAAGTGCGACGTCTTCGTTACCGAGGCGACCTTCGCACTGCCTGTGTTCCGTCATCCCGAGACCGGTGACGAGATCGACAAGCTGATCGCGCGGCTGCACGCCAATCCGACACGCTGCGTGCTGGTCGGCGCCTATGCGCTGGGCAAGGCGCAGCGGGTGATCGCCGAACTTCGCGTGCGCGGGCATGAGGCGCCCATCTATCTGCACGGCGCTTTGGCGCGGCTATGCGCGCTCTATCAGGAACTGGGCGTCGATCTGGGCGAGTTGCGCATGGTCGCGGACACGCCCAAGGCGGAGATGGCGGGCCACGTCGTGATGTGCCCGCCCGGCGCGCTCAACGATCGCTGGTCGCGGCGGCTGCCCGATCCGATCACGGCGATGGCCAGCGGCTGGATGCGGGTGCGCCAGCGCGCGCGGCAGAAGAATGTCGAGCTGCCGCTGATCCTGTCCGACCATGCCGATTGGGACGAGCTGACCCAGACGCTGACCGAGATCGCCCCGCGCGAGGTCTGGGTGACGCATGGCCGGGAGGAGGCGTTGGTGCATTGGTGCGAGACGCGGCAGATGAAGGCGCGGGCCCTGGCGCTGGTGGGGTTCGAGGATGAGGATGATTGAGCGGCTGTAGCGCTGGGCCTACGCCAGAGCCAAAGGCCGAACCGGCTCGGCCACCTCTGACCCCGGCACCGCGAACACGCCCTTCTTCGCCAGTTGCTCGCCCGGCCGGACCTTCGCCGTCTCCATCGCCAGCCAGGGCGACAGCAACAGCCCCAGGGTCACCGGCGACAGCCATGCCCCCAGCATCGGGTTGAGGAACGACACGACCACCAACACCGCGCCGACCCCCAGATGCCAGCGATAGCGCGGCATCGCGTCCGCCGCCGCCAGCCCGTCGCGCACCCGGCTCTGCGGGTTCCAGCCCGACGGCTTGCCGCGCACGATGTTGATGAGGTCGATCGTCTGGGTCAGCGCGATCACCGGCGCGGTCAGGATCGACAGCGGCATGTCGAGCGCCACCGAGGACAGGATGCCGCGCACCCCGCCATAACTCGCCCGACGGTCGCGGTCCGCCATCGCCCAGATCATGCTGAGGATCTTCGGCCCGAACAGCAGCACCAAAGTCACCGCCAGCACCCGCGCCGAGGTGACGGCATGGACCGTCGCGGCATCGTCCGACAGGCTCTGGGCGATCGAGGTGGCGATCAGGACCAGCCAGGCGGGCGACATCAGATAGGCGGTGGCGCCGATCAGCAGCTGCAGCCGGCTGATCCAGTGGAAACCGCTGGCCCCCAGCAATTTCAGATGCTGGATATTGCCCTGCGCCCAGCGCCGGTCGCGCACCGCCTGGTCGATCAGGGTGGGCGGAAACTCCTCGAAACTGTCCTCGACCATCAGCATGTGCAGCCGCCAGCCGCGTCGCCGCAGCAGCGCCGCCTCGACCATGTCGTGGCTCATGATCGTGCCGCCGAAGGGTGGGCGTCCGGGCAAATCGGGCAGGCCGCAACTTTCGGCAAAGGCGCGGATGCGGATCAGCGCGTTATGCCCCCAGAAGGTCGATTCCGACCCCGACCACCAGACCAGCCCGGCGGTCGAGATCGGCCCGTAGAAGCGGCTGGCGAACTGCATCCAGCGCTGGAAGAAGGTCGTCGCGCCGATGATCATCGGCACGGTCTGGAGCAGGGCGATCGAGGGGCGCTGCTCCATGATCTGCGCCATGCCGACGATCGTGTTGCCACCCATCAGGCTGTCGGCGTCGAGCATGAGCATGAAGTCGTATCCGCCGCCGTAATTGCGGATCCACTCGGCGACATTGCCCGGCTTGCGGCCCTTATTCTCGGTCCGGCGGCGATAATGGAGCGGCACGCGCAATCGTGGGGCGAGGCGCTCCCAGGCGGCGCGTTCCTCCGCCTCCGCCGCCTCGCCCGAATCGGACAGCACGAAGAAGGCGAAGCGGTCGGCGGCGCCCGCGCGGTCGATCATGACGGCCATGCGCGCGATCCGGTCGAAGACGGCGTCGACATCCTCGTTATGCACCGGCACCAGCACCGCGGTGCGCGCGGTCGGCGGCGCGGCCCCCTTGGGCGCAGGCGTGATGCCGGGATGCGCGCGCGAGATCAGCAACACGAAGCCGATCGCCGCCGTCACGAATCCGAACGAAATCCAGGCGAACAGCGGAAAGAACAGCAGCAGCAGCAGCCCGTCGAGCAGGCTGAACCCGTCGCTCAACAACGCCTCCTTGACCGAGGCGGAGGCGGCCGTCGCCAGCAGTCCGGTGAGCAGCACCAGGAGCAGGCGGCGCGTCAGGATATCGTCGGGCGCCAGGTTGACGCCCTCGCGCGGCTCGGGTGCATTATGCGGCGGTGGCACGCCGTCGAACCGCTGGACCTCCATCGTCAGCGGGGCGGGCGGCGGCATCATCGCGCGGCTGTCGGTCATGGCAGGAAGACCGGCATCAACACCGTCTCGCTCAGCGCCCGGGCCTGTTGCTTCAGGAAGAGGCGGACATCGGCCGGACCTGACGCTTCCGGCGCGATATCGGCGGTCACGCGCCAGCGGTTCGACTGGCCGACGACCGGATAGGCGGCCTGGGCCAGCAGCTTGCCGCGCGCCACGGATATGTCGGCGGTGACGCCGCTCTGCCGATCGAGCCCGGCCAGAGCGGGGCCGGTGAAATCGACGACCAGCTTGCGCGCGCCCGGTGTCGGCTCGGCGCCGGGGCGACCGGCATCGCCCGTCCAGCTGTCGACCGCATGGGCCACGGCGGGCACGGCCGTCGGATCGGTCGAGCCCCAGCTCAGGCGATAGTCGAACTGCCGCTTCTGCCCCGCCTTGGGCGCATCGGCGGGGTTCCAGAAGGCGACGATATTGTCGACCGTCTCGCTCGCGGTGGGGAAGGCATAGAGCATGACCTGCCCACGCCCCCAATCGCCCTCCGGCCGCACCCACAGGTTGGCGCGGCGGTCGTAGAAGGCACCGTCATCCTGATAATGGTCGAAGTTCCGGTCGCGCTGGAGCAGGCCGAAGCCGCGCGGATTGGTGTCGGCGAAGCTGTCGAGGGTCGGGCGGGGCGGATTGACCAGCGGCCGCCACAGCCGCTCGCCCGCACCGGTCAACAACGCCAGTCCATCCGAGTCGTGAATCTCGGGCCGCCAGTCACGCGCGGCGGCGCGGTTGCCCTCGCCATACCAGAACATGCTGGTCGCGGGTGCGATGCCCAGCCGTTCGACATTGCGGCGGAAGAACAGGACGGCGGACACGCGCTGCTCGACGCCGCTTGCGCCCTTGATCGACTCGATCCGGTACGCGCCGCTCACGCTCGGTCCGTCGAGCAGCGCATGGACGGTATAGCCCTGCGCGCCCGTCCGCTCGATCCAGAAGTCGGTGAAGGCGGGAAATTCCTCGCGCCCGTCGATGCCGGTGTCGATCGCGATCCCGCGCGCCGACAGGCCATATTGGTCCTGCGCGCCGGCGGTGCGGAAATAGGAGGCACCCTGAAAGGCCAGCCAGTCGCTCTTCCCGTCCGCCGTCATCGCGCGGAACCCGGCAATGCCCAAAGGCGGCGCATGGCCCGCCTCGGCGGTGAACAACGAGGGGGAGAAGGGCACGGCGCGGGCCTGGCCATTCTCGACGATGTGGATGCCGACCGGGACGGGGGCGTAGCGGCCCAGCGGAAACAGCCGGATGCCCCCGGCCAGCGTCCGGTCGTCGCGATAGCGGATGGTCCCGACCGCATCATAGCCTATCGCTTCGGCCGCCGCGACCTTGGCCGGTGCCCGGTAAGGCTGTCGCGCCCGTGCCTCGGCCTGGGCTTGCAGCGCGGTCCAGGAAAAAGGCGTGGGCGCGCCCAGTGACGCACCTCCGCCACGGCCCTGCGCCGCGACACGGGCGGCGATGGTCGGGGTCACACCCAGAACGGCAAGCGCCGCGACCAGTTCTCGACGATTGGCCTGCATCATCGGCTTCAGCATCTCCCGTAACGCTCGGAGCAGAGCGCGCATCACGGCTGCGCAGGCCCGGCTGATTGTGCAACGCAGCGTGCGACGATCGGTTGCCGCGACAGGATCAGTTGGCCCTATCACGCTAAAATTCCGATACCGTATATTATATTTGACGACTGTTTCGTTTTTTGGCAGGAGAAACACAATAAAATCAATTGGGGGGCAATTTCATGATTGGAAATTACCGTGGCTTGGCCTGTTCGGCCGGGGCTATTGCGATCGCGTTGCTTTCGGTTTCGCCGGCCCATGCGCAGGACAAACCAAAGTCCGCTCAGGATCAGGATGCACGCTGCGTCCCCGACCAGCCCTGTCCGCCCGAAGCAGCCTCGACCGAAGGCGAGGCCATCGTCGTCACCGGCACCCGGCTTCAGCGCCCCAACTTCACCAGCAACAGCCCGCTGACCGTCGTCGACGCGACGGAGATTCGCTATCAGGGCGCGATCCAGGTCGAAAACGTGCTGAACCGCCTGCCGCAGGTGACGCCGGATTCGAACGAGAACGGCTCGAACGGGTCGGACGGCACGGCGCGCGTCAACCTGCGCAACCTGGGCAGCAACCGCAACCTCGTGCTCGTCAACGGCCAGCGCATGCTGCCGGTGCAGGCCAACGACCTGAATTTCATCCCCGCCGCGCTCATCAAGCGGGTCGATGTCGTCACCGGCGGCGCGTCGGCGGTCTATGGCTCGGACGCGATTTCGGGTGTCGTCAACTTCATCCTGCGCGACGACCTGGACGGTGTGCGCACGGACGTCCAGTACGGCTTTGCCCAGCACCAGAACGACAATGGCTTCGCTCGCGGCGTGCAGAGCCAGGCCAATTATCGCCTGGCCCAGCCGATGATCCTCGACGGTCAGAAGCTGGACGTGAACGTCGCCTTCGGCACCAACTTACCCGACGGGCGCGGCAATGTGACCGCCTATTTCGGCTATCGCGACACCAAGCCGGTGCTGCAGGGCGATCGCGACGTATCGTCCTGCGCCTTCGATCCGGCGGGGACCGGCAATTCGACGCTGACCTGCGGTGGCTCCAGCAACAACCAGTACGGTCTGTTCGATCCGATCACCGGGCCGAACGCCGATGCGGGCCGGTTCAACAACACCCGCGACGGCAACCGGACCTGGGTGCCCTACGACTCCAGCTTCCGCTACAATTATGCGCCGCTGAACTATTTCCAGCGCAACGACACCCGCTACACGGCGGGGGCCTTTGCCAAGTATGAGATTTCGCCCGCGATCGAAGCCTATGGCAGCTTCATGTTCATGGACGACCACACCAATTCACAGGTCGCCCCGTCCGCGCTGTTCCAGGGCTATACCTACTCGATCAACTGTGACAATCCGTTCCTGAGTGCGCAGCAGGGCCAGATCCTGTGCGGCAACGCCTATGGCACCAGTGCGACGCAGCAGGCCTATATCGGCTATCGCCCCGTCGCCGGGAACGCCCGTCCGCGCCGCGACGACCTGCGCCACACCGATTTCCGTGTCACCGGCGGCGTGCGCGGTGAGATCGCGCCCGGCATCCGCTATGACGCCAACGCGCTGTTCTCGACGGTTCTCTATAACGAGACCTATGAGAACGACATCGATCCGTCGCGCGCCAATCGTGGTATCCAGGTCGTCAACGTCAACGGCACCCCGACCTGCAAGTCGGTGATCGACGGCAGCGACCCGCAGTGCGTGCCGCTCGACATCTTCCGCTATAACGGCATTTCGGATGCGGCGTTCGGCTATATCTATGCGCCGACCTCGACCCGCGGCGTCGACCGCGAAACGGTGCTCAGCGGCAATATCAGTGCGGACCTGGGCACCTATGGCGTGAAGTCGCCCTGGTCGGACGACGGCATCGGCGTCGTGCTGGGCGTCGAGCATCGTTACGAGAGCCTGGAGTTCAAGGCCGACGCACTGGCGCTGCAAAAGGGCACCAAGGAGACCCAAGGCCGCTTCGACGTGAACGAGGTGTTCGCCGAAATCGAAGTGCCGCTGATTCAGAACAAGCCCTTCGTGAAGGAACTGGCGCTGAACGCGGGCTATCGCGGATCGGACTATTCCAACCTGTCCAAGATCGTCTCGACCTACAAGGCCGAGGTGTCCTGGGCGCCGAGCAGCGATATCCGCCTGCGCGGCAGCTATAACCGCGCGATCCGCGCCGCCAATGTGTCCGAGCTGTTCGGGCCGCAGTTCAACGGCAATGTCAGCGCACAGGACCCCTGCGCCACCGCGACGCCGACCGCGACCTTCGCCCAGTGCGCCCGCACCGGCGTGACCCAGGCGCAATATGGCCGCATCACCGACTGCCCGGCGGAAACCTGCACTGCGCAGTTCGGCGGCAACCCGGCGCTGAAGCCTGAAACGGCCGACACGCTGACCGCCGGTATCGTGTTCACGCCGACCTTCCTGCGCCGCCTGTCGCTGACCGTCGACTATTTCGACATCAAGGTGCGCGACTATATCAGCTCGATCTCGGTGCCGCAGACGATCAGCCAATGCATCGCGACCGGCAATCCGTTCTTCTGCAACCTGTTCAAGCGTGATCCGCGCGGCGGCATCATCTTCGGCGACCAGGGCTATATCGTCTCGACGACGCAGAATACCGGTTCGCTGCGTACCTCGGGCGTCGACTTCGGTCTCAGCTATTCCCAGCCTCTGGGCGGTGCTGGTTCGCTCGCCGTCGATTTCCAGGGCACCTGGAACCGCAAGCTGGTGAACGAGCCGGTGCCCGGCCTCGGATCGTTCGATTGCGTCGGCTATTTCGGCCCGACCTGCGGCCAGCCCATGCCCGAATGGCGGCACCAGTCGCGCTTCACCTGGACCGATGCGGCCAGGGTCGGCTCGATCTCGCTCAACTGGCGCTATATCGGCCCGACCAAGCTGACCAACAATTCGACCGACCCGAATTTGGCCGGCACGCCGTCGATCTTCAACAGCCGGATCAAGGCGTACAATTATTTCGACCTGGCGGGCACCGCGAAGGTGCAGGACGGCATCACGTTCCGCGCCGGCGTGAACAACCTGTTCGACCGGGATCCGCCGATCATCGCGCAGGGCCTGCTGGCCGCGTTCGGCAACGGCAACACCTATCCCGGCATGTACGACGCCGTGGGCCGCACCGTGTTCATCGGCCTGACGGCGGAGTTCTGATGCGAGAAGGGGGCGGTCGCGTGCCGCCCCCGGTTCAAACCATTTTACCCCAGCCTGTCCCGTCCGGTTCACCCCGGGCGGGACTTTTTCATGGGGGCGACGTCCGGCTTACATCGCTTCGGCGAGCAACTGGTCCGCCTGGGCGCCGACCCATTCGAAGCCACCGGTCACGCGCCAGATTTCCTTGCCGTTCGCGCCGTACAGGATCGTGGTCGGCAGGTTGGCCTTGTAATGGACGCTCAGGCCCAGCTTGGGGTCGAGATAGATGGGCAGTGCGTCCAGCTTCTTGCCCGCCAGGAAGGGCTTCACCTTGGCGGCGTCGTCCTGCGCCACGGCGATGACCGCGATCTTGCCCTTCGACCGCTCGGCCTGTGCGGCGAGTGTCGGCATCTCGGCCACGCACGGCCCGCACCAGGTCGCCCAGAGGTTGACCAGCACGGGCTTGCCCCGGAAATCGGCCAGCGTCGCGGGCTTGCCGTCCAGCGTGGTGAAGCCCAGCGTCGGTGCGGCCTCGCCCTTGTGGCTGCGGTCGACCGCCCCCGTGGGCTTGGGGGCTTGCGATCCCGTGGCCTCGCCGCTGGTGACTTCGCCGCTCGAAACTTCGCCGCTGGAGGTGTTGGCGGCTTGCTCCGGGGCGGGGCTTTGCTTATCGCACCCGGCGACCATCAGCCCCAGGAGACAGGCGATCACGGTACGCGACGACATGGGCGGCTCCAACGCAATGTGGGGCGGGCGCTTCGCAGAAGGTCCCGCCGCGGTGATGCGCGAGATAAACGCGTCCATCCCCTTCGACAAGCGATTGTGGAAACAGGACATCGCCGGGTCGAAAGCGCATGTCGCGATGCTGGGCAAACAGGGTATCGTTTCGGCCGAGGACGCCGCGACGATTTCCGCCGGGCTGGACAAGGTCGCCGAGGATTATGCCGCGAACGGCGTGTCGGAGGACCTGACCCTCGAAGACATCCATATGCAGACCGAGGCGAAGCTGGCCCAGCTGATCGGCCCGGTCGCGGGCCGTCTGCACACCGCGCGGTCGCGCAACGACCAGGTGGCGACCGATTTCCGCCTGTGGGTGCGCGATGCGATCGATGAGACGCTGGCGGCGCTGGGTGCCTTGCGCAATGCGCTGCTGACCCGCGCCGAGGAGCATGCCGACAGCGTGATGCCGGGCTTCACGCATCTGCAATCCGCACAGCCGGTGACGCTGGGCCATCATCTGATGGCCTATCACGAGATGATCGTGCGCGATGCCAGCCGTTTCGTGGCGGCGCGGGCGCGGATGAACCAGTGTCCGCTGGGGTCGGCGGCGCTGGCGGGGACGGGCTTCCCGGTCGACCGTCACATGACGGCGCAAGCGCTGGGCTTCGACGAGCCGACGCGCAACTCGCTCGACGCGGTCAGCGACCGGGACTTCGCCATCGACTATCTGCAGGCGGCGACCAACTGCTCGCTGCATCTGTCGCGACTGGCCGAAGAGTTCGTGCTCTGGGCGTCGCAGCCCTTCGGCTTCGTCGCGCTCAGCGACCAATGGTCGACCGGCAGCTCGATCATGCCGCAGAAGCGCAACCCCGACGCGGCCGAGTTGGTGCGCGGCCATGCGGGGCGGATCATGGGCTGCATGACCAGCCTGATGGTCACGATGAAGGGCCTGCCGCTCGCCTATTCCAAGGACATGCAGGACGACAAGCCGCCGGTGTTCGAGGCGCACGACCTGCTGGCGCTGTCCATCGCGGCGATGACCGGCATGGTCCAGAGCGCGACGTTCAAGACCGACCGGATGCGTGGCGTGGCGGAGGCGGGCTTCTCGACCGCGACCGATCTGGCCGACTGGCTGGTCCGCGTCGGCGGCATTCCTTTCCGCGAGGCGCATCACATCACCGGCCGCGCGGTGAAGCTGGCCGAGGAGAAGGGCGTGATGCTGCACCAGCTGTCGATCGACGACCTGACCGGCATCGACGCGCGCATCAACGACAGCATCTATGACGTGCTGTCGGTCGATGCCTCGGTCGCCAGCCGGGTCAGCTTCGGCGGCACCGCGCCCGCCAATGTCCGTGCCGCGATCGCGACCGCGCGGGGGCTGCGCGCATGAAGCCCGCGCTCGCCCTGCTGGTCGCGCTGGCGCTGACCGGCTGTGGCGCGGCCAACCGGCTGCAACCGGCCAAGGGCGAGAGCCTGCCGGTCGCGCCGCGCGGCGCCACCGCGACCCCGACGCCGCAGCAATTGCTGACGGCCACCCCCCAACAACGCCCGCAGCGCTCCGACGAACTGATGACCCAGTCGCAGGACCGGCGCTCGGACGAATTCGATTTGCCCCCCCGCTGATGGACCATTTTCACTTTTCGAACGGCGAACTCCATGTGGAGGATGTGCCCGTATCCCGGATCGCCGCCGAAGTCGGCACGCCGGTCTATATCTATTCCGCCTCGACCTTCCGCCGTCATGCGCAGGTGTTCCGCGAGGGGCTGAGCGCCCTGCCGCGCGTCCACCTGGCCTATGCGATCAAGGCGAATCCGAACCTCGCCGTGCTGCGCGTGCTGGCCGACGAAGGCTATGGCGCGGATGTCGTCTCGGTCGGCGAGATGCGCCGCGCGCTGGCGGCAGGGATGAAGGCGGAGGACATCGTCTTCTCCGGCGTCGGCAAGACGAAGCGAGAGCTGGTCGCCGCACTCGAAGCCGGGATCGGGCAGTTCAACCTAGAGCTGGAGGAAGAGGGCGCGGTCCTCGCCGAGCTGGCGCATGAGCGCGGGCTGGTCGCCCCCGCCACGCTGCGCGTGAACCCGGACGTGGATGCGGGCACGCATGCCAAGATCTCCACGGGGCGCAAGGAGAACAAGTTCGGCGTGCCGATCGACCAGGCGCTGGGCATGTTCGACCGTCTGGCCGGGCTGCCGGGCATCGACCTGAAGGGCGTCGCCTGCCATATCGGCAGCCAGCTGGGCGATCTCGCCCCGCTGGAGGCCGCTTACAAGCGCGTGGGCGAGCTGGTCGCCGAGCTGCGCGGGGCGGGGCATCGCATCAGCCGCGTCGATCTGGGCGGTGGCCTGGGCGTGCCGTACAAGCCGGGCGACGTGATGCCCGCGCCCGCCGCCTATGGCGAGATGGTCGCGCGCGTGACGAAGGACTGGGATGTCGAGCTGATGTTCGAGCCGGGCCGGGTAATCGCGGGCAATGCCGGGGTTCTCGCGACCGAAGTCGTCTGGGTGAAGCCCGGCGTCGCCAACCCGTACGTCATCGTCGATGCGGCGATGAACGATCTGATGCGGCCGGCGCTCTATGACGCGCATCACGACTTCGTCGCGGTGAAGCCGACCGGCGAGACGATGATGGCGAATATCGCAGGCCCGGTGTGCGAGACGGGCGATACCTTCGGCATGAACCGCGAGATCGACGCGGTGAAGTCGGGCGACCTCGCCGTGTTCCGCACGGCGGGCGCATACGGCGCGACCATGGCCTCGACCTATAACAGCCGTCCGCTGGTGCCCGAAGTCATGGTAGAGGGCGACCGCTTCGCCGTCGTCGCCGACCGCATCGCCGCCGAGACGATCATCGCCGCCGAGCGTGTGCCGGAGTGGCTGAAGAAGTGACGGCATATGCGGCCTTCCTCCCCTGTAAGGGGAGGTGGCAGGCCGCAGGCCTGACGGAGGGGTGTCGGCGGTCGCGAGGGAGTGTTTCCTCGCCAATGGCGACACCCCTCCACCAGCTTCGTGCGCGAGCGAGATTGTGCCCCCGGCACAGTCTTGACTTGCCGGGGGCAAGCCAAAGCTCGCACACCCCCTCCCCTTACAGGGGAGGAAAAGGGAGGTGAGCCTCGCCAGCCTGCCGCTGTTCGTCCGGCTGGGCGGGCGCCCCGTCATTCTACTGGGCGAGGGCGAACCCGCCGAGGCCAAGCGCCGTCTGCTCGATCGGGCGGGCGCGCTCGTGGTCGGCGAGGATGCACAAGCCGCGCTCGCCATCGTCGCGATCGGGGATGAGGATGAAGCGCAAGCCGCCATCGCGCGGTTGAAGGCGCGCGGCGTGCTGGTCAACGCGGTCGACCGGCCTGCGGCCTGCGACTTCACGCTGCCCGCCATCGTCGAGCGGGGGCCGGTGATCGTCGCGATCGGTACAGGCGGCGTGTCGGCCGGGTTGGCGGCGGCGCTGCGCCAGCGGCTGGAGACCTTGCTGCCCGCAGGGCTCGGCGCATTGGCCGAGGGGCTGTACGCTGCCCGAAGCGCCCTGCGCGCGCGCTTCCCCGACGGGGCGGAGCGGCGGCGTGCGATCGGGGCGGCGCTGTCGCCCGGCGGCGTGCTCGATCCGCTCGCGGGGGATACCGATGTCGACGGCTGGCTGTCGCAGGCCGGCCGCCCGGCGGCAAAGGTCGAGGCGTTCGTACTGACCTCGACCGACCCCGATGACCTGACCCTGCGCCAGGCGCGGGCGTTGGCGGCGGCCGACCGGGTCTATCACCGCGCCGATGTGCCGCCCGCGATCCTCGACCGGGCGCGCGCCGATGCGGTTCGGATCGAGTGCGACGCGCTCCCCGTCGAGCCGGATGACGGGCAGATCGTCGACCTGACCATGGACCGCCGCGCATGACCGGCTTCGCCTATGGCATCGACGGCGGCAAGGCCGAGGCGATCCCGATCCGCGCGGCGGTGGAGGCCAAGGCACGGCTGGTCTGGGTACATCTGGAGACCAATGACGCGGTGGCGCAGCGATGGCTGCGCGATTCAGCGCATCTGGCCGATTACGTCATCGATGCGTTGACCGCCGCCGAAACCCGGCCGCGTTGCGAGGCGGTGGGCGAGGGGGCGTTCCTGAACCTGCGCGGACGCAGCAGCGCGCCGCTCGACGGATCGGACATGCTCGCTTCGGTGCGGATCTGGGCGATGAAGGGCCGCGTCTATTCGGTCACCCGCCGCCCGTTGCTGGCGGTCGATACGGTGCGCAAGGAGGTCGAGGGCGGCACCATCGCCGATCCGGGCGACCTGATCACCGCCTTCGCCACCGCCATCACCAACGATCTCGATCCCGATGTCGCCAATCTGGGCGACGAACTCGACGGATGCGAGGAGCAGCTGGACGAACACCGCGTCTTCCAGCTGCGCCGCACGGTCAGCCGGGTCCGCGTCGCCGCGATCGGCTATCGCCGTTTCCTCAATCCGCAGCGTGCCGCGCTGGAGAAGCTGGCGGCGCTACCCGGCGACTGGCTGGCCGATGACGACCGGCTGCACCTGTCCGCCGCCGCCGACCGCGCCGCGCGCATGGCCGAGGAACTGGAGTCGATCCGCGAACGCGCCGCGCTGGTCCACGAAACGCTGACCGACATGCGGGCCGAGCAGATCGACAATCGCGCGCTCGTCATCTCGATCGTCGCGATGGTGTTCCTGCCGCTGACCTTCATCACCGGGCTTTACGGGATGAACGTCAAGAACCTGCCCTATGCCGAGGAACCCTGGGCGTTCGATGCGATCCTGGGCGCGTGTGCGCTGATCGCGGCGGGGATCGTCATCTACTTCGTCCAGAAACACTGGTTCCGGCGGTAAGACGAACCAACCGCAATGATGCCAGAGGAGACATTTCCCTTGGCAAGGCGTCGGGCGTGCACTTCGGCTTCGTTCAGGCTGAACGGAGGGCTGGATAAGCTCGTGCGTTAGTTCTTGGCCTTCGGCGCGTTCATCTTGCGCACGGTTTCCCACGCCTCCGCGATGTCGGCGATGCTGGCCGCGACGTTGCGGAAGATGTGCGCGTCCTGACCCAGCGAGGCATCGACGATCTGCTTGCGCGCGCCGCCATAAAGGCGGGCGAAGGTGATCGACATCTCGCCGCCATTCTCGAAATCCAGCCCCGCCTCCAGCGCGAACAGGATGGCGGTGGCGCGCGTCACCCGCTCGCTCTTGCGCGCGAGCTGGCCATGCTCGGTCGCCCAGGCGGCGGAACGGAGCGCGGAGATCAGTTCCTCGTAGAGCAGCTGCACCAGCGCGGGGCCGTCGGCCATGGCGGTGCGACCGACCACGTCGATCTGGCGATAGACGGCGGCGGGATCGGTCAGAAGGGCGGAGGCATAGGTCATATCAGTTGCTCTTCGTCCACATCTTGACCTGCTGATCCATGAGACCCTGTGCCGATTTATAGGCGGTGACCCGGCTGTTCATCGCCGCGAAGCGCGCGGTCAGCGCGTCACTGGCCCGTTCGCGATTGTCGGACAGGCGGCTCTGCTGATCCGCCAGATCCTTCTGCGCCTGTGTCAGGTTGCTGTACGATGCGGTCAGGCCATAAACGCTGCTGGTCGCCGACAGCTGGATGCTGTTCATCCGCGCCGACAGGCCGATCAGATTGTCGCCGCTGGCCTGGAACATCTTCTCGACGGAACCGGGATAGGTCGACAGCGCCTTGGACAGCTGCGTCTGGTCGACGGTCAGCGTGCCGTCCTTCTCGGTCCTGACGCCCAGATCGGCCAGCGTCTTGGGGCCCAGATCGACGTCGCTGCCGGGCACCAGCTTGGTGGTGGTCAGCGTGCGCATCGTCTGGGCCAGCGAACGCGCGGCGGGATCGGCGCGCAGATCGCCCGTGATCGGGTCGATCGCCTTGTTCAGCGCGGTCATATTGTCGTTATAGGTCGAGACGAAGTTGGACACGACGGTGCTGAGCGCCGCGC
Organism: Sphingomonas yabuuchiae; assembly: GCF_001477495.1. GTDB lineage: Bacteria > Pseudomonadota > Alphaproteobacteria > Sphingomonadales > Sphingomonadaceae > Sphingomonas > Sphingomonas yabuuchiae_A. The sequence continues at coordinate 16,625 of NZ_LDTF01000004.1, forward strand.
TGGGGCTGGAGCCGGTCAGCGTCAGCGGCTTGGTCGACACTGCGGACAGGGTCATGTTCACGCCGGGCACCAGGTCGTTGACGGTATTGCTGGCCCGCTCGACGGTGACGCCATCCATCGTGATGCTGGCATTGGCGGCGGTCGACGATGTCGCGGTGCCGGTCGCGCCGTTGCCGACGTTCAGTCGGGCGAGCCCCGCCGTATCGCCTTCGGTTGCGGTGATGGTGAAGCTGTTGTCCTTGCCGCTGGCCCCGGTGAAGGACAGGAAGGCATTGCCGCTGGCATCGGTGACGACCGATGCGGTGATGCCGGTATTCGCGGCATTGATCTTGGCCGCCAGCAGGTCGGGCGTCGAGTCGTCGGTGCCGAACGACACCGACACGGCATCCTTCGATCCGACCTTGATCGACAGGCTGCCGGTGCCCAGCGAGGCCGTCTTGGAAAAGGACGCCTTGGTCGAGGATACCTGCGCACTGGCCAGCGCATTGACGGTGATCGACTTGGACATGCCCGCCAGCTTGGCGCCCGCGGCCGTCGTCACGCTCATGGTCGACGGATCGGAGCTGGTCGCCTGAGTCGCCAGCGTTCCCCCGCTCGCCAGCGAGGCCAGCGCGGAGGCGAAATCGGTGATCGCGCTCTTGATCGACGACACACCCGAAATCTTTGCGGTCAGCGTGTCCGACTGCGCCTTGAGCGCCGCAGTCTTGGCGGCGAACTGCGCCTCGATCAGCGAGGGGACGACTGTCGACAGGTCGATGCCCGAACCCGCCTGCAACGAGTTGAACAGTTGCTGGGCGGCGGTCTTCGTCGTATTCTGCGCGGCGTTGCTCGAGCTCGTCGAGCTGGACGACGAGGTGGAGGAGGTCGTCGTGGTATTGGACGATGTACTCGAGGAAACGGTGGTCATCGACGATACTCCGGCGCGCGCTTGCCATGCTTAACGGCCGCCGGCCGCCGGGCTTTAGGGGGATGCGACGAATGGCGGGGCGCGATGCGCATCATGGCTGCTCGACGCCGTTCTCGTCGAAGCGGGCGCCCACCGGCACCTCGACCGGCGGCTGTGACGTACCGCCCGCCCCCGCATTGAGGCCGAAGACGAAGGCGAGCACGACGGCGATCGCCTGGTACAGGTCGGCGCGCACCTCCTGGCCCTCGCGGCTGGTGTAATAGACGGCGCGGGCGAGCTGCGGATATTCCAGCACTGGCGTATCCAGTTCGGCCGCCAGTTCGCGAATGGCCAGCGCGGTCGCGCCGCGTCCCTTGGCGACCACCACCGGCACTTCGTCCTGCCCCCGGTCGTAACGCAGGGCGACGGCGAAATGGGTCGGGTTGGTCAGGATGACATGCGCCTCCATGACCGCCGCGCGCACGGCCCGGCGCGACATCTCGCGCTGCTTGCCACGGATATGCGCCTTGGCCTCCGGATTGCCTTCGCTTTCCTTATGCTCGTCCTTGACCTCCTGCTTGGTCATCTTGAGCTTGGAGAAGAGCTGGATGATCTGGATCGGCACGTCGAACCCGGCGATCAGGATCAGGCCGAAGCCCATGACCAGCAGGATGGTGATGAAGGTGCCGCCCAGCGATCCGATTGCGCCGTTCAGGTCCGACTGCGCCAGCCCCAGGGTCGTGCGCGACGATTTCCACAGCATATAGGTGCCCAGCGCGCCGAGCAGCACGACCTTGAGCAGCGACTTGCCCAGTTCGATCCAGCCGTGCGTGCCGAAGATGCGCTTCAGGCCCGAGGCGGGGTTCAGCTTGGACGGCTTGGGCGCCATCGCCTTGGGATTGAACTGGAGCGAGCCGAGGCCCGCCTGCGACGCGATGGTCGCGACGATCGTGACCGCGAACAGCGAGGCGAGCGACGGCCACAGCTTGCCCCCCGCCTCCAGCAAGGGGCGGAACGGTTCGAAATCCTCGACATCGGCATGGGTGAACTGAAAGCTGGTCGCCATCACCGCCTTGCACGCGCCCAGCAAGGTGGGCCCCGCGAACATCAGCCAGGCGATACCCGCCATCATTACCAGGGCCGCCGCCAGGTCGCGGCTGCGCAGGATCTGCCCATCCTCGCGCGCTTTGTTGCGGCGCTTTTGGGTTGGGGCTTCTGTCTTTTCGCCGCCCTCCGACATCAGCCGATCACCAACGTCTCGGTGGCGGCCAGCGCCTCACGGATGATGACGAGCATATAGTCGCCCATCGCCGGGAAGGCGACGGCGATGGTGATGACGCCGATGGTCAGCGCGGCGGGCATGCCCACCGAGAAGAGATTGAGCGAGGGCGCGGCGCGGCTCATCATGCCCATGACGAGGTTCAGGCAGAGCAGCAGGAAACCGACCGGCAGCGCCAGCAGCAGCCCGGCCAGAAAGGCATAGCCGCCGAAAAGCGCGATCGCCTTGAACTGTGCCGGGGCCATCCAGGCCTGTCCGGGCGGCATCGCCTCGTAGCTTTTCACGATCGTCTCGACGAGGACGAGGTGCCCGTCGACCGACAGGAACAACAGGGTCAGCATGACGGTGAAGAACTGGCCCAGCGCCTGGCTCGACCGGCCGTTGAGCGGATCGACCGTCGTGGCGAAGTTGAGCCCCATCGACCCGCCGATCAGCTCGCTGGCAACCAGGGGGGCGGTAAAGGCGATCTGAAGGATCAGGCCCAGCGCCAGGCCGACGATCGCCTCGGCCGCGACTGACATGATCGTGGGAACCGAAAAGATGACGGGCGGCGGCACGACCGGATGGACCGCGTTCACCAGAAAGGCGATCGCCCCCGCCAGGCTGACCCGCACGGGCAGGGGGATCGACACCGCGCCGAACACGGGCGCGGTGATGAAGGCGGCCCCGATGCGGATCATCAGGAACAGGATCGCCCAAGCCTGCGGCTCGATCGAGAGGCCGAAGCCGAGCATAGTTACTTCACGAGATCGGGAATACGCTCGAACATGCTGACCATGAAGTCGCTGAGCAGTCCGACGATCAGGCTGCCGAAGATCAGGATCGAGACGGCGACGACAATCAGCTTCGGCACGAACGACAGCGTCTGTTCGTTGATCGAGGTCGCGGCCTGGATCATGCCGATCACCAGGCCCGAGACGAGCACGGGCACCAGGATCGGCGCGGCGGCGAGCGCCAGCACCCACATGCTCTGGTTGGCCAGCGTCAGGAAATATTGGGCGTCCATGATGCGGTCTCTGGTCCCGTGTGGGTGAGGGTGTCCTGTGGCTTTCGACTTCGGCGCAAAGCGCCAAAGTTTACCCGGAGCGGCTGGCTTGCCAGCCAGCCCAAGGGCTCATGCTGAACGGATTATGGTCGAGATTGGTTAACGAAGACCTTCTCCCGACAGCCGTTCAGGCTGAGCGAAGTCGAAGCCCATGCCCCGCCGCTACGTCGCGAAACTGTTCGCCAGACTGCCCATGGTCAGCGCCCAGCCATCGACCAGTACGAAGAGCAGCAGCTTGAAGGGCAGGGATATGATCGAGGGCGACAGCATCATCATGCCCAGCGCCATCAGCACGGTGGCGACGACCAGGTCGATGACGATGAAGGGCAGGAAGATCAGGAACCCGATCTGGAACGCGGTCTTCAGTTCCGAGGTGACGAAGGCGGGCAGCAGCACGGCATAGGGGATGTCGTTGGGGCTGGCATAGGGGCCGGACTTCGCCATTTCGGCGAACATCGTCACGTCCTTTACGCGCGTCTGCTTGGCCATGAAGGCGTGGAGCGGCGCGCCCGCGGCCTTGATCATCTCGGTGCCGGGCAGGCGGCCCTGCGCATAGGGTTCGATCGCGTTTGTGTTCATCTGGCTGATCGTCGGGGCCATGATGAACAGCGACAGGAAGACCGACAGGCCGATCAGCACCTGATTCGGCGGCGTCTGTTGCAGGCCCAGCGCCTGGCGCAGGATGGCGAGCACGATGACGATCCGGGTAAAGCTGGTCATCATCAGGATGATGCCCGGCAGGATCGTCAGCAGGCCCATGATGATGAGGACCTGGAGCGACAGGCTCAGCGAGCCCGAGCCGCCATTGGCGCCGCCGCCCAGCTGGCCCAGCGCGCGGTCGACCGCATCGCCGACGCCCGGTGCGGGGGCTGCCGCCGGAGCCGCGGCCGGAGCGGCCTGCGCAAAGGCGGGCATCGCGATGACCAGCGCCAGAAGCAGGGCGAGCAGGATCCATAGCGGCTTCAGGCTGCGCTTCGGGAGGTCACGGCCATGGCTGCGGATCAGCGCCGGGCCGGTGCCCCGGCGGGTCACGGAAATGCTCATTGGTCGAACGTCTTGGGCGCGAAGCGCGAGACGAAATCGGGGCGGCGCGGGGGCGTCGGCGTCAGGGGCGCAGAGTTGGCGGCCGCAGGCGTGGTCCCATTGCCCTCGACCTTGTCGACCAGCTGGACGCCGCCGCGCCCGACCGAGACGAGCAGGTTGCGCCCCTCGAACTCGATGACCGCCAGGCGCAGGCCGGGCGAGATCATCATCGTCTCGCGGACATGGATCAGCCGCGTGGCGGGGCGACCCGGCATCCGGCTTTCTAGGCGGCGCCAGAGATAGAGGCAACCGATCATCAGGCCGCAGATCAGCGGCAGCAGGATGACCAGCTTCAGGATATAGGACCAGAGCATGGGGGGATCAGCCGCGCTTGTCGGGGTTGACCAGCTCGGTCAGGCGCACGCCGAACCGGTCGCCGACCGTCACCACCTCGCCGCGCCCGATCAGCGTGCCGTTGACCAGCACGTCGAGCAGCTCGTTGGCCTGGCGGTCCAGCTCGATCACGCTCGATTCGGACAGCGCCAGCAGCTCGCGCAGCGACAGCTGGGTCGAGCCGATCTCCACGGTCAGCTTGACGTCGACATCCTGAAGCAGCCGGAAATTGGCCGCGACCGACGTATCGACGGGGAAGCCCCCGGCCATATCGTTCATTCTTCGAATCCTTCGTGAGCGCGGGCCAGTCCTTCGATGGACCGGTTAAGCGAGGTAAGCTGGACGGCGGCGCGGCCATTGGCGGTGCCGACCGTGCCCATGCCGAGCAGGTCGCCGCCGACCATCACCGGCACTTCCGGGCCGAAACTGATCGGGATCACGTCGCCGATCTTCAGCTCCATCAGGCGGCTGAGCGACACGACGGGTTCGGCAAGGACCGAGCGGACCGGGAAGCGCACCGTCATCACCGCGCGGGTCAGGTCGCCGCGCCAGGTGGGATCGACCTCGGCCTGCTTGTCGACGACCTTGCCGGTCAAAGCGGAGCCGTGCGGCTTCAACGCGCTGACGGGGTAGAGGATGTCGATCATGGTCGGGCGGCGATTGCGGCCGTCGATGCCGAAGCGGGTGACGATCATCGCGTCGTCGCCCTCGATGCCCGACAGCATGGCGGGCGAGGCTTCGGGGCGACCGGCACGAAAGTCGATCCGGGCGAGCGATTCCCAGGCGCCGCGCAAGGGCGCGGCCATCATGTCGCCCAGCTGGCTCACCATCGCCTCGGCGGCGGGCGAGAATTCGGGCGGCAGGACATCGGGCACCGCGCCGGTGCCGCCGAACAGCAGGTCGATCATCGCCAGGCTAAAGGCGCCGTCGATGACGATCAGCGCCTGGGCGTCGGCGGTGATACCGCTGGGCGAGGTCATCGCCATGGGCAGCCATGCGCTCAGGCCGTCGCCACGCTCGGCCCGGTAATCGGCGAAGCGCTGGACGACCAGCGGCTCCGCCCAGCAGCGCAGTTCCTCGCGCAGAAGGGATTCGAACAGCCCCCGCAGCGACCGCGCGAGGCGCGCGGACAGATGCTGCATCGTATGCAGGTCGCCGAACGGATTGAGCTTGGTCGTGCCCAGCACGCCGTGATCGGCGATCTGTTCACGACCGCGTTCGCGGCGTTCAACCTGAGGGGCGGCGTTAACCATGCCTCACTGAACAACAAAATTGGTAAAGTAGACGTTAGCGACGCCTCCGAATCCCTCCTTCTGCCGCAGAATCTCGTTGATCGAGTCGACCAGCTTGCGTTGCAGCTGGCGCTTGCCCTCGCTGGAAAACACCATTTCCTCATTGGCGTCGCCCAGGGTCATCAGGATGGCCGAGCGGACCGCCAGGTCATTGGTCTTCAGGTTGTTGATGACCGTGTCGTCATAGGGGGTCGAGATGGCCAGCCCCACCTGGATGATATGCACCGAGTCGCGCATGTTCGAGGTGAAGTCCTTGGGCAGCTCGTAATAGTTGGACGCATAGCGTTCGCCGCCATCGCCCACCGGGGTCGGCATGCCCTTGTTTTCATGGGCCTCGCCGCCGCCTTCGCCATGGCCGCCCTCGCCGCCGCCTTCACCGCCGCCATGACCGCCTTCGCCGCCCTCGCCGCCTTCACCCGCGGCCCCGGCGCGCTTCTGCTCCGACTTGGGCACCAGCTTGGGGCCGGGATGCTTGGCCTCGGCCTCGGCCTCGCCATTGTCTTCCTTGGCATGGCCGCCACCGCCGATCAGGCCGGAATTGGCGGCATAGAGCCCGGCGCCCACGCCCCCGCCCAGCAGGACGAGCACGCCGACCACCATCACGATGATCTTGCCCAGCTTGCCCTTCTTCTTGGGTGCCTTTTCGTCGGTTTCCTTCGCGTCACTCATGGTTCAGTCCTCAGGCGATTCGGGTGGAGGCGGCGGCCGGGTCCCCGGCGTCGCTGGAAGCGGTGGTGCCCGCAAAGGCGGGGCGGGTCGGCATCACGGGATCGGGGCGACGCGGCGGCGCCTGTCGTTCGCCGCCCATTCCCGACTGGCCGAGATCGACCGCCGTCTGGCCCAGGCGCATCCCCTTTTCCTCGGCGAGTCGCGCCAGGGTCGGCTGGGCGTCGGTGAGCAGGGATGCGGTCTGCGCCTGGTCGGCGGTGAAGTGGATATGCGTCGCGCCGTCCTCATGGCGCAGGTTCACCGCGATGCCGCCCAGCGCGTCGGGCGACAGCTGGATACGGGTATCGGCGGTGGCGGCGTCCTCGCGCATCCGGTCGATGCGGTCGATCATGCCCTGTGGCCAATGATGCTGCGTCATGTCGAGCGGAGCCTGCTCGGCCCCCGTCGTCGCGACGACCGGCGCGGCGGTCAGCGAGTCGGCACGGGTCAGCGTTGCAGGGTCGACCGACAGCGCGGTTTCGTCCTTGCGGCGATCGGTGCGCGGGTCGAAGCTCTGCTCGCCGCGCATCGCGGTTCCGAAAAGCTGGATGGCAGGGGCGCTCTGGCCCGCCTGGATGATCGGGGCAGGGGCCTGAATCGGCAAGGGGGCCACGACGGGCGCGGACCCGTTCGTCACCGCAAAGCGGAGGGGGGTGTCCTGCCGGGTGGATGGGGGGCGTATGCCATCGTTCGCCGCAGCAATGGGCGCTGCGTCGATCGGAATCGCGGTCGGCAAGGCATCGCCACGAATCGCCAGCGGGATGCCGGGCGCGGTGGCACGGACGACGGGCTCGTTCGTGGGCGGGGTCACGTCCGGGGCTGGCGAGGTCTGGAGGGCTGCCACCGTGTCACGCGCAACCGCGGGCGCGGTCGTAGCCGCCTGTTGCGCCACCATGACGGGTGACGCGGGCGCTGGCGTCGCCGCCGCGCCGGTCGGCACGGCCGTCGCCAGCGTCGGAGCGGTTCGGTTCGGGACCGGCAGCTCGGGCACACCGTCATCCGTCATGGCCGCCGTCATGGCGGGCGGTATGGGCATCGTACCCTTGAGCGGATCGAAGGCGATCGGCGAGTCCGCCACCACCGGCCTCGTGGTCGGAGCGGGCGCGGTCGTCGGCGTGGACCCGGCGTCCGGCAGGGTCGGCATCGCCGCCAGAAGCGTGGTGATCGGTGCGGGCGAAGCGCCCGACGCGGCGACCGGCGACGCGACGGGTTCGGCCGGCGTTAGTGGGACGGTCGGGATCGCGAACGGCATCACCGGCAAGACGGCGGCGTCGCTCGGCACGTCCTTGCCGTCCTTTTCGGTCGTGCTGCCGTCCTTGGCCGTGTCGCCGTCTGACTTGGGCACGCCCTCGCCGCTGCCCGTATCCGCCGCGTCGCCCATGCCGGGCATCAGCGCGAAGAGCATCGCGAAGGCGGAGGCCATCGGATCGCCCGCGCCACCGCCCGCCTGCAGACGGGCGGACGCGGTGCCAGAGGGCGTGAGCGAGGTGATGGAGGACATCATGACAAGTCTGTCAGCAAGGATCGTGCCGATTGCGACGTGCGCCGCCACTGGAGGGCATATCCTCCAGCGCACGCATCTCGGCCCGGATCGCGGCGAGGCGCGCGCGGTCCATCAGCTTCTCGACGGCGGTCTGGTCGCGCTTGGCCGCCTTGGTCTGTTCGCCCGCCTGGGCGGCGCGATGCTCGGCCACCTGAATCCGCGCCGTCGCGGCATCGGCCGATTCGAGCAGGCGGTTACGGAAATGCGCATTCGCCATCAGCGAGGCGGCGGACGCGGTCACCGCCGGGGTCGGCGTCACCGCATCGATCAGCTGGCCGATGCGCTGCGACAGCTGATGCTCGGACGCCACACGCTCCTGCGCGCGCGCCTCGTCGGCCATGGTCAGATTGAGTTGCAGCGTGCGGACCCGGTGAAGCCGGGACAGCATCGTCTGTTGCCGGGATGCCATGTCTGTTTCCCCCCTTGGAAACGGCTCAGCCTAGCGGCTGGCCGAAAATGCCCACCAGCTCCTCGACCGCATGATCGAGCGGCACGACCTCGTCGGCGTCCTGCCGGATATACTCCATCACCGCCGGGTGGCAGGCGATGGCGGCGTCGATCGCCGGGTCCGCGCCCGCGCGGTACGCGCCCATCAGGACGAGATCGCGATTCTCCTCGTAGGTCGCCAGATGACGGCGCAGCGTCCGCGCCGCCTGCGCATGCGGGCGGCCGACGATGTCGGTCATCACGCGGCTGACCGACGGGCCGATATCGATGGCGGGATAGACGCCCCGCTCGGCCAGATGGCGGTTGAGCACGATATGCCCGTCCAGGATCGACCGCGCCGAGTCGACCACCGGGTCGTTGCCGTCGTCGCCATCGGCCAGCACGGTGTAGATGGCGGTGATCGATCCGGTGCCATGCGCATCGGCCCCGGCCCGCTCGATCAGGTTGGGCAGCATCGCGATGGCGGACGGCGGATAGCCACGCGCCGAGGCCGGCTCGCCCAGCGCCAGTCCGATCTCGCGCCCCGCATGGGCGACGCGGGTCAGCGAATCCATGATGAGCAGCACTTTCTTGCCCTCGGCACGGAACGCCTCGGCAATGGCGGTGGCGCGCAGCGCGCCCCGGATACGCAGCACGGGCGAATGGTTGGCGGGGACCGCCACCACGACCGAGCGGGCGCGGGCGGCGCCAGCGACCTTGGTTTCCAGGAAATCGGCGACTTCGCGGCTGCGCTCGCCGATCAGGCCGATGACGATGACGTCGGCGCGGGCCGCACGGACCATCATGCCCAGCAGCACCGACTTGCCGACGCCGGACCCCGCCATGATGCCGACACGCTGGCCCTGGCCGATGGTCAGCAGGCCGTTGATCGCGCGCACGCCCACGTCCATCGGCTCCAGCACGCGGCCCCGGTCGAGCGGCGACTGCATCTTGCCCGCCAGCGGCCAGCGGCCCGCGCCGCGAATGGGGCCCAGACCGTCGATCGGCTTGCCCGACCCGTCGACCACGCGGCCCAGCATCGCCGCACCGACTTCCGCTTCGCCCGGAGGGCCGAGCGGGCGCACCGGCGCGCGCGGGAGCAGGGGGGCGGGGCCGCCCAGATTCATCATCAGCGTGCGGCCGTTGCGGAAACCGATCACCTCGGCCTCGACGCAATGCCCGTCCTTCTCTCCGATGGCGCAGACGGTGCCGACCGGCAGCGACAGTCCGACCGCTTCCATCAGCAGGCCGTCATAGGAGGCCAGCCGACCCGCCACCACGGGGCGCGGGGCGAAATCCGCCTGGGACAGCGTTTCCAGATAATCGGTCGTGAAACGGTTCAGCATTGGGGAACGGGCACCTTGTCGATCGCGGCGGCGAGCTGGTCGAGCCACAGCGAGGGACCGTCCTCGACGATGGTCGAGGCGCTTTCGAGGACGAAGCCGCCGCGCTCCACATTCGGATCGCCGACGGGGAAGACGGTCTGCGGGAGCCGCTCGGCCAGCAGCGCCACGTCATCGGGATGGACGCGCAGCATCGCGGCTTCCTTGGCATCGGACAGCAGGTCCATCGCCGCCTCGATCCGTCCGGTCAGCCGGTCGGCATCGACGCCGATCTCACCGACCAGCTTGCCGACCAGCATCAGCACGGTCTGGCGCAGCTGTTCGGCCATCGCCTGGCGATCGATGCGCGCGTTTAGCGCCTGAGCAATCGAATCGACCATCTGGCCGTCGCGCGCCTCGGCCTCGGCCTGCGCCTGGAACTGGCGCTGGGCGGCGGCGAGCCCTTCGGCATAACCCTCGGCATGGCCCGACGCATGGGCGGCGGCGAGTGGATCGATGGCCGGTTCGGCGACATCCTCGCAGGCAGCAAAGGGGTCCCAGCCCTGGGTCGGATCGTGATCGCGGCTGGCGGGGTGGAAATGGCGGGGCTGGCCGGGCGCGACATTGTCGGCCGCCGTCGCGCCCAGCCCGCCGGTCGGCGCCTGCGGCCGGAACGAGATCGGGCCCGAGCCCAGGTCGATATTGACGCCCGGCATGCCCGAGGGCGCGAAGCCGCCGGGCGGCGCGAACGCCTGTTGCAGCGCGGCGGCCGCCGCATTCTGGCGTGCGGAGAAACCGGCGACGAAATCAGACATAGTCGTCCTCGCCTCCGCCCATCATGATCGTGCCTTCCTTGGCCAGGTTGCGGGCGGTGGTGATCATCGACTTCTGCGCTTCGAGCACTTCGGACAGCTTCATCGGCCCGCGCGATTCGATCTCGTCGCGGATACCGGCCGCCGCACGCGCCGACATGCAGCCCAGGAAACGCTCGCGCGCCGCCTCGTCCGCGCCCTTGAGCGCGCGGGTGAGGACTTCGCCGTCGACGTTGCGGATGAGCGTGCCGAGATTCTTGTCGTCCATGTCGAGCAGGTTGTCGAAGATGAACAGCGCTTCCTCGATCTGCTTGGCGACGTCGCGGTCGATCTTGAACAGCTTGGGCATGACCCGCTGCTCGGTCGCCTTGCGCGCGCTCGACAGGATCTTGGCCGCTTCGCGCGAACCGCCCATTGCGAGGCCCTGGCCGCCGCTGCCGCCTTCGCTCCAGCGCTTGAGCACGCCGTTCAGCGTGTCGATCGCCTGCGGCGTCACCGGGCCCAGCCGGGCGACGCGGTGCAGGATGTCGGGCTGCATCGCCTCGGGCAGCAGTTCCAGCACCTTGCCCGCGACGGCGGGGTCGCAATTGGCGATCAGCACCGCGCCGATCTGCGGATGTTCCTTCTCGACGATCTTGGCGATGTCGACCGGATCGAGCCAGCCGAGCATCTCGATCTCGCACTGCGCCTCGGCGGGCACGATGCGCGACAACACGCTGCCGGCGCGTTCGGGGCCGAGCGCGCGGTTCATCAGATTCTCGACGATCGGCTTGGGCTGGAAGGCGATCGAAGCACGGGCGCGGGCACAGCCGACGAAATCGTCGAGTACGAAGCCGACATCCTGCTCGCTGACATCGGCGATCGAGTACATCGCCTTGCCCAGTTCGCGCACTTCATCGGGTTCCAGCTTCTGCAGGATGGCGGCAGCTTCCTCCTCGCCGACCAGCATCATCAGGACGGCGGCGCGTTCGACCCCCGAATAGACGCGCCCCTCTTCGGTGGAAGCCATTATTGCTGCGCCTCCGAACGGATCATGTCACGGACGGCGAGCGCGGCGCGCGCCGGGTTGTCGCGGGTGAAGCCACGCACCTTGGTGATCCGCTCGTTGAAGTTGTTGGTGTCCTCGATCTCGTCGAGCGTCACGGCGGGCGGCTGCGCGGTGATCATGCCGGGCATGGGCTGGCCGTCCGCGCCGACCCACATGGGCTGGCCATCGGCACCGATCTGCACGGGTTGGCCATTGGGGCCGATCACCGGCTGACCATCGGCGCCGAGCAGGACATTGCCGGCTCCCTCGGTCGCGCCATCGGCCGCCCCCATCGGCAAGGCCTTGCCCTGGGCCTCGTCCTTCTTCTTCGACATGGCCTTCACCAGCGGACGCACGCCGAGCAGCAGGACCAGGAGCGCGATCAGCAGTGCGGTCGCATTGCGGGCCACGATGGGCAGCCAGCTATTGTCGTACCAGGCGCGCTTGTCGTCGACAGTGGCGTCGGCGAACTTGCGGCTGATCACCGTCACATTGTCGTTGCGCTGCTGGTCGAAGCCGACTGCCGACTTCACCAGGTCGGAAATCTGGTTGATCTCCATCTGGCTGCGCTTGCCGGTGGCGGGGTCGCGCAGCAGGACGGCAACGGTCAGCCGCTTGATCGAACCCGGCGCAGCGCGGGTCACAGACACTTCCTTGTTCAGGTCATAGGCGCGCTGGAAGGCGTCCGACTGCTTTTCCGGGTTCACGCCCGGGCCACCGGCGACCGGCTTGCCATCGGCGGGCGGGTTGCCGCTCGCGCCGTTCGCGGGCTGCGGCTGTTGCAGCGTGCTGGCGGGCGGCGGTGTGTTGGACAGCGCGCCGGGAATGCCGCCCGGGGTCGTCGGGTCCTTCTGATTGCCGGTCCAGTTGCCGGTTTCGGCACGCAGCGCGCCGTCCTTGTCATAGCGTTCGCGGGTCGCGCTGGTCTCGTCCAGATTGACCTCGGTCTGTACCTCGGCGGTGAAGTTGCCTGCACCGACCAGCGGGGTCAGCAGCTGGATCAGTTGGGTGCGGTACTTCTCCTCCAGGCGGCGCTGGAAATCGATGCGGCGATCGTCACCGGTCGCGCCGTCCGCGCCCTTCTTGGACAACAGGCCACCCATCTGGTCGACCACGGTCACGTCCTCGGGCTTCATGCCCGGCACCGACGAGGCGACGAGATTGACGATCGATTGGACCTGCGATTCGGACAGCGAGCGCCCGGCATTGAGCTTCAGCACGACCGAGGCCGATGGCGAGGACTTGTCGCGAATGAAGGGCGAGGCATCGGGCGTGGCGAGGTGCACGCGCGCCTCGGCCACCGCGTCGATCTCCTCGATCGACCGCGCCAACTCGCTCTCGCGCGCCTGGCGAAGGCGTTCGCCCTCGACCGCGCGGCTGACACCCATCGGCAACTGGTCGAGGATCGCATAGCCGCCGGGCGCCTGTTTCGGCAGACCCTGGCCCGCCAGCAGCATCCGCGCCTTGGAGTAATCCTCCTCGTTCACGGTCAGCGCGCCGGTGCCGTCGTTGATCTTGCTCTTGATGTTCGCGGCCGACAGCGCGGTCGTGACTGCCTGCTTGTCCGCGTCCGACAGATTGTCGAACAGCGTCTTCTGCGGCGCGCTGGACAGCGCCATCCAGGCGAGCGCGGCGGCGGCGATCAGTCCGATCAGCGCCGCCATCGGCGCGGACCGGCGCACGGCGGGCTGCGCCATCACCGACTTGATCTGGCGAAGCGGGTTGGCGAACTTTTCCGGCAAGGGCGGCAGCGCGGTTGCGGGATTGGCGGATGCGGGGGTGAGGGCAGTGCTCATCTTACACCGGCATGCTCATGATGTCCTTATAGGCGGACAGGAGTTTGTTGCGGACTTGCAGGGTCGCCTCGAACCCGACCGATGCCTGCTGGCGGGCCATCATCACCTTGGCGATGTCGACCGTTTCGCCGCGTTCGTAGGATTCGGACAGGCGGGCGGCCTGCTGCTGGCCTTCGTTCACGCCCTTCAGCGCGGACTCCAGCGTATCGGCGAAGCTGGTCGGCGCGGCGACCGGCTGAGTCTGGGCGGCCTGTGCCGCCTGGTTGGCACCGGCCTGGCTTGCCGCCTTGAGTGCCTGATTGCGTTCCAGGATCTGGGCGCGAAGCGCCATCACCCGGTCGACGCTCATCGCACCGCCGACACCACCGACGCTCATGCCATCACGGCCCGGCTAGAGGGGCGGATGATCTCCTCACCCTGTTCGCGCGCCTTGGCGAGACGGTAGCGCAGGGTGCGCTCCGAAATGCCCAAACGCTTGGCCGTCTCGACCCGGTTGCCGCCGCACGCGGCCAGCATCTCGCGGATCGCGGCGAATTCGCTCATCTGCACGACCTTGCCGAGCGTCGCTTCCGCGGTCGTCACGGTCAGCGGCTCGTCGTCCAGGTCGTTGGCGATCATCGGGCGGTCGAACACGATATGCTCGGGCTCGATCGTCGCGCCACCGGCGAACAGCAGCGCGCGCTGGATGACGTTTTCCAGCTCGCGGACATTGCCGGGCCAGTTGTGCATGGCGAGCTTCTCGATCGCCGCCGCGCTGGGCCACGGAATGGCGGTGCGGCCCGCCGCGTGACGCAGGATCATCGTCGCGGCGAGCGCGGGAATGTCCAGGCGACGCTCGGCCAGCGCCTTGGTGGTCAGCGGGAACACCGACAGGCGGTAGTACAGGTCGGCGCGGAACCGGCCGGCCGCCACTTCGGCCTGAAGGTCGCGGTTGGCGCAGGCGATGACGCGGACATCGACCGACTGCGGCATCGACGCGCCGAGCGGGATCACCTCGCGCTCCTGGAGCACGCGGAGCAGCTTGGCCTGGAGCTGGAGCGGCATCTCGGCAATCTCGTCGAGGAGCAGCGTGCCGCCGTCCGCCGCACGGAAGAAGCCTTCGCCCGCCTGCGCCGCGCCGGTGAACGCGCCCTTCTGGTGACCGAAGAGCAGCGCCTCCAGCATCGATTCGGGCAGGGCGGCACAGTTGATCGCAACGAACGGCTTGTTGGCGCGGGCCGACTGCGCATGGATGGCGCGGGCCACGACTTCCTTGCCGGTGCCGGTCGGGCCGTTGATGAGGACGGTGATGTCCGCCTGCGCGACCCGCTCGGCCAGGGTGAACAGCGCCAGGCTCTCCGGATCGGCGGCGGTCGGCATGGCCGAGCCCGCCAGCAGCGCACGGACGAAGCTGTTGCCGACGCCCGACTCGGCGGCGGAATAGGTCACGCTCGCCGGTTGGCCGCCCATCGCCGGGATGATGGCGGGGACCGGACCATCGGACACGACGATGGTGCGCGCCGGATGCTCGACCACGTCGCCGTCGGTGACGAGGAACAGGTCCCCGGCCTGGGCGACGGCGCCCTGCTCGGCAATGGCCATGCCCTGGGCCCGCAGGCCCGAGATCAGGGCATATTTCTGCTTAACGAGCGCAGCGGAGGGGTGAATCGACGACATCTGGCGTGGAGTCCTTTCGTGACTCCGCAATGGTCCCTGTTTGGTAAAACCGTGGTTAATTCGGCAACGCGAACGGCAAGTTTTTTCCGGGCGCGACGCGCGCCCGTATGTGTGCGGGCGACGCCCGGCCGCGCGCGCGACCGTTCCGGCAAAACCGGCAAGCCCACCGGCAAAAATTTGCATGGAACCGGCTAAAGCCTGCCGGGAAGCGGCCGTTACTCCACTCGGCGGCACGGTGGTCCAGAGGGGACACAGACGGATCGCCGAGCAGATTTGGAGACATCACATGACCGTTATTGCCAGCAATATCAGTGCTATGCGTGCAACTGCCGCGTCGACCTCGGCTTCGCTCGCGCTGAGCACCTCGATGCAGCGCCTGTCGACCGGCAATCGCATCAACTCGGCAAAGGACGACGCCGCCGGTCTGGCGATCAGCGACTCGATGACCTCGCAGATCAAGGGCATGGCGCAGGGCATCCGCAACGCGAATGACGGCATCTCGCTGGCGCAGACGGCGGAAGGCGCGCTGAACGAAGTCGGCAACATGCTCCAGCGTATGCGCGAGTTGAAGGTTCAGTCGTCCAACGGTACCTATTCGACCGCCGACAAGGCGAACATCACCAACGAGCAGACCACGCTGGCCGCGCAGATCAGCGCCGTCGTTAAGAACACCCAATTCAACAACAAGGCGTTGTTCAGTGCTGCCTCGACCGTGTCGATCCAGACGGGTGCGACGACCAATGACACCGTCAGCATCGGTTTGCGCGACCTGACGGCAACCTATGTCGCTGCCACCACCGGCGCGACGCCGACGCCCGCAACTGGTTCGCAGCTTGGCGCGATCGTCGACTTTGCTGCCACTTCGGATAGCGCTGCCCTGAAGTCCGCCGGTGATACGCTGGCCAACTACGACGCCGCGATCGCCGACGTGTCTTCGATCCGTGCGGGTCTGGGTGCCACGCAGAACCGTCTCCAGTCGGCCGTCAACAGTGCGACGTCGAACATGACCAACCTGGCCGAAGCGAAGAGCCGCATCTCGGACACCGACTTCTCGGAAGAGACCACTGCGCTCGCCAAGGCGCAGATCCTGAGCCAGGCGTCGACCGCGATGCTGAGCCAGGCCAACCAGTCGCAGCAGGGCGTGCTGAAGCTCCTCGGCTAATCGCCCTGGGCGAATGCCGACCGCGGTTATCCCCTCGGTCGCGGAAGGTGGACCCCCCGATGCCTTATAATAAGGTGTCGGGGGGCTCCGCCCGAAAAAACGCGCCCAATCGACTCTTTTCTCTAAAGCCCTGCCTCAAGCGGTCGTTACCCGTCTTGGCAGCTCGACCTTCGCCTTGGGGGCGGCGGAGAGCTCCGGCTTTGGAGAACGACCATGACGGTTATCGCCAGTAATATTTCGGCGTTACGCGCCTCGAGCGCCAACGGCGCCGCCACCGAAGCGCTGAACGTTTCGATGCAGCGCCTGTCCACCGGCAAGCGCATCAATTCCGCGAAGGACGACGCCGCCGGCCTCGCCATCGCCGCCTCGATGACGTCGCAGGTGCGCGGCATGAATCAGGCGATCCGCAACTCGAATGACGGCATCTCGATGGCGCAGACCGCCGAAGGTGCGCTGGACGAGGTGAGCAACATGCTCCAGCGGATGCGCGAACTGGCCGTGCAGAAGGCCAACGGCATCTATTCCACCAACGACAAGGCGAACATCACCTCCGAGCAGAACGCGCTGGCGTCGCAGGTGTCGAACATCCTGTTCAACACCCAGTTCAACGGCCAGAAGCTGCTCGACGGTTCGGCGGGTACTGCCGGGGCGGTGAAGATTCAGGCGGGCGCGAACACCAGCGACGCCATCACCATGACCTTCAGCAATCTGACCACCGACACCGATATCAACAGCGCCATCGCCGTGGTCGATCCGGCCACCGGCCCCAGCACCATCGCCACCACCGCGACGCTGGAGAGCTTCGACAAGGCCATCGGCAAGGTCGCCAATATCCGTGCAGGCCTGGGCGCCACGCAGAACCGGCTCCAGTCGGCGGTCAATAACCTGACCTCGAACGTCACCAACCTGACGGACGCGCGCAGCCGCATCGAGGATACCGATTTCTCGGCCGAAACCACCGCGCTCGCCAAGGCCCAGATCCTCAGCCAGGCCTCGACCGCGATGCTGAGCCAGGCCAACCAGTCGCAGCAGGGCGTGCTCAAGCTGCTCGGACAGTAATTCCCGGATCCTGAGCGCCCCGGCACCGCGCCCCCACTCGGGTGGCGGGGCCGACCGGCCGAGAGATCCTCGCGGACCGGTTTGCAGGACAAACCCCGGCGGCAGCGATGCCGCCGGGGTTTACTCGTATTGGCTCAATCCGCGCGCAGCACCAGGGCGGGCGAGGTCCGCCCCGCGCGCCAGGCGGGATAGAGGCTGGCCAGCACCGCGCCCGCCAGCACGCTCGACGCGATCACCGCCAGCTCGCGCGCCGAAATCCCGATCGGCAGCGACAGGAATACGTCCCATTCCGCCTGCCGCGCGGGCGACAGGTGGCGCACGGCCGCGACGATCGCAGCCCGCTGGGTCAACAGGGCGGCGGCCAGCGACAGGCCGATGCCCGCCCCGATCAAGGCGATGATGCTACCCACGGTGGCGAAGATCCGCATGATGCTGCGCGCGGTCACGCCCATGGTGCGCAGGATCGCGATCTCGCGCCGCTTGGCCCGTGCGAGCAGGGTCATCGACGACAGGATGTTGAACAGCGCGACCAGGGTGACCAGCCCGACCGCGATCGTCATGCCGATCTTCTCGGTAACGAGGGCGGCGAGCAGCGCGCGATTCGCCTGTTGCCAGCTGGTGATCGGATAGGCCGGACCCAGCCGCCGTCGAATCGCCGCCATCACGGCCGCTTCCTGGGCGGCGTCGGTCAGCACCACCGCGACGCGACGGGTGATGGCCGAATCGTCCCGGAGGATCGGCAGCGAATCGAGCGGGGCATAGACCGTCACCCGATCGCCACCCTTGTCGTCATCGGCATAGAAGGCCGCGATCCGCGCCGGGGTCAGGTCGAGCGACAGGGTGCGGTCGGGGCCGAGGACGACCCGCCCGATCGCGATCCGATCACCGGGGAACAGGCCCAGTTGCAGCGTCGCATTCTGGCCGATCGCCACGGCACTCGCGGGATCGGGACTATGCGCCAGCGCCGAACGCATCGTCGGCACGAGTCTATAGAGTGTGCGTGTGTCGCGGCCCTGCAATGTGATTGGCGTGATCCGGCCGTCGATCGACAGACCGGCGGTGACTTCGCGGATCAGCTCGGTGCGGACGACACCCGGGATGCGGGCGATGGTCGCGGCGACCTGCGCCTCGGTCAGCCGGGCACTGGCGGGCACGGTAACGCTGAGATGCCCGTCGACCGGCGCGACGCTGTCGGCCAGCCTGGTCTGCGCGCCGTTCATGACCGCGATGACCAGCACCAGCGCGGCGACGCCGATCATGACGCCGGTGCAGCCGATGCCTGCGACCAGCAGGACCAGCCGCCCACCCGCGCCCGGCCACAGATAGCGGGCGATCAGATGGCGTTCATGGCGTGCGAGCATCGGCGTCCCCGGTCATCGGGGACGCGCTTAGAGGAAAATGGAGTTGGCGGGAATGGCCGCCCAATCCTCCCCTGGAAGGGGAGGTGGCAGGCCGAAGGCCTGACGGAGGGGTGTCGCCGTTTGTGAGGGAGGCCCACACTCGCTAGCGGTTACACTCCTCCACCATGCTGCGCATGGTCCCCCTCCCCTTGCAGGGGAGGAAGCGTTTTACCGCTGGCTGGCGAGGGCCTTTTTCAGGCGGGCATGCGCCGCGCTTTTGATCTGGCAGACGCGGGCCGCGCCGACGCCGAGCACCTGGCCGATTTCCTCCAGGTTGAGTTCCTCGACATAATAAAGCTGGATCACCATCGCCTCGCGCTCGGGGAGCGCCGAGATGGCGGCGATCAGCGCGTCGCGCAGGTCGCTTTCGGCCAGCTGCTCGAAGGCGTCGGGCGTGTCGTCGGCGAACCAGGGCAGGTCGTCGGCATAGACATCGTCGATCGCCTCCATCCGCACGGCCTCGGCGGTCTTGTAATCGGCGCGCAGCCGTTCAACCGTGATGCCCAGCTTTTCGGCGACCGCCTCGTCGGATGGGGCCTGGCCCTCGGTCTGGGACAGGGTGTTGACCGCCTCGTGATATTGGCGGCGGCGACGCATCGCGCCGCGCGTCGTCGTCGCCTGACGCCGAAGCTCGTCGATCATCGCGCCGCGCAGCCGCGACTTCAGATAATGGCCGAACTCGACGCCGCGCTCCTCGAACGAGGCGGCGGCCTCGACCAGCGCGACCAGTCCGACCTGCACCAGATCCTCGACCTCGATCATGCTCGACATGGACCCATGCACATGCCACGCGATGCGCCGGACCAGCGGCAGGTGCTGGCGGATGACCGCATTCGCATCGCCGCCGGGCATCCCGGCGCGACGCGGCGCGGGACGATAGGTCAGCGGTTGATCGGCGGCCGTGGGATTGGCCAGCGCGGGATCGAAATTCGCCGGGTTGAAGCTCTGCGCGTCCATGAACGCGCCGCTCAGGGGATGTGCGCTCATGCGGCCAACGCCTGTTGCTGGTGATGATGGGGAGAGCCGATGACGGCGACGACTTCGACCGCCTTGTCCTCGGGCACTTCGAAGAAGGAGAGGACGGGCGTGTCGGGCAGGCAGGTGCGGACCAGCTTGCGCATCGCGATGCGCACGCCCGGCTGCACGACCAGCGCAAAGGGCTTGGCCTCGGCGATCAGCGGCTGGGCGGCCTGGGTCAACGCCTCGGTGATGCGGCGGCCCAGATCGGGTTCGATCACATGGCGGCGCCCGGTATCGGCGCGCATGGCCTGGCCCAGCAGCCCTTCGAGCTGGCCGTCCAGCGTCATGACGCGCAGCGGCTCGCGCATCCCGCACAGCTTCTGGATGATGAGCGCGCCCAGCTGCGGCCGGATCAGCTCGACGATCTCTTCGGCGTCGAGCGTCTTCTGGGCCGCCACGGCGATCGCGCTGGCGATGCGGCGGAACTCCTTCAAGGTGATGTTCTCCGAAAGAAGGCCCTTGAGAACCTGGGTCAGGGTGGTGAGCGGCAGCGGGTTCGGGCTGAGCGAGGCGGCGAGTTGCGCGGCGCGCTCCTTCAGCCCGTCGAGCAGCGACTGGACCTCGTCGGGGCCGAGCAGTTCGGCGGCGTTCGAGGACAGGATGTGGTTCAGGTGCGTCGCCATGACGGTGCCCGGATCGACCACCAGGTAGCCCATGCCGGTGGCGGCATCGGCGTCGCCCTTCAGGATCCAGGTGGCGGGCAGGCCGAAGGTCGGGTCCTTGACCGGCTTGCCGTTCAGTTCGCCAAAGGCCTGGCCGGTGTCGAGCGCCAGCATCTCGTCGGGCGAGACCTGATCCTCGGCGGCGACGACGCCGTTGATGATGATGCGATAGCTATAGGGCGCCAGGTTGATGTCGTCGCGGACGCGGGCCTGCGGCACGACGAAGCCCAGGTCCTTGGACAGCTGGCGACGGACGCCGGTGATACGGGCCATCAGCGGCGCGCCGCGGCGCTCGTCGACCAGCGGCACCAGGCCGTAACCGATGTCGATATGCACCTGCATGCCGTCGATCACCTCGTCCCAGCCGATGCGCGAGGGGTCGACCGGCTCGGGCGCGGGGGCGGCGGGGGCGATGACCGGGCGCTTCTCGATCTGGCGCAGCTTCCAGGCGGTGAACCCGGCGATCCCGGCGGCGGGCAGCAGCACCAGATGCGGCATGCCCGGCAGGACGCCCAGCAGACCCAGGATCGCGGCGACCGGGATCCAGGTCTTGGACGCACCGAATTGCGAGCCGATCTGGCCGGCCAGATCCCTGTCCGACGACACGCGCGTCACGATGGCGGCGGCGGCGATCGACAGCATCAGCGAGGGGAGCTGCGCGACCAGCGCGTCGCCGATGGCGAGCAGGATATAGGTCTTGGCGGCGTCGGCGATGCCCATGCCATGGCTGACCGGACCCAGGATCAGGCCGCCGATGACATTGGCCGCAAGGATCAGCATGGCGGCGACGGCGTCGCCCTTCACGAACTTGGACGAACCGTCCATCGAGCCGTAGAAATCGGCCTCGGTCGACACCTCGACGCGGCGCGCCTTGGCCTGGTCCGGCGTGATGAGCCCGGCGTTCAGGTCGGCGTCGATCGCCATCTGCTTGCCGGGCAGGGCGTCCAGGGTGAAGCGCGCGGATACTTCCGACACGCGGCCTGCACCCTTGGTCACGACGATCAGGTTGATGATCATCAGGATCGCAAAGACGAAGAGACCCACGACATAGTCGCCGCCGATCAGGAAGGTGCCGAATGCCTCGATGACGTGACCGGCCGCGCTCTCGCCCTCATGGCCATGGACCAGCACGATGCGGGTCGAGGCGACGTTCAGGCCCAGGCGGAACAGGGTGGCGAACAGGAGGACGGTCGGGAAGGCCGAGAAGTCGAGCGGCTTTTCGGCGTTCAGCGCGACCATCAGCACGGCCAGGCTGATCGCGATGTTGGCGACGAAGAAGATGTCGAGCAGCGCCGGCGGGATCGGCACGACCATGACCAGCACCAGCAGCAGGATCGCGGCGGGCAGGGCCATGGTGCGGCCGCTGGCGAAGATCTTGCCCATCGCTTAGCCACCCATCCGTGCGAGCATCATATAGGCGAGGCGCGCATGATCGGGCTTGGGCCGCAGCACGCTGTCGCCGGTCGTGGTCGCACCGCGCATCCCCAGCTGGTTCATGGTGCTGTTGGCCCAGGCGATCGCATCGGCGGCGCTTTCGTTGTTGCCGGTGACGACGGTCGCGTCGCCGTTCATGCCCTGGAGCGCGAGCGCCTGGGCCGCGAATTGCAGATTGGCGGCGCGCGTCTCGTCGCTGTCGGCCTTGGTGCCGGCCAGCTTGGCGGAGAAGCGGTCGTAGATTTCCGAGAGCGAGCGCGGCTGGCCGTTCGCGGCGTAGAAGACCGAACGGTTGGCCCGCGCGGCGGCAGGGAACAGCGCGGCGCCGCTGGCCTGCGGGTTGCCGGCCATGGTGCCCAGGAACTTGGTCGCGCCGCCCAGACCCAGGAAGTGCGCCATGTACAGGTCGGTGCCGCCCGCCTCGCGGCCCAGCGCCGATTCCAGCGCGGACTTGTTGTCCGAGGCGTGTTCGGCGGCCATCAGCGAGGCGGCGGTCGGATCGTTGCGCAAGCCCATCACCGCCGAGCGCGCGCCGCCCGACACATAATAGCGTCCGCCCGACTGGCCGATCGCATCGGCGGCCCAGCCCAGGCCATGTTCCGCGCCGTGCTTCTTCACGACCGCCAGCCAGCTCTGCTCGACGAACTGATAAAGCCCCGAGGCGGAGGAGGTGCCCGCGCGGGCATTGGCGTTCAGGCCGGACTCCAGCTTCGCCTGGCCGAGCAGATAGCCGAAATCGACACCCGTGCGGCTGGATGCCAGCGCGATGGCCGATTGGATTCTGGCGTGGGAGACGGGTTGGACGGTCATGCTGCGGTAAAAAGCCCTTGTTCGGGCCTTACTCAGCAAGGGACGTGCCAATTCCTGACGATGTCGTCAGGGGTGCGACATGAAGGGGCGGGGGGCAATAAAAAAGCCCGGAAAACCGGGCTCTTGTTCGCTAAACTTATCTTAGGCCGCCGATTTCCCCGCCGGGTCTGCCGCCGCCGATCCGGCAAAGCGGCAACCCGTTGCCGCCCGGCAAGCGGCAATCAGGCATAGGCGCGCATGGCGGGGCGATAGCCCATGCCGGAGTCGCCGGTCAGCGTCTGCAGGCGGCGGCGCACATTGGCCGCCATCAGGTTGACGTAGATGCGGCAGGTCTCGTTCAGGCGGTTGGCCTCGTCGGCCAGCTCGCGCAGCTCGGGGCCTGCGGGACCGGTGCCGAGCGCGGCGACCTCCTCGATCGCGGCCAGCTTCTCGATCGTCGCGCGTTCCAGCGCGGCCACGTCGTTGACCTTCAGCGCCGCGATTTCGCGGTGGAGGGCCTCGATGACCCGGATCAGGGCGTCACGGCGTGTCATTTACCATTCCAGTCCAGCTTCAGCGCAATCATCTGGTCGGCGATGGTCGCCGGCAGGATCGGAAAATCGCCATTGGCGATGGCCTTCTTGATCTGGGCGACCCGGTCCATGTCGACCGGCGGCTGCGCAGCCAGGGTGCGGGCCAGGTTGCTGACGCCGCTCGTGTCGTTCGCCTTGACCGGGGGCTGTTCGGGGCTGGCGGCACCAGCGAGCGCGTTGGGACGCGTCACGGCGGCGACCCGCCCGACCCTCGCTTCCCCGGCACTCAGCCTTGTTACTTCCACCATGCCCGCACCCTCTGGTTCCGCTGACATGGGGTATAACGGCCGGGGCCGGGGATTCTTTAGCGCGAATTTACGCTTTTTCCCCGTTTTCCGCCGCGCCCGCGTCCCTCATTCCGACCAGCCGGGCAGGGTGGCGCGACCGCTGGCCAGGGCCACGGCCTGGATCGGCTGGCGGGCGGATTCGATGCGCACCGGGAAATGTCCGCCGGGGGCCGCGTCGGCCATGGCAACCCCTTCTCGCGTAATGGAAAAGCCGTCCGATCCCGCTTCGATCACGACCGGGTCGCCGCGCTTGATGACGGGTTCGGCCTTGACCGCCACGGCGGGAATGACACGCGCTTCCGGCGCGGGCCTGGGGGCGGAGAGCACCGGCACGAAGATGCGCCATTGCGGGCTGGAGCAGGTGACGACCACCGCGTCATGCGCCTCCGTGCGCCAGGACAGGGCGACGGTCGGGCACTGGGCCAGCTTCAGCCGATTGTCGATCGTCGAGCGGGGGCCGCCCTCCACCCCGACCGGACGGCCGGTAAAGGCGGTGACGGCGGCGTCGAGCGCGGCGACATCCTGGAAACCGGCGGCACCGGCCAGGAGCAGGGACAGGATCATCGTGAGGGTCTCCGTAAAGGTTCACCGGCAAAGACCAGGGTGACCATCGCGACGCGAGGGCCCGGCTTTCCGGCGGTGGACAGGATCAGGCGGTCGGCGGCGGCGGGGCCGATCAGCGCGGCCGCGGTACGGGCGCGATCGGCGGCCAGCACGACCGCGCTATGGGTGACGGGATCGACATCGGCGGCGCTGCCGTCGGTCGAGCCGACGATGGACAGGCGGACGCGCGGATCGGCCAGCGCCTCGCGCGCCCAGGGGACGAACAGCGCGTCGGGCTCGACCGGCACGGCGGACCCGGCGGCGAAGTTCAGCGCGGCGGTGGCGACCGGCATGGCGGGCGGCGGGGCAGGGGGCGCCCGCAGCGCCTGGTCGACATGGTCGCTGCTGCCGAACTGCGCGCGCAGGCCGTTGAGGAGGGCAGGGCGTCGCTCCGCACCCGTAGCCTGGACCAGAACGAGGAAGCCGACCAGCAACAGCGCGAGGTCGGCCAGCGTGATCAGCCAGATCGGCCGCGCGGGCGGCGTTTCGGGAAAAAACGGCTCGGTCATGCGACACTGACCAGATTGGGGCCGGACTTCGGACCGGACTTGGGGTCGGGACCCGTGCCCCCGCGCGACGGGCGCGGGGCCTCGCGCGCGGCCAGGGCGGCCAGCGGCGTGACGATCCGGGTCCGCTCGAACGCCTCGATCCGCGCCGCGCGACGCAGGCGCATCGCGATCGGCTGCGCGACCAGATTGGCGAACAGCGCACCATAGAGCGTGGCGAGCAGCGCGATCGCCATGGCGCCGCCGATCCGCTGCGGATCGTTCATCGTCGCGAACATGGCCGCCAGGCCGATCAGCGTGCCGACCATGCCCATGGCGGGCGCGATCTCGGCGGCGCCCGTCCAGACATCGGCGGTCGCCACATGCCGCTCGACCCGCGCCGCGCGCGCGAGGTTCAGGCGGGCGGCCACGGCCTCGGCCCCTTCGCCGTCGACGATGGCGGCGACCGCCTCGGCCATGTCGGGATCGGTGATGACCGAGCGGTCGAGCGCCAGGACACCCTGGCGCTTCGCCATGCGCGACAGGTGTGCGATCTGCTCGACCAGGGGATCGGCGGAGAAGGGGCGTCGCGGCAATACCGCGAGTGCGCGCATCGCCCGTCCGGCATCGCGCCAGGGCGTGCGCAGCAGCGTCGCGATCAGCGTTCCGCCCAGCACGATGGCGAGCGCCGCGGCGTCGAAGAACTGATGAAGCGGAGGAAATGCAGTCATGCGCGCACTCACGCAAAGACTGGGCCAATTCGCGCACGGGAAGGGCGTGCAGGGCGCTTGCCGGGAGCGCTGCCGCCTGGTTGCCGCCGACCGGCAAAAACCGGCAGCGGCTTGCCGGGCCAGGCCTGCCGCCGCCCTGCCGCCCTTCTGTTCAAGCACTTGGCACGGTCATTGCGAGGGTCCGGCCATCGCGAAGTCCCGCGTGGGAAAGGAGGTTGAACGATGGCCGCAGAAACGCTTTTCGGAGTGCACGGTGCCGCACTGGAGGTGCGGGCGCAGCGCATGGGTGTGCTGGCGTCGAACATCGCCAACGCCTCCACCCCGGGCTTCAAGGCCCGCGACATCGATTTCAAGGCGGCGCTCGCCTCGGTCGAGGGCGGTCAGGATCAGGGTCGGGGCATTGCGGACGCGATGAAGTACCGCGTGCCGATCCAGACCTCGCTCGACGGCAACACCGTCGAACTCAACCAGGAACAGACCGCCTTCGCCGAGAATGCGGTCCAGTATCAGACGACGCTGTCGTTCCTGAACGGTCGCATCTCCACCATCACCCGCGCGCTGAAGGGCGAATAAGCGATGCCGAACGGACCGCTTTCCATCTTCCAGGTCGCCGGTCGCGCCATGTCGGCGCAGCTGGTGCGGATGAACACCACCGCGTCGAACCTGGCCAATGCCGGTGGCATCGCCGGGTCGGTCGACACCGCGTACAAGACGATGAAGCCGGTGTTCCGCACCAGCTTCGACGCCGCGACCGGCCTGTCCACCGTCGATGTCGAGAAGATCGTGACGGCGGGCGAGGACCCCACCAAGCGCCACGATCCCAACAATCCGCTCGCCGACAAGGACGGCAACGTCTTCGAGGCGGCGGTCGACGAAACCCGCGAGCTGGTCGACATGATGGAGACCTCGCGCACCTATCAGAACAATGTCGAAGTGATGCAGACGGCCAAGTCGCTGATCCTCGATACCCTCAAGCTGGGACGCTGATCATGGCATCCGATGTGATGGACTCGACGCTCGACAGCCTGGGCATTACGCGCGCCGGAGGTGCGACCACCGGCACCACGGCCGCTGCCTCGGCCAAGAAGACGACGCTCGGCCAGGCCGACTTCCTGAAGCTGCTGACCGCGCAGCTCAAGAATCAGGACCCGTTCGCGCCGATGGACAATACCCAGATGGTCGCCCAGATGGCGCAGTTTTCCAGCGTGGCGGGCATCTCCGAGATGAACACCACGCTGACATCGCTCGCGAACAAGCTGAGCGGGACCACGCCCGCCGCCGCGATAAACTATGTCGGCAAGACCGTCCTGACCCAGGGCACGACCGCCTATGGCCGCACCAGCGGCGGGCTGGCGGGTCAGGTCGAACTGGACGCCGCGGCGTCGGACGTGACGGTGACGATCTCCGATGCCAGTGGCGGGGTCGTCAAGTCGCTGTCGCTCGGCGCGCAGAAGGCGGGCACGGCCAGCTATGACTGGGACGGCAAGACCGCCGACGGCAAGAGCGCCGGATCGGGCCCCTTCACCATCTCGGTGTCCGCCAACAACGGCAACGCCGCCGTCGTCAGCCGCTCGCTGGTCTGGGCGCCGGTCCAGTCCGTCTCGCTGCCCTCCACCGGCTCGCCGGTCCTGACCGTCGCCGGTCTGGGCCAGGTCCAGATTTCCGCCGTCCGCGCCGTCGGCTGATCCCCCTTCACGCACCAGGAAGATAGCCCATGTCCTTCTACACCTCGCTCAGCGGCCTTCAGGCCTCGCAGACCGACATGTCGGTCATCTCGCACAACCTCGCGAACGTCGGCACCAACGGCTTCAAGAAGAGCCGCGCCGAGTTCGCCGACGTGATGGCCGCCAATTTCTCGACCGACCCGTTCAAGCAGGTCGGCTCGGGCACCGTGGTCAAGGCCAACCGACAGGAGTTCAAGGAGGGCAATTACACCAGCACCTCCAACGCGCTCGACCTCGCCATTTCGGGCGACGGCTTCTTCACGGTGCAGGCGGGCGGCACCGCCGGTACGCTCCAATATACGCGCAACGGCTCGTTCCAGGTCGACACGAACAATTACGTCACCGACACGCAGGGCAACCGCGTCCAGGTGTTCCCGGTCGACAAGGACGGCAACGTCACCTCGTTCGGCAACGACGGCCTGACCAGCCTGCAGCTGCCGACGACCAGCGGCACCCCGGTCGCCACCAAGAAGGTGTCGATGGCCATCAACCTGTCGAGCACCGCCGTCGCACCGACCGCCGCCTTCGACCGCACCAACATGGGCACGTACAACAACACGACCCAGACCAAGATCTACGACACGACCGGCAATGCCATGACGCTGACCAATTACTATGTCCGCGCGCCGCTACCGGTCGATGCCAATGGCAATGCGATCCAGCCTGCGGACGGCAGCAGCAGCTGGCTGGTCTACAGCTTCGTCGGCGATCAGCAGATGACGACCAATGGCGGGTCGAAGGACCCGATCAAGATGACGTTCGATTCGGGCGGCAGCCTGAAGGCACCGGTCGGGGTGACCAAGTACGACAATTTCACCCCGCGCACCTCGATCGTCTCGCAGCCGCTGTCGATCGACTATACCGGCTCGTCGCAGTCGGGTTCGATCTTCTCGGTCGCCTCGCGCACCCAGGACGGCAAGTCGGTGGGCCTGTTGTCGGGTGTGTCGGTCGGCGACGACGGCCTGGTCACCGCCTCCTTCTCGAACGGCGAGACCGCGGCGCTGGGCAAGGTCGCGGTGGCGACCTTCGTCAACATGCCGGGCCTGCGCCAGGAGGGGAACAGCTATTGGGAAGCGACCGGCAAGTCCGGCGCGGCCAAGTTCGGCACCGCCAACCAGGGCGCGTTCGGCGCGATCCGGTCGAGCACCATTGAGGGGTCGAACGTCGACATCACCGAGGAACTGGTCCAGCTGATCGCGGCGCAGCGCAACTTCCAGGCGAATGCGAAGGCGCTCGATACGTCGAGCCAGATCTCGCAGACCATCTTCAACATCCGCAGCTAAGCGAACGCCGGGGGCTAACGGGGAACCGCGATGGACAAGCTGGTCTATACGGCATCGACGGGCATGCGCGCGCATATGGCGGCGCAGACCGCGATCGCCAACAACATGGCCAATGCCTCGACGATCGGGTTCCGCGCCGACCGCGTCGTGTTCGACCGCATCGACCTGAAGGGTGGCGGCGCGGCGTTCGAGGCGCGGATGCCGACCGCCGAGGAAGTGACCGACGCCGATCGTCAGCCGGGCACGATCCAGCATACCGGCAACGCACTGGACGTGGCGATCGCGACGTCCAGCGCGTGGCTGGCGGTGCAGGCCCCGGACGGGACCGAAGCCTATACCCGTCGCGGCGACCTGGAGGTCACGGCCTCGGGCGTGTTGCAGACCGGCGACGGATATCCGGTGATCGGCCAGAACGGCCCGGTCACGGTGCCGCCGTACAATTCGATGACCGTCGCCCCCGACGGTACGCTGTCGATCATTCCCCTGGGCGCCGGGCCGGATACCCAGCCCCAGGTGATCGACCGCATCAAGCTGGCCGACACGCGCGGCACGCAGACGGTGAAGGGGCTCGACAACCTGCTGCGCGTCAAGGGCGGCGGGGCGATGCCGCAGGACATGGACGCCACCGTCCAGTCGGGCGCACTGGAAGGGTCGAACGTCAACATGACCCAGACGCTGGTCGACATGATCGAGAACCAGCGCAGCTACGAGGTTCAGGCCAACCTCATGAAAGAGGCCAAGTCGTTGGATGAGAACAGCGCATCGCTGATGCGTCTGCCGAGCTGAGGATTAAAGAGACATGTCTTCCGCCGCTTTGCACGTCGCGCGCACCGGGCTCGATGCCCAGGATATGCGTATGCGGGTCATCTCGAACAACCTGGCCAACGTCAACACGACCGGGTTCAAGCGCGATCGCGCCGCGTTCGAGACGCTGGCCTATCAGACGATCACCGCGCCCGGCGCGGCCAGCTCGACCGAGAGCAAATATGCGACCGGCCTGAACCTGGGCACCGGCGTGCGGATCCAGGGGACCGCGCGCATCAATACCCAGGGGTCGATGCAGACCACCAACAACAGCCTCGACATGGCGCTGGACGGTGACGGTTATTTCCAGGTGCAGTTGCCCGGCGGCACGCTCGGCTATACGCGCGCGGGCAATTTCTCGCGCTCGGCCGAGGGGCAGCTGGTCACCGCCGAGGGGTATCAGGTGATGCCGGGCATCACCATCCCCGAGGGCACGACCCAGATCACGATCGGCACCGACGGCACCGTCTCGGCGACCCTGCCGGGCCAGACCGCGGCGGCCGAGATCGGCCAGATCCAGATCGCCAGCTTCCCCAACTCGGCCGGGCTCCAGTCCAAGGGCGACAATTACCTGACCGAAACCGCCGCCTCGGGCGCCGCGAACATGGGTGTCGCGGGTCTCGAAGGGCGTGGCCAGATCCGTCAGGGCATGCTCGAAGGCTCGAACGTCAACGTCGTCGAGGAGCTGGTCGACATGATCGAGACCCAGCGCGCCTATGAGGTCAACTCGAAGATGATCAAGTCGACCGACGAGATGCTGCAGTACGCGAACCAGAATCTGTGACCATGACCCTGCGCTTCCCCACCCTGCGTTTCGACTATTGGACCGAGCTGGCGCTGTCGGCGGCGGCGGGCACCATGGTCGCCGTCGCGCTGATCCCCGCGCCCGCCCATGCCAGCCTGTTCGGTCGCAAGAAGCCTGCCGAGGATTTCTCGACGGTGCGTCCGGCCCCGATGCCGATGCAGCCGGTCGCGCAGCCCGTCCAGCCCAATGGCGGCATCTTCCAGGTGTCGGACGGCTATGCCGCGCTGTACGAAGGGTGGCGCGCGCGCAAGGTCGGCGATCCGCTGACCATCGTGCTGGTCGAGCGGACGGCGGCGTCCAAGTCGGCCAACTCCAAGCTCGGTTCCAAGGGCGATCTGGGCCTGGCCCCGCCGACCACCGGCCCGCTGGGCAAGCTGATCAAGTCGACCGATATCGGCATGAGCGGCAGCCGCAACTTCAACGGATCGGGCGCGGCCGACCAGTCCAACTCGCTGTCGGGCGAGATCACCGTGACCGTGGCGCAGGTGTTTCCCAACGGCACGATGCTGGTCCAGGGGCAGAAGCGCGTGACGCTGAACCGCGGGGACGAGTTCATCCAGATCAAGGGGCTGGTCCGCATGGCCGATGTCGGCATCGACAACCGCGTCGAGTCGACCCGCGTCGCCGATGCGCAGATCGCCTATACCGGCAAGGGCGACGTCGCCCGCGCCAGCCGTCAGGGCTGGCTGAGCCGCTTCTTTCAAGCCGTCAGCCCGTTCTGAGGCCGCATCCCATGCTTTTCCGCTTCTTCTTCATGCTCCTCGCCACCTTCGCGATCGCGGGGCCAGCCTCGGCCGACCGGATCAAGGATCTGGGCGGGTTCCAGGGCATCCGTACCAACCAGCTGACCGGATACGGCGTCGTCGTCGGTCTGCCGGGCACGGGCGACGACAATCTGGAATATACCGTCCAGTCGCTGAAGGCGGTGGTCTCGCGCTTCGGGCTGCAACTGCCGCCGACCGCCAATCCGGGCATGAAGAATGCCGCGGTGGTGATGGTCACGGCCGAGCTGCCGCCCTTCGCCAAGCCGGGCCAGAAGCTGGACATCACCGTCGCCTCGATGGGCAAGGCCAAGTCGCTTCGTGGCGGCAGCCTGATCCTCACCCCGCTTCAGGGTGCGGACGGCCAGATCTACGCGATGGCGCAGGGGAATCTGGCGGTCGGCGGTCTGGGGGCCGAAGGCGCCGACGGATCCAAGATCGTCGTCAACATTCCCTCGGTCGGCCGCATTCCCGAAGGGGCGACGGTCGAGCGGGCGGTCGCCACCGGCTTCGACACCGCGCCCAGCCTGACTTTCAACCTGGCCCGCGCCGACTTCACCACTGCGCAGAATGTCGCCCAGGCGATCAACTCGCGGCTGGGCATGGGCACCGCGCAGGCGATGGACGCCGTGTCGGTCGCGGTCCGCGCGCCGATGGGCGCCGATGTCCGCGCCACGCTGATGTCCGAGATCGAGAATCTGAACGTCACCTCGGCCGAGCCCCCCGCCAAGGTCATCGTGAACGCCCGCACGGGTACTGTCGTCATCAATTCGGCGGTCCGGGTCGGTCCGGCGGCGGTCACCCATGGCAAGCTGACCGTGAAGATCGACGAGAATCAGCGCGTCAGCCAGCCCGGCCCGCTCAGCGGTGGCCAGACGGCGGTGACGCAGAAGTCCGGCGTCTCGGTCGAGGAAGAGCGTCGTCCGATGTTCGTCCTGGCCCCCGGTCCCAAGCTGGCCGACGTGGTGAAGGCGGTGAACGCGATCGGTGCGGCCCCGTCCGACCTGGTCGCCATTCTCGAAGCGCTGAAGGAAGCCGGCGCGCTCAAGGCGGAGTTGATCGTCCTGTGACCCAGAGCATTGCACCCACCACGCCCGTCACGGCGGCCTCCGCGATCGCGGGCACGGTGTCCACCGACACCCGCCGCCTGTCGAACGGCGCGAATTTGGACAAGGCGGGCACCCAGTTCGAGGCGATCTTCACCGGCATGATGCTGAAGGCGATGCGCCAGACCAAGTTGAGCGAGACCATGTTCGACTCCAAGGCGCTGGACACGTTCCGGGACATGCAGGACCAACAGGTTGCCCAGACGATGGCCACCCAGGCGCCGCTCGGCATCGGCAAGGCCGTGACCGCCTTCCTGGCGAAATCTCAACCTGTCGTTAACCAGACATAACGTAGCGCAGTAACCATGAGCGACCTGCTCTCTATCGGCGCTTCGGGCGTCCGCGCATATCAAACCGCGCTGACCGCCGTTGGTGAGAATATCGCCAATGTCGGAACGGACGGCTATTCGCGCCGGTCGGTCACGAT
Source organism: Sphingomonas yabuuchiae (assembly GCF_001477495.1). GTDB lineage: Bacteria > Pseudomonadota > Alphaproteobacteria > Sphingomonadales > Sphingomonadaceae > Sphingomonas > Sphingomonas yabuuchiae_A. The sequence goes on from NZ_LDTF01000004.1 coordinate 48,968, forward strand.
GCAGGAGATCTCGCCCGCCGCCGGCCTGGCGGCGAACAAGGTCACTGCGGGCTCGGGCGTCATGGTGCTGGGCATTGCGCGCGCCACCGACGTCTATGCCAGCGCCGCGGTCCGCTCGGCCACCGCCGACCTGTCGCGCACCACGACGGGCGTGACCTGGCTGAACCGGATCGAAGGCGCGATGACCGGCGATCAGGTCCAGACGCGCCTCACCGCCTTCTTCACCGCCGCGCGCACCCTGTCGGCCGAGCCCACTTCGCCCGCGCTGCGCGCCACGATGCTGGAAACCGCGCGTTCGACCGCGACGGCGTTCACCGCGACCGACTCGGCCTTCGGCCAGATCGACGCCGATTTCGATGGTCAGGCACGGCAGGCGGCCCGCGACCTGTCCTCGCTCGCCACCTCGCTGGTCCGCGTCAATGACGGGCTGGGCCGGACTCAGCCGGGCTCCGCGGCGGCGGCGCAGCTGGCCGACCAGCGGGACCAGATCCTGACTCAGATGAGCGCGTTGTCCGACATCACCAGCACGACCGACGAACTCGGTCGCGCAACGGTGCGACTCGGCGATCGGGCCGGGCCGATCCTGGCGGGGACCGACACCACCGGGGCCGTCACCTATCAGCGCGGCGCCGATGGCAGCGTATCCTTCCAGGTCGCCCTGAACGGGCAGATCAGCGATTTCGTGCCCACCGGCGGCGCGATAGCCGGGATGCTGGACGGGGCCGAGCGGATCAACGTGGCCCGCGGTTCCTTCAACCAGCTCGCCAAGAGCTTCGTCGACACGGTCAACGGCCTTCAGGCCGGCGGCCAGGACCTGGCCGGCGCAACCGGCACGGCGATGTTCGGCCTGAAGGCGGGCACCGCGCAGATGAGCCTGTTGCTGACCGACGGGTCGAAGATCGCGGCGGCCAAGGGCAATCAGGGTTCGCGCAATGCCGACAATCTGGCCGCGCTGGAAAGCGTGCGCGGATCGGTCGGGTTCGAAGGCAAGCTGACCCAGATCGTCACCGACAACGCGACCACGCTGAAGCAGCGCCAGACCGTCGCCGATGCGCAGTCCGCGATCCGCGACGGGGCCAAGGCCTCGCTGTCGGCGGCCTCGGGCGTCACGCTCGATTCGGAGGCGGTGACGCTGATGCGCTTTCAGCAGGCCTATTCGGCGACCAGCCGGGTGATCCAGGCGGCGCGCGAAACCTTCCAATCCATTCTCGAGCTGCGGTAACGGTCATGCAGATTTCCACCAGCTTCTTCTATGACTCCGCCGCGCGACGGATGACCGATTTGACCGGCAAGGCGAATGCATTGCAGGTCCAGATCTCGACCGGCAAGAAGCTGAACAACCCGTCGGACGACGCCGCCGCCGCCGCCCAGGTCGCCGAATTCGACCGCCGCGATGCCGACGATGCGGTCTACAAGACCAATCTGACGCTGGCGGGCTCGTTGCTGCAACAGGCGGACACGACGCTGGGCCAGATCGGCAAGCAGGTGCAGAAAGCGCTGGAACTGGCGACCCAGGCGGCGAACGGCACGCTGAATGCGTCCAATCGTTCCAGCGTGGGCGATCAGATCGCCTCGATCCGCGACGCGCTGGTCGGCCTTGCCAATTCCAAGGACACGCGTGGGCTGCCGCTGTTCGGCGCGGCGGCGGGCACCGATGCGGTGACGATGGTCAATGGCCGCTACGCCTATTCGCAGGCCAATGTGTCCGACATCCCGATCGCCGACGGCCAGAGCGTCGACGTCTCGGTCAGCGCCGACCGCGTGTTCCAGGCGGGGGCGAACGATGATACGCTGAACGTCCTCAACACGCTCGTCACCGCGCTGAAGTCGGGCGGCGATGCCAGCGCGACGGTCAAGGACGCGATGGACAAGCTGAAGGCCGCCAACGACAATGTCGCGAGCGTGCAGGCCTCGGTCGGCGCGCGCGAGGCCCGCGTCGAGCTGCAGCAGGGGCTGCAACAGGCCGCCAGCACCGACCGGGCGCAGCTGCGCTCCAGCGTCGAGGATGTCGATCCGGTCGAGACCATTACGAAGCTGCAACAGACGATGACCGTGCTGCAGGCGACCCAGGCCAGCTTCACCAAGCTGAGCAGCCTGTCGCTGTTCGATTATCTGAAATGACCGCGGCCGGGCACCGGCCCGGTAACTGTATTTTGACCTTGCCAGGCTAGGCCGGTGATCTGACGGGCACTGCGGCCGGTCTTCGGGAGAATCGGTTCACCATGTTTCCTGCCATCGGCCTAGTCATCCTGCTCGGCATGGTGTTCGGCGGTTTCGCCATCACCGGCGGCAAGCTCGGCCCCGTGTTCGAGGCGATCCCGCACGAAATGCTCATCATCGGCGGCGCGGCCGTCGGTGCGCTCGTCATCGGCAACAGCGGTGCCGAGCTGAAGGCGCTGGGCGGGGCGATGGGCAAGATCTTCAAGGGCCCGAAATACAAGAAGCAGGACTATCTCGACGTCATCTTCCTCGTCTCGAAGCTGATGAAGATGCTGCGCACCGAGGGCCCGATCGCGCTGGAGCCGCATGTCGAGGACCCCAAGTCCTCCTCGGTCTTCGCCGAATATCCCCGGCTCGTCGCCGACCACACCCTGGTGAACCTGATCGCCGACACGCTGCGCCTGGTCGTGGTGTCGTCGGGCACGCTCGACGTGCACGCGGTCGAAGAGGTCATGGACAATGCGATCAAGACCCATCACCACGAGGTCGAGGGGCCGCAGGGCACGCTACAGAGCCTGGCCGACTCGCTGCCCGCGCTGGGCATCGTCGCGGCCGTGCTCGGCATCGTGAAGACCATGGGCTCGATCGACAAGCCGCCGAGCGTGCTCGGCGGGATGATCGGCTCGGCGCTGGTCGGCACCTTCATGGGCGTGTTGCTGGCCTATGGCATCGTCAACCCCTTTGCGGGGCGCCTGAAGCAGGTCATCGACGCCGATGCCGCCATCTATCACGTGGTCAAGCAGATCATCATCGCCTCGCTCCACGGCCATCCGCAGCCGCTGGTCATCGAGGCGGCGCGCTCGGGCATCAAGCACAAGGACCAGCCCGGCTTCGCCGAGGTGTTCGACGGCCTGCGGGGCAAGTAAGCCATGGCCCGCGCCCCGCATGGCAAGAACGAGCCGCCCAAGATCGTCATCGTCAAGAAGATCATCGCCGATGGTCATGGCGGGCATCATGGCGGCGCGTGGAAGGTGGCCTATGCCGACTTCGTGACGGCGATGATGGCGTTCTTCCTGCTGCTCTGGCTGCTGGGTGCGACCACCGAGAAACAGCGCAAGGGCATCGCCGACTATTTCGCGCCGACGCTGATCGACACCAAGTCGACGGGCATCGGCGGCGGGGTGCTGAACGGCGGGCCGGGCGCGGGTCGCCAGCAGAGCGGGATCACCGGGCGTATCCAGCTGATCGTGCCCAAGGCGTCGGAGGGCGGCGGCGACAAGGCCGGAACCGGCGACAAGGGCTCGCTGCGCAATCCCAACGCCAAGGCGCAGGACCAGAAGACCTTCGACGCGATCAAGCGCGAACTCCTGAAGAAGATGGAGATCACCCCCCAGCTCAAGAAGCTGGCGCAGCAGGTGCGCTTCATCCCGACCGATGACGGCCTGCGCATCGATCTGGTCGACAATGCCGATTATTCGATGTTCGCGACCGGCACCACGAACCTGACTCCGGCGGCGTCCGACCTGATCGGCACCATCGCGAAGACGGTCGCCGACGTGCCCAACACGATCATGATCCGCGGCCACACCGACAGCGTGCCTTATGGCGATCCGCGGGCGATGAACAACTGGCTGCTCTCGTCCAGCCGCGCCGAGTCGACCCGCCGCCGCCTGGCCGCCGGTGGGCTGCCCGAATCGCGGTTCGAGCGGATCGAGGGCGTGGCCGACCGCGAACCGATGATCGCGGGCAACCCCTCCGACCCGCGCAACCGTCGCGTGGCGATCACGCTGCTCTATCGCAAGGGCATGTTCGGGCAGTAGGGCGCGGGGGCGGGATTTGCGCCCTCAATCGCCCGGACATAAGGGCTTGAAGGCCCGGCCATCTGCGTCGAAGTTGCGGTCGTCTAGCCACGCTTCGAACCGGGCCTGTTGGGCTGGCCACTCATGGTCCAGGATCGAGAACCAGGCGGTGTCGCGGCGGCGTCCCTTGACGATGCCGTCACCCCGCCACGTCCCTTCATAGGTGAAGCCGAACCGGCCCGCAGCGCGCCGGGATGCGTCGTTAAGCGCGTTGCAACGCCAGACAACCCGATGATAGCCGATCGCAAAGGCATGCCGCATCATCAGGAAGATCGATTCGGTGGCGGCGCGGGTGCGTTGTAGCCGGGGTGAAAACTAGATGCTTCCGATCTCCAACGCGGCATCGTGCGGGGCTATGTCGCAGAACGAGGCCCAGCCTTCGGCCTTGCCGCTGGTCGCGGGAATGACGGCGAAGAATGGCTGCTGCTCCAGGTCGCTGATCCGTGCGACATGCGCCGCGAGGTCCTGCGTGGTCGGGAATGGCCCGTATTTCAGATAGGCCCATGATCGGTCCGCGCCCTGCGCCGTGTCCCACAGATCGGCAACGTGCCCGGCGGACAGCGGTTCGAGGGTCACGGCTTTGCCGACATGACGGTTGGCCCCAGGCAGGGGGCGGACTGTTTCAGTAACGACGGGGCCGGGCGGGACATCGGTCATGTCCCGTCATCACCGATGGGCGCTGCCGCATTAACTACTATGCGTGTGCGCAAGGACAGGCGCAGTGCCCCAAAAGAAAACCCGCCCGGCCATCCATGCTTCGGGAGACAAGCATGGGCAGCCGGGCGGGTTATTCGTCATTCGATCGCGACGCGATTACTCGGCGTCGGCGGCTTCGCTCTTGCGCGACTTGCGCGGGGCGGGGGCGGCCGCAGCGTTGCGCGGACCAGGCTTGCGGCCCAGGCCGATCTTCTTGGCCATCGCGCGACGGCTTTCCGAATAGCTCTCGGCGACCATCGGATAGTCGGGCTTCAGGCCGTAACGCTCACGATATTCTTCGGGCGTCAGGCCATGGGTGGCCAGATGACGACGCAGCGTCTTGTAGGGCTTGCCGTCGATCATCGAGACGATGTGATCCTTCGACGCCAGCGACTTGCGAACCGACACGGCCGGAACATATTCGGTCGGCGCTTCGACATCGGTCGCCTGCGGTGCGCTGCCCAGAAGCGAAGACACGGTCTCGTGCATCTTGTGGAGGAAAGCCGGAACCTCTTCCGACGAAGTGCGGGTATTGGGATTTCCCAACCACGCAATGGTCAGCTCAGTTGCCAGTTCTACGGCATTCACATCGATAGGGTCGTCGGCCATGATACGCTCCTGTTGTTTCCGTGTGACCTAACCGTCAATCACAGAAGGTCAACCGTCCGAAGCAGCATCGGATCGAATTTAGATGGTTTATGACCGATTTTATATTTGCGTAATGCTCATGAATGGACTCGATCAGCCGCGAAAATCAGGCAAAGATCGGTAAAAGAGAACCCGGTCAGGCGGGATATAAACCACGGCAACATTCTGATTTCGATCAAAAGGGGATCGCGGGGCGGAGGCCTTCAAACCGTTTGTCTCCGACACGTGAATGCACAATATGCAACCAAAATTAATGAGGTTGCATTTGTGTAAATCGTCCGGGCTCGGCATAGAGAGCGGGCCTTTCAGGCATCCTCTCCTAAAAAACTTACGGGCCGGTCTCACGATCGGCCCTTTTTTTGTCTTGCTTCCGCCGCACATCGGCCTAGGCTGACCCATCGCCGCGCTTCAACGATAGTTATAAGCAGGAGTGGAAGCCGCCGGAAAAACCGGCATCGCGCGTCGGTGCCGGGGGTCGAGCGACCGGGTCGCTCCCCCCGTTTGACCTTCGCTGTCGGGTGGCCTTTTCGATCATCGTCCGAGGATTGGGCGTGACCTTCGACTTCGCTTAGGCTGGACGGAGCGAAGAATGGTTCGGATTACATAACCCCGTTCAGCCTGAGCGAAGTCGAAGGCCAGGGCCGAACCTGATGACCAAGTCATCCAAAAGAAGACGGGAGAGACCCCACGAGCCCTCCCGCCCCGAAAAGCCGGTTCAGCCTTTGTTGTCGGACGACGGGCGGTGGATGAACTGGTCCAGCGCCGACAGCGCCATGCCAGCAAAGGCAACGACCTCGGACATGCCCGACTTCGTCGTTCCGCCCTCATGCGGCGGATCGGACGCTTCGGTCCGGGTCGGCTCGGGGGATGGTGCCGCGCCTTCCGTCGGCCGCTTCGTCGTCTCGCGCGCCAGTGCCGAGGCTGCGACGATCAGTCCGGTGGCGAGCAATTGCCGCCCGGCTGGACTGCGAGCCTGATCGAGCAGTGCCTGACCGATCCGGTGCAGGGACGAGGGACCCGAGGACGTGCCCGGCTGTTCGTCCAGCTTGGCCTTTTTCTGCTTCTTCTTATGCTTCTTCTTGCCCATCGGCCTGGCCTCGCAATCTCGTGTATGCTTGATGTAATACACGTGGCGCGGTGTTCAAGCGGCGGGCAATATCACCCCGCCAGGGCGCGGGCGCGACGACGCTGGACCGAGCTGCCGATACCGAGCGATTCGCGATATTTGGCGACCGTTCGCCGGGCGATATCGAAACCCTTGGCCTGGAGCAGTTCGACCAGCGTGTCGTCCGACAGGATCTTGGCGCCTTCGTTCGCGATCAGCGTCTTGATCGCGCTCTTCACCGCCTCCGCCGACACCGCATCGCCACCATCCGCCGCCGCGATGCCGCTGGTGAAGAAGAATTTGAGCTCGAACAGCCCGCGCGCGCAGCTCAGATATTTGTTGCTCGTCACGCGGCTGACGGTCGATTCATGCATCCCGATCGCCTCGGCGACGCGGGCCAGCGTCAGCGGCTTCAGATGCGCGACGCCGTGGAGGAAGAACGCCTCTTGCTGCTTCACGATCTCGGTCGCGACGCGGATGATCGTCCGCTGTCGCTGGTCAAGCGCCTTCATCAGCCAATTGGCGCTGGCGAGGCAGTCGGCGAGCCATGCCTTGGACCCCTTGTCCTGCGGGCCGTGGCGCAGTTCCTGATAATAACGGCGGTTGACCAGCACGCGGGGCAGGGTGGCGGTGTTCAGCTCGATACCCCAGCCATGCTTGGTCCGGGTCACGAACAGGTCGGGCACCACCGCCTGAGAAGGCTCGCCGCCATAGCGACAGCCAGGCTTGGGATCATAGCCGCGCAACTCGCGGATCATGTCGGCCATGTCCTCGTCATCGACACCACAGATGCGCTTCAACCGGACCAGTTCGCCGCGCGCCAGCAGGTCGAGATTGGCGATCAGCTTCGCCATGCACGGGTCGTAGCGGTCTACCTCGCGCGCTTGTAGCGCCAGGCATTCGGCCAGATCGCGCGCGCCGACGCCGGTCGGGTCGAGGCTTTGTACCACCGTCAGCACCGATTCGACGTGGGGGAGGGGGATCCCCAGCCGCCCGGCGATCTCCTCCAGCGGGACGGTCAGATAGCCCGCCTCGTCCAGCTGGTCGATGATATGCGCGGCGATGGTCAGGTCGGTGCCGGACAGGATCAGCGCCACCTGCGCCTCCAGATGCTCGGCCAGGCTGGGGGCATCGTCGGCCAGCGAATCCCAGTCGAGCCCGTCTGCGTCGATCGAACCCCCGCTGCCCGCCGTCCCGTTCAGCGACAGGCCGCCGTCCGGCCCCGTGCCGCCATCGGCGACACTGTCCTGCTGATGGCTTTCGGTCGCATAATCCAGGTCGAGGCCCCGGTCTTCCGAGGGGGCCGTCCCCGCGACCAGTTCGTCGGCCCCGGCAGGGGCCTCCCGCTCGGGGCGCTCAGGGGTTGCCACTTCGCGCACCGCGCTGGCGTCGAGCAGGGGGTTCTTCTCCACCTCCTCGGCGATGAACGCCTCGACCTCCAGATTCGACAGCGTCAGCAGCTTGATCGCCTGCTGAAGCTGCGGCGTCATCACCAGCGATTGCGACTGGCGGATGTCGAGACGCGGCGCGAGGCTCACGGCACCATTCCTCCCCGGCACGGGGAGGTGGCAGCGCGAATGCGCTGACGGAGGGGGGCTTCCCCATAGGACACCCCATGTGGAGCGCCCCCTCCAATATGCTTCGCATGGTCCCCCTCCCCGTACCGGGGAGGATAGGGGGCGCCGTCCGCCGCGCCGGTCATGCCATCAGGTGCGGATCGACGGGCGGCTCTCATGCGGTCAGAGCGAAAAGCCCTCGCCCAGATACAGGCGGCGGACATTGGCGTCGGCGACCAGTTCCTCCGGCGATCCGCTGAACAGCACGCGCCCGTCATAGATGATGTAGGCCCGGTCGACGATGTCCAGCGTCTCGCGGACATTATGGTCGGTGATCAGCACGCCGATATCGCGCCGCTTCAGGTCCTTCACCAGATCGCGGATATCGGCGATCGAGATGGGGTCGATGCCCGCGAACGGTTCGTCGAGCAGCATGATCGACGGATCGGCGGCCAGCGCGCGCGCGATCTCGGCGCGGCGGCGCTCGCCGCCCGACAGCGCCATGGCGGGCGCGGCGCGCAGGCGGGTCAGGCCGAATTCCTCGAGCAGCTTGTCGAGCTTGCGCGCGCGCTCGGCCGGGTCGGGCTCGGCCAGCTCGAGCACGGTCAGGATGTTCTTCTCGATCGACAGCCCGCGAAAGATCGAGGTCTCCTGCGGCAGATAGCCCAGGCCCAGGATCGCGCGGCGATACATGGGAAGCCCCGTGATATCCTCGCCGTCCAGCATGATGCGGCCCGAATCGGGCTTCACCAGTCCCATGACCGAATAGAAGCAGGTCGTCTTGCCCGCGCCGTTGGGGCCGAGCAGGCCGATCACCTCGCCCCGCCCGACCGACACCGACACGTCGGTCAGGACGACGCGCTTGTCATAGCTCTTGGCGATCGACACGACCTGCAGGCCGTTGGCGACCGGCGGCTCCGACACGGGGGCGGTGCGATGACTTGCCTCGCGAATCGGGGTTTCCATGTCCATCGGCCCGTTTCTTTCCTTAGCTGGTCGGACGTTAGCGCGGGGCAGGCACCCGCGTCACGCCTCAGTTGCGATCGGGGACCGAGAAGGTGCCCGTGACCCGGCCCGACGGCGCGCGGCTGACCGTGCCGCCATTGCCCGACGAAGCGCCACCCGCCACCGACGACCCGTCGATGACCGCGCGGCCGGTGTCGAGGTTCAGCGTCAGCCGCCCGCCATTCACCGTATTGCCCCCCTGGGTCAGCGTGACGTTGCCCAGCATGGTGATGACCCGCCGGTTGAGGTCGTAGATCGCATAGTTGCTGCGCGCCGTCTGGTCGGGCCGCTTGACGACGACACCGCCCGAAGCGTCGAAGCGCGACACCTGCGGCTTTCCGCCCAGCACCTGGCCGGTATAGAATACCGTCATCCGCGCCGCCGTCAGCGTCATCTCCGCCTGGCGCAGCGAGACGTTGCCCGACAGGACGGCGCGGTTCTGCTTGTCCTGCAACTCGATGACGTCGGCGCCGAAATCGATGGGCGCGCGGCTGTTGTGCTTGACCTGCGCGGCCGCGGACACTGCCAGGACGAGAAGGGCCGGAGCCGCAGCGGCGAAGAGCTTGTGCATGAGCGGCTATTTCGGGCTTTACGGGACGATGCGCAAGCGGGCGTTGCCTTCCAGCCGGACGGAACGATTTTCCAGGTCCGCCCGCATCTTGTTCGCACTGAAATTGCCCTGCGGGACCTGACCGGTCACGGCACCGCCCGACACCAGGGTCCGCTGTTGCAGGTCGATGGTCGCGTCATGCGTGCGCAGGTCGTATCCGCCCGCCGATTTGAAATCGAGCGGCCCGTCCAGCTGCACCTGTTCGGTGCGCATGTCATAGCGCCCCGAATTGGCGCTGACCGTGGCGGGCCCGTCCGACAGGCGGATGGCGGCGGACAGCCTGTTGAGTTGGACCACCGGCTCGGCCGAGCTGCGCTGGATCGCCGAACCCGCATCGAGCGAGAAGGGCTGGCCCTTGTCGTCGACGCCGCGATACTGCGCCGCCTGGATCTTCATCCGTTCCTTGGCGACCTCGACCTTCTTCTTGTCGAGCACGAAGGACACTTCGCTGGACGAATAGATCGGCGCCATCACCAGGAACGCCGTCAGCACGCCGATCGCGCTGGGCAGCATCCAGCGCGCGAGCGTCACGAAACGGTCGTGACGGCTGCCCGGCGCGGCCCAATGCTGGCGCTGGGTACGGACGCGGTCGGCGATCTCGGACATGACGGCTCCCTATCGTGCCCGGATCAGGCGTCAATGGTTCAGGCGTGGGCGAAGATATCGACCTCGGGCCAGCCCGCCAGATCCAGCTCGGCGCGGGCGGGGAGGAAATCGAAACAGGCCTGGGCCAGTTCCATCCGGCCCTCGCGCTCCAGCCGCTTGTCGAGCTCGACCTTCATGCGGTGCAGGTACCGCACGTCCGAGGCGGCATATTCGCGTTGGGCATCGGACAGTTCGGGCGCGCCCCAGTCCGATGACTGCTGCGCCTTGGACAGCTCGACGCCGAGCAGTTCGCGGACCAGCTCCTTCAGGCCGTGGCGGTCGGTATAGGTGCGGATCAGCCGCGAGGCGATCTTCGTGCAATAGACGGGGGCGGCGACGACGCCCAGATAATGGCGGATCGCGGCGATATCGAACCGGCCGAAATGATAGAGCTTCAGCCGGGCCGGATCGGCGAGCAGCGCGCGGAGGTTCGGCGCGGCATAGTCGCTGTCGGGCGCGAAGCGGACCAGATGCTCGTCCGGGCCGCCGTCCGACAGCTGGACGACGCACAGCCGGTCGCGCGGGGTGATCAGGCCCATCGTCTCGGTATCGACGGCGATCGACGCGCCGGGGGCGAACAGATCGGCGGGAATGTCTTCTTCGTGCAGGTGAACGGTCATGATGCCTGCCCTAGCGGCGGCGGGGAAAAGCCTCAACCGGGATCGGGCGAGCCCCATGAGAAAAGACTCGGCCGCGCTGGCAAGGTGATTCGCCGATTCGGCAGAAGATGTTGTGGAGTTTCGGCCACAATTCCGACGTAATCTGCCTCGTTCGCGCCAAAGCGAGACGGGTTCGCACGATTTCGTTCGCGATGGCTGTCCTTCTGCGTTATGCATCCCCACTAGGCGCAAAAGGTTTGGCGCCAAAAGATCCGCGCTCTTCGTCCGGCGCACGGTTCTTGAGGACAGGATTTGCGGGCGAACCGGGAAGACGAACAGGGCTTATGAGTTTCGATAGAGGTAGCCGGGGCAATCGCGGCTCGCGTGGCCGCGACAAGCGGGACAATTTCGGCGGCGGCGATGAAGGCGGCTTTGGCGGCGGCTTCGGCGGTGGTGACCGCTTCGGTGGCGGCGGCTTCGGCGGCGGTTTCGGTGGCGGCGACCGCTTCGGCGGCGGTGGCGATCGTGGCGGCTTCGGCGGCGGTGACCGCGGCGGCTTCGGCGGCGGCGGCGGCGGTGGTTTCCGTGGCGGCGGTGGCGGCTTCGGCGGCGGTCGTGGTGGTGGCGGCATGCCTCCCCAGGTCGTTGGCGAGGGCACCGGCGTGGTCAAGTTCTTCAACGCGCAGAAGGGCTTCGGCTTCGTCGTGCGCGATGACGGCGGCGAAGACGTGTTCGTCCACATCTCGGCGGTTGAGCAGGCGGGCCTGACCGGCCTGGCCGAAGGCCAGCCGCTCGGCTTCACCCTCGTCGATCGCGGCGGCCGCATCTCGGCCACCGAGCTGAAGATCGAAGGCGAGCCGATGCCCGTCCAGGATCGTGCCCCCCGCGAGCCGCGCGAAGGCGGTTTCGGCGGCGACCGTGATCGCGGTCCCCGCGGCGGTGCGGCCGGTGGTTTCGGCGGCGCCCCGCAGCGTCAGCTGACCGGCGAGAAGGCGACCGGTACGGTCAAGTTCTTCAACGCGATGAAGGGCTTCGGCTTCATTCAGCGCGACGACGGACAGCCCGACGCGTTCGTGCACATCTCGGCCGTCGAGCGCGCCGGCATGGGCTCGCTGAACGAAGGCGACCGCCTGCAGTTCGAGATCGAGGTCGATCGTCGCGGCAAGTACGCAGCGGTCAACCTGCAGAACGAGGGCTGATCCCCCTCGGCTGAATAAGCCTCCCTTTTCGGGCGTCAGGGCCCGGCGTCGCAGCGATGCGACGCCGGGCCTTTTCGTTATCGGGAGGTAAGGAAGAACCGCGACGATAGGGCGGGGGCCGCTCTTTGCTCGGGGATTACCTGTCCGTCTCGTGATCGTCGCGACGGCTCAACCGGCAAAGCTGACGGGCCAGAAGCTTGACCGCCACGGCATGGGCGCCAACCCGTCCGATGGCAGAGGCCGCCTGATCGATCGTCCCGACCGCCTCGGCGGTGATCGTCGCCAGTTCCTGTGCCGCATCGCTTTGCTTGGCGGCGTGATCGAGCGAACGAGCCAGCAGTTCGTCCTGCTCGCTGACCAGCATCTCATAGGCCGCCACCATATCTCCGGCCGCGCCGATATCATGCGCGATGGCCAGCGCGCTGGCCCCGATATCGTCGGTGGCCGTCTTGGTCCGGGTCGCCAGCACCGACATTTCCGCCGCAACGACGGTAAAGGCGCTGGACCCCGATTCGGCCCGAGCGGCTTCGATCCGGGCATTCAGGCTTAGGATTCGGCTTTCCTGTGCGATGGTGGCAATGGCGGCACTGATCGAGGCGACACGGCCGATCGACTGGTCCAGCGTATCCACGACCGGCTTGTTGGCGGTGAGCAACTCGCGGGCCATCGCCAGGGCTTCGGCCTGTTGCTTGACGGCTCCGGCCATGACGCCCGCCGCGCCCTCCAAACATGCGGCGAGTGACGCCACACGTTCGGCCTGATCGCTCATGCCCCGGACGCTGGCGGTCGCGGCCTCCGCTTCCGAGGCGACACAGCCTGCAATGTCGATCAGGCGGTCCGCGATATTGCCCAGATGCGCATCCAGGCTCGGCGCAACCGGCGACGCCTGCCGCGCCATCAGTGCGGTGTCTGGCGCGCGGCCGCCAACATGGTGTCGGACAGAATCGCATAGGCCGCGTTCCAGGCGGCTTCGGTCTCGTGATCGAAACCGCTGCCCAGCCCGCCACGCAGCGTTTCGATCAGCGCCGATCCGACCGCTTCATAATGATGAGGCTTCGCCCCATAGCCGACATGCCGAATCGCCAGTTCGCGTGCCACCGGGACAACCGTGTCGAGCCGGTCCAGCGCATCCACGACCGTTGCCAATGTCAGGAACAGCTTGCGTCCCTGCGCCTCCATGTCGTTGTCGAACAGGGGGCGGGTGTCGGGCGCCAGCGCGAAAAGACGGCGATAGAATTCAGCCGCCGCCTGATCCGTAAGGGGAAGAACCGCAGCGAAGCTGTCCTGAACAAGGTCGATCTGATGGGCCGTGAGCATCGTTTCGCGCTATGCCCCAGACTGGAAACGAACCCTTAAGACCTTTGTGTAAGAGGCGCGGCACCAGACTCGGTCGCTGGCGGCTTTTCCATGGCGATATCAAGGCCATGAAGCGCCGATGGAGGATGGACCTCGCCAGGTGTCAGTTCGATTATTTGTCCCCGCCCGTCGTCCTGCCGCTTGCCGGGACTGTTCTTGCCGTGTACCAATCGGTAAAGAGTTCTCCTTCCGGTCGAGAAAGGGAAGTGACTATGCGCCCACCCCTGCCACCGTTCACCACCGAAACCGCCGTCCAGAAAGTCCGCGCGGCCGAAGATGGCTGGAACAGCCGCGATCCCGAGCGGGTCGCGTTGGCCTATACTCCCGACTGTCCCTGGCGGAATCGCGACCAGTTCCTCGCCGGGCATGACGCGATCGTCGCCTTCCTGCGCGCCAAATGGGAGCGTGAGTTGGACTATCGGCTTATCAAGGAGCTGTGGGCGCACCAGGACAGCCGGATCGCGGTACGCTTCGCCTATGAATGGCATGACGCGGCGGGCCGCTGGTTCCGCTCCTATGGCAATGAGAATTGGGACTTTGCCGAGGATGGCCGGATGCGGCGGCGGATCGCGTCGATCAACGATCTGGCGATCAGCGAGGAGGCACGGTTGTTCCACTGGCCGCTCGGCACCCGCCCGGCGGATCACGCGTCTTTGAGCGAATTGGGCCTCTGACCATGGCGCGGATGATCGCCGAGCGTGCCGATGCGCTGCCCGGGCTGGCCGAGGTGTTTCGCGAATATGGCTATGCGGGCGCCAGCCTGTCGCTGATCGGCACCGCGACGGGGCTGGGGCGGGGCAGCCTCTACCACTTCTTCCCCGGCGGTAAGCAGGAGATGGCAGCCGCCGTGCTCGCCGATGTGGCGGCGTGGTTCGATGCGTCGGTCTTCACGCCGTTGGAGCAGGCCGACGATCCACGCGCCGGGATCGATGCGATGATGGTCGAGGTCGACCGCTATTTCCGCTCGGGCCAGCGCGCCTGCCTGATCGGGGCCTGGGGGCTTGGCGCGACGCGCGATCCCTTTGCCGAGCCGATCGCGGGCTATTTCCGGCGCTGGATCGCCGCGCTCCAGACGCTCCTGGTACGCGGCGGCGTGGCGGAGGATCATGCCGCCACGCTGGCGCAGGATGTGGTCAGCGGCATCCAGGGCGCGGTGGTGCTGTCCCGCGCCCTGAACGACCCTTCCCTGTTTCGCGCCACGCTGGGGCGGCTGACGGCGCGGCTCTACACCGCGCTCGCCGCCGCCTGACCGGTCAGATCGCCGCCAGCGCCTGTTCGCAATCGGCGATCAGGTCGTCGGCATCCTCGACCCCGATCGAGATGCGCACCAGATTGTCGGTGATGCCCAAGGCCGCCTTGCGTTCGTCGGGCACCGAGAGATGCGTCATGGCGGCGGGGTGGCTGGCCAAAGTCTCGGTCCCCCCCAGGCTGACCGCCAGCTTGGCGATGCGCAGGGCATCGAGGAAGCGGAAGGATTCCGCCTCACCGCCCTTGAGGTACAGCGAGAAGGTCGATCCGCCGCCGGTGCAGTGGCGACGGTAGATGTCCGCCTGCCGCTCCATGCCCGGCGTGCTCTCCAGAAAGCCGAGATAGCCGACCCGCTCGACCTTGGGATGATCGCGTAAGTAAGCGCAGACCTTGGCGGCATTCTCGCCCGCCCGGCTCATGCGCAGTTCCAGCGTCTCCAGCGAGCGGAGCAGCATCCAGGCGGTGTTGGGGTCGCAGATCGTACCGATGGTGTTGCGCATCGAGCGGATGGTCGCGATGTGCGCCTTCGACCCCAGCACGCCGCCCGCGACCAGATCCGAATGGCCGCCCGCATATTTGGTCAGCGAATAGACGACCAGATCCGCGCCGTGCTTCAGCGGACGCTGCCAGAGCGGGCCAAGGAACGTGTTGTCGATCGCGATCGGCGGCTTCGCGTCATGGTCGGCGAATACCGCATCGCGCGAGGCGGCCACCGCCTCGATATCGACCAGCGCATTGGTCGGGTTGGCGGGGCTTTCGAGGTAGATCAGCGGCACGCGGCCCATACCCGCCGCCTTGGTCAGCACCGCGTCGATCTCCTCGCGCGTCGCGCCGGCGGGGAAGTCGAGCCACTGGACGCCGAACCGGCCCAGGATGCGCCCGATCAGCGTTTCGGTCGCGGCATAAAGCGGGCCGGAGTGGACAATGACGTCGCCGGGCTGGACCATCGACAGGAACAGGGTGGCGATCGCCGCCATGCCGCTGGAGAAGGTGAGGGCATCCTCCGCCTCGTCCCAGATGGCCAGGCGATCCTCCAGGATTTCCTGGTTCGGCCCGTTGAAGCGCGAATAGACCAGGCCGTCCGCGCCGCCGGGGCGCTTGCCGGTGACGCCCTCGAAATGCCGCTTGCCCGCCGCCGCATTGGGGAAGACGAAGGTCGAGGTCAGGAAGATCGGCGGCTTCAACGAGCCCTCGGACAGTACCGGGTCGAAGCCATGACCCATCATCAGCGTGGAAGGCTTCAGTTTGCGGTCGCCGATACTGGTCACATCGCTCTTGCGCTCGGTGGCGGCCGGGTCTTGCGGCGGGACGCCGGTCAGATCGGATTCGGTCGGCATGTCGGTCTCCGCGGGAACGGGTGCCGCTCTGTCGGCGGCCATGTCCCCAGGATAACGCGGCGAATGGCTTTGGCGAGGCTCAGGCGAGGCCGATCAGCGAAATCTGGCGGCCATAGGAGGGTTCGTTGCGGTGCGTCGCGCGGCGGAAGCTGAAGAAGCGGTCCTCTTGCGTATAGGTGTCCTCGCCCAGCGCCGCGACGCGCGCGATGCCCGCGGCGGCCAGGCGGTGGGCGACATAGGCCTCCAGGTCGAACTGGTAATGGTCAGCGCGGGTGCCGTCCGCGAAGAAGCGTTCGTTTTCGGGGTCGGCCTCGGCGAAGCGGCGGAGGAAGGCCGCGTCGATCTCATAGCTGGCGCGGGCGATGCACGGGCCGATGGCGGCGGCGATCCGCTCGCGCTTCGCCCCCAGCGCTTCCATGGCGAGCAGGGTCGCGTCGGTGATGCCGCCCAGCGCGCCCTTCCACCCGGCATGGGCCGCGCCGACGACGCCCGCCTCCGCATCGGCGAACAGCACCGGCGCGCAATCGGCGGTTAGGATGCCGAGCAACAGCCCCGGCCGGTCGGTCACCAGCGCATCGCCATGCGGGCGGATATCGTCCTCGGGCGGGGTCAGGATCGTCACCGCCTCGGCCGAGTGAATCTGGTAGCAGGTGATGAGGCGCGAACCGGGCAGCACCGCGTCGCGCGCCCGGCGGCGATTCTCGGCGACCGACTCGGCGTCGTCCTCCGAACCCAGTCCGACATTCAGGCCGCCATGGATGCCTGCCGACACGCCACCGCGCCGCCCGAGAAAGCCATGCGCGACAGGCTCCAACAGGGGCGTGCGGAGTGTTTCGATGGTCATAGCGACAACCTCATGATCCGATCCTCGTCGATCGTCCCGCCGACGGGGAAGTCGTAGCGTCCGATATCGACAAAGCCGTAGCGGGTGTAAAAGGCCTTGGCCCGGTGATTGTCGACATAGACCGACAGGATCAGCTGGCTTGCCCCGCGCGCCCGCGCGGTGGCGATGGTCCAGTCCATCAGGGCGGGGCCGACGCCCGCGCCCAGATGACTGGAGGCGACGTAAAGCTGATAGAGTTCGACCGCATCGTCTGGCCATTCACCGGGAAAGCCGACGGGTCCGATCTTGGCGAAGCCGACGATCGCATCCCCCTCGGTGGCCAGCCGGATGGTGAAGTCGGGATGGCCGATTTGGGCGGGCAGGCCTTCGGGGCCGAAGGCTTCGTCCAGAAAGGCGTTCAGGTCGGCGGGCGGGTAGAGATGGCCGAAGGTGTCCGTAAAGGCGGCACGCGCCATTGCGGCGAGGGCTGTGCCATCACCGGGCGCGGCGTCGCGATAGACGATCATTCGCCATAGCCCGCAGGCACCGGCCAGTCGGGCCGGGCGACCGCCAGCGCACGGAACAGCGTGCCCATGTCCTGCATCAGCCGGTTGCGATCGGCGAGCAGCGCCTCGGCCCGGTCGGGATGTGCGCGGGCGAGGCTGGCGGTCCGCTGGTCGATGCCGAGCGCACCCAGCAGGTCGCGCTGCGTCACCGGGCCGAAGGCGGCCAGGCCCGTGCCTTGCGCGGCGGCGGCCAGCGTCGTGAAGTCGACATGCGCGCTCAGATCCTGCTCGCCCGGCCGCTCGAAGGGGTTGGCATAGGCGTGCCCGCGCACCGCCTGCAGCGTGTCGGCGATGGCGGGGCCTTCATAGCCATAGTCGACGATCAGGGCGGCGCCCCCCTGCGCGGCGATCCGTGCGGACAGCGCGCGCATCACCGCGACGCTGGCGGGGGACACCTCGATCACAGACCCGGCCTCGGCCTCGCGCAGCGGCTCGGGAATGATCTCGCCCGGCACGGGGGGACCCGCGATCGGCAGGAAGAGCAGATCCTGCGCCGCGACCAGCCGCTCGTGCCAGCCGTCACCCCGCCGGACGAGCTGGCGGATGGGGAGGGCGTCGAAGAACTCGTTGGCGACGACGATCAGCGGTCGGTCGGTCGGCAGCGTATCGACATTATCGTGCCAAGTCGCATCCGCCACGCGCTGGCCTTGCGCGGCTCGGAGCGTGGCGCTGGTCTCGACGAAATGGATGTCGGGCGTGAAGCCCGCCTTGGCCATGGCGCGCCGGGCGTCCGCTGCCAGTGTGCCGCGTCCCGGCCCCAGCTCAACCCAGTGCACCTCGGGCCGCCCCGCCCGGTCCCACAGGTCGGCACACCACAGGCCGACCAGTTCGCCGAACATCTGGCTGATCTCGGGGCTGGTGGTGAAGTCGCCGCCCGCGCCGAGCGGATCGCGGGTACCATAATAATGCGCATTGGCGGCGGCCATGAACTGCGCCACCGGAATCGGCCCGGCCAGCGCGATGGCGCGGGCGAGCCGTTCGGGCAGCGCGTCCTTGGGCTCCGGCTTGTGATCGGCGGGGGGGATCAGCGGGTTTGTCATGAACCCGCTCTGCCGATCCGCCCCCTTCGCCGCAAGGGGATCAGGAAACGCTGTCGGATCCCGCGATCGGCTCGACCCGGACGCGGCGCGCCTTGGCGGTGTTCATCAGGTACAGCCCGCCCAGGATCATCGGCACGCACAGCCACTGGCCCATGTGCAGCCCGGTCATCTCCGCAAAGGCGCGCAGCTGCTGGTCGGGTTCGCGGAAAAACTCGACGATGAAGCGTGCAATGCCATAGCCCAGCAGGAACAGGCCCGAGAGCTTGCCCGGATCGTACCGCGCCTTGGTGCGCCAGAAGGCGAAGCTCATGACGGCGAACAGGACCAGCCCCTCCAGCCCGGCCTCGTATAGCTGGCTGGGGTGGCGGGCCGGATCGGGAAGGCCGAAGGGCACGGTGCGCGGGAAGATGATCGCCCAGGGGGCGTCGGACGGCTTGCCCCACAGCTCGCCGTTCACGAAATTGGCGAGGCGGCCCAGGAACAACCCGACCGGCGCGGTGCAAACCAGATAGTCGAGGATGCGCAGCCAGCTGAGCTTGTGCTTGCGCGCGAACAGGATGACGCCGATCCCGGTGCCCGCCGCGCCGCCATGGAAGCTCATGCCGCCGTCCCACAGCCGGATGATCCGCAGCGGGTGCAGGAACATCTCGGGCGCGTAGAAGATCACATAGCCGATCCGCCCGCCCAGGATGATGCCCAGCGTGGCATAGAAGACCAGATCGTCGGCATGGGCGCGCGACATCGGCGCACCCGGTCGGTCGAGCATCTTGCCCAGATACCACCAGCCGAACAGGATGCCGGTGATATAGGCCAGGCTGTACCAGCGCAGCGTGAAGAAGCCGATCGAGAAGACGTCCGGGTGCAACCCCAGATCCTCGAACCGGATATGGCCCCCGGCGGCGGCAAGCCCCGTGGCGGCAAGCATGGAGAGGATCAAATGCGTTTCCCTTTCTGGTCCGCTTCATAGAGCGGTCGTGGGACAACACCAAGACCATGGGTTCGGTGCCATCCTGTGTGGGGCGGGGGTGCCCATGCTGTGACCGCCGGAAAATCAGGTTCACGCGAAGCCGCGACGTCGCGAAGAAGAATGGTTCGCGCAGAGGCGCGGAGGACGCAGAGGGGGATTGGCGGCTCGCTTCTCCTGCCGTTTCGATCGGCAGACCATGTCGCAACGCGAGTATGGACTGGCCTTGCGGCCGGGCCGGACATCTCTGCGTCCTCCGCGCCTCTGCGCGCAAAACTCTTCGCGGCTTCGCGCGAACAATCGATCCCCTCGCTCTGAGACAGCAAAACCCCCTGCTTGTCTGACCCGGCCTGTCGGCTAAGGCTGGCCGCGATGGAGTTGAGCAGGCGCAACATTGTCGTCGGTGGGGGCGTGGGGGCCGGGTTGTTGGTCGCCTGGGGCCTGTGGCCCCGCACCTATCCGCCAAGCCTGGCGACCGAGCCGGGCGAGCAGGCGTTCGGGGCGTGGCTGAAGATCGGGCGCGACGGGATCGTCACCGTCGCGGTGCCGCAGGCCGAGCATGGCCAGGGGATCGCGACCACGCTGGCGCAGGTGGTCGCCGACGAGCTGGGTGCCGATTGGCGCACCGTCGCGGTCGAGCCTGCGCCGCTCGGCCCGCTCTACGCCAATCCGGTCGGGGTCGATTCGCTGTTCGAGGGCGCGTTCGGCCGCCTGCCGGATCGCGTGCGCGACGAATGGCTGCGGCGCGACCGGGTGATGCTGACTGCGGGCTCGAGTTCGCTGCGCATGTTCGAGGGGCCTGCCCGCGCCGCCGCCGCGACCGCCCGCGCGCTGATGGCGCAGGCCGCCGCCCGCCGCTGGGGCGTCGACTGGAGCGACTGCGAGGCGAGGGACGGCTTCATCGTCCACGGTAACCAGCGACTGCGCTTCGCCGAACTGGCCGAGGCGGCGGCGGGCGAGACGGTGCCCCATCCCCTGCCGCTGGGCAGCGGCGGCGCGGGCAAGCTGGCGGGCAAGGACGTGCCCCGGCTCGATTCACCCGCCAAACTCGACGGCTCGGCCAATTTCACCGCCGATATCCGCCTGCCCGAGATGGTCCATGTCGCGCTCCGTCACGCGCCGCTGGGCCGGACGCGCGCGATCCGCATCGACCGGGCGGCGGCCATGACGGTGCCGGGCGTCATCGAGGTGATCGAAGGCGAGGATTGGGTCGCGGTCGCCGCCGGCAGCTGGTGGATCGCGCAAAAGGGCCTCGACGCGGCCGCCCCCCGCGCGCTCGGCGACGGGGCGGTGCCGACCTCGCAAGCCATCACCCAAGGGCTCGGAGCGGCCCTGAAGGAGGAAGGCCATAGCGTCGTGACGCGCGGCGATGTCGCGGCGGGACTGGAGGGGCCGGGGCTGATCGAGGCGCGCTACCGGATCGGCACCGGCGTTCATGCCGCGATCGAGCCGCGCGCGGCGGTGGCGGCGTGGCAGGATGGCGGGCTGGAACTCTGGGTGCCGGCCCAGGCCCCGGAGGCCGCGCGCAAGGTCGCGGCGCGGGCGGCGGCCGTTCCGGAGGATCGGGTGATCGTCCACGCCATGCCGATCGGCGGCGGTTTCGGCCTGGGGCTGGAGCAGGATGCGGTGGCGCAGGCGGCGATGATTGCGGCCAGGTTGAAGCGGCCGGTCAACGTCCAATGGTCGCGCACCGAGGATCTGCGCCGCGACGCCTGGCGCGCCCCCGCCATGGCCCGGATGACGGCGCGGCTGGCGCAGGGCAAGCTGGTCGGTTGGCGCGGCCGGATCGCGACGCCTTCGACCGGGCGGGCGCTGGCGGAGCAGGTGATGCCCGGTGGGCTGGTCCGCTGGGGGATGCGCGGGCAGGGGCGGGGCGATGCCTATGCGATGGGCGGCGCGGTGCCGCCCTATGCGATCCCGGCGCTGGCCGTGCATCACCATGACGCCGCCCTGCCCATCCCGACCGGCCATGTGCGCGGCGGCGCGCATGTCGCCAACTGCTTCATCACCGAGTCCTTCATCGACGAATGCGCGCGCGCTGCAGGCGCCGATCCGCTGGCGTGGCGGATCGCGATGCTGGGGGAGGAGCCCCGGCTGGCGCGGTGCCTGTCGACCGCCGCCTCGCTCGGCGGCTGGGAAGGCGGCGCGGCCAGCAGCGGGCAGGGCGTCGCCGCGCACGCCTTTCGTGGCAGCTATGTCGCGGTGATGGCCGAGACGCACCGGGACGAGAATGGCCGCCCGGTCGTCGACCGGCTGGTCGCCGCCATCGACTGTGGCCGGGTGGTGAACCCCGATATCGTGCGACAGCAGGTCGAGGGCGGGCTGATCTTCGGGCTGGCTGCCTTGCGCGGCGGCGCGGTCGGGTTCGAGCGGGGATGGGCCGTGCCGTCGCGGCTGGGGGCACTGAACCTGCCGCGCCTCACCGACACGCCCGACATCACGGTCGAGATTATCTCATCCGACGAATCGCCCGGCGGGGTGGGCGAGCTGGCCGTGCCGCCGGTCGCGCCCGCCATTGCCAACGCGCTCGCCACCCTGCCGGGCTTCCCACGGATACGAAGCCTGCCGATGGAGTTGTCCGCCTGATGCTGCCGCCCGACCACCCGCCCGTCCCGCGTCCGAAGATCGGCGTGCTGCTGATGAATCTGGGAACCCCGGATGCGCCCGATCCGAAATCGGTGAAGCGCTATCTGCGCGAATTCCTGTCGGATCGTCGGGTCATCGAGATTCCGGCCCTGTTGTGGCAGCCGATCCTGCGCGGGATCATCCTGAATACCCGACCGAAAAAGTCCGCCCATGCCTATTCGCTGGTGTGGCGCGACGACGGCTCTCCGCTGGCGGCGATCACGCGCGCGCAGGCGGTCGCGCTGAAGGATGCGTTCGGGCCGGGCGTGATGGTCGACTGGGCGATGCGCTATGGCCGCCCCGCCATCGCCGATCAGGTCAAGGCGATGAAGGACGCCGGGTGCGAGCGTATCCTGCTCGCGCCGCTCTATCCGCAATATTGTGCGGCGACGACCGCCACCGCCAATGATCGGGCCTTCGCGCATCTGGCGACGCTGCGCTGGCAACCCGCCATCCGCACCCTGCCGCCCTATTATGACGATGCACTCTATATCGATGCGCTGAAACAGCAGTTGGAGGCGCAGCTCGCCACGCTGGATTTCGAGCCGGAGGCCGTCGTCGCCAGTTTCCACGGGATGCCGCAGCGGACGCTGGAGCTGGGCGATCCCTATCATTGCCATTGCCGCAAGACCGCGCGGCTGCTGGCCGAGGCGATGAAGGACACGCTGGCGGGCCGCGAGTTGCTGGTCGCGTTCCAGTCGCGATTCGGCCGTGCCAAATGGCTGGAGCCCGCGACCGACACGGTACTCGAATCGCTGCCGGGGCGTGGCATCCGCAAGGTCGCGATCCTGGCGCCGGGCTTCTCGGCCGACTGTATCGAGACGCTGGAAGAACTGGCGATTCGCGGTCGTGAAAGTTTCGAAGGCGCGGGCGGTACCCATTTCGCCTATCTTCCATGCCTTAACGACAGTGACGTCGGTGTCGCGATGCTACGCGGATTGATCGAACGCGAACTTCAGGGCTGGTTGCCGTAGCGTAATATTACGTTTCACCCGGTGTTCGCCATTGCAGACGGCGCATGCCCCTTTTAAGCCACAATCTCATTTGGGAGAGGTTGAATGGCACGGGTCGCGATTGTGACGGGTGGTACGCGCGGTATCGGCGAGGCGATCAGCCTGGCCCTGAAGGAGGCGGGCGTAACCGTCGCCGCCAATTATGCGGGCAATGACGAGCGCGCGCGCGAGTTTTCGGAGCGGACCGGGATCAAGGCCTATAAGTGGGACGTCGCCGACTATGACGCCGTGCAGGCCGGTGTCGCACAGGTCGCCGAGGAACTCGGCCCCGTCGACATCGTCGTCAACAATGCGGGCATCACCCGCGACGGCACGCTGCTGAAGATGACCTACCAGATGTGGAAGGAGGTCATGGACACCAATCTGGGCGGTTGCTTCAACATGGCTAAGGCGGTGTTCCCCGGCATGCGTGAGCGCAAATGGGGCCGGATCGTCAATATCGGCTCGATCAACGGCCAGGCCGGTCAATATGGCCAGGTCAACTATGCCGCCGCCAAGTCGGGCATCCATGGCTTCACCAAGGCGCTGGCGCAGGAAGGCGCACGTGTCGGCGTGACCGTGAACGCGATCGCGCCGGGCTATATCGACACCGACATGGTCGCCGCCGTCCCCGCCGACGTGCTGGAGAAGATCGTCGCCAAGATCCCGGTCGGCCGCCTGGGCCAGGCGCATGAGATCGCGCGCGGCGTCGCCTTCCTCTGCTCGGACGAAGCGGGCTTCGTCACCGGCTCGACCCTGTCGATCAACGGCGGTCAGCACATGTATTGAGGAACGCAAAAACGCCGACCTCCGGTGGGGAGATCGGCGTTCCGTCCTCGATACGCTACGCGAGAAAACTGGGGCGGGTGGGGCAGATACAGGCTCCGCCCGCCCTAACCGTTTAGCGGCAATAGCCCGGACGGCCCGACCGCTCGATCGCCCGGCCCGCCAGCGCGCCGGCACCGCCGCCGATCAGCGTGCCCAGCGTGCGATCGCCCTGGGTGTCGATGGTCCGGCCCAGCAGGCCGCCCGCCACCGCACCGACGATGGTGCCGGTCGTGCCCGAGCGGCGGCACTTGCTCGCCTGATACTCGGCACGCGCGCCGTCGTCGTAACCGCGATAATAGCGATCCGAATGATGGGCCCGGCGATAGCGGTGCGCATCCGCGGCGGTCGCGGGCAGCACGGCGCCACCGATCATCGCCATTGCGGTCGCCGCCAGGGTCAGGGTCTTCATCATGGTCTCACTCCCGAAACTCGTGTCGATCGACGGTCCCATCCGTCGTCGTTGCACCGCTTCTGGCCGATTCGCGTTGAGCGCTTCCTGAATGTCGTCGTTATCCGCCGTTCATGCAGATGCGGGACGATGGTCTCGGTCGAGGGGCTGTCGTGCTGCGTCGCAAGGCGTATGAGGCGGCATGCGTATTCTGCTCTCCTGCCTGTTGATATTGGCGCTGGTGCCGGGATGGACGGGCGAGCAGCGGCTGGCGCTGTTCGAGGGGGCGGCGCAGATGGATGCGCGCCGGGTCGATCTCGATCCGCACGATCCGTCGCGGCGCAAACTGGGCGCGCTGACCTATCTGGGCGGCATCGTCCTGACGAGCCGGTCGCCCGCCTTTGGCGGCTATTCCTCGCTGGCGGTGTCGGGCGATCGTTTTCTGCTGCTGAGCGACGGCGGCAATGTCGTGCGCTTTCGCATGGGGGCGGATTGGGCGCCGCACGACCTGCATTTCTCCAACCTGCCCGCCGGCCCCGCCACGGGATGGATGAAGCAGGACCGCGACAGCGAATCGCTGGCGGTCGACCCGAATACGGGGCAGCTCTGGGTCGGGTTCGAGCGGTTCAACCAGATCTGGCGCTATGCGCCCGGCTTCGCGCGGGCCGAGGGCTATATCGCGCCGCATGAGATGAAGAACTGGCCCAAAAATGGCGGGGCCGAATCGCTGGCGCGGATGCCCGATGGGCGATTCGTGACCATTTCCGAAGAAGCGAAGGTCCGGCGCCAATTCTGGCGCGGCGGCGAGGCATCGCGTCGCGACAGCCGCCAGGCGCTGATCTTTCCGGGCGATCCGCTCAAGGGTCATGCTCGGCGCTTCGCCTATCGCGTGTCGCCGGACCATGATGTCGCCGATGCGGCGGCGCTGCCGGACGGATCGCTGGTCATCGTCGAGCGGCGTTTCCGGCTGCCCTTCCGCTTCTCCAATCGGATCATGCTGGTTCCCGCCGCGCAGATCGCGCCGGGGCGGGTGGCACAGGCGCGATTGCTCGCCGAACTCGATTCGCCGCTGATCCACGACAATTTCGAAGGGGTGGCCGTGACGCAGGAGGCGGGGGCGACGATCCTGTGGCTGGTGTCGGACGACAACCAGCTGTTTCTGCAGAAGAGCTATCTGCTCAAGTTCCGGCTGGAGCGCGCAGCCGTTCGCTGAGGGGCGTGGCGTGGCCTTCGACTTCGCTCAGGCTGAACGGCATTTGGTATTTGCGATCTACTCCCTCGCTCCGTTCAGCCTGAGCGAAGTCGAAGGCCAAGAGACACCACCCAAAACCACAACGACGAAAACCCGCCGCTCCGGGGAGCGGCGGGCTTCAACCCGTCAACCGACGCGTCGCTGATTAAGCGGCGGCGGCTTCGGTCTTGGCGGCGGCCAGCTTCTTCACGACGTCGCGCTTCAGGCGACGCACGCGCAGCGAGAGCTGATCGTCCGAGGTCTTGACCAGCCAGTTGTCCAGGCCGCCATTATGCTCGACCGAGCGCAGGCCGTGGGTCGAAACGCGAAGACGGACGCTCTTCTCGAGCGAGTCCGAAATCAGCGTGACGTTCTGCAGGTTCGGCAGGAACGTACGCTTGGTCTTGTTGTTGGCGTGGGAAACGTTGTTACCCACCTGCCGGCCCTTGCCGGTCAGCTCGCAAATGCGCGACATGATCGTTATCCTGGTTTCAGGCAGTGCCCGGAAAGGCCGCGCCGATACCCCGTCCGGGGGGTGGCGTCAACCGATTCCCCACAATCGGCCCTGCAATTCGCGCCGATCCCGCATGCCGATCGCGGGTGCAACTGCGCCACGTCGGCTGCGTTGTTACGGCAACGAACCTTTGGGAGCCAGGATCATGCGCGCTTTTCTCGTTCTGTTGGGCATCGTCCTTCTGCTGGCCGCCGGTGCCATGGCGATGGGCTGGATCAGCATCGACCAGACCCGCCCTGCCGTCGTCCAGGCACCCAGCTTCCGCGCCGAAGGGCCAAAGGTGTCGGTCGGCACGACCCAGAAGACGGTCGAGGTGCCGACCGTGCGCGTCGAAAAGCCCGCCGACAACGCCCAGTAAGCTCTCTTGCGCGCTCTTGCCCGGATGACGGGCGCGGGGCAGGAGGGGGCGATGTTTCCGCTCCCCGCCCCGATGCGTGCCGCGCTCGATGCCGCCATCCAGGCGGGGCAGGCGGGCGAGGTGCCGGTCGGCGCGGTGGTGGTGCAGGGCGGCGCGATCATCGCGACCGGCGCCAACGCGCCCCGCCGCCTGCACGACCCGACCGCGCATGCCGAAATCCAGGCGATTCGCGCCGCCGCCATGGTGCTGGGCCGCGACCGGCTGGAGGATTGCGACCTGTGGGTGACGCTGGAGCCCTGCGCCATGTGCGCGGGCGCGATCGCTCATGCCCGAATCGCCCGGCTCTATTACGCTGCCAGCGACCCCAAGGGCGGCGCGGTGGAGCATGGCCCACGGTTCTTCGGCCAGCCGACCTGTCACCACCGGCCGGAGGTTTATGCCGGGATGGGCGAGGCCGAGGCGGCAGACCTGCTCCGGGACTTCTTCGCGGCCCGGCGATAGGGCGGCCTCAGGGGCCCCTTCGCTTGTAGAAGAGGCGCGCCAGCGCCGTGACCACAAGACTGCTTGCACCACCGACGATGGCCGCACGGAGCGACGAATGGGGTGCGATGTTCCACGAATTTAATATCAGAAGCGAGACGAAGACGAGTATCCCGGTCAGCAAGGCCGTGATCCGCAAGGGAGCCCGAGCATTCTTGTCCGGTCCTTGCTCCATGCCGATCGCCTGCCTTGTCCTGAAGGGGGTTTCTCCGTGGACCAGTAAAGCTGGCCCGCCATGACGGGCGCATGACGGCAGGATGACGTGAAAGGGGCCCGGACGGTATCCCGCCCGAGCCCCTTTCCCATATTCGCGAATCGCGAGAGCGATCAGCGCAGATCGCCCTCGCGGATCGGCACGATCTTGATCTCGACGCGGCGATTGGCGGCGCGGCCTTCCTCGGTGTCGTTCGACGCGATCGGCTGCGACTTGCCGAAGCCGCGCGTGCCGATGCGGGCGGGCTGCACGCCGCGCGACGCCAGATAGTCGGCGACCGACGTCGCACGCTGCTCGGACAGGCGCTGGTTGTATTCCGCGCTGCCGGTCGAATCGGTGTGGCCGTACACGTCGATATAGGTCTGCTTGTACTGCGACAGGATGTCGGCAACCTGGTCCAGCGTCTGGCGGAACTGCGGCTGCACCTGCGACGAGTTGTACGCGAAGGTGATGCCCGAGGGCAGGTTCAGCAGCAGGTCGTCGCCCTGACGGACCACCTGCACGTCGGTGCCCGCGGTGCGGGCGCGCAGGTCGCGCTCCTGCTTGTCCATATAGGCACCGATGCCGGCCCCGGCGAGGCCGCCAATGCCTGCGCCCAGGATCTTCTCGGTCCGGTCGCGACGACCGCCGACCAGATCGCCCAGCAGATAGCCGCCGACGGCGCCGCCGATGCCGCCGATCGCGGCCTTGGACAGGCGCTGCTGGCCCGTCTCAGGGTCGGTGGTGCAGGCCGAGGTGGCGACAAGGGCGGACAGCGCGGCGGCGGTCAGGAACTTGGGCAGCAGTCGCATAAACATGATCCTTGTTAGTTTCGGACGGCGTCTCAACCCCCGGAACGCCGCGTCGGACCGACTTGTTCCGCAGGTGAACTGAACGGAACATGACGACGGGAGTTGTCGAAGCCCTGTCCGGCCCGCTATGAGCACCTCACAACGATGGCAACGCTGCCCCCCTTTCCGTGGATCGACGTCCTCATCATTCTCGCGCTCGTCGCGTTGAATGGCGCATTCGCGATGAGCGAGCTGGCGATCGTGTCGTCCCGTCGCGCCCGGTTGGAAGCGATGGCGCGTAGCGGTCGCAAGGGGGCGCAGGCCGCGCTGACCCTGGCCGCCGATCCGGGCAAGTTCCTGTCGACCGTCCAGATCGGCATCACCCTGACCGGTATCATCGCGGGCGCCTATTCGGGTGCCAGCCTGGGCACGCCGACCGCCGCCCGGTTGCAGGCGCTGGGCGTGTCGCCTTCGACCGCCGCAACGCTGGGTTTCGCGCTGGTCATCGGCCTGACGACCTATGCCTCGCTGATCCTGGGCGAGTTGGTGCCCAAGCAATTCGCGCTGCGCAAGCCGGAGCCGATCGCGGCCTTCGTCGCCGTACCCATGCGCTGGCTGGCGGTGGGCACCGCGCCGATCGTCTGGGTGCTCGATTCGACCAGCGGGGTGATCTTCAAGCTGTTGGGCCTGAACCGCGACAATGAGGATCAGGTGACCGCCGAGGAGCTGCACCTGATCGTGGCCGAGGCGTCCAAGTCCGGCGTGATCGAGGAGCATGAGCGCTCGATCATCTCGGGCGTGGTGCGGCTGGCCGACCGGCCGGTGCGCGAGGTGATGACGCCGCGCACCGAGATCGACTGGCTGGACTGTACGCTGGACGATGCCGCGATCCGTGCCAAGCTGCTGGAAAGCCCGCGCACCCGCCTGCCGGTGGGGGAGGGCTCGATCGACGCGGTGGTCGGCGTCGTGCAGGCGCGCGACATCGCCATGGCGCTGTTCCGGGGCGAGCCGCTGGACCTGAAGCACCTGATGCGCAAGGCCCCCGTCGTGATCGACCGGATCGATGCGATGGACGTGCTGCTGGCGCTGCGCCAGGCCGAGGTGCCGATGGCGTTGATCCACGATGAGTACGGCCATTTCGAGGGGATCGTGACCCCGTCCGACCTGCTGGCCGCGATTGCGGGCGAGTTCGCGTCCGACGCCGATCCGGGCGAGGCCCCCTCGGTGGTCGAGCGCGACGACGGCTCGCTGCTGGTGGCGGGCACCATGGCGGCGGATGCACTGGCCGACCGGCTGGGCATCGACCTGCCCGACGACCGCGATTACGCGACCGTAGCCGGGCTGGCGCTGGCCGTATTCCGCCACTTGCCGGGCGAGGGCGAGAGCTTCGTCGAACAGGGCTGGCGCTTCGAGGTGGTCGATCTGGACGGCCGCCGGATCGACAAGCTGCTGGTCAGCGAGGCTTGAGGAACGCGACGCTCGGATAGCGGCCATTCGATAGGCCAGAGGTCTTATTCGATGGGAAATGAAGACCCGTGGTTCGTCATCGTCTTGGGACTGATCGCCGTTCTGTTTATCGCAATCGCGATTTTTATCCCGGTCAAGCTTGTCCAGATAGCCGCTCGGGACTGGCGTTCAGGTGGAAAGCGTAAAGACAGCTGACGCCGAATAAGGCGGATCGAAAAAGTCCTGATGCTATTTTAGCAGCGCATTGGTTGTTTTCCATCTTCCTGGCCTTTGCTCGCGCCCGTTACGCCAGTCGGATATCCCCCGACCCTACGACCCGCGAAAACAAAGGGAAAATCTGTTCGATGGCAAAGCCGTGCAGTTCTGCCGAGCGCGAAGCGCAGGCATCTTCGGCGATAACGACGTCATAGGACAGTTCCCACGCCGAACGTGCGGTCGATTCGACGCCCATATTGGTCGAGATGCCCGCGATCACCACCGTTCGCACCCCGCGCCGCCGCAATTGCAGGTCCAGGTCGGTGCCGGTGAAGGCCCCCCAATGATGCTTCAGCACGACGATGTCGCCGGGCTGGCGCAGGTCGGGGACCAGTTCGCTGAATGCGGGCGGCGTGCCCTCGGGCGGCAGGCTGGGGCGGTCGGCGTTGAGGCTGGGCAGCGTCTCGGGCGTGAAGCCGACATGGACCAGCACGACCGGCGCACCCGCCTCGCGGAAGCGGGTGGCGAGCGTCTTGGCGGTCGCCACCACCTCGTCGCCGGATCGCGGACCGCCCGCATGCGGTACGATGCCCTGTTGCAGATCGATGAGGATGAGGGCGGTGGTGCCGGGATCGAGCGTGGTCATCGCGCCTCAACCGGTGGACGCTCGGGGCGTTCCGTCAGAGACGCCCGAACACCGCCTCGAACCCCGCACGATCGCCGGCGGCCAGCAGCCGCGCCTGTTCCAGCCAGCGGTCGCGCGCCATGCGGCCCGAAAAGGCCCCGAGCTGCGCGTCGAGCGCCTGTGCCTGCGCCTCGCTGAGCGCCGCCATGTCGCCGACCGTGGTGATGCCATGTTCGGCCAGCTTCTGGGTCAGCTTGGGGCCCAGGCCCTTGAGCAGCGTGATCGGCTGATCCTCCGGGCGCGCCGGTTCGGCGGGCGCTTCGGTAAGGGCGGGCGCGGCTTCGGCGGCCGGGCTGGCGGTCATCGGCGCGGCGGCGGCGACCGGTTCGTCGTTCAGCGGCTCGTCCGCGATTACCGGCTCCTCGGGCGCGCTCGGCGTCGGCATGACCGGGGCAGGCGGCGGCGGTGCGGCCGGGGCGGGAGCCGGTGCAGGCGTAGGCGCGGGCGTCGGGCTCGCCTTGGGCTCGGTCAGCGAGGCTTCGCTGATCGGCTTGCGGTCGGGCTGGCGCACCGACAGCCCGGCTTCCTGCGCGTTTTCCTCCACCCGGCGGGCGGCCTCTTTGCGCCGGTGCTTCAGGCGCATCCCGACCACGATCATCGCGATCGCCGCCAGCGCGACGATGGCGAGCAGGACGAAATGGATGGTCGTGATCGCCGCCACGCCATCGGGGATGAGGCTTGTCGCCGGTGCTGCGGTCGTATCGTTCATGGTGCTACCCTATTGTCCGCCGATTGGCCCCGAGACCCGCGTCGCGAGGCCCAATCATTGGGATCAAGCCTCGGTTCCCGCTTCGCGCGCAACCTCGCGCCAGCCGATGTCGCGGCGGCAGAAGCCGTCGGGGAAGCGGATCGCATCGACCGCGCGATAGGCGGCGGCCTGCGCCTCGCCCACCGTCGCGGCGCTGGCGGTCACGGCCAGCACGCGGCCGCCGCTGGCGACCAGCTGTTCGCCGTCCATCCTGGTCCCCGCCTGGAACACCACCGCGCCGGTCGCCTCTGCCGCGTCGATTGCGTCGATGGCCCCGCCCGCCTTGGGCGTGCCGGGATAGCCCGCCGCTGCCATGACGACGGTCAGCGCCGGATCGTCCGAGAAAGCGGGGGCAGGCAGTTCGGCCAGCCGCCCCTCGGCCACCGCCAGCATCACCGCGAGCAGGTCGCCCTGGAAACGCAGCATCAGCACCTGGCATTCGGGATCGCCGAACCGCGCATTATATTCGATCAGCTTCGGTCCCTGCTCGGTCAGCATCAGCCCGGCATAGAGTACGCCCGAAAAGGGCGTTCCCTCGGCCCGCAGCGTGTCCACGGTGGGCCGCACGATCCGGTCGATCGCCTGGGCTTCCAGCTCGGGCGTCAGGATGCGCGCGGGGCTGTAGGCGCCCATGCCGCCGGTATTGGGGCCGGTATCGCCGTCGCCGACCCGCTTGTGATCCTGTGCCGAGCCGAAGGGCAGGAGCGCCTCGCCATCGGTCAGGACGAACAGGCTCGCCTCCTCGCCCTCCAGGAATTCCTCGATGACCACCTCGGCGCCGGGGACCGAGAACAGGTCGGTGATCGCGCCTTCCGCCTCGGCCTTGGTGAAGGCGACGGTCACGCCCTTGCCCGCCGCCAGGCCATCCGCCTTGATGACGACCGGCATGCCGAAGGTGCCGGCAAGCGCGGCTTGCGCCTCCGCCAGCGTGTTCACGCGGACATAACCGGCGGTCGGGATGTCGGCGCGGCGGCACAGGTCCTTGGTAAAGCCCTTCGACCCCTCCAGTTGCGCGGCGGCCTTGCTCGGCCCGAACACGGGGATGCCTTCGGCGCGCAGCGAATCGGCCAGCCCGTCGACCAGCGGTGCCTCGGGGCCGACCACGACCAGGCCGATGGCATGGTCCTTCACGAACGCCACCACGGCGGCGTGATCGGTCGCGTTCAGCGCGACGCAGGACGCATGCGCGGCGATACCGGGGTTGCCGGGCGCGGCGTAGAGCGTATCTAACCCGTTCGACTGTGCCAGCTTCCACGCCAGCGCGTGTTCGCGGCCACCCGATCCCAGCAGCAGGACGTTCATGCCCGATCCTTATCCCTATGACGAAAGTGCGAGGCTGGTAGCCGAGGAGATCGCCGGCGACAACGCACTCGCGCTGTCGGTCGGCGAACTCAGCCTGAAGCTGAAGCGGATGGTGGAGGGCGAATTCGGCCATGTCCGCCTGCGCGGCGAGATTTCGGGCTATAAGCGCGCGACCTCGGGCCATGTCTATATGAGCCTGAAGGACGAGAATGCGGTCATCGACGCGGTGATGTGGAAGGGCGCGGCGAACACGCTGCCCTTCCAGCCGCAGGATGGGATCGAGGTGATCGCCACTGGCCGCCTGACCACCTTTCCCGGCCGGTCCAAATACCAGATCGTCGTCGAACGGATGGAATTGGCGGGTGCCGGCGCGCTGATGGCGCTGTTCGAGAAGTTGAAGGCGAAACTGGCGGGCGAGGGGCTGTTCGCGCGCGAACGGAAAAAGCCGCTTCCCTTCATGCCGCCGGTGATCGGCGTCGTCACCTCGCCCACGGGCGCGGTGATCCGCGACATTCTCCACCGGCTGGAGGATCGCTGCCCGACCCATGTCATCGTCTGGCCGGTCAAGGTGCAGGGCACAGGATCGGCGGACGAGGTCGCCGCGGCCATCCGGAGCTTCGATGCGATTCAGCCCGGCGGCCCGGTGCCGCGCCCCGATCTGGTCATCGTGGCGCGTGGCGGCGGCTCGATCGAGGATCTCTGGTCGTTCAACGAGGAGATCGTCGTGCGCGCCGTCGCCGAATGCTCGATCCCGATCATCTCGGCGGTGGGG
Source organism: Sphingomonas yabuuchiae (assembly GCF_001477495.1). Lineage (GTDB taxonomy): Bacteria > Pseudomonadota > Alphaproteobacteria > Sphingomonadales > Sphingomonadaceae > Sphingomonas > Sphingomonas yabuuchiae_A. The sequence continues at coordinate 82,013 of NZ_LDTF01000004.1, forward strand.
CATGAAACCGACACGACGTTGTGCGACTATGCCGCCGACCTGCGCGCGCCGACCCCGACGGCGGCGGCGGAGATCGCGGTGCCGGTGCTCGCCGACCTGCGCCTGACGGTCGCCAGCCATCGCCAGCGTACCGAGCGCTGTGCACGCCGCTATGTCGAGCGGGGCCGCGAGCGACTGGAGGCGATGGCGCGGCTGCTGCCCAAGCGCGACCAGTTGCTGGGCCCCCAGCGCCAGCGTGCGGACGAGGCAGGCGCGCGGTTGGACCGCGGGCTGGAGCGGCGGGTGACGCTGGCACGCGGTGGCCTCGACCGGGCGGGCGCGGCGCTGCGGCCCGCGATCCTCGAGCGCCAGGTCGAGCGCGGGCGCGACCGGCTGGCCTCGACCTGGCGGCTGGTCCAGTCGCTCAACCCCGATCGTATCCTGGAGCGCGGCTATGCCCGCATCACCGCGCGACCGGGCGGCGAGACCCTGTCTTCGGCGGAAGCGGCGCGGGCGGCGGACATGCTGACCCTGCGGTTCCGCGACGGTACCGTGGACGTGGCGGTGGAGGCAGCCGGGCTTGAGCGGGCCGCCGCCAAAACCTATGACAAGCCCAGGCGGGAGCAGCAGCCCAAACAGGACAAGCCGGATCAGCCGACGCTCCTTTGACCCCGAAAGAGACCACCATGCTGATGTCGAACACCGATCGCCCCGCGCGGCTTCACTATATGGCCAATGGCTTTCGCGTTCTGTCGCCGGGCGATCATGTCGTCTGCGCGGTGACGGGGCGGCGCATTGCGCTCGAAGACCTGAAATATTGGAGCGCGGCGCGGCAGGAAGCCTATGCCGATGCGGACGCGACCGCCAAGGTGCTCGGCCCGCAATGAGGGCTTGGGGCGGAGCCGTTGCGTTGCTGCTCGCCGGATGCGTGGCACCGGCCGAGCCCATGGCGGCACCCGCCACCACCCCGGCTCCACGCCCCGCTCCAGCCCCTGTCGCCATTCCCCTGACCCCGTTCCGCTGGACCGGACAGCCCAGCCAGGGCGGCTTGATCCACGGGCAGGCCCCGACCGGGGCGGTGTCGGTGACGCTCGACGGACAAGCCTTGCCGTTGGCCCCGGACGGCGCATTTTTGGCCGGATTCGACCGTGACGCAGGGCCATCGGCCGAGCTGATCGCCAGCCTGTCCGACGGGCGTCAGGTGCGCCAGCCGCTGACCATCGCGCCGCGCGCCTGGCGGATCGAGCGGCTGGACACACTGCCCAAATATCCCGTCCCCGATCCCGAATTGCAGCGGCTGCGGCCCCCCGAACTCGCCCGGATTCGCGCCGCCCGCGCGCTGGCGACCGATGCGCAGGGCTGGCGCCAGACGCTGGCATGGCCGGTGAAGGGGCGCATCTCGGGCCTGTTCGGCGCGCAGCGCGTCTATCGTGGCGAGCCGGGCAGCTATCATTCGGGCACCGACGTCGCGGCCTCGACCGGCACCATCGTCCGCGCACCCGCCGACGGGGTCGTGATCCTGGCGGCCGAGCAGCCCTTCACGCTGGAGGGGCATCTGCTGATGCTCGATCACGGCCAGGGGCTGAACAGCGCCTTCCTGCACCTGTCGCGGATCGATGTCCGCGTCGGCGAACATGTCCGCCAGGGCCAGCCGATCGGCGCGGTCGGCGCCACGGGCCGCGTCACCGGCCCGCACCTCCACTGGAGCCTGCAATGGCGCGGCCGCAAGCTCGACCCGCTGCTGGTGACGGGGCCGATGCCGTGACGGGTTATTCGACCCGTTCGATCCGCACCGCCAGATTATCGTCGAACGATGCCCGGAAGCTGCCCATCGCCGCCTTGAAGATGCGCACGGACTGACCGACCTCGGGATCGAATCGGGCTTTTTCGGTGGTGCGCCATACACCGCCCTGTTCCAGCCAGACGGTCCATTGGTCGCGACCATAACGGGCCAGCCGGACCACTTTGGAGCGGACTTCCCGAATCTCGGGTTCCTTGGCCTCGTCGCGACCGAACAGCTGGATCTCGGGAAGGCGCAGGCCAAACAGGGATTGCCGCTTCTGGCGGACCTCGCCGCGGTCGAGGACGACCATCTGTCGGTCGTTCCGAGCCTTGGCCAGCGCCGTCGCCGCCTGGTCGAAACAGGCCAGCCGCTGCCCCGCATCGCCGATCGCCCGACAGGCGGTGATTTTGTCGATCAGTAGCGCCGATTGGCCGGTGTCCGCCGCGTCCTGCGCCGCGACCGGACCCGCACCTATGGTTGTCGACGCTAAGAATATGACAAATATGGACTTTGTGGATGTCATTGCCTTCATTTTCGCCCTTTGCCCTTCCTGCCGCCTGACACGTCCTGTGTCAGTTTTGTCACTAGATTGCGAAAAGCTGCGTCATTTTCGTTATTTCTGCGTGTTAGATTGTTGCCTGATGTCAGAACTATTGCATAAACCTTAACCCAGTCGATGGCGCGCGTCTCCCGCGTGAACATCGCCGATCCGCGAAGACGGATGAACAAAAAAAGGGGTTAGAATATGAAGGGAATGCGTTCGCGCTTGCTCGCAACGACGTTCATGCTGGGTGCCTTCGCGGTCGGCACCGCAGCCCAGGCGCAGACCGCGCCTGCCACCGGCGGTAACGCCGACGTCACCACCGCACCCACGACGCAGCAACCCGAAGGCGGCGAAGTCGTCGTCACCGGTTCGCGCATCGCGCGCCGTGACCTGCAGACGGCTGCCCCGATCGCGGTCGTCGGTCAGGAAGAGTTCCAGCTTTCGGGTACGGTCAATGTCGAGCAGGTCATCAACACCCTGCCGCAGGTGATTCCGGGGTCGACCGCTTTCTCGAACAATCCGGGCGGCGGTGTATCGACCTTGAACCTGCGTGGCCTCGGCTCGCAGCGGACGATGGTCCTGGTCAACGGCCGTCGCTGGGTTTCTTATGACACCTCGCAGGTCGTCGACCTGAACACCATCCCGTCCTTCCTGCTCGAAGGCGTTGACGTTGTGACCGGCGGCGCATCGGCCGTGTATGGCTCGGACGCGCTGGCTGGCGTCGTCAACTTCCGCCTCCGCAACAACCTGAACGGCGTGATCGCGGGTGGCCAGTACGGCATCACCGAGCGTGGCGATGGCCGCCGTTACGAAGGTTATGTTGCGATCGGCGGCGAGCTGGGCGATCGTGGCCATGCGACGGTCTATGGCGAATATTACAATCGTGCCTCGATCCTCCAGGGCGCGCGTGGCTTTTCGAGCGTCGCGCAGCAAGAGAATTTCGACGCGAACGGCAATCCGACCGGTCTGTTTCCCGGCGGTTCGTCGACCACGCCGAACGGTCGTGTGACCTCGACCTATGGTTCGTCCGTGTGCCCGACCGGCAACGTCTTCTGCTCGCCGGGCGCCTTTTTCACCGCCCCGGGCGTCAGCCGCCGTCGTACGCCGACCGATCTCTACAATTACGCGGTCGATAACTACCTGATGGTTCCGCAGGAGCGTTACCTGCTTGGTGGCTATGCCGATTACGAGTTCAAGGATGGTCACACCGCCTATGTCGAGGCGACCTTCGTAAACAATCGCGTGGCGAACGAGCTGGCACCGACCCCGGTGACGGGCACGTATCAGGTCAATATCAACTCCGTGTCACAGTTCCTGTCGGCGAACGACGTGGCCGCGCTCCGTGCGCTGGATGCTATCGCGACGACCGGCAACACGGTGGGTGACGGTATCGTCCCGCTGTCGGTCCAGCGTCGCGTCAATGAGACCGGTTCGCGCAACTCGCTAGACGAGCGCAACGCGTTCCGCCTGCTGGTCGGCGTTCGTGGCGCGATCACGGATGCTCTCAACTACGACGCGTATTACTCCTACGCGCGTACCCGCAACTCGAACATCCAGGCCGGCAACATCTCCAAGTCGGCGTTCAGCGCTGGCCTGAACGGTACGGCAACCCCGATCAACGTCTTCGGTCCGGGCACGCTGACCCGGGCGATGGTCGATCAGATCTCGATCGTCGCGCAGAACAGCGACATGTCGGTGCTGCAGGTGGCCAACGCCTCGGTATCGGGGTCGCTGTTCAACCTGGGCCTGGGCGCTGGCGATGTGGCGTTCGCCTTGGGTGGCGAATATCGCAAGATGTCGGCGGAGTTTGTGCCGGATACGGCCCTGTCGTCGGGTGACGTGATCGGTTTCAACGCGGGCGACCCCACCAGCGGCAGCTACAATGTCAAGGAAGTCTTTGGCGAGTTGCGCGTTCCGATCGTGTCGGATCGCCCATTCTTCCACCGCCTCGAACTGGGTGGCGCAGGCCGCTACTCCAGCTACTCGCTGAACGGCGTGGGTAACGTCTGGACCTATGCGGCCGACGCGCAGTGGGCGCCGATCCGCGACATCACGTTCCGCGCTCAGTATCAGCGCGCGGTTCGTGCGCCGAACATCGCCGAACTGTATCAGGGTGCAGCGGTCAACTTCCCGACCGCGACCGATCCCTGCTCGCTGGCTTCGGCGGCAACCAACGCCACGATTCGCAATCTCTGCATCGCGACCGGCGTTCCTGCATCGGCGGTTGGTCAGAGCAGCACCCAGCTCAACTCGCAGATCCAGGGCGTTTTCGGTGGCAACCCGAACCTGAAGCAGGAAGTGTCGGACAGCATCACCGCGGGTGCGGTGTTCCAGCCGTCCTTCATCCGCGGGCTGACGATCAAGGCCGACTATTTCAATATCAAGGTCAAGGATGCGATCAGCACCTTTGGCGGTGGTCTCGGCAATTCGCTTAGCCTCTGCTATAATACCTTCCAGAGCATCAGCAGCCCGTATTGCCAAGTCTTCCTTGGCAAGAGAAATGCGCTGGGTCAGTTCGATGGTGAAAACCTTCCGTCGCTGCTGAACGCCAACGTCGGTAAGCTGGAAGTGGAGGGTGTCGACTTTGCCGTGGATTACGCCACCAAGCTCGGTTTCTCGGTTTTTGGTGGAGAGCAGGCCAGCCGTCTGAACTTCTCGTTCCAGGGCACTTACACCGGTAAGAACACCCTGACGCCGGTCGCCACTGCGCCCGACTTGAACAATAAGTGCGCGGGAGCCTTTGGCGCGCTGGCGTGCGGAAATCCGACACCGCGTTGGAAGTGGGCGAGCCGTGCATCGCTGCTCGACGGCCCGACGACCATCAGCATGCGGTGGCGCCACCTGTCGGGCGTTCGTGACGACGATCCCGACACGACCTACTTCGTCGAGCGTATCCCCGCATATGACGTGTTTGACCTGACCTTCGCCTTCGATGTCACCAACAACATGAACTTTGCGATCGGCGTGAATAACCTGTTCGACAAGAAGCCAAAGGTTCTTGGCCTGAATCAGGAACAGTCGAACACCTATCCGGGCGTCTATGACGTACTGGGTCGCGACTTCTTCGCCTCGGTACGTTTTACCTTCTAAACCTTCGTTCTGACCCACGAAGGAAGGGGCGGTGGACCTAAGGGTCCGCCGCCCCTTTTTTTTGGCCCATGCCAGTCCGGTGGCAAATGGCTGAAGGCCAAAATAGGCCAAAAATATTGTCGCAAAATGTATCAGCGGCATCGCATCCAGCGCCTCCCGCAATCGATATCACGGCATTGCGTAAGAGTGGATGTCGCATCTGTCATGACGTAACGCGTGGTTGGCCGTTGCATTTTTCCCATCTTTACAACGGCACTGCTCCGTACCAATCAAGCAACATTCGGTTACGGAGCAGAAATTCCGTTTCATGAAGTTGGGTAGACCGGCGAGCCGAAATCGGACGTCGGACGGGAAAAGGGGTATAGACCATGACCTATTCGTGGATGGGGCCGCGCAAGCTCGGCCTGTTGGCCACCGTTGCACCGCTGTCGATGCTGTTGGGCGCGCCCGCGCTGGCGCAGAGCGTGCCGGCCGCCAATCAGAATGCCGAAGCCAATGCCCAGGTGGCGCAGGGCGCCGAACAGTCGGATGCGGGCACCGGCGGCGATATCGTCGTCACCGGCTCGATCATTCGCGGTGCCGATACCGGCGTGTCGCCGGTCTCGACGATCACCGCCGAAAATCTCGACGCGCGCGGCATCAACACGGTGCAGGCGGGCATTCAGGCGCTGGCATCGAACAACGGCCCGGCGCTGACCAACTCGTTCACCGCCAATGGCGCGTTTGCGAGCGGTGCCTCGTCGGTGTCGTTGCGCGGCCTGTCGACCAATTCGACGCTGGTGCTGTTCGACGGCCTTCGCGCCGCTTACTACCCGCTGTCGGATGACGGCACGCGCAACTTCGTCGACCTGAACACGATCCCCGACGACATCGTCGACCGCGTCGAAGTGCTGCGCGACGGCGCCTCGTCGAGCTACGGCGCGGACGCGATCGCGGGTGTGGTCAACATCATCACCAAGCGTTCGGTGAAGGGCGTGATGGGACGCGCCGAGGCAGGTATCTCGCAGCGCGGCTACAACGCCAACCAGCGCGTCTCGCTGACCGCAGGCACCGGCGACCTGGATGAGCAGGGCTATAACGCCTATGTCAGCGGCTTCTATTATCGTTCGGAAGGCGTCCGCGCGAGCCAGCTGCCCGCGCCCTACAACACCAGCGACGAACGCGGCATCTGTTCCAATCGCACCGGTTCGCTGGTCTGCGGCCCGAACAATATCGCCAACGGCCTGGACGCGAACAACCAGTTCACCAACGGCTTCGCGATCAATACGCCGAACTTCTATGTCCGCCCGGCGGATGCAACCAACACGACCGCGCTCGGCCGCTATCAATTGCTGAACCCGGCGGCGGGCTGCCTCACCGGCAATCCGTACAACCCCACGGCGGCCGAACTGGCGCTTCCCGCCAACGCCACCGCACCGGGCACCGTCTGCCAGGTCGACACCCAGCGCCTGTATGGCAACATCACCCCTGACATTGAGCGTGTCGGCGGTTCGGCGCGCTTCACCGCCAAGATCGGTGATACGTCGGAAGCCTATCTGCAGGTCAATTTCCAGCAGGCGACGACCAGCTATACCGGATCGCCGACCACGATCCGCGCCAATGCGCCGGCCGGTATCCTGTTCCCGCAATATTCGACGTCGCAGAACCCGACCTCGGCGATCGATCCGAATTCGGCCATCCTGGCGCTGCCGGTCTATGTCTGCGCCCGCACCACGGTCGGCGCGTGCAACGCGACCAACGGGACGCTGAACCCGAACAACCCGTTCGCCGCCGCAGGGCAGGTCGCACGTCTGGTCGGCCAGCTGCCCAACAGCTTTGAATCGACCAGCACTCGCAGCCGCGTCTATCGCGCCGCCTTCGGGATCAACGGCACGATCCTGAACGACGTCGACTATCGCTTCGATGCGACCGCAATGCACACCGATCTGCGCCTCGAGCAGAACGGCTATGTCTACATCCAGCACCTGCTCGATGTGATCAAGGACGGCAGCTACAACTTCATCAACCCGGGCCAGAACAGCCAGGCGACGCTGAACTATCTGACGCCGACCAACATCACCAACGACAGCTCGGATCTTCTTCAGGCGCAGTTCACGCTGGGCAAGGCGATCATGACCCTGCCGGGCGGCGACCTGCGCGTCGCGGTCGGCGGCTCGATCTTCTACGAAGCGATCGACGCGCCCAGCGCGAACTCGGACGAGAATGGCCCGACCCAGCGCTATTTCCGCCTGAACGCGTTCGGTACCAAGGGCAACCGTACCGTCTCGTCGGCCTTTTACGAGGTCAACGCGCCGGTCGTCGATCAGCTGACGCTGAACGCCTCGGGTCGCTATGACCATTATTCGAGCGGTCAGAGCGCCTTCTCGCCGAAATTTGGTGCGATCTTCAAGCCGATCCGCCAGGTGACGCTGCGCGGCACCTATTCGCGCGGCTTCCGCATCCCGTCCTTCGGCGAGGCAAACGCGCTGCCCACCACGGGCTATGTGACTCAGTCGCTGAGCAGCATCCCCGACGCCTTCCTGCGTCAGTACAGCATCAATCCGGGCGCGGGGCAGATCTGTTCGCAGAAGACGCCGACCAACTGCGCAGGCTATATCGCCAATTATTCGATCGGTCAGACGACGCTGGCGTCGCAGAATCTGGACCCCGAAAAGTCGCGCAGCTTCACGGCCGGTATCAAGGTCGATCCGGTGCGCGGCCTGTCGCTGACCGTCGATTATTACAACATCCGCAAGACCGGGGCGATCACCACGCCCGACCTGTCGCCTGCGATTGCCGCTTATTATGCGGGCACCGCGATCCCCGGCGGCTTCACGGTCATTCCGGATGCGGTCGACGTCAATAACCCGACCGCCACGCCGAAAATCGCCTTCGTCCGTTCGCAGCTGATCAATGCGCAGACGATCAAGTCGGAAGGCATCGATTTCGGCATCAACGGCTTCTACGATTTTGGCTCGTTCCGTTGGAACACCAATCTGAACGCCAGCCTGATCCTGGAGCTGAGCACGACGGTGGATGGCAAGCGCCAGACCTATGTCGATACGCTGGGCAACTTCAACCTGACGGCCGGTTCGGGCACGTTCGAGTGGAAGGGCAACTGGGTCAACACCTTCGACTTCGGCGACTTCGCGCTGACGGGTACGGTCAACTACACCTCGGGCTATGATCTGTCGGCCATGGACCAGGGTGACGCGTACAAGGATTGCGGCCAGGCTCCGGCCTATTTCGGCTGCCGCGTGAAGAGCTACATCACCGCGGATGCGAACGCGTCGTTCAAGGTCAACGACAAGTTTACATTCTATGTGAACGTGCTGAACGTCTTCAACCGTCTGCCCCCGGTCGATCCGGTCACCTATGGCGCGTATCTGTACAACGCGGTGCAGGGCGGCGACGGCATCTTCGGCCGCCAGTTCCGCGCCGGCGCCAAGTTCAACTTCTAACCCCAGGGTCCGCTTCGGCGGATCCCCCTTGGAGGGGCGGTTCCTACGGGAGCCGCCCCTTTTTCTTTGTTGGCTGTGAGTGACCAGTCACCGGCCCGTGTATTGCGTCAATATATCAGTGTCATTGGACAGTATGTGTTGCTGTATCAATACTCTAAGGTGCCATGTCGAGTTAAGACGGCATAACGGGATGGCTCAAATTTAAGGCATGTCTTTGAGAGGGCTGACGGTAATTGCAGCAATTATTCGGCAGCGACATTTGCACTGTTGCATTTTCGCAAGACCTGCTGCGAAAAGAGAATAATATATCAAAAAATCGATTGTAGGTTGGCGTCATTCTCCTGACATATGTTGGTCATCGCTTCTTCACGAAGCGAATTGAGAGGCGCCGATCACGGCGTTCTTGAGGGGGAAACAGGACGTGACGGAAAGAGGATTTTTCTCGAAGGCCGTGCTGCGCCACGGCGCGGCGCTTCAGGCGCTGGCGATCATCGGTGCGGGCGTGGGCAGCATGGTGGCGGTCGCTCCGGCCGCCGCGCAGGACTATACGCAGGTGAACGCAACCGGCCGCGTCATCGGCACGGATGGCAAGGCCATCGGCGGTGCGACGGTCACGGTAACGTCGACGGCTCAGGGCTTCAGCCGCAGCGCGACGACGCAACCCGATGGCTCCTACGTGATCACGGCGCTGCCGCAGGGGACCTACAGCTTCACGATCAGCGCGGACGGCTTCGACAGCTTCACCGATCCCGCGGTGCGCCTGATTCAGGGGCGTGCCGCGAACCAGTTCAATCTTCAGCCGGTGAATCCTGAAAACGGCGGCGACATCGTCGTGACCGCGGGGCGCGTGCAGGTCGTCGATTTCAGCAGCAACACCATCGGCCAGACCGTCGACGTTGCGGACCTGGCGACCCGCGTCCCGGTGAGCCGCGATCTGACGTCGGTCGTGCTGCTGGCGCCGGGCGCCGTCGGCGGCGACAATCGCTTTGCGGCGCTTCCGTCGATCAACGGTGCGTCGATCTCCGAGAACGTCTATTATATCAATGGCCTGAACGTCACGCAGTTCCGCAACGGGCTGGGTGCGGCGGGTGTCCCGTTCGAATTCTATCAGACGGTGCAGACCAAGATCGGCGGTATCCCGGCGGAGTTCGGTCGCTTCACGGGCGGCATGATCAACAGCACCACCAAGTCCGGCTCGAACGAGTGGCATGGCGGCGTGCTGTTCAACTGGCAGCCGAACAGCCTCATGTCGAAGACGCGCAACACCTACGCGGCGGACAATGATTCCTATTATTCGGATCGCCACGAGTTCATCGCACAGCTTTCGGGTCCGATCATCAAGGACCATCTGTTCTTCTATGGCCTCTACAATGCCCGCGATATTCGCGATGGCCAGGGCTATACCGGCGTTGCATCGGCCACCGGCACGGGGGCCAATGGTTGCGCCAGCAATCCGGCGCTGTGTGCCAATTTCGCCGATCTGAACACCTTCAACCAGCAGATCGTCGGCACCTCCTACAGCCAGAACCGCAACACCAGCCCGTTCTGGGGTGGCAAGATCGACGCGGTCATCGTCGACGGCCAGCGGCTCGAGGCGACCTATTGGAACACCACCGGTCGTCGGATCGAGAATGTCTACGGCACCAGCCGCTACACGCTGGCGAGCGGGCTGCGCTACAATCTGAACACCAATAATCCGGGTGGGTACATCGCCACCAACATCTACCAGTCGGGCGGTGAAAACTACGTCTTCCGCTATACGGGCAGCTTCACGCAGTGGCTGACCCTGTCGGCGGCGTACGGCGTCAACAAGAACCGCGATACCACCGAGTCGAGCCTGCCCAATCTCCCGTCGGTGACCGACCAGCGGAACGGGGCCAATAGCGGCATTGGCAACACGCTGAGCAACGCATCGTTGAATTTCGACAAGCGCACCTTCTATCGCGCGGATGCCGATGTCCGGTTCGAACTGCTGGGATCGCATCACATTCGTGGCGGTTACGACCGGGAAGACCTCGACGAAAATTCGATCAGCGTTGCCAATGGTGGCGCGCAATATACGCTGCTGACGGCTTCGGGCGCGGCAACCACGATCGATCCGGTCATCGGGCTGCCGGGCGGCACGAGCTATATCAAGGGGCGTGTGTTCCGCACGGGTGGCCAGTTCTCGACCCGCAATACGGCCTTCTATGTTCAGGACGACTGGCATCTGCTCAATGATCGCCTGAACCTGAACCTCGGCGTTCGTAACGATCGGTTCGAGAACAAGAATGGCGACGGGCAGACCTTCTTCCTCGCCAAGAACCAGTGGGCGCCGCGCCTGGGCGCCAGCATCGATCCGCTGGGCGATGGCCGCACCAAGTTCTTCGGGTCCTATAGCCGTTACTTCATCCCCGTCGCCGTGAATACCAATGTCCGACTGGCCGGCGGCGAACTCGACTATGACGCCTATTACCAGTTCGCCGGGCTGATGGCCGACAACACGCCGATCCTGGGCGCGCCGATCACCACCGGCGCTGGCTTTACCGCCTGTCCGAACAATTCGCCCGCTGGCACGGCCTGCACCCTGCGCAACGACGGAACCGTGCCGAGCACGGCCTCGGTGGTGGCATCCAACCTGAAGCCGCAGTCGGTCGACGAGATCGTCTTCGGCGTGGAACGTCGACTCGGCAACCGGATCAAGGTGGGCTTCAACTTCATTCAGACGAAGCTGAACAACTCGCTGGAAGATGCCGCGCTCGACCAGGCGATCATCCCCTACTGCATCTCGCAGGGCAAGGCGGCGGCGGATTGCCGTTCGATTTGGAACGGCGTCCATCAGTTCGCCCTGATCAATCCGGGCCGCGACGTGGCGGTCACGCTGAGCGATCCGCTGCCGGGCGAGGCAAACCCGCGGACCGTGACGTTGTCGGCGGCGTCGCTGCAATATCCGCGGGCGCAGCGTACCTATCGCGGCGTCAACCTCACGTTCGAGCGGGAATGGGACGGCAAGTGGTCGCTGAACGCGAACTACACCTACTCGAAGAATTACGGGAACATCGAAGGCGGCGTCCGGTCGGACAATGCACAGTCCGACGCCGGTCTGACGACGGCCTTCGACCTTCCGGTGCTGGTCAACGGCACTTTCGGGTATCTGCCCAACGATCGCCGCCACAATTTCAAGGCATGGGGTTCGTACAAGTTCGCGGACTGGCTGACGCTCAGCTTCAACGGCTCGGTCAGTGCACCGCGCAAGTTCGGCTGCTATGGTCGTCCGCCGGCGAGTGCCGATTATGACGCGACGGCCCCGGGCGGCATCACCGGTCTGTATTACACGACCAGCGGCGCCTATTGTAACCTCGTTAACGGATCGGTCGTTCGTAATCCGGCGGGCTTCACCGTCATCAACGACCCGTTCAACCGGGCGGGCGGTGCACGTCCCAGCACGTTGCAGGTCGTGAACCGCGGTTCGCAGCTCAAGTCGGACTGGCTGGCGCTGCTGAACCTCGACGCGACGGTGGCCGTGCCGACCGACGCCTTCAACGGCTTTGTCCGTCTGTCGGTGTTCAACGTCTTCAATTCGAGGCCGGTCCTGCGCCTGCAGGAAACGGGTACGACCTCGGCCGGTGCGCCGCAGCCGGTCTACTCGCTGCCGACGTCGTACAATGCGGGCCGCTCGGCGCGTATCCAGTTCGGCGTGAACTTCTAACCCCCGGGTTCGCCTCGGCGAATCCCACTCCGGGGCGGTCCTTGACGGGCCGCCCCTTTTTCGGCTGGGGGCCCCGCGATCGATCGCGCCCGTTTACGGTTGCTGACGGATGGCGAATCGTTGAACAGTCGCGCCATGAATCGACCACCGCTTCAGCTCAATCCGTCCCTGGACCCCGGTCGCCTGGCCCGGGACTTCGCGCGGGACGGGCGGGTGCGGATCCCCGCTATCCTGACCGACGAATGCGCGATCTGGTGGCATGAGCATCTGCGCCAGCGTGGCGACTGGCGTCAGGTGGTGAACAGTGGCGATCGCCTGTTCGAACTGGATCGCGCGATGCGCCAGGGGATGAGTGCGGAGCAGCGGCAGGCGCTGGACGATGCCGTCTATGCGGGCGCGCGCAACGGCTTCCAATATCGCTATGAGACCATTCGCACGCCCGACGCCGAGGCCGCGCGGGTCGCGAGCGACGATCCGTTGGCGGCCTTCGCCCGCTGGATGTCGCAGGGGGCGAGGCTTGATCTGTTTCGCAAAATCGTCGGCGACGATGCGGTTGCCATGGCCGATGCCCAGGCGACGGCCTATGCGCCCGGAGATTTCCTGACCGGCCATGACGACGGCGTGGCGGGCAAGAACAGGATGGCGGCCTATGTGTTGGGGCTGACGCCCGCGTGGCGGTGCGAATGGGGAGGCCTCCTGCTATTCCATCCCGCACAAGGCGATGCGGCGGAAGCCTGGGTGCCGCAGTTCAACACGCTCAACATCTTCGCCGTGCCGCAACCGCACAGCGTGTCGGAAGTAACCCGCGCCGCACCCTATCGCCGTTATGCGATCACTGGCTGGTTGCGGCGCGGGCCGGTTCCGGCCTGAGGAGGGTGAGGCCGGGATGGTTTCCCGGCCTCGCACAGGGTCAGGCGACCGACAACGCCAGCTTGCCGTCGCCCTCGTCGACGGTGACGGTCGATCCGTCCTTCACATTCCCGCGCAGGATCTCCTCGGCCAGCGGGTCCTGGAGGTGGCGCTGGACCGCGCGACGCAGGGGCCTTGCGCCGTAAACCGGGTCATAGCCCACCCGGCCCAGCCATTCGCGCGAGGCGTCGGTCAGGTGCAGCGCGATCTTGCGATCGCTGAGCAGCTTGGCGACGCGGCCGACCTGGATGTCGACGATCGGGCCCATATGGCTCTGGCCCAGACGGTGGAACAGGATGATCTCGTCCAGCCGGTTGAGGAATTCGGGGCGGAAATGACCGCGCACGATCTCCATCACCTGCGGCTCGACGCTCTCGACGCTCTGCCCGTCCTCGACCGCCGCCAGATACTGGCTGCCCAGGTTGGAGGTCAGGATGATGAGCGTGTTCGAGAAGTCGACCGTTCGCCCCTGACCATCGGTCAGGCGGCCGTCGTCCAGCACCTGGAGCAGCACGTTGAACACGTCGCCATGCGCCTTCTCCACCTCGTCGAACAGCACGACCTGATAGGGGCGCCTGCGCACCGCCTCGGTCAGGACGCCGCCTTCCTCATAGCCGACATAGCCGGGAGGAGCGCCGATCAGCCGGGCGACGCTGTGCTTCTCCATGAACTCGCTCATGTCGATACGCACCATCGCGCTGGGATCGTCGAACAGGAACTCGGCGAGTGCCTTGGTCAGCTCGGTCTTGCCGACGCCCGTCGGCCCCAGGAACAGGAACGAGCCCAGCGGCCGGTTCGGGTCCTGCAGCCCGGCGCGTGCCCGGCGGACGGCGGTGGAGACGGCGCGGACCGCGTCCTCCTGTCCGATGACGCGCTTGCCGATCACCTCCTCCATGCGCAGCAGCTTCTCGCGCTCGCCCTGGAGCATCCGATCGACCGGCACGCCGGTCCAGCGGCTGACCACGCCCGCGATATCGTCGGCGGTGACTTCCTCGCGCAGCATCGCGCCCTCGGTTGCGGACTGCGCCTCGGCCAGCTGCTTTTCCAGCTGCGGGATGCGACCATAGGAGAGCTCGCCCGCCTTGGCGAGATCACCGTTGCGCTGCGCCTGGTCGAGTTCGATGCGCGCCTGGTCTAGCTGTTCCTTCAGCTTCGCTTCGCCCGCGATCTTGTCCTTCTCGGCCTGCCAGCGCTGGGTCAGCGTGTGCGACTGTTCCTCGAGATTGGCGAGTTCCTCCTCCAGATGACCGAGCCGGTCGATGCTGGCCGCGTCGCTCTCGCGGCGCAGCCCCTCGCGCTCGATCTTCAGGCGCAGGATGCGGCGGTCGAGCGTCTCGATCTCCTCGGGCTTGGACTCCACCTCCATGCGGATGCGGCTGGCGGCCTCGTCCATCAGGTCGATCGCCTTGTCGGGCAGGAAGCGGTCGGTGATGTAGCGGTTGGACAAGGTCGCCGCCGCCACCAGCGCGCCGTCGGTGATGCGCACGCCGTGATGGAGTTCGTATTTCTCCTTCAGGCCACGCAGGATCGAGATGGTGTCCTCGACCGTGGGCTCGCCGACGAAGACCGGCTGGAACCGCCGCTGGAGCGCGGGGTCCTTCTCGACGTACTTGCGATACTCGTCCAGCGTGGTCGCGCCGACGCAATGCAGCTCACCGCGCGCAAGGGCAGGCTTGAGCAGGTTGGAGGCGTCCATCGCCCCGTCGCCTTTCCCTGCGCCGATGAGCGTGTGCATCTCGTCGATGAACAGGATGATGTCGCCCTCGGCGGCCTTCACCTCGTCGAGCACGCCCTTCAGCCGCTCCTCGAACTCGCCGCGATATTTGGCACCCGCGATCAGCGCGCCCATGTCGAGCGCCATCAGCTTGCGGTCCTTGAGCGTGTCCGGCACGTCGCCATTGGCGATACGCAGTGCCAGCCCTTCCGCGATCGCAGTCTTGCCGACGCCGGGTTCGCCGATCAGCGCAGGGTTGTTCTTGGTCCGGCGCGCGAGGATCTGGATCGTGCGGCGGATTTCCTCGTCGCGGCCGATGACGGGATCGAGCTTACCGTCTCGCGCCACTTGCGTGAGGTCGCGGGCGAACTTCTTGAGCGCATCATACCGATCCTCCGCACCCGCCGTGTCGGCGGTGCGGCCTTGGCGCAGCTGTTCGATCGCGCCGTTCAGGGCTTGCGGGTTCACCCCGCCCGCCGCCAGCGCCTTGCCCGCCGCCGTGGTGGAGGCGAGCGCCAGGGCCAGCAGCAACCGCTCGACGGTGACGAAGCTGTCGCCTGCCTTCTGCGCAACCTGTTCGGCCTGGTCGAGCACGCGGACCAGGTCGTTGTCGAGGCCGGGCGAGCTCTGTGCACCCGAGCCGGAGACCGCCGGAATTTTGGCCAGCGCCGCATCGGTCTCGCGCTCGACGCGCTTGGCATCGCCGCCGGCCGCCTGGATCAGGCCGGACGCCATGCCCTGATCGTCCTCGATCAGCGCCTTGAGGAGATGTTCGGGGGCGATGCGCTGATGGCTGTTGCGGATCGCCACGGTCTGCGCGGCTTGGAGAAAGCCTTTCGCGCGGTCGGTGAATTTTTCGAGGTTCATCTGGTCTTCCTGTCGCTTTCCAGGTCAGATGGTGTTGCATTTTGGCAACACAAGGGGTGGGCGGAATTTCCTGTCCGCAACATGGGATGGCCGTTTCGATAACGAAAGGGTCCAAAGCCTTTCCTGACGAAATCCGTGCGTCACGCCGGATTGCGGTCCGCCGCGCGGGCGCTATGCTCGGACCATACACCTGAGTGGGGAGACTCAAAAAGATGCGTATCAAGTCCGTGGCGCTGACCGGCGCCGCCGCCCTTGCGTTCGTCGTGCCGGGGCAGGCCATCCTGGCCCAAGCCGCGCCGAAGACCGTGGCCGCCGCCAAGCCCGCGCCGGTCTCGGCGCTCGTGAAGGCGGTCGACATCCCCTATCAGACCTTCACCCTGAAGAACGGCCTGCGCGTCGTCGTTCATACCGACCGCAAGGCGCCCGTGGTCGCAGTGAGCGTATGGTACGACGTCGGGTCGAAGCATGAGCCCAAGGGCAAGACGGGCTTTGCGCATCTGTTCGAGCATCTGATGTTCAACGGCTCGGAAAACGCGCCGGGCGACTTCTTCGCGCCGCTCAAGTCCGTGGGCGCCACCGACTATAACGGCACCACCTATTTCGATCGGACCAATTATTTCGAGACGGTGCCGACCGCCGCGCTCGACCGGGCGCTGTTCCTGGAATCGGACCGCATGGGCTATCTGCTCGGCGCGGTGACGCAAGGGGTGCTCGACGAGCAGCGCGGCGTCGTCCAGAACGAGAAGCGCCAGGGCGACAACCAGCCTTATGGCCTGACTCAGTATAAGGTCCTGAGCGGCCTGTTCCCCGAGGGGCATCCGTACGCCCATTCGACCATCGGTTCGATGGCGGACCTCGACCAGGCCTCGCTGGAGACGGTCAAGGACTGGTTCCGCAGCCATTACGGTCCGAACAACGCCGTGCTGGTGCTGGCGGGGGATATCGACGTCGCCACCGCCAAGCCCCTGGTCGAGAAGTATTTCGGCGCGATCCAGCCGGGTCCCAAGAGCGTCCTGCCGACCGTCACCATCCCGACGCTGCCCGCGCCCGTCAACGAGGTGATGAAGGACCGAGTCGCCGCCGTCATGATCAGCCGCAACTGGGCGGTGCCGGGGTTGAACGATCCCGAAACCGCGTCGCTGGTCGTGGCGGGGTCGGTGCTGGGCGGGCTCGCCTCGTCGCGGCTCGACAATATCCTGGTGAAGCAGGAAAAGCTGGCGGTGCAGGTGTCGGCGAGCGACCGGCCCTTCTCGCAGGTCGGCATGTTCAACATGACGGCGATCGTCCGTCCCGGCGTCGATCCGGCAGTGGTCAGCAAGCGGATGGACGAGATCCTGGCCGACTTCCTGAAGAACGGCCCGACCGCCGATGAGGTGCAGCGCGCCGTGACCCGTTTCGTGTCGGGCCGCGTCCAGGGGCTGGAATCGGTCGGCGGCTTCGGCGGCAAGGCGGTCGCGCTGGCCGAGGGGACGCTCTACTCGAACGATCCCGGCAAATATAAGAAGCAGCTGGAGGGGATCGCCGCGCAGACACCCGCGACCGTCAAGGCAGCGGCCAACAAGTGGCTGTCGCGCCCCGCCTATACCCTGACCGTCGTGCCGGGTGCGCGGGACGCCTATGAAGAGGCCAAGGTGCCGCCGCGCGCCGATGTGCCCGCTGCCCCCGAGCAGGCGCCCAAGGGCACGCGCGGGGCCCTGCCCGATGTCGGACAGGTCAAGCCGCTGAGCTTCCCCGCCGTCCAGCGCAGCCGCCTGGCCAATGGTATCGAGCTGATCTACGCCCAGCGCACCGCCGTGCCGGTCACGCAGATCGCGACATCGTTCGATGCCGGTATCGCCGCCGACGTGCCCGGCAAGCTGGGCACGCAGCGCATGGTGCAGGCGATGCTCGACGAGGGCACGACCCATCGCAACACCATCGCCATCGCAGAGGAGCAGGAACGGCTGGGCGCGACGATCGGGTCGAGCGCGTCGAACGACCGCACCGTCGTCGGGCTGGACGTGCCGAGCATCAACCTGGCCCCCGCGCTCGACCTTTATGCCGACATCCTGCGCAATCCGGCCTTCCCCGATCCCGAACTGGCGCGGGTGAAGGCGCAGACGCTGGCCGGCATCAAGCAGGAGCTGACCAGCCCGCAGGGGCTGGCGGGCCGCGTGCTGCCGCCGCTCGTCTATGGGCCGACCAGCCCCTATGCCAAGGCGCAAGGGGCGGGTGATCCGACAGCGGTCGCGGCGATGACCCGCGAGCAGCTGGTCGCATTCCAGCAGGCCTGGCTGCGTCCCGACAAGGCGAAGATCTTCGTCACCTCGGACCGTCCGCTGGCCGAGGTGAAGGCGGCGCTCGACCGGGTGTTCGGCGACTGGAAGGGCACCGGTACGGCGGGCGTGAAGAGCTTCACCGCGGGCCAGCCCTCCGCGCCGAAGATCGTGCTGGTGAACCGGCCCGACAGCCCGCAGTCGATGATCCTGGCGGGCGCGCCGACCGCGCTGAAGGGGGTGGACGACCTGCTGCTCCAGAACACGGCGAACGACGCGCTGGGCGGCAGCTTCCTCAGCCGGATCAACACCGATATCCGCGAGAACAAGCATTGGTCCTACGGCGTGCGGGGCGGGTTCCAGACGTCGGAATTCGCGGCGCCCTATGTCATGTCGGCGCCGGTTCAGGCGGACAAGACCGGCCCGTCGATCGACGCGCTGCGCACCGACGTGGCCGAGTTCCTGACCACCAAACCGATGGACCAGGTCGAGTATGACCGCGCGATCACCGGCGCGATCCGTTCGCTGTCGGGCAATTTCGAAACCTCCGGCGCGGTTCTGTCGGCGATGCAGACCAACGACCTGTACCGTCGCCCGGACGATTATTATGCGACGATCACGCAGCGTTATCAGGCGATGACCCTGTCCGAGCTGAACAAGTCGATCCAGACGGCGTTGAACCCCAAGAACTTCGTCTGGGTGGTGGTCGGCGATGCCAAGACGGTCAAGCCGCAGCTCGACACGCTGGGCCTGCCGGTCGAGGTGATCGAACCATCGGCGATCGTCGCGACCGCCCCGGCGGCACAATAAGGGAGAGTGAGAATGGCGGATATCGACGGGACCTGGAACTGCATCGTCAAGTCGCCGCTGGGCGATCAGGAAATGACGTTGACGGTCACGACCGAGGGCGATCGCTTTACCGGTTCCGGCGGCGGCCAGATGGGCGCGATGGAGATCGAGGGCGACGTGTCGGGCAACACGATCACGTGGAAGATGTCGATCTCCTCGCCGATGCCGATGACGCTGGACTGCGAAGCGACCGCCGATGGCGACACGCTGACCGGCTCGGTCGGGGCAGGCGCGTTCGGCAGCTTCCCGCTGTCGGGCACGCGCGCGGGGTGAGTTTCGCGCCTTGAGATGGGGAAGGGCGGTGCGTCGGAGGACGGGCCGCCCTTTTTCTTTGGGGGCTGAGCGAAGTCGAAGCCCACGCCGAAACGCCAACCACATAACCGCTTCAATTCCCGTCCAATCCCGTTACGCTGACCCCTGAAAACCAAAAAAGGGGACCAGCATGATAGACCGTCGGCATTTCCTGGGCGGATCGGCGGCACTGGCCGTGGCGGCGGGCAGCGAAGGCGTCGTGGCGCAGGCCACGCCCTCCACCCGACTGACCGCCCTGTTCGACACGCTGGTCCAAGAGCAGCTCCGCCGCAGCCCCGAAGCCGCGACAAATCTCGGCCTCGACACCGGGGCGAATGCCGATCTGCGCAGCCAGCTTTCCGACCAGTCGCCCGCCGGAATCGCCGTGGCCAAGGCTGCGACCAAGGCCGATCTGACCCGGTTGCAGGCGATCGACCCTGCCACCCTGTCGCCCGAGGAGCGGATCGACCTGGAATCGATCCTCTACACCCGCCGCTCGGCAGAGGCGGTGCAGGCGTTCGATTTCGGCGGCAGCTCCTACGGCCCCAGCCCCTATGTCGTGTCGCAGCTATCGGGCGCGTATCAGTCGGTCCCCGACTTCCTCGACACCAAGCACAAGATCGCGGGTGCTGGCGATGCCGACGCCTATCTGATGCGGCTGCGCGCCTTCGCCCGGCAGATCGATGCGCAGACCGAGCGGATGCGCCATGATGCGGAGCAGGGCGTGGTGCCGCCCGACTTCATATTGGACCTAGCGCTCGAACAGATGGGCAAGACGCGCCAGCCCGCCGAGCAGGCGCTGGTCGTTCAGTCGCTCGTGCGCCGCACCGCCGAAAAGGGGCTGGGCGATCGCTACGCCATACAGGCCAGGACGATCTACGACGCCGAAGTCCTGCCCGCGCTCGACCGCCAGATCGCCTATGCTCGGCAGTTGCGCACAAAGGCCACGCATGACGCGGGCGTCTGGAAACTGCGTGAGGGCGCGGCCTATTATCCCGTGGCGCTGAAGGCCAATACGACGACCAGCTTCTCGCCCGACGAGGTGCACCGCTTCGGCCGCGAGCAGGCGGCGATGCTGTCCGCGCGGCTCGATACGCTGCTGAAGAAGCAGGGCTACACCAAGGGAACGGTCGGCCAGCGCATGGCCGCGCTCTACAAGAATGCCGATCAGCTCTATCCCAATACCGACGAGGGCAAGCGCGCGGCCATCGCCTATTGCAACGCGCGACTGGACGCGATCCGCACCCGCCTGCCGCAGGTGTTCGAGCGTATCCCGCCTTACGGATTCGAGGTGCGCCGTGTGCCGCCCCAGACCGAGGCGGGCGCGGCGGCGGCCTTTGCGCAGGCCCCGGCCATCGATGGTTCGCGCCCGGGCCTCGTCTATTTCAACCTGAAGGACAGCGCCGACTGGCCCAAATTCTGCCTGGCGACGACCGTCTATCACGAAGGGCTGCCGGGCCATCAGATGGAGAGCGGCCTTGCGCTGTCCAACACGCGACTGCCGCTGATCCGCAAGATCAACGGTTTTTCGGGCTATGGCGAGGGCTGGGCGCTCTATGCCGAGCAGCTGGCGGACGAGATCGGCATGTATGACGACGATCCGCTGGGGCAACTGGGTTATCTGAAGTTCCTGCTGTTCCGCGCCAATCGCTGTGTCGTCGACACTGGGCTGCACCATTTGCGCTGGACCCGCGAACAGGCGATCCGCCACTTCGTCGAGGCCGAGGGCGAGGCGGAGGGCTTCGCCACGCGCGAGGTGGAGCGTTACTGCGTCAATCCCGGCCAGGCGGCGAGTTACAAGCTGGGCCATTCGGTGTTCGTGGACATTCGCGATTCCGCGAAGAAGCAACAGGGCGACCGTTTCGACCTGAAGGCATTCCACACCGCCGTCCTGCGCCATGGCCGCGTACCGCTCGACGTGCTGCGCCGGGTGGGCGAGGAGTGGGCCAGGGCTTGACCGAAATCAGCATCGCGGTGATCCTTCCGAGCGGGAGAATATCGTGATGCAGGTCAGCGCTTCGATCGGGCCGGATGGCGGGCGACGGCGGACGGCCGTCATGGCCACGGCGATGGTTCATGTCGCGTTCGTGGCGCTGCTGCTCTGGGGCGCGCCGCAGCCCTCGACGACTCCGGCCGAGCGCCCCCCGCTGAACCTGTTCGACCTGCCGCGCCCGCCGGACCCGCCGCTCGTGCCCGTCGCGCAGCCGCCGGTCGCCGCCCGACCGGTCAAGCAAGAGAGCGCGGTCCTGCGACCCACCGCCGGGGGTGGATCGCCGCGTCCGACAAGGGCACCTGTGGCCGAGCAGGCGGCACCGGCCGCCGCCGCTCCGGCGCGGTTCGACCGGGTCGATCGGCCTGCGCCCGCCGCGGAGTTCAGCACCGACCTGCCGCTGCGCGCCGGAACGGCGGCGTCGGATGGCCGGGGCGTCGGGATCGCCAGCGGATGTGGCACCGGTGGTGAGGGGCATGGAACCGGGAACGGACGCGGTGACGGGGATGGACCGGGCGAGGGAAGGCTCCGCTTCGCGCTGGCCGAGTGGATCGAAAAACCGCCCCAGGACCTGATCGACGAGGCCTTTCCCCGGATGGCGCGAAACGGCGGGGTCAGCGGCGTGGCAGTTCTGCTCTGCTTCGTCCCGACGCCTGGCCGACCCAAAAGCTGTTCGATTGCCGCCGAACGGCCGAGAGGAAGCGGTTTCGGTGCGGCGGCGCTGGGACTCTACCCGAAATTCCGCATCCGCCCGGTGATGAAGGGCGATGAGGTCTATCAGGCCCAGGTGCTGGTGCCCGTGACCTTCGATGTCAAAAAGCGACCTTAGACCGCGATGACATCGCATGGAGCCAACGCGAGCCCCTCCCCCTGAAGGGAGGGGCGCCATTTCAGGGCATCCTGCGATCGCGACCGGACTTAACGCACCACGCGCGTGATATGCCCCATCTTGCGGCCGGGCCGTGACTCGCCCTTGCCGTAGAGGTGCAGATGCGTGCCCTTCTCGGTCAACGCGGACTCCCACGCATCGTCGCCGATCAGGTTTTCCATCTGCACGTGCGCACCGGTCAGCGACGTATCGCCCAGCGGCAGTCCGCAGATCGCGCGGATGTGATTCTCGAACTGCGAGGTTTCGGCGCCCTCGATCGTCCAATGGCCCGAATTGTGAACGCGTGGGGCCATCTCGTTGAAGACGGGGCCGTTCTCGGTCGCGAAGAACTCGCAGGCCAGCACGCCGACATAGCCCAGTTCCTCGGCGATGCGGATGGCAAGCGCGGTCGCTTCCTCGGCCTGCGCCGAGATTTCAGGCGGCGCGGGTAAGGTCGAGGTGCGCAGGATCGCGTCGCGATGGACATTGTGCGGCGGGTCGTAGCGGACCGTCCGGCCGTCCGGCCCCCGCGCGATCAGGATCGAGAATTCGTGGCTGAACCGGATGAACCCTTCGAGCACCGCCGGGCCGCCAATCGCTTCCCAGGCGGCGGGCGCCTCGGCGATGTCGCGGATGAGCACCTGGCCCTTGCCGTCATAGCCGAACCGCGTGGTCTTCAGGATGGCGGGGCAGCCGATCCGCTCCAGCGCTTCGGTCAGATCGGCGGCGCAGTTCACTGGCGCCCAGGGGGCGGGGCGACCGCCGACCTTCTCGACGAAGCTCTTCTCGGCAATCCGGTCCTGCGCGACGCGGAGCGCGGCGGGTGAGGGATGGACGGGCAGTCGCTCGGCCAGCCATTCGACGGGCGTCACGTCGACATTCTCGAATTCGTAGGTCACCACGTCGCAGGCCGCGACGAAATCGGCCAACACGACCTTGTTGTGATAATCGGCGCGGGTCAGCGAGGACGCGGTCTGCGCCGCGACGCTTTCCTCGTCGGGGGCCAGCACATGGGTGCGATAGCCCAGCTGCGCCGCCGCCACCGCCAGCATCCGGCCCAGCTGGCCGCCGCCCAATATCCCGATCGTCGAACCCGGCTTCAACATTGGCTTACCCCTGCGGATCGTTGGCGACGCTGTCGGTCTGGCGCTGGCGCCACGCCTTCAGCCGCTCGGCGAGGTTTTCGTCCGACAGCGACAGGATCGATGCGGCGAGCAGGCCCGCATTGATCGCGCCCGCCTTGCCGATGGCCAGCGTGCCGACGGGAATGCCGCCGGGCATCTGGACGATCGAGAGCAGGCTATCCATGCCCTTCAGCGCCTTGGACTCGACCGGCACACCCAGTACCGGCAGATGCGTCATCGACGCGGCCATGCCCGGCAGATGCGCCGCACCGCCCGCGCCCGCGATGATGACCTTGATCCCGCGATCGGCGGCGCCGGTGGCATAGTCGTACAGGCGCTGCGGCGTGCGATGCGCGGAGACGACGCGGGTCTCATGAGCGACGCCCAGCGCCTCCAGAGTCTCGGCGGCATGCCGCATGGTTTCCCAGTCCGAAGTGGACCCCATGATGATCCCGACCGACACCATATCCGCTCTTCCGCCCTAGCCCCTTGGACCCCTTCGCCGGGGAAGCGGGCTGACTAGCGGGACGGGGCGAGGGGGGCAACCTCTCGTATACGTTCGGACCTTTTCGCGTGGGTTTTTTGGTTCGCGCGGAGGCGCGGAGGTGGCGTCTCCAGCCGCAAGACTGGTCTATCGAAGGCCAGGCAGAACAGGGGAGTGTCGGAGGCGGCAGGGCGTCGCCGGCGCGCGCCGGATCTCTCCGCGCCCTCGCGTCTCCGCGTGAGATCAAAATTGGTTCACGCGAAGCCGCGATGACGCGAGGATGAGCGACCGAAAGACGGTCTTGGATGCGATGGCTCTCGGTCTTCCGGTCGCTCAGCGTTCCGACAGATAATAGCGGTCGGTCGGGGTCAGGTCGTCGGCCAGCTCATAGACGATCGGCTGCGCGGTCGGGATTTCCAGGCCGGTGATCTCGTCGTCCGGGATGTTCGACAGATGCTTGACCAGCGCGCGCAGCGAGTTGCCGTGCGCCGAGATCAGCACGCGGTTGCCGTCGCGCAGCGCGGGTGCGATGCGCTCTTCCCAATAGGGCAGGACGCGGGCGATCGTGTCCTTCAGGCTTTCCGTCTGCGGCACGTCGATGCCCTTGTAGCGGATATCGTTCGACACATCGAACTCGCCGCCCGCCTCGGCCGGGGGCGGGGGCACGTCGAAGCTGCGGCGCCAGATCTTCACCTGCTCGTCGCCATGCTTGGCCGCCGTCTCCGCCTTGTCCAGGCCGGTCAGGCCGCCATAGTGGCGTTCGTTCAGCCGCCAATGCTTCTCGGTCGGCAGCCAGAGGCGGCCCATCGTCTCCAGCGCCAGGTTCAGCGTCTTGATCGCGCGGGTCTGCAGGCTGGTGAAGGTCAGGTCGAAGTCCAGGCCCTTCTCCGCCATCATCGCGCCCGCCGCGCGCGCCTCGGCCGCGCCTTGCGCCGTCACGTCGACGTCCCACCAGCCGGTGAAGCGATTCTCCAGGTTCCAGGCGGACTGGCCGTGGCGGATCAGGACGAGCTGGGGCATGGAAACTCCTTCAAAGTGATGGCCTCCCGCATAGAGAAGCGGGCAGGCGGGGTCGAGATCAGCCGCGAAAGCGGGGCTGCGTCGAAGCGGGATTGGCCTTCAGTACCCGGCCCATCCGAGTCGGCCGGTCGAGCAGTTCGCCGCCGCAATCGGGGCAGGTCTCGTCCAGATCATCGGCGCATTCGGCGCAATAGGTGGATTCGAGCGAGCAGATGAACGCGCCACCCTGGCTTGGGGGCAGATCCGCGCCGCAGCGCTCGCAATCGGGACGCATCTCCAGCATCAGGCGGCCACCTCGCGCACCACGTCGCAGATGCGGTCCACCAGCGTCTCCACCTGGCGTTTGTCCTCGCCTTCGGCCATCACGCGGATGACGGGCTCGGTGCCCGACGGGCGGATGACCAGGCGGCCGCGCCCGGCCAGTTCGGCCTCGGCGGCGGCGATGACGCCCTGCACCTTCTCATGCTCCAGCGGCTTGCCGCCCGCGAAGCGGACATTTTTGAGGAGCTGCGGCAGCGGATCGAAGCGGTGCAGCACCTCGCTGGCGGGCGCACCCGCGCGCTTCAGCTCGGCCAGCACCTGAAGTGCCGCGACCAGCCCGTCGCCGGTGCGCGCATAGTCGGACAGGATGATATGCCCCGACTGCTCGCCGCCGACATTATAGCCGCGCGTCCGCATGGCTTCGAGCACGTGGCGGTCGCCGACTTTGGTGCGGACCAGGCCCAGCCCCTGCGCGGCCAGATGCCGCTCCAGGCCCAGGTTCGACATGACGGTGGCGACCAGGCCGCCGCCCGCCAGCCGCCCTTCGCGCGCATAGCTGGTCGCGATCATCGCCATCAGCTGGTCGCCATCGACCACCGCGCCGGTCTCGTCGACAATGATCAGGCGGTCGGCATCGCCGTCCAGCGCGATGCCGATGTCCGCGCCGCTGGCCACCACCGTCTCGGCCAGCGTCTGCGGCGCGGTCGAGCCGACGCCGTCATTGATGTTGGTGCCGTTGGGCGTCACGCCGATCGCCACCACATCCGCGCCCAGTTCCCACAGGGCGGCGGGCGCGACCTTGTAGGCGGCACCATTGGCGCAATCGATCACGACGCGCAGCCCGTCGAGGCGCAGCGATTGCGGGAAAGTGGACTTTGCGAAGTGGATATAGCGGCCCGCCGCGTCATCGACCCGGCGCGCCCGGCCGATCTTGCCCGAAGGGACCAGCGGCACCTTCTGCTCGATCAGGTCCTCGATCGATTCCTCGGCTTCGTCGGACAGCTTGTAGCCGTCCGGGCCGAACAGCTTGATGCCGTTGTCGGCGAAGGGATTGTGGCTGGCCGAGATCATCACGCCGATATCGGCGCGCATCGAATGGGTCAGCATCGCCACCGCCGGCGTCGGCAGCGGGCCGAGCATCACCACGTCCATGCCGACGCTGGTGAAGCCCGCGACCAGCGCCGATTCGAGCATATAGCCCGACAGGCGGGTGTCCTTGCCGATCACGACGCGGTGGCGATGGTCGCCGCGCTGGAAATAGGCACCGGCGGCCATGCCGACCTTCATCGCCATCTCGGCCGTCATGACCGCGCCGTTGGTCGCGCCGCGAATGCCATCAGTGCCGAAATATTTTCTTGCCATGCGGCCAGGTCCCTGCCGGATTAAGAGGATGTGGAACAATCGGGTTGCGCGCATCCTTTAGCGCGACCTTTGCCAAAGCTCCAAATACGCGAGAACCATCCATGTCGCGCGCGACCCTGATCCTTCTTTGCCTTGCCGCCGGTCTGCTGATCGGCGTGGGGGCGGCGGCACTGGCCCCTGCGGCGGCGGCGGGCGCGGTGTTCGTCGCGCGGCCGGTCGGGACCTTGTGGCTGAACGGGTTGCAGATGACGGTCATTCCGCTGGTCGTCACGCTGCTGATCACCGGCGTCGCCTCGACCGCGCAGGCGGCACAGGCGGGGCGGATCGCGGGGCGGGCGATTGCGACCTTCCTGGTGCTGGTCGCGCTGACCGCGACCATGGCGGCACTGGTCACGCCCGCCCTGCTGCACCTGTTGCCCATCCCGCGCGAGGCGGCCGCCGCACTGAAGGCGGCGCTGGGCCATGCCGAGCCGGTCGCGCCGCCGCCGCCGATCGCCGAGTTCGTCACCGGCATCGTGCCGACCAACATCTTTGCCGCCGCCACCAACAATGCGCTGTTGTCGCTGATCCTGTTCACGCTGGCCTTCGCCTTTGCGATCACCCGGATCGAGGGAGAGGGGCGGGTGCTGCTGCTCCGCGTCTTCACCGCGATCCGCGATGCGATGCTGGTCCTGATCGGCTGGGTCTTGTGGCTCGCGCCGCTGGGCGTCTTCGCGCTCGCCTTTGTCGTCGGCGCGACGGCGGGGGGCGGGGCGTTCGGGGCGCTGGCGCATTACATCACGATCATCGCCAGTATCGGCGTCATCGTGATGCTGATGGCGTACGGTGTGGCGATGCTGGCGGCGCGGGTGCCGTTGTCGCGATTCGCCCGCGCGCTGGCCCCGGCCCAGGCGGTCGCGATCTCGACGCAAAGCTCGCTCGCCAGCCTGCCCGCGATGATCGAGGGGACGAAGACTTTGCGCATCGCACCCGCGACCGCCGGGCTGGTCCTGCCGATGGCAGTCGCCATGTTCCGGGGGACCCAGCCCGCAATGAACGTCGCGGTGGCGCTCTATATCGCCGACTGGTTCGGCATCGTGCCCGGCATGACGTCGGTCGCCGCCGCCGTGGTGGTCGCGATCCTGTGTTCGCTCGGCTCGGCGAGCCTGCCGTCGCAGATCACCTTCTTCGCCTCGATCGCGCCGGTCTGCGTCGCGCTGGGGGTGCCCGCCGCACCCCTGGGGCTGCTCATCGCGGTGGAGACGATTCCCGACATCTTCCGGACCTTGGGCAATGTCAGCATGGACCTTGCCGCCACCGCGACCGTTTCCCGGGGCAGCCGCATCATCGACGAGGACGTCTCATGAAGTATCGCACGCTCGGCCCGGATTTCGAGGTTTCCGCCCTCGGCCTCGGCTGCATGCCGATGGCCGGTGTCGGCCGGAACATGTATGGCGAGGCCGACGAGGCGGAGAGCATCGCCACCATCCACCGCGCGATCGAGCTGGGCGTGACCCTGTTCGACACCGCCGAAATCTATGGCCCGCTGGTCAATGAGGAACTGGTCGGCCGCGCCATTCGCGGCAAGCGCGACGCGGTGGTGATCGCGACCAAGTTCGGCTTTCGTTATGACGACAACGGCATGACCGGCGTGGACTCCACGCCCGCCAACGTCCAGCGCTCTTGCGAGGGGTCGCTCAAGCGGCTGGGCGTCGAGACGATCGACCTGTTCTATCAGCACCGCGTCGACCCCAATGTCCCCATCGAGGAGACGGTCGGCGCGATGGGCCGCCTGGTCGAGCAGGGCAAGGTCCGCCGCCTGGGCCTGTCGGAGGCGAGCGCCGAGACGATCCGTCGCGCCGCCGCAGTTCATCCGATCGCGGCGGTCCAGTCGGAATATTCGTTGTGGGAGCGCGATGTCGAGGCCGACATCCTGCCGGTGGTGCGCGAACTGGGCATCGGCTTCGTGCCGTACAGCCCGCTGGGGCGCGGCTTCCTGACCGGGCAGATCACCCGGCGCGAGGACTTGCCCGAGGGCGATTATCGGCTGGGCGACCCGCGCTATGCCGAAGAGAATTTCGACCGCAACATGAAGGTGGTCGAGGTGGTGAAGCAGATCGCCGCCGCGCATGACGCCAGTGCGGCGCAGGTGGCGCTGGCGTGGTTGCTGGCGCAAGGGCCTGATATCGTGCCGATCCCCGGCTCGAAGCGGCGCGCGACGCTGGAGGATTCGATGAAGGCGGCCGAACTGGTGCTGTCGGCGGAGGAACTGGCCAAGCTGGACGAAGCGTCGCCGCGTGGCGGCACGGCAGGACTGCGGTACGGCGAACGGGCAATGGCGATGACGCGGCTTTGATTTTGGTTCGCGCGGAGACGCAAAGACGCGGAGGGGGCGTACCCAGCCGCCAGGCTGGCCTAACATAACCACGGTGCGGCAAGCGGAACGTTGAACTGCGCGAGTGCGCCGAAGCGCATCCGAACCTCTCTGCGCCTCCGCGCCTCCGCGCGAACAAAAATCTTCGCGTGTTCGCGGCTTCGCGAGATCCAATCCAATCAGCGCAAAGTCACGCAGATAGGCTGCGGCGTAGGCTTCGACTTCGCTCAGCCCGAACGGAAGTGGGACGGTCGGGCACGCGACCCGACCGCCCCATTTGGCTCAATGCGGCTTCTGCTCCAGCCGCGTGTCGATCCCGGCCGCCGCCGGTTCGGCCAGTTCCTTGTCCCCGGCCAGCGTCCCCTCGGCCTTGAGCAGGTCGAGGTGCATCAGCTTGGCGATGAAGGGCGACACGACCAGCACGACCACGCCGATTCCGATCGAGAACCAGCCGATCCGCGTATAGACGTCGAGTACCTTTTCCGGCCCCGCGCCCTCGCCGCCGGTCGCCTGGGCGATCAGTCCGGCGATGAAGTTGCCCGCCGCCGTCGCCAGGAACCAGGTGCCCATCATGAGACCCGTCATGCTGGGCAGCGACAGGCGCGTCATCGCCGCCAGGCCGACGGGCGAGAAGCACAACTCGGCCATGGTGTGGATCAAATAGACGAGGATCACGAAGATCACCGGCGTCGGGGCCCCCGCATAGGCCGCCGCGCCCGCCACCAGCACCATGAAGCCCGCGCCCACGCCGACCAGGCCGATACCGAACTTGAACGGCGCGCTCGGCTCCCACCCGCGCTTGCCCAGGATCGTCCACAGCGCGGCGAACAGAGGGGCGAGCAGGATGATGAAGATCGAATTGACCGACTGGAAGGCCGAGGCGGGAATGGTCCAGCCCAGCAGCGTGCGGTCGACCGAGCGATCGGTATAGAGGTTCAGCGACGACCCCGCCTGCTCGAACAACGCCCAGAAGAGCGGGCAGAGCGCGATCAGGAACAGCGCGGCGAAGATGCGATCGCGGTCGACCTTGGGCAGCTGGAACACCGCGCGCCACAGGATGAAGAGCACCGTGGCGGCGGCGAAGACAACCAATAGGGTGCCGACCGCATCCTGATGCTGGATCAGCTGCCACACGGCCAGCGTGGCGACGATCGAGCCGAGATAGATCAGCCATTCGCGCGACAGGCCCGCGACGACCGGCGCCCGCAATACGGGCAGCGAGGGGGCTTCGCCCGCGCCGTGCAGTTCGCGCTTCAGGGTGATGAAGGCGACCAGACCGAGCAGCATGCCCACGCCCGCCGCGCCGAAGCCATAGGACCAGCCCACCGTCTCACCCAGGACGCCACACACGATCGGTCCCAGTGCACCGCCTGCATTGATGCCCATATAGAAGATCGAGAAGGCCGGGTCGCGGCGCATGTCGTCGCGCGCGTAGAGCTGACCCACCAGCACCGAGATATTGGCCTTGAGGAAACCGGTGCCGATCACGATCGAGGCAAGGGCGAGGTAGAAGCCCTCCAGATAGGCCCCCGTCGCACCCTGTGGTCCCTCCATGACCGCGATCAGGATATGGCCGAAGGCGATGAATAGCCCGCCCGCCAGCACCGCGCGTCTGGCCCCCAGATAGCGGTCGGCCAGATAGCCGCCGATCACCGGCGTCACATAGACCAGCGAGGTATAGGCGGCGTAGATGCCGAAGGCGGGTTCGTCGGTGAACAGGAAATGCTTGGTCAGGTAGAAGACCAGGATGGCGCGCATTCCGTAATAGGAAAAACGCTCCCACATCTCGGTGAAGAACAACAGGAACAGGCCTCGGGGATGCCCCAAAACCGTCTTGCCGCGCGCGGCGGCCTCATACGCACTCGCCATACTGGCGTTCACTCCATCGGGATCGCCCCCGGTGCGACCAGGGGCGCACGCGGGGGCGTAATGGTCCGGTAACCTAACGCCAAAGCCGCGACTGTAAATATCATGCGCGACGACGTAAGGATGTAAGCCATGACCGATATGGCTTTCAACGACCGCTCGACCCCGCTTTCGCTGCTGACGACCCGCCGTTCGGGCAAGCCGCGCGACCTGATCGCCCCCGGCCCCCGACCGGACGAACTGACCCGGATGCTGAACATCGCGGCACGCACGCCCGACCATGGCAAGCTGGCCCCGTGGCGCTTCGTGATCGTGCCTCCGCAAGCGCGCGGCAAGCTGGCCGAGGTCATCACCGCCGCCTATCGTGCCGAACGGCCGCAGGCGGGCGCGACCGAGATCGCCGCGCTGGAGCAGTTCGCGCATCAGGCTCCCGATCTGGTCGTCGTCCTGTCCTCGCCCCGCACCGACAGCCATATTCCGCTATGGGAACAGGAATTGTCGGCGGGCGCGGCGTGCATGAACCTGCTCCATGCCGTCCATGCCATGGGCT
The DNA here is from genome assembly GCF_001477495.1 of Sphingomonas yabuuchiae. GTDB lineage: Bacteria > Pseudomonadota > Alphaproteobacteria > Sphingomonadales > Sphingomonadaceae > Sphingomonas > Sphingomonas yabuuchiae_A. The sequence continues at coordinate 113,300 of NZ_LDTF01000004.1, forward strand.
ATGCAGGCGGCTGGCTGACCGGCTGGCCCGCTTTTTCCGATGCGGTGCGCGATGCGTTCGGCGCCGCGTCCGAGCGGATCGTCGGCTTCGTCTTCATCGGCACGCCCGGCCGACCGCTCGACGAGCGACCACGACCCGACATGGACCGGATCGTCTCGACCTGGAAAGGATGAAGCGAGCGGCGCGTGCGACGGCCCTGCAAACGTTATCGCGATAGCGGCTCGACATTGTGTCGCCCATGCTGTATTAACTCGGCATGACAGCTCTTAGCGGTGACGACAGCCCGGTCTATATCCGCCTGCGCGGGACGATCGCGGCGGGCATTCTCAACGGAACCTATCGCACGGGGGACCAGCTTCCCTCGGTGCGCGCGCTCGCCGCCGAGCAGGGCGCGAACCCGCTGACCGTCGCCAAGGCCTATCAGAGCTTTCAGGACGACGGCTATGTCGAGGTGCGGCGCGGGGTCGGCATGTTCGTGATGCCGGGCGCGGCCGACCGGTTGCGCAGCGCCGAGCGGCAGAGCTTCCTGGCGGTGCAGTGGCCGCGCATCCGCGACCATATCGAACTGCTGGGCCTAGACCCCGCCGACCTGCTCAACGCCGAGCGCGTCTGACCTTCGGGCGGGCGACCCAAGCCACCAGCCCGCTCGCCGCGACCCACGCCGCCAGCCATCCCGTCAGCGCGACGAGCGGCCACCAGATCCAGGCCATGCCCTGTCCGCCATGCCATTGGCGCACCCAGGACAGCATGACCGGCCCGGCATAGGCCGGCGCGGCCAGGGCCTTGGCGCTGTCGTCGGCGACCTTGACGACGCCCGGTTCGCCACCCTCGAAATACAGCGTCCAGTCGGGGGAGCGCTCGGTCGGCCAGTCGATCGCGTGCAGCGTGCCGCGCGTCCAGCCACGCGCGCTGGCGACGACCCGGTCGACGGGCAGGGTGGCGCGTTCAACGGGCGGTGCGCTCTGGGCTATCGGCGTGCCCGCGGCTGGGACAAGCGCGAGGCCGGTGGCGGCCATCGCCAGAACCGGGATGGCCGACCATAGACCGATGCGACGGTGCATGAGCGTCCATCGTGTTTCCTGATGCGCGCCTTTGGCCGGTTTCTTCGGCCGCTTGCGCGTCACCTGCGCCCAGAGGCCGGTCAGGCACGCGAGCATCGATCCGATTCCACCCAGCCCGACGATCCACCGGCCGAGGCCCGAGAGGAACAGCCCGTCATGCACCCGTCGTGCCGCGCCGATGACGCCGCCATCCTTCCATCCGCTCGCCAGCACATGTCCCGTCGGCGGGTCGAGGAACAGCCGCCGCTGCGCCCGGTCGCCGGTCCGGTCGAGGGTAACGATCACCGGCGACGAACCCTGTTCCAACGAGAGTGCTGCGATACGCTCCCCGGGGCGAAGACGACGATAGGCGGCGTCAACATAGCGGTCGGCCGCCAGTCGCTGCTCGCCGCTGACCCGGAAACGGGCGGGATTGGCAACCCGCTCCAGCATCGGCGCGCTGGCCAGGATAGCGCCCGATATCGCCAGGACGATCGCGATCAGCCCGACCGCCAGCCCCAGCCAGCGATGGACCCGCAATCCCGTATCGCGAAGGGTATTTCCGGCCACATCAACCCCGAAACAGACGGCGCGCCCTGCTACAGCCAAGGGGCGGCGTCAATCGAGGCCTTGTCCCAACTCCCATCCTCTGTTCAGGCTGAGCGGAGGTGGGGTAGGTATCGCTGCCTCGAAAAAATCACCGCCGTAGAAACAACCAGGACCGGATCGCACTCGCCAGATTCGGCGGGTCTTCCACCACGATCCGCAGCGCGTCGATCTCTGCGACCAGTGCCGACAGCGGCAGGGCGTGCGCCACCGCCGCCTCTTCCAGCGCCGTCCAGAAGACCGGCTCCAGACTGATCGAGGTTTGGTGCCCCGCGATGGTGATCGAGCGTTTCACCGGCCCGACAAACCCTTCCGCCGGGGCGGCGATCCGGCTCATTCGGTGTCGAACAGGCTGGCCAACTGCTCGATGATGGTGCCGCCCAGCTGCTCGGCATCCATGATCGTCACCGCGCGCGCATAATAGCGGGTCACGTCATGGCCGATGCCGATCGCGATCAGCTCGACCGGGCTCTTGCTCTCGATCCAGCCGATCACCTGACGCAGATGCCGTTCCAGATAGCTGCCCGAATTGACCGAAAGGGTGGAGTCGTCGACCGGCGCGCCGTCGGAGATGACCATCAGGATGCGCCGCTCCTCGGGCCGCGCGATCAACCGGCTATGCGCCCACATCAGCGCCTCGCCGTCGATATTCTCCTTGAGCAACCCCTCGCGCATCATCAGGCCCAGATTGTTGCGCGCGCGTCGCCACGGCTCGTCGGCCTGTTTGTAGACGATGTGGCGGATGTCGTTCAGCCGCCCCGGCTGCGGCGGGCGACCGGCGGCGAGCCACGTCTCACGGCTCTGCCCGCCCTTCCAGGCGCGGGTGGTAAAGCCGAGGATCTCGGTCTTCACACCGCAGCGCTCCAGCGTGCGCGCGAGGATGTCGGCGGAGATGGCCGCGATGCCGATCGGCCGCCCGCGCATCGAGCCCGAATTGTCGATCAGCAGCGTGACGACGGTATCGCGGAAATCGGTATCGCGCTCGATCTTGTAGGATAGCGACTGGCCCGGATTGACCACGACGCGGGCGAGGCGCGCCGCGTCGAGAATGCCCTCTTCCTGGTCGAAATCCCAGGACCGCGACTGCTGCGCCATCAACCGGCGTTGCAGCCGGTTGGCGAGCTTCGACACCGCCGACTGGAGATGCGCGAGCTGCTGATCGAGATAGCCGCGAAGCCGCGCCAGTTCGTCGGCGTCGCACAACTCTCCCGCCGCGATCACCTCGTCATATTGGGTGGTCCAGGGCTTGTAGTCGAACTGCGACGCCAGATCGTTCAGCGGGCGGTTGGGGCGCGTCGGCTGGCTGCCTTCGTCGCCATCCTCGCCGGGTTCGCCGTCGAGATCGTCGAGCGAATCCTGGCTCTGCTCCTGCGATTCGCCGTCCTCGCTGTCGGAGTCGCGCTTCTCCGCGCGCGCCTCGACCTCGCCTTCGCCCTGACCCTGTTCGTCGTTATCCTCTTCGCTTTCGTCCTGCTGCTGTTCATCCTCGCCTTCCTGATCGTCGCCGCCTTCATCGGCCTGATCGGGCTCGGCGGGCGGCTCGGCGAGTTCCAGGTCGGCCAGCATCTTGGCGGTCAGCGACTGGAACGCCTTCTGGTCGTCCATCGCGCCTGCCAGCGCGTCGAGGTTGGTCGCCCCCTCCAGCCAGTCGCGCACCAGCGCCAAGGCGGGCGCGGTTTCGGCGGGCGAAGGCCGCCCGGTCATCCGTTCCCGCAGAAGGAGCCCCAGCGCCGTCGACAAGGGCACCTCGTCGCGGTTGCGCGCCCGGGTCAGCGGGTCGGAGCGCAACCGCACGTCCAGCGCATGCGCGAGGTTGTCGCCGATCCCGGCATAGCCGCGCGCACCCAGCGCCTCGACCCGCGCCGTCTCGACCGCGTCATAGACCGCGCGCGCCACCGCCTCGACCGGCGCGGCCTTGGCGTGGAGCGCGGTGTCGTGCAGCTTCAGCCGCAGTGCGAAGGCGTCGGCGAACCCGCGCGCCTCGGCCACCTGTTCGGCGGGCAGTGCGCGGCCCGGCATCGGCACGCGGATATGCTTGCCCGAGGAGGTCGGCGCGTCGGCGGTGAAGGCGAGCTCGACCTCCGGCTCCTGCGCGATGGTGCGCGCCGTGCCGCCGAGGACCGCCTTGAACCGGTCGAGAGGGGTTTCGTTCGCCAAGAGGATCAGGCCCGGCCGACGACGCTTTCGGGCAGGTCCTTGCCGAAGACGCGCTGATAATATTCCGCCACCAGCGCGCGCTCGTTCTCGTCGCACTTGTTGAGGAAGGACAGGCGGAAGGCGAAGCCCGGATCGCCGAAGATCAGCGTGTTCTGCGCCCAGGTGATGACGGTGCGCGGGCTCATCACGGTGGAGATGTCGCCGTTCACGAAGCCCTTGCGGGTCATGTCGGCAACGCGGACCATGTTCTCGACCAGCTGCTTGCCGTCGGGCTTGTCATATTCGCCCGACTTGGCGAGCACGATCTGCGCCTCGGTCGCGGCGGGCAGATAGTTGAGCGTGACCACGATGTTCCAGCGGTCCATCTGGCCCTGGTTGATCTGCTGCGTGCCGTGATACAGCCCGCTGGTATCGCCCAGGCCGACCGTGTTGGCGGTGGCGAACAGGCGGAACCACTTGTTCGGGCGGATGACGCGATTCTGGTCGAGCAGGGTCAGCTTGCCCTCGGTCTCCAGCACGCGCTGGATCACGAACATCACGTCGGGGCGGCCGGCGTCATATTCGTCGAAGACGAGCGCGGTCGGGGTCTGGAGCGCCCAGGGGAGCAGCCCCTCGCGGAACTCGGTCACCTGCTGCCCGTCCTTCAGGACGATGGCGTCGCGGCCGATCAGGTCGATACGGCTGATATGCGCGTCCAGGTTGATGCGGATGCACGGCCAGTTGAGGCGCGCGGCGACCTGTTCGATATGGCTCGACTTGCCGGTGCCGTGATAGCCTTGCACCATCACGCGGCGATTGTGCGCGAAACCCGCCAGGATCGCCAGCGTCGTGTCGGGATCGAACACATAGGCGGGATCGAGATCGGGGACGCGCTCATCGGCCTCGGAAAAGGCGGGAACTTCCATGTCGGTGTCGATGCCGAACAGGTCGCGCACCGACACCATCTTGTCGGGTGCATCGAGAATCGTCGTGTCGCGGCTGTCGGGAAGCGTATTCGGGATGTTGGTCATCAGGCCCTCGTCTCGTCGCTCAACGCCTTAGGCCAAGCGCGGCTCCCTACTCAATGGCGGTGATCGCACGAAACGGGTGTTCCGGCGATTGCGGGACGATGGTTTCGCGGTCATCCTCATGCCCCCGGCAGGCGAGTCGCGAGGCGGGGCAAGCATCTGATCTGTCAGGCAAAAGGGCGGGGCGGTCATGGCGAATTTCATCTGGTACGAATTGCTGACCGACGACGTCGCGGCGGCGCAGGATTTCTACACCCATGTCGTCGGCTGGCAGATCGGCGACAGCGGCATCGCCGGTATCGATTATCGCATCTTCGCGACGCCCGAAGGTGAGGCGATCGGCGGTCTGATGCAGCGTCCCGAAGGTTCGCCGGGCGGACCGGTCTGGTTCGGCTTTCTGCCGGTGGTCGATGTCGACGAATCGCTGGGCGCCATCGTCGAGGATGGCGGGCAGGTGCTGATGCCCGCCTGGACGATGGACGGGGTGGGACGCATGGCGCTGGTCACCGATCCGCTGGGCGCGCCCTTCTACATCATGGCGCCGGAAGAGGCGCAGCCGTCGCGCTCCTTCGTCGAGCATGGCACCGGCGCGGCGGCCGGTCATATCGTCTGGAACGAGCGGATCGCGAGCGACCCGGACCGGGCGCTGGCCTTTTTCGGTCGGCATTTCGGCTGGAGCCATCAGGGCGGGATGCCGATGGGAGAGTTGGGGGAGTATCGCTTCCTGGCCGATGGGCCGGTGGTGCTGGGCGCGCTGATGGGCTGTCCGCCGGGGGGCGAGCCGGGCTGGCATTTCTATGTCGCGGTGGACGATATCGATGCGGCGGCGGCGCGGGTGGCGGATCGAGGCGGCAGGGTCGAGTTCGGGCCGATGGAAATACCGGGCGGTGAGTATTCGCTGTCCGCCCGCGACCCGCAGGGCGCGCGATTCGGACTGGTCGGGCCGCGCAGATAAATTCCTCCCCGAAACGGGGAGGGGGACCGCCGCGAAGCGGTGGTGGAGGGGGCGTGCCGCAGAGGTCGCCCTGCGTGGAAGCCCCCCTCCGTCAGCGCCTCGCGCTGCCACCTCCCCGTGCCGGGGAGGATTGACTAGGCAAACGCCGGTGCCTGGCGCAGCTGCTGGTACGCCGCGATCACCTTTTGCAGCCGCGCCTCATGGGCACGGTCGCCACCGTTGCGGTCGGGGTGATAACGCCGCACCAGCTCGCTATACCGCCGCCGCAGCGCGCCGCGATCGGCGTTCGCCTCCAGCCCCAGCACCTTCAGGCTTTCGCGATCCTGCCCCGACAGCGGCTTGCCGTCTGAGCGTTCGGGTGCGGCCTCGCGGCGGTAGCGGGCGGCGATGGCATCCAAGGGATCGGAGAAATCGGCCCAGCGCGGCCCAGGATCGGTGCCGCCTTGCGCAAAGGCGCGAGTCTCGCGCTCCCAGCCCGCATAGGGGCGCTGGGCGCGGTGGATTTCGTCCGCGCTCATGCCGTCGAAGAAATTATAGCGGCTGTTGAACGCGCGGACATGGTCCAGGCAGAACCAGCGGAACTGGCCGGGGCCGTCGCCGCTGCGCGTACCCTCGGCCGGGGGTGCGCGGAACTCGCCTGCTTCGGTGCAGCCCGCATGGTCGCACACGCGGTCGCTATTCTCGACCCGGCCGTGAAACCTGGGGCTGGGTTTGTCCTTGGGGGTATCGCTGCTCGACCGACGCGCCACGGCTATCCGCTTGTCCTGAAAAACCGTCTATATAGGGGCCATGACCGATATCACCACCGCCCCGATCGCCGACCAGATCACCGCCCGCCTGACCCAGGCGCTGTCGCCGACGCATCTCGACGTCATCAACGAAAGCGCGATGCACCGTGGCCATATGGGTGACGACGGGACCGGTGAGAGCCATTTTCGCGTCATCGTCGAATCGCCCACTTTCGCAGGCCAGTCGCGCGTCGCGCGCCAGCGCATGGTGAACCACGCGCTTGCCGATCTGTTGTCCGAGCGTATCCATGCATTGGCGATCAGCGCGAAGGCACCCGGAGAATAATCCATGCCCTATGACCTGTGGTACTGGCCCGGCTTGCCGGGACGCGGCGAGTTCGTCCGGCTGGTGCTGGAGGCTGCGGGTCTGCCCTATCGCGACCGGGGCGTGGAGGAGGGGGCCGAGGCGCTCCTCACCGATATGCGCAAGGGCAGCCACCTGCCCTTCGCCCCGCCATATTTGCGCACCGGGGGACAGGCGATCGCGCAGGTCGCCAACATCCTCCACTGGCTGACCGAGCGGCACGATCTGGCCCCCGAGGGGGAGCGGCTGTGGCTGAACCAGCTGCAACTGACGATTAGCGACATGGTGGCCGAGGTGCACAATGTGCACCACCCGGTCGCGACCGGTGCCTATTATCACGACCAGAAGGCCGAAGCCGCCCGCGCCGCCGCGCAGTTCCGCGAGGAACGGCTCCCCAAATTCCTGGGTTATTTCGAGGATGCGCTGGGCGACCGCGACTGGATGGCGGGCGGGCGCTGGTCGCCGGTTGACACCTCGCTGTTCCAACTGGTCGCAGGGCTACGCTATATGTTCCCCAGGCGCATGGCGGCGGTCGAGGGTGACTATCCTGCGCTCATCGCGCTGCACGACCGTGTGAAGACCTTGCCGGGCATCGCCGCCTATCTAGACAGCGACCGGCGACAGGCATTCAATGAAGACGGAATCTTCCGCCATTATCCGGAGCTTGACGGCGAATGACCCGTATACCCCGTCCCGCCGCGCGCATCCTGCTGGTCGATGGGGCGGGGCGGACGCTGATGTTCCGCTTCACCCCCGATGACCGCCCGCCCTTCTGGTGCACGCCGGGCGGCGCGGTCGATCCGGGGGAAAGCTATGAGGACGCCGCCCGCCGCGAACTCTTCGAGGAAACCGGCCTCGACCGCGATTGCGGGCCGCAAGTCGCGCGGCGCCAGGTCGAGTTCTTGACCATCGAGGGTGTCGAGGTCGAAGCGGACGAACGCTATTTCCGCGTCGATGTCGATGCGCATGACGTGACGGCGGCGGGCCACACCGTCCTCGAACAGCGGGTGATGCAAAGCTGGCGCTGGTTCAGCCGCGAGGAACTGGCCGCGCACGACGAACCCTATTTCCCGACCGATCTGATCGAATTGCTCGACGCCACGGAGCCGACCCCCATGGAGCAAAGCCATGTTTGACGATTTCCTGCTGCGCACGCTGCAGCCCTCCAGCCATGATCTGGGCGGGTTCAAGGTGCACCGGACGCTGCCCAACAAGGAGCGGACGATGGTCGGCCCCTTCATCTTCTTCGACCAGATGGGCCCGGCGCAGCTGCAACCCGGCTCCGGCATCGACGTGCGGCCGCATCCGCACATCAACCTGGCGACCGTGACCTATCTGTTCGACGGCGCGATCGGCCACCGCGATTCGCTGGGCAGCGATCTGGTGATCGAGCCGGGTGCGGTGAACCTGATGACCGCAGGCCATGGCATCGTCCATTCCGAACGCTCGCCGGGCGAGATTCGCCCCCAGGGTCCGGTGCTGTCGGGCATCCAGACATGGCTCGCGCTGCCCGAAGCGCAGGAGGAGATCGACCCCTGTTTCGAGCATGTCCCGGCCGAGGCGCTGCCCGAAATCCAGGGGCAGGGTGCCACGGCGCGGGTCATCATGGGCGAGCTGTGGGGTCAAAGGGCACCGACGACCACCTATGCGGGCACCATCTATGCCGACATCACGCTGGAACCGGGCGGCAGCATTCCCATCGACCCTTCGGCGGAGGAACGCGCCGTCTATTGTGCGCTGGGCGAGGCCAGCCTGGAGGGGATGCCGTTGGAGCCGCAGCGGCTCTACATCCTGAAACCGGGCATCGCGGCGACCCTGCGGTCCGAAGCGGGCGGCCGGGTGATGCTGTGCGGTGGTGATGCCTTCACCACGCCGCGCCATGTGTGGTGGAATTTCGTGTCCTCGCGGCGCGAGCGGATCGAAGAGGCCAAGCGGGCATGGAAGGCGCGGGAGTTCCCGGCGGTGCCGGGTGATGACGCCGAGCGGATCGAGATTCCGGAGATTCCGAAGACCGTCAGCTATCCATGAGCTTCAAAGCCCCTCTCCCGGCAGGGAGTTTCAGGTCGGTCATGCCCCCAGCATGACCTAAACGATGCGGGGCATCGTTTACCTGAAACTGGGTTGGGGAGGGGCGATGGCCACAAGCCATTCTCTCTGCGAGGCACCTTGCCCTCCCCCAGCCCCTCCCGCTTGCGGGAGGGGAGTAAGTGGGGCTTTGCCTTCGACTTCGCTCAGGCTGAACGGAGGTTGGTGTGCAGGGCCTACTCCCACGATCCGTTCAGCCTGAGCGAAGTCGAAGGCCACGGACAAACGCCAGACACGCAAAACAGTCCGTCAAACAACGAACCGGTCAAACACCATCAATATAGGAAAATGGTGCCCAAGGGCGGGATCGAACCACCGACACTGCGATTTTCAGTCGCATGCTCTACCAACTGAGCTACTTGGGCCCACACCGCGATTGCGATTGGAGGCGTGCCTTTACGGGTGGCTTTCGCCGCTGTCCAGCCCTTCTTCATCATTTTCTTTGACCGGGATGCGATAACCTTCGCCCAACCATTGCAGGAGGTCGCGATCCTTGCACCCGCGCGAGCAGAAGGGGGCGTGGTCCGGGGCGGTCGGCTTGTCGCAGATCGGGCAGGTGGTCATGAGCGTTCCAGTTGCAGGGGGCGGCCGGTGCGGCGCTCCAGCGCCTCGCGCCAGGCAGGATGGGCCATCAGGCGGTCATGGACGGCGCCGGATATGCGATAGGTCGGTGCAGCGCCCGGCGGCTCGCGCTCCCACTGCCGCAGCAACGCACGGGCACGGGCGCCGACGGGGTCGATGCATAGGCGCTCAGGGATCGAGGCGCGCGGGCGCGGACGGACGATCTGGAGGAAGCCGAAGCCGTTGACCGCCGTCCGCTCGAAGGGGAGGGGCAGGGCGGCGTCCAGCGCCTCCGCCACCGCCTGGCGCGGGCCCTTGCCCTCCAGCGTGGGAAAGTCGATGCCGATCGACCCGCCGATGCCGTGACGCAGGATGCTTGCCGCCACCGCGCGGGCGGCGGCGATCGACAGGGGTTCGTGCGGCGGCGATCCATCGACGTCGAAAAGGGTCATGGCCGGGGTCGGCGTCATCCGCAGCACGCCCGCGCCGAATCCGATCTCACCCGTCACGGCTTCATCGAGCAATTCGGACCAGCCCGCCGCTTCGAGGTCGTCGGGCTGATGCGGCAGGACGTCACGCACGGGAAAGCCCGTTGCGGCGATTCGTGCGCGCAGGTCGGGGCCGGGGGCGGGATGCGTGCCCTCGGGGGCGAGCTGCGCCTTGGACAGCTTGGCGCGGCCGCGTTCGGGAATCGCCTCGCGCGTGACGATGACGGTCAGCGCCGCTCCTTGCGTCATGCCCTTGGGTATTGGCGCCAGCAGCACCTCGCCGCCCTGATTCAGCGTCACCCGCCCCTGTCGACCGGGGAGCAGCTCGACCAGCCGCCCTTCGGCCACCGTGCCGACGGTCAGTGTACCGGTCAGCTCGATCGCGGCCTGGACGATGCGGCCATCCTCGACCAGCGCGGCACGGGCCTCGCCGATCCCGGCCTCATAGAGCCATTCAGACAAGCGGCAGCCCGGCGGCCTTCAGCAGGGCGCGGGTTTCGAACAGCGGCAGGCCGATGACGCCGGAATGCGACCCCTGCAGAAAGCGCACGAACGCCTCGGCGCGGCCCTGGATGGCATAGCCCCCGGCCTTGCCCAGCCCTTCGCCGCACGCGATGTATGCGTCGATCTCGTCGTCGGACAGCGGCTTGAACGCGACGATGGTGTCGGCCAGCCGGGTGCGTGCCTTGCCGGTGGCGTCGATGACGCACACGGCGGACAGCGCATGGTGTCGCCGCCCGGAGATCAGGCGCAGCAGCTTGCGCTGGACGTCTTGCGTATCGGCGGGGGGCAGGATGCGGCGGCCCAGCGCGATGGTGGTATCGCCCGCGACGACGATCTCGCCATCGGCACGGTCAACCGCATGCGCCTTTTCCACCGCCAGCCGCAGCGCATAGACGCGGGGCGGTTCGGCGGGGCGAGGGGCTTCGTCGATATCGGGCGAGGCGACTCGGTCGGGCACGACTCCCAGCCGCGCCAGCAGATCGCGGCGGCGCGGGGAGGAGGATGCAAGGACGAGCGGCATGGTTGGCCGGTCGCTCACTTGAAGCGGTAGGTGATCCGGCCCTTGGTCAGGTCGTACGGCGTCAGCTCGACGAGCACTTCGTCGCCGACCAGCACGCGGATGCGGTTCTTGCGCATCTTGCCCGCCGTATGTCCCAGGATCTCGTGATCATTCTCGAGCTGGACGCGGAACATCGCGTTGGGGAGGAGTTCCACCACGCGGCCGCGCATCTCGAGCAGTTCTTCCTTGGCCAAAAAATACCTCGGTTCGTCGTGTTATAGGGTATGTCGAAGAGGCGCCGCCATAGCCGCAATGGGCCGAAAAGGAAAGGCACGCCGAATCAGCCCCGGATATGGGTATGGAATACGGTTTTGCAATCCTCCCCGGCACGGGGAGGGGGACCAGCCGCAGGCTGGTGGAGGGGGGGCTCCACCCAGCGAGTCTCCTGCCTCACTCCCCCTCCACCACCGCTTCGCGGCGGTCCCCCTCCCCGTACCGGGGAGGATTTTCAGGCGGGATTATACTTGGCCAGGAACGCGGCCATCGCCTTCAGGAATTCCAGCCGGTCCTCGGCGCGGGTGAAGTGGTGGTCGGCCAGCGGCTGTTCGATATAGTTCACCGGCTTGCCCGCCGCCTTCAGCGCGGACACCATCATGCGCGACTGGTTGACCGGCACACGCTTGTCCTCCTTGCCGTGCACGATCAGCAGCGGGATCGCCATGTCGGCCGCGCCGAAGCGGGGTGAGACGGCGTGATAGTCGGGCGCCTGTTTCTGCAGCCAGTCGGCGCGGGTCTTGCCGAACAGGAAACGCGAGTCGTAGCGTTTCATGGCCTGAAGATCGGACACGCCCGCATAGGACACCGCGCAGCGATAAAGCGCGCTGTTGCGCTGGGCCGCGCGCATCGCGGCATAGCCGCCATAGGAGGCCCCGACCATGCAGGCGCGCTTGGGATCGGCGATGCCTTCCTTGGCCAGCCAGGCGACCGCGTCGTCCAGATCGTCCTGCATCTTCAGTCCCCATTCGCCCTGCCCCTTCTTGGCGAAGGCGGTGCCATAGCCCGAGGACCCGCGATAATTGGGCTGGATCACGGCATAACCCAGTTCGGCCAGATACTGGCTCCACCAGTCCCAGCTTTCGGCGTCGCGGGCGAAGGGGCCGCCATGCGGCATGACGATCAGCGGAAGGTTTTTGGTCCCGCGTCCGCGCGGCATGGTCAGGATCGCCTCGATCGAGGTGCCGTCGCGGGCCGGATAGCGCAGGGTACGGACGGGCGACAGCCGCTGGCCCTTCAACTGGGGATTGGCCCAGGACAGGAACTGCATGTTGCCGTAATCGGTATCCCAATAATAGAGCGACCCCGCCGAGGACGGGCTGCTGACCGTCACCAGGAAGCGGGTGCGGGCGGTGTTCCAGGACACGATCTCGGCGCGGCGCGGGGCCACCGACTTGTCGAGCGCGTCCTGCAATTCTTTGATCCGAGGGTCGGTCCAGGCGTCGTGATAATATTGGTCGGTGTAGCGGATCGCCGAAATATCGTCGCCCGCCGCGGTCTTGATGATGCCGTCGATATCATAGCCGGTGACGGTGCTGAGCTTGCGGCCCAGCTTCAGGTCGGGCAGCGAAACCTCGTACAGCGCGTCATAGCCGTCGCTGTCATCGATCGCCAGCGCGGTGCCGTCGGCGCGAAAGACGCTGGGCACCAAGACCGATTCGTCCTTGCGGCCATTGGCGCGAGCGATGGTGCGGAAGGGCTCGGCGTTGGACTGGCGATAGAGGATGCTCTTCTGACGCGTCTCGTCGCTGTAGCGAACGCCCATGCGCAACTGGCCCTGGCCATCGGCATACCAGTCCCACACATCGGTCTGCCCGTTCGCGATCCGCTTGACCCGCCCGGTCGAGACGTCCGCTTCGTAGACGGAAGGATAGACCTCCGCCATGGAATAGATGCCTGTCGATTTGGCGAACAGGAGGCGCGGCGTGCCGTCATGCGCGGTCCACAACACCTCGTCGGCGCGGAAACCCGAATTGTCCCAGTCGATCTTCACCATCTTCTGCATGTCGGCGCGGACACCGATCAGGCGGGTGACATAATATTCCTCGCCCTGGATCACGTCCTGGCTGCCCAGCCCGACGACCAGCCATTCGTCATTGACCCAGCGCCACCAGTTGACGTCCACCTTGTCGCTGAGTGCGGCCAGCGCGGTCTTGCCCTGCCCTTTGATCAGCGGAACGACCATCAGATATTGCTTGCCGTTCAGCGCCCGCTTGCCCGCGATGCGGGTGCCGTCGGGCGACAAAGCGGGCCCCTCGAACTCGGGCAGCGCGGCAAAGGCCTCGACCGGCAGCGGGCCTGTCGCGGCGGGCGGGCTGGCCGGGGTCGGGGCGGCGGATGGTGTCTGGCCCGCATTCTGCGTCATGCCCGTCAGCGTCATCAACGCGAGCGCCGTCACCGACGCGCCCAACTTCCGTACCCCACGCATTCCCGATCCCCCCATGCCGGCACCACTCCCCAGGGGCCGAGCTGATATAGATTACTATCGTAACGATGGGAGGAAAGGGGTTTCAGCTTTCGGGGCGGTGTTCATAGCCGCAGCGGGGCGGCAGCGGGATCGGTTCACCTGAATCGGTCAGGGTCAGGCCATGGCCGGGCGCGAAGCTGCCGACACGCGTGGCGGCAACCGGCGGCGCGGTTCCGGCGGGCAGGGCGAAGAGCAGCTCGTAATCGTCCCCGGCGGTCGCGGCGGCCAGCCGTGCCGCCCGATCGGTGCCGCCGAACGCCCGTGCCGCTTCGGACAGCGGGACCGTATCGAGCGCGACGGTCACCGCCAGTCCGCTCGCTTGTGCCATCCGGTCCGCGTCGATCAGCAGACCGTCGGACACGTCCATCATCGCATGGACGAGCGGGCCCAGCGCACGGCCCTCGGTCAGGCGGGGCCAGGGGCGGCGATAGGCATCGCGCAGGACGATCGGGCCATGTCCTCCTTGCGCGATCGCCAGGCCCAGACCGGCGTCGCCGATGGTGCCGGTGACCCACAAGGCGTCTCCGACCTGCGCGCCATCCCGCGAGGGGGCGGCGGCATCGCGGCCGAAGGCGGTCAGCGTCAGGGTGCGGGGGCCGCGCTTCGACACCGTATCGCCGCCGATCAGCCGCGTGTCGAAGCGGGTCAACACCGTCGCCAGCCCGTCCAGAAAGGCGCGGTCCCAGGCGGAATCGCCCAGCGGATAGTTGAGCAGTACCCCTTCGACCAGCGCCCCCTTGGCGGCCAGGTCGGACAGGTTGGTGGCGACCAGCTTCCATGCGATATCGGCGGGCGGGTCGTCGGGCAGGAAATGCACGCCTTCGACCAGCGTGTCGGTGGTGACGACCAGCGGCGCGGCGGTCAGCACCGCGCTGTCGTCGACCAGCCCGCGCGCACCGGGATGCAGCGGCATCCGGCGCAACGCGGCGATGAACTCCGCCTCGGTCATCGGGGCGGGTAGGGGATCAGGTCCGCGCGACCTTGGCGATCGCGTCGAGCAGGCCGTTGACGAAGCCCGACTCGCGCTTTTCATAGAAAGCGTGGGCGACATCGACATATTCGCTGATGACCGCGCCGACCGGCACGTCATGGCGCGCGATCAGTTCATAGGTCCCGGCGCGCAGGATCGCCTTCATCGGTTTGTCGAGACGGTTGAGCGTCCAGCCCTTGGCCAGCTTGCCCTCGATCATCACGTCGATCTCGCCCAGGCGCGCCTGCACGCCCTTCACGATGTCGTCGAAGAAATCGATATCGGCATCGGCATATTCGACATCCTCGATGGTCGCGCCGATGCGGTGATTGTGGAATTCGTGGAGCAGCGCCGCCAGCGGAGTCTGTTCCATGTCATGCTGATAAAGCGCCTGAACGGCGGCAAGGCGCGCGGCGGCGCGCGCCTGGGTACGGGCGTTGGGACGAGTCATTGGCGGGCCTTTACCGGGCTGTCGCCAATTCGTCACGTGTTTTGGGAGAGGGGGGAGGGACGTGGTCCAGGCTACGGGATGACAGGAATCACAATTCCCGGCGAAAATACACCACCCGCTCGGTTTCGGCGAAGCCTAGCGCCAGATGCATCGCATGGCTGTCGAGATTGTCGATCTCCGCATCGGAGGCGAACTCCAAACAGCCCTGCGCCCGGCCCCAGTCTGCCACCGCCGCAACCAGCGCGGCCGCCCCGCCCCCCCGCCGATGGCCCGGATCGACGAACAACCCTTCCAGAAACAGCACCGGCGAGTTGTCACAGCCATTGACGTAATCCTGCCGGACCGCCGCCTCGGCAAAACCGACGACCCGGCCCTCCTCCAGCGCGACGAAATTCCCGTCGCCCTCGGGCAAATCCACCGGATTGCCTGCTTCATCCCCCCAGAGCGCCGCCCGCAATGCCAGCCATCCTTCCCGATGCTCCGGCGCGGCGGGCGTGACGATCATCGGTTGAGGCGCAGCCGCAGTGCCACCGACTTGGCGTGGGCCGGAAGCCCCTCGGCATGGGCCAGCGCCACCGTCGCGGGGCCGAGTTCGTTCAGCGCCGTCTCGGTCAGACCCAGGAAACTCGTTCGCTTCATGAAGTCGAGCACCGACAGTCCGCTGGCGAAACGCGCACGGCGGCCCGTCGGCAGGACGTGATTCGGCCCGGCGACATAATCGCCGATGGCTTCCGGGGTATGGCGGCCCAGGAACACCGAGCCCGCATGGCGCAGCCGGTCGAACAACGCTTGCGGATCGTCCACCGCCAGCTCGAGATGCTCGGGCGCGAGCCGGTCGACCAACGGCATCGCGGCCTCCAGCGAATCGACCACGATGATCGCGCCGTTGGCGTCCCAGGCGGTGCGCGCGACGCTGGCGGTCGCCAGTTCGGGGATCTGCCGGTCGACGGCTTCGGCGACTCGAGTCGCAAAGTCGGCATCGTCGGTGAACAGGATCGACTGGGTGACCGTGTCATGCTCGGCCTGGCTCAACAGGTCGGCGGCGATCCAGTCGGGGTCGTTCCGGCCATCCGCGACCACGACGATCTCGGACGGGCCCGCCACCATGTCGATGCCGACCATGCCATAGACCTGCCGCTTGGCCTCCGCGACCCAGGCATTGCCGGGGCCGGTGACGACATCGACCCGCTGGATACGGCCCGCACCATAGGCCAGCGCGGCCACGGCCTGCGCGCCGCCGACGCGCCACACCTCGTCCACGCCCGCCAGATGCGCGGCGGCGAGGACCAGATGGTTGATCTCGCCCTTGGGGGTCGGCGTGACCATCACCAGCCGCTCGACGCCTGCCACCTTGGCGGGGATCGCGTTCATCAGCAGCGAGGAGGGATAGGCCGCGCGTCCGCCGGGGACATAGATCCCGGCCGCATCCACCGCCGTCCAGCGCGCGCCCAGTCGCACGCCCTGTGCATCGACATAGTCGGTGTCGGTCGGCTTCTGCTTTTCGTGATAGGCGCGGATGCGCGCGGCGGCGAGGTCGAGCGCGGCGCGCAGTTCGGGCTCCAGCGCCTCATAGGCCGCGCGGCAATCCGCCGGTTCGATCCGCCAGCCGGTCTCGGCCAGGTCATGGCCGTCGAACTGCCTGGTGAAGGCCGCCACCGCCGTCTCGCCATCGTCGCGGACCGCGCGCAGGATCACCTGCACATCGCGTGCGACATCCGCATCGCTTTCGCGCCGGGCATCGACCAACTCGTCGAAGGCGGTGGCGAACCCCGGTTCCTGCGTATCGAGACGGATCATGCGGCTTCCTTCTCGGCGACCGCGCGGCGGAATGCCTCGACCAGCGGCACGACCTGCGCTCGCGTCTTCATCGCGGCGCGGTTGACGACCAAGCGCGAAGTGACCTCTTCGATCACCTCCACCTCGACCAGCCCGTTTTCCTTCAGAGTCCGGCCCGACGACACCAGGTCGACGATACGCGGCGCCAGACCCAGAGTCGGGGCCAGCTCCATCGCGCCGTTCAGCTTGACGCACTCGGCCTGCACCCCGCGCGCGGCGAAGTGGCGGCTGGTAATGTGCGGATATTTGGTTGCGACGCGGACATGGCTCCATCCGCGCGGGTCGTCGCTTTCCGCCATCGCGGCGGGCTCGGCGACCGAGATGCGGCAATGGCCGATCTTCAGGTCGACCGGCGCGTAAAGCTCGGAATAGCCGAATTCGGACAGCACATCCGATCCGACGATGCCCAGTTGCGCCGCGCCATGCGCGACGAAGGTGGCGACGTCGAAGGCGCGCACGCGGATCAGCTCGATGCCGGGAACATCGGTGGCGAAGCGCAGCGCGCGGCTGTCCTTGTCGGTGAAGGCCGGTTCGGGCCGGATGCCGGCGGCGGCGAGCAACGGCAGCGCCTCGGCCAGGATGCGTCCCTTGGGGACGGCGATGATCAGCGGTTGGGCCATGAGGATCGGGGACTTAACCCCCAGTATCGGGGATCGCAATTCTTATCCTCCCCGCCAGCGTGGAGGGGGACCGCCACGAAGCGGTGGTGGAGGGGGGTGCTGGAAAGGACGTCCCGTGTGGAAATCCCCCTCCGTCAGGGCTTCGCCCTGCCACCTCCCCGTGCCGGGGAGGATTTGAGGTCGTTACACCTTGGCGGCGTAGATCATCCGGCCGGGGCCAAGATTGGCGAACACGCGGTCCAGTTCGTTCTCGCCGACCGCGAAGCAGCCTTGGCTGCGACCCAGCATGCCGTGGCTGCGGATCATGTCGCGATTGGCGTACCAGGCCGAGTGGATCACGATCGCGCGACCCAGCGCATTGTCGTTGGTGGGGTCCAGCCCGACCAGACGCTGCGACCGGCCATGCTTGCCGACATAATAATTGTCGGTCAGGAAAGCACCCTCGCTGCTGGCGTTCGAGTTGAACGCGTTCGAGAAGCGCTGGACATAGCCGCTGTGCGACGGGTCCGACCCGCTGCCGTGCGAGACGAGCAGCGAGGTGCTCTTGCCGCTGATCAGGTCGACCAGATGGAGGCGCGGCTCGGACGAACCGACCGCGAAATCGACGATCGCCATCCGGTCGCGCTGCCGCACCTGCGAACCGTGTTTCTGCAGCGAGGCCATCGCCTGGCGCAGCAGCGCCGGACGGACGACCCGCGACGAGGCCAGGATCGCCTGCGGCACCGCCGGAACGGTCGGACGGCTCGGGATCGGAGGCTGCCGCACCGGGCGCAGATCGCCCGCGGTCAGCCTTTCCCGAGCGCTCACCGCCCCCGGAACCGCCAATGCCCCGGCGAGCACCAGCGCGTTCTTCAACAGCGCGCGCCGACCCGGCGCCGCGTCCAGATTATCGTGCATTTTGGTCCTTCAACCCCAGAATTCCCGCAACAGCTATGTAGCAAAGGTCAGGCCATTTTTCTGCCCATCGGCCCATCGGTTGATCGCTTGGTTCCATCGATTCAGCGAAAGTTCCGGCGCAGCGCAAAAAATTTCGCTTGGCACTAATTGTCACTTGACGGGTTTAAGATTTTGTGAACTCGCCAAGGAAAAGGGATATGAAGGCTTTCGCTTTTGCCGCCCTGCTGGGTGCCACGACGCTGGGTTTTGCCGCGCCGGCGCTGGCCGAGGACGGGCCGGGAACCGCCACGGTGGCGCAGGCCGCCGCCGCACTCGCCCCCAACCGATTCGTCTGGGCCGACGCGCAGATGACGGCGGTCGACCCGATCGCGCAGCCGGTGACGGTGGTGGTCAGCCTGCCGATGCAGCGCGCCTATGTCTATCGGGGCGATACGATGATCGCGGCCGCCACGGTATCGACCGGTAAGGACGGCAAGGATACGCCTGTCGGCGTCTTCCCGATCCTGCAGAAGCGCGAGATGCATCGCAGCAACCTGTACAATTCCGCCCCCATGCCGTTCATGCAGCGGCTGACCTGGGACGGCGTCGCGCTTCATGCGGGCAACAATCCAGGCTTCCCCGATTCGCATGGCTGCATCCGACTGCCTGCGGCTTTTGCAAAGAAGCTGTTCTCGATCACCTCGGTGGGGACGAACGTGATCGTCACCGATCAGATGGTCGGGGATCACCTCGACCCGATGCTGTTGGAGACGGAAGCCAGCCAGGCGAATCAGGCGCAACTGGCGTCACTGTCGCGGTGAGGTTTACGCATGCGCTTCGACTTCGCTCAGCGTGATAGGGTGGTCGTCCTAAACCCCAAGCTTCGTTCGGCCTGAGCGAAGACGAAGGCCACGCGAAAACCTAAACCACCAGACCCAGCGCCCGAAGCTGCGGCCGAAGCGTCGCCTCATCGGTGAAGTGCAATGCGTGGATCCCCAACGCGGCCGCCGCGTCGATATTGGCGCGGTTGTCGTCGATGAACACCGCCTGCCGGGGCTCCAGCCCGAATCTGGCGAGCGCGAGGCGGTAGATGGCGGGGTCGGGCTTCACCAGCTTTTCGTCGCCCGACACCACGATGTCGCGGAATCGATCGAACAGCGCCGATTCGCGCGCCCGGAAAGGCGGCCAGAATTCATGGCTGAAGTTCGTGATCGCGAACAGGGGCACACTCGCCGCATCCAGTTCGGCGACGAGTTTATGCATCCCGGCGATCGGATCGCCGATACTCTCGTTGAAGCGCGGACCCCAGGCGGCGATCAAATCCCGATGCTGCGGGTGCAGCGCAATGAGCTCCGCCGAGGTGTCGGCGAAGTCGCGGCCCGCATCATGCTGGAAATGCCACTCGGTGGTGACGACATCGCGTACAAATGCATCGAGCGCCCGATCGTCTGCGATCAGGCGCCGATACAGGATCCGGGGATCCCAGTCGTAAAGCACACGGCCGACGTCGAAAATGACGGCGGTCGGCCGATCGGCGCGCGTCACGGACTGTTCGCCCGTCACGTTCGATTCGATCGGCATCAGGGCTGATTAGCCCTGGCGCGCCTTGAAACGACGGTTGGTCTTGTTGATGACATAGGTGCGGCCGCGACGGCGGATCACGCGGTTGTCCCGGTGACGATCCTTGAGCGACTTCAGGGAATTGCGGATCTTCATGATCGATTCGCTTCTTTTGAACTGGAGGGTGATCTGGAAAGCGTCGCCGCCTAGTGGCAACCGGCGCTGAAGTCAAGGTTTCGGCATGACGGATGGATCATGATCGCCGCGCCCCCTTCCGCCGCCGGATCATCCCTCATATGTCATGCGTTGCCCATCCGTAACATCTCTCAAGGTCTTCGACGCATGAAAGCCCGCTCGCTCCTGATCCTCGCGGCCGCCGCCGGAACGCTGGCCGCCTGTTCCACCACGGGCGGGCGTCTGCCCCCGACCGAGGTGATCCGCTATCACCTGGGTCAGCCGATCGCGCGCGGCACCATCCGGGTCGAACCGCTGTCGGCCACCGGCCCGGCCAGCATCGAGTTCAAGACCTATGCCGCCGCGGTTGAGACCGCGCTGCTGCGCAACGGCTATTCGCTGGCGCAGGGCGATGCGCAGCCCGACTTCATCGCGACCGTCAACTTCACCCGCGCCAACCGGCTGGGCCCGCCGCGTCCCTCGCCCTTCTCGATCGGTCTGGGCGGCGGCAGCTTCTCGGGCGGCCGTGGCGGCGGGCCCGAGCCGGTTGGCGCGGGTGAAGTTGACGGTCGCGATGAAGTCGGGC
>NZ_LDTF01000040.1 GCF_001477495.1 Sphingomonas yabuuchiae
CTCCGGAAGTATTCGTCTTGTCGACCCCTGGCGCACCTCCGGCCCCTGCGGCTCCCCCGGCCCCGCGCGTCAGTCAGGCGACGGACAACATCGTCGTGACCGGTGCCGCCACGCGCATGACCCCGGCGGCTCCCCCGGTGCAGATCGATGCGTGGCAACCCGACCGCCCCTATCTGGAGCTGTATGACGGCAAGCCCGCCGATTTCGCCGAACGCTTCCGCGAGGCGGAGGCACGGCACGGGGCGTTGCCGATCTTCTATCTCGACACCGCCGCCTGGCTCGCCAAGCGGGGCCGTGTGGCCGAGGCCAGCGAGATGGTCTTGTCGGCGCTGGATCTGCCGACCGCCGACGACACGACGCTGGGCATGGTCGCCGACCGGCTGGAGCGGTATGGCGACTGGGACCGCGCGGTCGAACTGCGTGCGCGGCAGGCGGCGCTAGACCCCGACCGGCCGCAGCCGCGCCGCCTGCTCGCGCTGACCCTCGCCCGCCGCGCCGCCGCCCATCCGGCGCAGGCGAAGGCCGACCTGACCCGCGCGGTCACGCTGCTCTATGCCATCGCGACCAGCCCGCAGGCGGACCAATGGGACGGCATCGACCTGATCGCGCTGAACGAGGCCAATGCGATGCTGCCCCGCCTGCGCAAGCTGGGCGGCAAGGTAAAGATGGACCCCCGGCTGGTCATGCTGCTCGATGTCGATGTGCGCGCCGTCATCGACTGGACGACCGATGCCTCGGACATGGATTTGTGGGTCGACGAACCGACGCGCGAGCGGGCGATCTACAACAACAACCGCACCGCGATCGGCGGGCGGCTGTCGCGCGACATGACGCGCGGCTATGGGCCGGAGGAATATATGATCCATGCCGCGCCGCCCGGCACCTACACGGTGCAGGCCAATGTCTTCGCGCCCGACCGGATCGATCCCAACGGCGCGACCATCCTGACCGCGCACCTGTTCCGCAATTTCGGGCGGCCGAACGAGACGGTCGACAGCGTCGATATCGAACTGAAGCGCGATGAAAAGGGCGCGCGCATGATCGGTCGGATCGTCGTGCCGGGCAAACCGGTGTCGAGCAGGACACCGGCGAAGGATGCGGTACCGCTGCCCTGATCGGGGGACGCGGTATGGCTGGTTTTATGACGCGATAAGGGTGTAGGGGCGGACTATGGCCGAGCAGAGTCCGCCCTTCCCGTCATTCCGCAAATGGACGCCCGCGCGTTACCGTGCGCTGCTCCGGGCGCAGGGGCCGGGATCGGTCAAGTTCCGCACCCGGCTGGCGATCCTGATCGGCGCGGTAGCGATCGGGCTGGCCGCGACGGTCTTTGCCGAGGCGGCGGATGCGGCGGGCGAAATCTTCAATCATTTCTCGCACCGTTATCACTGGGCGCCGCTGGTCGTGACGCCGCTGCTGTTCGCGGGGCTGGTCTGGATCACGCGCCGGTTCGCGCCGCTCGCGCGCGGGTCGGGCATTCCGCAGGTGATGGCTGCACAGGCCGATCCCGAGCGGGCGACCGGCGGGCTGGTGTCGATCCGCACCGTGGTCGCCAAGGCCGGGCTGACGCTGGCGGCGGTGCTGGGCGGTGCGTCGGTCGGGCGCGAGGGGCCGACCGTGCAGATCGCCGCCGCCATCATGGGGCTGACCCACCGCCTGTTGGGCGTGCCGCTGCGCGGGGCGGTGCTGATCGCGGGCGGTGCGGCGGGTGTCGCGGCGGCGTTCAACACGCCGCTGGCCGGGCTGCTCTTCGCGATCGAGGAGCTGGCCTCCGCCTATGAGCAGAAGGTCACGCTGCTGGTCATCGCCGCCATCGCCATTGCGGGCATGGTCGCCCAGTCGGCGCAGGGCGATTATGTCTATTTCGGGCTGATCGGCGCGCATATGCCGATCGTCACCGCGCTGGTCGCCGCGCCGGTCGCCGGAATCGTCGGCGGACTGGCGGGCGGCGGTTTTGCCCGGCTGATGCTGATGATGGCGACCGGCACCAACCGCGTGACCCGGTGGAGCAAGCAGCGTCCCATCCTGTTCGCCGCTCTGTGTGGTGTCGTGGTCGCCGGGCTGGGCGTCGGCACCGGCCTGACCTGGGGCACCGGTTACGGCGCGGCGCGGGCGATGATCGTCGGGGTCGATGCGCCGCTCTGGTTCGGCCCGGCCAAGTTCCTCGCGACCCTGTCGACCGCCGTCGCCGGGCTGCCCGGCGGTATCTTCGCGCCGTCGCTGTCGGTCGGCGCGGGGCTGGGCAATCTGTTGCGCTCGATCTTTCCGGACTCGCCCGCCTCGGCGATCGTGATCCTGGGCATGGTCGGCTATTTCGCGGGCGTCGTCCGCGCGCCGCTGACCGCCGTCATCATCCTGTCCGAAACGACCGCCAGCCGCGGCCTGATGCTGCCCATGTTCGCCACCGCCTTCATCGCCGACGGGGTCAGCCAACTGGTATGCCGCGAGAAGCTGTATCACGGCCTGTCGCGGACCTTCGCGATGCGGTGATCCGCTATTCCTCACCTATAGCGGATGAAGGCCTTGATGGACCCGACCCAATGCGATCCCGGCGAGGTTTTGCGTCCGCTTGATATGGCGCAGCCGGAACCGGGGCGGGCGGGGGAGGGCCGACCACTCCGCGAAATGCGCGACATGCGCTGGCGGCACCCGCACCTTTCCCATCGCCTGCGCCACCACGGCGGCTGCATCGCCCAGCAACAGGGCATCGGTCAGCCCCGCCTCATGCGCCGCGCGGGTCGCGGCGATCAGGGCCAGCCATTCGGCGGTCATGCTGGTGCCGGGCCCCAGATCGCGGACGATCCGGGCGTGGCCGCCGATCACCACGGCATATTCCATGCCGCCGGGGCGAAGCCCGCCGTCGAAGAAGATCTTCAAGGCGTACCGATGCTGCGCGCGACCGCCTCGGCCGTCTTGATGCCGTCGACCGCCGCCGACAGGATGCCGCCCGCATAACCCGCGCCCTCGCCCGCCGGATAGAGGCCATAGGTGTTCAGGCTGTGCCCGTCCTCGCCGCGGGTGAAACGGACCGGCGAGGAGGTGCGTGTCTCGACGCCGGTCATCACCACGTCGGGGTGGTCGTATCCGGCGATCTGGCGGCCGAAGACCGGAATCGCCTCGCGCATCGCCTCGACCACGAAGTCGGGGAGGCATTCGGATAGGTCGGTCGGCGTCACGCCGGGGCGATAGGAGGGCGTGACCGACCCCAGGCTGGTCGAGGGGCGCTTGGCCAGGAAGTCGCCGACCCGCTGCGCCGGGGCCTTGTAGTTCGATCCGCCCGCGACATAGGCGCGCTCCTCCCAATGGCGTTGCAGCGCGAGGCCCGCGAGCGGATCGCCTGGAAAGTCGCGCTCCGGGTCGATCGCGACCACGAAGCCCGAATTGGCGTTGCGCTCGTTGCGCGAATATTGGCTCATGCCGTTGGTCGCGACGCGGCCCTCTTCGCTGGTCGCGGCGACGACCGTGCCGCCCGGACACATGCAGAAGCTGTAGACCGTCCGCCCGTTCTGGCAGTGGTGCGAGATGTGATATTCGGCCGCGCCCAGGATCGGATTGCCCGCCTGATGCCCGAAGCGCGCGCGGTCGATCCACCCTTGCGGATGTTCGATGCGCACGCCGATCGAGAAAGGCTTGGCCTCGACATACACGCCCGCCGACTGGAGCATCGCGAAACTGTCGCGCGCGCTGTGGCCGATGGCGAGGACGACATGATCGGCCTCGAGATAGCCGCCGCCGTTCAGGTGCAGCCCGCGCACTCGGCGCTGGCCCGATCCGTCGGTCTCCACGTCCAGTCCGTCGACCCGGGTCGAGAAATGATATTCGCCGCCCAGTTCCTCGATGGTCGCGCGCATGCTCTCGACCATGGTGACCAGGCGGAAGGTGCCGATATGCGGATGCGCCTCGGTCAGGATCTCGGGCGGCGCGCCCGCTTTCACGAACTCGGTCAGCACCTTGCGGTTCAGGTGGCGCGGGTCCTTGATCCGACTGTAGAGCTTGCCGTCCGAAAAGGTGCCCGCCCCGCCTTCGCCATATTGCACGTTGGATTCGGGGTTGAGCACGCTCCTGCGCCACAGGCCCCAGGTGTCCTGCGTCCGCTCGCGCACCACCTTGCCGCGCTCCAGGATGATCGGGCGATATCCCGCCTGCGCCAGCACCAGCGCGGCGAACAGGCCGCAGGGCCCCGCGCCGATCACGACCGGGCGCTTGGTGCCCGGCGGCGGTCCGCTCGGCAGGTGATAGCGGGTGTCGGGCGTCCGCTGGACATCGCGGTCGCGGCGGAACCGCTCCAGCACGGCGGCCTCGTTCTTCAGGTTCACGTCGACCGAATAGACGAGCTGGATATTGTTCTTGTCGCGCGCATCATGCCCGCGCCGCGCCACAACGAAGCGCACCAGCTCGCGCGGCGTCACGCGCAACCGGCGACAGATGGCGGCAGGCAGGGCCTCGTCCGCATGGTGGAGAGGCAGTTTCAATTCACTGAGGCGGATCATCCCGCGCGCCATACAGAATTGCACGGGCTCCCGCCATCACGCTGTGCGGCCGGGTGCTCAGTCGCCGGGCGGCATTTCGAACAGCTTCTGGATGATGTCGTCGCTCTCCCGATAGGTTCGGAAACCCATGGCTTCGTAATAGCGTAACCCCATCCGATTGTTCGCCCCGATCGCGGCGTCGATACGGGTCAACCCGGCCTCGTTCGCCGCCTTGCGACTGCTGGCGAACAGGGCTGTGCCGACGCCGCGTCGATGGGCGCGCGGACTGATATGGGTGCCGATGATGCCCCAGCCTTCCGGCACGTCATAGCGGTTGTTCGCCGCCGCGCGCTTCAGCGACTGGAACCCCATGACCCGGTTGTCCTCATCAACCGCGACGCTACACAAAATGCCATCGGGTGCCTCGATGTAATGGGAAAGCGTGAAAACGGGGTCATGCGGCCGGGTCCGGCCGCTGAGCGCAATGATCTCGATCAGGACGTCGCTCATGGCCTGGGCGTCGTCTCCCGTGGCGCGTCGGATCAGCATCGTGATATCCTGTGCATGATGATCGAGACGACCATCCTATCACGCGGCGATCCCGACACCAGCCGGCGGATCTAGCGCCCGCCGACGGCGCGGCTCAGCGGGGTTTCGGGGAAGGTGGGTTCCGCCAGGATTTCGGCCTGGAGTGCGGGCCAGCGTTCGCCGAACCAGTAATCGCCGCGTTCGGCGCGCTGGATCGGGTCATGTGCGGTCGCGACATCCTCGATCGCGATCGGCCCGTGGCTGGGAATGTCGAAGAAGACGCGCACGACCGGCATGGTCGGACATTCCCCTTCGCGCACTACGATGCCCAGCCGGTTGGACCGCAGCCGGACCAGTGCGGCAAAGGGCTGGATGCCCAGATTGGCGATGAAGGCGCGCAGCGTCTCGGGATCGAAATGGCCGTCCCATTCCAGCATCTGCGCCAGTGCCTCGTGCGGCGACCAGGCGCGCTTGTACGGGCGGATCGATGTCACGGCGTCATAGACATCGCAGACGGAGGAAATACGGACGAACGGGCTGATCTCGTCGCCGCGCAGACCGTCGGGATAGCCGGTGCCATCCATCCGCTCGTGATGGTGGCGGCACACGTCCAGGATGCGCGGGTCGAGATCGTTCATGTCGCCCAGAATTCGATGACCCAAACCCGGATGGCGGCGGATTTCGACCATTTCCTCGGTGGTCAGGCGGCCGGGCTTGTCGAGGACATCGGCGTCGATCTGCATCTTGCCGATGTCGTGCAGCAGTCCGGCCATGCCGGCGACATGCACATCCTCCTCGCTCAGGCCCAGATGACGCGCGAAGTTCATCATCAAGGTGCCGACCGCGACCGAATGGATATAGATATACTGGTCCCGGTCCTTCAGCCGCGTCACCGCGATCATCGCGGCGGCGGACTTGGCGGTCGTCTCGGCAATGTCCTCGACGATCGGGATCAGGTCGCGGGTGCGGATGGTGCGGCCGAGCCGGGCCTCGCCGAACAACTGGGCCACGGCGGCGGCGGCGCGCGCGGATACGGCGCTGGCCCGCTCCATCTCGGTCGCGGGCTTGGCGCGGCGGGGACGCAGGGTCGTGACGATCGGTTGGGCGATCGCCTCGACGGCGGGCGCGGGAACAGGCTCGGGCGTATCGACGACGGCGATCGTCGTGGGACCCCGCCCCTTGGTCACGTCGATGGTGACGGAGGGCACCGATGCGCGAATCTTCTCCAGATCGTCAGGCTCGGTCAGGAGGAAGGACTTTCGCCAAAACGGATTGTGAATCCACGAGCAGTGCAACGCGTGGATATACATGCCGAGCGCGACCTGCTGGCTCCCGATCTGGACGTATCGATTCGTGGTCGGCTGCTCTTTCATCCCGGAAATCTTATCGTCGTGTCGTAAAATTTTCGTTTCGGGAGGACCGGAAGCGGGATGCGGGGGATGCCGTGCGGGGACACGGCCGAGCGTCCATTTCCGGCAGGTCCGGCGGTTCGATCCGAACCGGGGTACTGATCAATCCCTCCGGCGAGGCACATCAGTCCAAGCATGAGAATCATTATCAATCGCATTGACAGTGAGAATGTTTCGCAATAGCCGGCGCTCGCAAAGGGGAACATTCATGTCGCATTCGTTCATCGCATTGTCGTGCGTGGGCTTTCTGGCCACCGCGCCGCATGTCGCCGCCGCAGAGACCGGCCCCCGCGCCGATAGCGCGCCGCCGCCCGCCGTGGCGTCCACGTCGCAGGATTCGACCGGCGCGCGCGATGTGATCGTCACCGGCCAGCGCGGCACCGGCGCCGCGACCCTGGAAAGCCCGAAGGCCACCGCCGCACTGCTCGACACGCCGCAGACCATCACCGTGGTCAGCGAGCAGACGATCCGGAAACAGAATCTCCAGACGCTGCGCGACGTGCTTCAGACGCTGCCGGGGATCACCTTCGGCGCGGGCGAGGGCGGCGGCGGTTACGGCGATTCGATCAACCTGCGCGGCTATTCGGCCAGCAACGACATCACCATCGACGGCGTGCGCGACAGCGCGCAGTATAGCCGCACCGACCCGTTCAACCTGCAACAGGTCGAGGTCTATAACGGCGCGAACAGCGTCTTCAACGGATCGGGTTCGGTCGGCGGCACGATCAACCTCGTGTCCAAGGTGCCGACGCCCGAGACGCTGACCATCATGCAGGGTTCGGTCGGCACCGACAATTATTATCGCGGCGCGATCGACAGCAATGTCCGCGTGTCGGACCTGGTCGCGGTGCGCCTGAACGGCGCGTACCACCATAACGACGTGCCCGGCCGCGATGTCGAGAAGATGCAGCGCTGGGGCATCGCGCCCTCCGTCACGATCGGCATCGGCGGTCCGACCAGCCTGACGCTCGCCTATGTCCATCAGGAGGATCGCAACACCCCGGTCTATGGCATTCCCTGGTTCGACAATGGCCTGGTCGACGGCTTCGTGCCGGGGGCCAAGCGCTCCAGCTATTTCGGGATCGCCAATCTCGACCGACAGGACAGCACGGTAGATCGCTTCACTGCGACCTTCCGCCATCAGATCGACGAGCATTGGAGCGTGCGCAACCTGACCCGCTGGCAGCAGGTGACGCAGTATAGCGTGACCTCCGCGCCGCAGGGCACCTTCTGTCTGGCCGCGACCAATCGCCAGCCGGTGACGGCGACGCCGGGTGCCACCGTCGGCGCCGCTTGCCCGGCCAATGTTCCGGCGGGCTTCTATCTGCCCTCTGGTCCGCGCGGGTTGGTGCGGGATCAGCAGAACCAGATGCTGACCGACCAGATCGACCTGCGCCATGAGGCAGGCGAGAAGGGCGGTTTCCACAATGTCCTGAACATCGGCATGTCGGGCATGATCGAGAATTACCGCCTGACCCAGGGGTCGCTGTTGCGCAACGCGGACGGCAGCGTGGTGGCGCAGCCCGCGATCGAGATCGCCAATCCCAACACCAACTATACCGGCCCGATCAACTTCGTGGCCACCGCCCAGTCGCGCAGCGAGACGCGCAACCTGGCCGTCTATGCGTTCGACACGTTGGCGCTGAACCGCTTCTTCGAGCTGAACGGCGGCGTGCGCTGGGAGTATCAGGAGGCCAATTTCCGCGCCCTGCCGCTGGCGGCGGCCAATGCCGGACAGCTCGCCTATCAGTCGCAGATCAGCCGCGAGAAGCTGTTCTCCTGGCGGGCGGGCGCGGTGTTCCACCCGGTCGAGAATGTCAGCGTCTATGCGGGCTATGGCAATGCCAAGACGCCGTCCTCGACGACCGTCCGGCTGGGCTGCGGGGTGCCCAGCACTCCGACCGCCGCGAACCCCTGCGCCGTGGCACCGGAAACCGCGAAGAACTATGAGGCGGGGGTGAAGGCCGGGCTGTTCGGCCGCCGCCTGGAGCTGACCGCCGCCGTCTTCCGCAACGAGCGGACCAATTACCGCGTCCCCTCCAACGATCCCGCCTTGCCGGTGGGCTTGCAGGTGCTGGACGGCCGCAGCCGCGTCGACGGCATCGCGCTGGGTGCGTCGGGGGCGATCACCCCGGCCTGGACGATCTTTGCGAACTATACCTATCTCGACGGCAAGGTGCTGCAGAGCATCTCCAACCGCGACAAGGCGGCGGGCGTGCTCGATCCGCAGGCAGGTGCCGAACTGGTCCAGACGCCTGAGCATTCGGGCAGCCTGTTCACCACCTACAAGCTGCCCTTCGGCCTGGAGGTCGGTTACGGCCTGACCTATCAGGGATCGTTCGCGACCAACGTCCCCGTCGCGGGGAATCGGGTGCAGTTCCATGTGGACGATTATCTAATCCACCGCGCCTTCCTGGCCTATACCATCGCCCAGCGTTGGACGATGCAGCTCAACGTCCAGAACTTCACCGACGAGAAATACGTCACGGGCGTGCGCAACAACATCAACGCGACGACCGGCGTCGTCACGGGCGGCTGGGCGGTCCCGGGTGACCGGCGTCAGGCGACGCTGAGCCTGTTCTATAATTTCTGACCGGCCTAGCCTTCGTCCATGCTGATCGTCCTTCCCGATATCCTCGATCCCGCCGGGGTCGCCCAGGTCCGCCATGTCATTGACGGGGCGCCCTGGGCGGACGGCAACGCCACCTCCGGCCCGCAGGCGGCGCTCGCCAAGCGCAACGAGCAACTGCCGGAGGATTCGGGGGCGGCCGTCGAGGCGGGGCGGATGGTCCTCGACGCGCTGGGCCGGTCGCCACTGTTCGTGGCGGCGGCGCTGCCGCTGAAGGTCTATCCGCCGCTGTTCAACCGCTATGCGGGCGGACAGGCCTTCGACGTGCATGTCGACAATGCCGTACGACTGAAGCGGGGCAGCGACTTCCGGATGCGCTCGGACCTGTCGCTGACCCTCTTTCTCGAAGACCCGGACGCCTATGACGGCGGCGAGCTGGTGGTCGAGGATTTGTACGGCGAACAGCGGGTGAAGCTGTCGGCCGGAAGCGCCGTCCTTTATCCCGCCTCCAGCCTGCACCGGGTCGAGCCGGTGACGCGGGGGACACGTGTCGCCTCCTTCCTGTGGATCCAGTCGATGGTCCGCGACGATGGCGAGCGGCGCATCCTGTTCGATCTGGACCGCGCAGTGCAGCGGGTCGGCGCGGACAAGGGGCAGGGGGATCGCTCGGTGGTCGAGCTGACCGGCGTGTACCACAATCTGCTGCGCCGCTGGGCCGACGCATGACCGCCGCCGCTGTGCAAAAGCCCAAGAAGCGCAAATGGCGCAGCTGGTGGTTGAAGCAGTTCCACACCTGGCACTGGATCAGCGCGGCCGTGTCGCTGGTCGGCATGATGGTGTTCGCGATCACCGGGCTGACGCTGAACCACGCCGCCAGCATCTCGGCCAGCCCGAAGACGGTGCAAAAGAGCGGGCTGCTCGCTCCCGGCCTGCGGCCGCTGCTGGCCAATCCGAAGACGAATGACGCCCCCTTGCCGCCTCGCGTGGCGGAAGCGGTGGAGCGCGCCGTCGATCTCGATCCCGCCGGTCGGCCGGGCGAATGGTCGGACGGCGAAGTCTATGTCGCCATGCCGCGCCCCGGCGGCGATGCCTGGGTCAGCATCGACCGGACGAGCGGCGCGATCACCGCGGAGCGGACCGATCGCGGCTGGGTCTCCTACCTCAACGACCTGCACAAGGGGCGCAATGCCGGGACTGCCTGGTTCTGGTTCATCGACGTCTTTGCGGTCGCCTGCATCATCTTCACCCTGACCGGCCTGCTGCTGCTCCAGATGCACGCGCGGCACCGTCCTTCCACCTGGCCGCTGGTGGCGGCGGGGTTGCTGATCCCGGCGGCGATCGCCGTCTTTGTCCTGCACTGATGGAGAAACTCACGATGCGATCGACCGCTATTCTGGCGCTGGGCGCGGTGGCACTGCCGGGGGCGGCGGGCGCCGCGACGGTGAACGTCACCATTCCGAAGCTGAACGTCGCCGAATATCACAAGCCCTATGTCGCGGTCTGGCTGGAGCCTGCGACCAGCGGCCCGGCGCGCACGCTCGCCATCTGGTACGACGTCAGGAATCAGGGCGGCGAGCCGGGCACCAAATGGCTGTCCGACCTGCGCGCCTGGTGGCGGAAGGGCGGACGCAGCATGGCGATGCCCACCAGCGGCATCAGCGGCGCGACTCGCGCGCCCGGCACTCATGCCATCCCGCTGCCCGCCGACCTGAAGCCCGGCCAATATGTCCTGAACGTCGAGGCGGCGCGCGAGACCGGCGGGCGCGAGCTGGTGCAGGTGCCGCTGACCGTGCCGAACCCACAGGGCCGCGCGGCGGGCAGCCATGAACTGGGTGCCGTGACTGTTTCGGCACGCTGATACCGGGGAGAACCATCATGAAGAACCATCGTCTCAAGCTGCTCGCCGCCGCCGCGCTGCTGGCAATTCCTGGCCTCGCGTCGGCGCACCGCATGTGGCTGCTCCCCTCCGGCACCATCTTCTCGGGCACCGACAGCTGGGTGACGGTCGACAGCGCCGTCTCCAACGACCTGTTCTACGCCGACCACCAGCCCGGCCGGATCGAATGGGTGAAGGTCTGGCAGCCCGACGGTACGCCCGGCCGCATCCAGAACGGCTCGACCGGGCGTTATCGCTCGGTCTTCGACGTGCAGCTCGACAAGCCCGGCACCTGGAAGATCGGCAGCGAGATGTCGGGGATCATGGGCAGCTTCAAGGTCGATGGCGTCGAGAAGCGCGTCGGCGGACGTGGCGGACCGCCCGGCCCGAACGGCGTGCGCCAGCCGCCGCTGACCGTCGCCGACATTCCGGCGAACGCCACTGATGTGACGCTGACCGAGACGCTTGGTCGCAACGAGATTTTCGTGACCGCGGGCGAGCCGACGCGCACGGTCCTGAAGCCGACGGGCAAGGGTCTGGAACTCGATCCCGTCACCCACCCGGACGAGCTGGTCGCGGGCGAGGCGGCGAAGTTCCGCTTCCTGGTCGACGGCAAGCCCGTGCCCAATCTGAAGGTCACCATCGTCCCCGGCGGCAAGCGCTATCGCGACGCCGAAGGGGCCAAGGAGGTGATCACCGATGCGCAAGGCGTGTTGTCCTATGCTTGGCCCGCGGCGGGCATGTACTGGCTGAACGCGACGCTGACCGACGACAAGCCCACGGCCCCGCGCGCGACCCAGCGGCGGATGAGCTATACCACCACCCTGGAAGTCATGACCCCGTAACTATGCGCATCGTCCTGCCGCCCCGGATCG
>NZ_LDTF01000041.1 GCF_001477495.1 Sphingomonas yabuuchiae
GGCTGGCGCGCCAGCCAGGAGAAGCGGACGCACTGCTCATATCGATCGCGGCACAGCGAGAATGCAGGGTGGGTGAGCGCCCAGCTAGCGGCGAGGCGAAGGCCGGCGCTGGACGCCTCAGCGACATAGAGCATGCGGCGGGTCAGGTCCGTGAGCGGCCGCGAGGTCTCGGCCTCGGTAATGCTTTCGTGATAAAGTGAGAAGGCGCGGACGCTCAGCGCATGAAAGGCGTCGAACGCAGGGTTGGCTTTATAGTCGCCGAGATGCTCGAATGCGCGCATGACTGACCTTTAACATGATTGCGCCGCGACGGACGCGCGCGATCCGCCGCTCAGCTCAAACGCAACACGACTACGTCCCCAACGTCAGCTTTCAGTAGAAGCTGACATTGAGAGTTCTGGACAGGATCGGCAGCAAAGTCCCAAAAGCGGGTCGGCCCGATGCCTGCTTCGACACCGATGAGTAGAAGGGAATGACGCCCTTAGACGCGATGGCCACGTCTTCATACCTATACGGACAGACCGGCATATTCGGACACGAAGGTAACAATTTTATTGGCAGGTGTCCGAATTGGCTGGCTCGTCCGTATAGGGTGATAGACCTCGACGCGATCCGTCAGGCGGCTTGCGCCCAGAGCGTGCATTGCGCGTCGTCATACTGGACGCCCGGCCGCGTGACCTGTCGGTTCAGCCAGGCGCGGGCGCGTTCGATGCCCTCGCTCAGGTCTTCGGCGGGCTTGTTGTCGATATGCACGATCTCCCGTGGTGCGAGCCGGAAATGCCCGCGCACATGCGCCTGCGGAAAGATCAGCGCGCGGTTGCCCGACTTCGACAGCCACAGGCGGCAGCCGCTCTGGATATGGCAGCGGCCATCGCGCGGCAGGAACATCGTGATCCCGGTCAGCGCCGGGTTCGGCCCCGTGCGATATTCGAGGTGCAACACGTCGGCGTCGGTCTCGACCGCGTGCCGGCCCATCTTGATCTGGTCCTCGATTTCCAGCGGATCACCACCGGTGATGGCGACGCCGGGCTTGAGCTTGCGGTTGCCGAGCAGCAGCTTCACGACGGCGCGGGTGACGGCGGCTTCGAAATTCGGGGTGTTCATCTCGATATCTCCTTGTTTCATCCCCCATTTCCGGGGGCACATTCTCGTGTTCGCTGATCTCAACCCTGCTCCGTCCGCCGGCAGGCGCGGACGATCTCGGCGGCGGCGCGCTCGAGCCCGGTCACCCGCTCCCACCCGCTGTTCCAGGGAGCGGGCATCGACACCTCCAACCCGTGCCGGGTGATCCCGACGAAGAGGTCCGGACGCGCCGGCACGAGGTGCAGGCCGCCATCGGCATCGCGGAAGAAGCTGAGATCCGGCACCAAGATCGGTCCGGTGACCGAGTGCAGCGCGACATCGGCCCGCACCGGCTCGAGGATTTCGGGGTGGAATCCATGCCGCACCAGCACGACGTCACGCTTGCGGGTCGCGGCACAGCGCATCACTGCGTCGTCATAGAGACGCTCGGCGACCGGGGTTGCCACGACGATCAGGTTGTTCTCGAGCGACTCCACGCCCCCCGGCAGGCCGGTGTTGCCCGCGTAGGGGTACGGCTCGTCGGGAGCGAGTGCGGTCAGAACATAGTTGAGGAGTGCGACCGAGGTCGTCGGCAGCGTGTCATGGAGAGTCGAATGCATGGGGGTACCTGCGCAACGGCGTGATCCCCGGACCGGCTGGTCCGGATCAGGCCCCTTCGATTTTCATTTCTCGTCAGGGCTTCGCTCGGCTCCGGCCGATCTTCCCTTCCTCACGCGGCAGCGATCGCGGCCATCGCGAACGATGGCGTTGCCGATGACGGCATAGCCCCAGCTATCGAGTGTCCGCGCGCTGTCCGCGATGGTACCCGCGCGGTGGATTGCGGCGGCTGGGCAATAGACTTCGGCCATGGTGGGCACCCAGCCGGCGATGCTGCCGGCGGGCTGACGTTGCCACCTTTGCCCGGCGATCAGGGCGGTCAGCAGCA
Source organism: Sphingomonas yabuuchiae (assembly GCF_001477495.1). Lineage (GTDB taxonomy): Bacteria > Pseudomonadota > Alphaproteobacteria > Sphingomonadales > Sphingomonadaceae > Sphingomonas > Sphingomonas yabuuchiae_A. The sequence continues at coordinate 2,009 of NZ_LDTF01000041.1, forward strand.
GGATGGCGCTCACGCGGAACACCAACGGAAGGCGTCGCTTCATTTTCTTTCCTCCAGCAGATTGACGATGCTGGAGAGGGTAAACATCTCGAAATACGCTAGATTGTTCAGACGGAAGCCGCCCAGCTTGCCGCATGTTGCAGCAGTCCGAGCGGCGTTCCTGCACGGCGGGACTTGGTTCGTTAACAGGTTCCGCTTACACCAGTGCCGTTCGCCAGCAGGCGGACCGAGGCGTGGAAACCTCGCTATTAGTAGCCGTGTACCCGGCCCGAACCAGTTTCGGCCGGGAGGCGCTCGCGGATGTCCAGGGCTCCTTCGGGGGCCTAAAGGCGTGCGCGCTCGTCTAATAGCGAGTTTCCAACTTCCGGCTTTCGGGTCGGCATCGCCTCGTCATCAGGGGCGATGCCGTCGGCTGGGTAAGCCAAGCATCGCCCGACACGGGGGTGCGTATGGTTGCGGGACTTGGCCGCCAATGGCGGAAAGCTTTTCAAACATCATCGGTGATCTCGGCAGCCATGCTGCTTGCGGCCTGTGGCGGCGGAGGTGGTGGAGGCGTTAACTCGTCCGGATCGACCCCGACGCCTGCCCCCACGCCGACGCCCAGCCCGACACCGACGCCGTCTCCCACGCCAACCCCGCCGCCCAGTGCTGCGGATAGCCCCGAGTACAAGGCGTCCGGTGCGGTCGTCGGTGCGAAAACGGCCTATGCCTATGACAAGGGCATCACCGGCAAGGGCGTGACCATCGCGGTCATCGATACCGGCATCGCCACCAGCAGTGCCGAGTTCGCCGGCCGCATCTCGCCCGACAGCAAGGCGTTCGAGAACAAGATCGCACGTTGCGCGACCTGTGCACCGGAGACGGTGACCTTCCCGCTCGACGATGTGCAAGGCCATGGCACCGAAGTCGCCTCGGTTGCGCTGGCAGCCAGGAATGGGAACGGCATGCACGGCGTCGCCTATGACGCGACGCTGCTCGCCCTCAAGATCGCCGCACCGAATCTCGAGAACGTCACCGACACTTCCGTCATTAAGGAGGCCGATGGCGCCAATCCGATGGCTATCGCCCCGGCCATCACCTATGCGGTGGAGAAAGGCGCGTTTGTCATCTCGCTGAGCCTGAACGGCGAGGCAGCCGGTCAGGTGGCGACCGACCAACGCACCGCCATGGACGGCGTCGTCAAAGCCGACCGGCTGCTCGTCCAGTCCGTCTCCAACTTCGTCGACGACAAGAGCGCCGCACCCGGCACCATCACCCGCAATCTCCTCGGCAACAATCTGGAAAACACGGACAACTTCCTGTTCGGCATCCGCGTCGACAGTGCGCTGCGACCGCCGAGTGGCAATGGCCTGCCCGGCGATCTTGCCGACCGCACGCTGGCGGTGGTCGCGACGGACGTCAGCGTCGTCGGCAAGGACGGGCAGTTGACCACCGTCACCGGCAACAGCTTCGCCGCACCGGCCATCGCCGGGGCCGCGGCGCTCCTAAAGCAGTACTGGCCGCAGCTCGGCGGCAAGGCGATCTCGCGCATCCTGCTCGATACCGCCACCGACCTCGGCGACAAGGGCGCCGACCAGATCTTCGGCGCCGGTTTGCTCAACGTCGCGGCCGCGATGAAGGCGCAGGCCCCCGCCAGCGCCTTTGCTGCGGCCGATATGGTGCTGGCGCGCTATTCCTCGCTCAGCCTGTCGGGCCCATTCGGCAGCGGCGGGCAGTTGTCCGACGCCGTCACCCGGATGACGGTGTTTGACCGCTATGGCCGCGACTTCGCCATGACCGGCACCAACGGACCACGCAGACGGGGTTCGGGGTTGCTGGCAGGCGCGATGCTGGGGACGATCGATCCGCCGTGGCTGGCCACCACGGCCAGCGACGTAAAACTGGGGTTCGCCTCGGCGGCCTCGGGACCATGGGCCGCAGCGCGTTCGAACCGCCCGGCCACCTTCGCCTTCTCGCCTGCCGCAGGCCAGACCGTCAGCTTCAGCGCCAATGTTGGGATCGGGCAAGGCGCAGGCATTGCGAGTTCCGCCCTGCGCGGTGTCGTCGCTGCGCCGATCGGCATGTCATCGTCATGGAGCGGAGACGGCTGGTCGGCAGGCTTTGCTTCCGGCGCGTCGCGCGACGGCCGCTCTGCTTTGCGCAGTGTCAGTTTCGCCACGCCGCTGGGGCTTGGTGTTGAGTTGTCGGATCTGACCGAGCGTGGCCAGGTGCTGGGCCTGCGCGGCTCTGCAGGGTATGCCCTATCCGGCAGCCGGACGACGCTGGCCACCCTGACCGCCAGCCGCAGCGTTGCAGGGGTGCTGCTGTCGACGCGGGCCACGGCCGCCAACACTCGGGTCGATGGCGGATCGGACCTGCTGCGCTTCACCGGACCGATGACGGGGACGGCCTTCGCGCTCGACGCCGCGCATCGGCTCGGCAGCGGTACCGTCACGCTCGGGCTGTCCTCACCGCTCCGGCTGGAACGTGCCCGTGCGGTGGTCGTGGCGCCGAACGCCTACGATCTGATGACCGGCGCGCTTGCCACTCGCCTGACCAGCGTCGACCTGACACCGACCGCACGCGAGATGGACGTCGAGTTCGGGTGGTCGGCCGCGCTGTCGCCCACCTCCTCTCTGCGGCTCGGCGTCGCCCATGCCTTCGACGCCGGGCACGTCGCCGGCGCGCAGGACACCGCCAGCTTTGTAGCGCTGGTGCTGCGATGAGGCTTGCCGTCCGAGCCCGCTCGCCACCGGCAAGCCCAGCCCGCCCATGAAAACATTCCCCCCTCACGGACCTGCCACGCCGGGACGCATCTCGGCGAACGAACTCGCACGTCCAGAATACAAGGCCATGACATGATGACAAAAATCACCGCCACCGCCGCGCTGGTGCTGCTCACCGCCTGTGGATCGGCCTCGGTTGCCGAGCAGGAGGCCGCCGCGCAGACCAGGACGGTCGCCGCGCCGCTGACGATCGCCGGTATCCGTATCGGCATGACCGCGCCCGAGGTGCAGGCGACGCTTGCTCGTACCGGTTGGAAGATCGAGACGTCGGCGGGCGAGGATTGGGCCGCGACCGTCGACCATGAGGCCAAGCGGCAGCGCGACGTCTTCCCAATCGAGGAGCCGAAACAGGGTGTGGCGGTGCTGAACGCCGCGAAAGGCGACGAGAGCCTGATCGTCGAATTCCAGCCGATGCCGACGGGTGACGCGGTCAAAGTCGTCAAATACGTCGCGCCTGCGGCCGGACGGACGCCCGAGCAGATCGCCGCCGAGATGGTCAAGCGCTATGGCACGCCGGGTTTCTCGCAAATCGTCGGATCCACATACGAGGCGAGCTGGTGCACGGGCGGCGACCGGTGCCGTCAAATCTGGGGCAATCCGCACGAGGGGCTTGCGGCCAAACTCGACGTCTACGGCAAGCTGAACGTCTCCCTCTCGCAAGGCGTGGTAGCGGAGCGGGCATGGCAGAATGCGGTCAGCCGTGCGGTCGGTGGAGGTGCGGCCCCGAAATCGTCGTTCTGATGCAATAAGCCGATCTGGCTGAAGACGGGGCGGCATCGCCGCCCCGTTAAGAGGATCAGGCGGCGACCATCTGCTCCCATCCGGCACGGAAAGCGCCCCATTCCTCCGCCCACATTCGGTGCGTCGTGTCGGCGAGATCGGAGTGCTCCGCGGCCCAGCCGCTCGGCGTGTGCTGCCGTGCCAGCATGCAGATATGGACATGCGGCAGCGCGCGGCTCAGTTCGTCGCCGGGGGCATGGGCCACGACCACGCTGGTCAGGGACCGCCCGCAGGCGAGATGGATCGCGGCATAGCTCGTCGCCATGTCGAACAGATCGTGGATTGGCGTGCTGATATCGCCGCGCACCGTCAGCACACCGGCGAGCAGACGCTGGTGCGGGCGGACCGCCCGGTCGTATTCGTCGAGCAGCGGCGCCAATGCCATATCGCTGACACCCCGGGCGAGCACGAGCCGATCCTGGCGGGCGGTCACCGGGATGCCGCAGGCGGTCGTGCGCGCGGCGCTGGTCGGCTCGACCGGTGCCATCTTGGCGCGGATCAGTGCGGTCGCGCTATTCGCCTTCTGCTTGGCGCGGGGACGCAGCAGGGCATAGCCCAACTCCTCGCACCCCGGCTCGCGCACGTCGAACAGCGTGTCCATCACGGCGCTCGGGCTCAGCCAGCCGGGCACCACGTTCGTCTTGGTCTTCATATCAATTCCGGTCCGGCGGCGCGGGGCTGCTCGCGTCGCCTTCAGGTCCATTTCACCATCATGGTGCAGCCGCCAGGCTATCCCCCTCCTTCCTTCTGGCCGATCGCATCGATTGGGGCGGCCCGAAATCCGTCATTATCTTTCTGAGCCGCGACCCATCGGACGCTGTGGCGGCGCTATATCGTCCGGCCCCTTGCTCCGGATATGGGGCGGAGGGCCCTTCGGCCTGTCTCGCGGGGCGGGCCTGGGCGGCACCTGCCGCTCGCGTTCCTTCTCTCGATGTGGATCGACCCTGGTCACAACGGGCGGATCAGGCGGCCGTCGATCAACGGGCTGGGAAGCGGGGGGAACAGTTTCGGGCGGCCATTTCCTTTCCGGCACGGGCGGCCTGCCGGGAGGCTGAGCGGCGGGCATGTCGGCAGCGACGGATTGTGGCCGCGCACGGTCCTCCGGCGGAAAGATCGTTCTGACAACCTCCCCCGCTTCCGCCTTCGCGGCCTCTTGCTCGCGACGGCCCGCCTCGGCGCGTTGCAGCGCTGCCTGCTTGTCGCGCTGCCGCTTGGCATCGGCTGCGGCCTGATCGGCCCGCCGCTCCCGTTCGCTGACCAGCCAGTTCTGGAACTCCTCCTCGCCAGCGAGCAGCTGCATCAGCCGGTCGATCGATTTCGGCACATCGGATGCGAGGCGCACCGCGTCGCCTTCAAAGATCAGCCGCCCCTCATCTCGTCCATGCCGCGTCAGCCATTGGCGAAGGCGTCCACGCACCTGCTCCTGATAATCCGGATGGTGTATCGTCGCGGCGGGCGCCGTCCGTGTGGAAACATAGGTGATCGCAGGAGTGCGTTGGCCCTTTGTCGCAATTGCCGCGGCCACCTCATCCCATGCAGCACCAGCCTGTGCCCCGATCCGGGCGAGCCGCTGCCGTTCGGCCAGACGCTCCTCGTCGGAGGGTGAATGCTGCGCCACCCATTCGAGATGCGCATGCGCCGCCTCCAACAGCGCACGGTCGCCAGCGCGCGGCTTGGTCCGGCGGCCGGGCTCCGGCTCCAGCGTTGCGATCACCGCTTCCGCCCTTGATCGCGATGCCGCCACCACGACATCGGTGACGTCCATGTCATGGCGGCGCTGGATCAGTCGGCGGGACAATCGCTCATATCGCCGGGCAACGGCAACCGCGTCGGGCTGGTCACCTATCGACGGCAGGATCAGCGTCATGTCCCTTGCCAGCACGTCCGTCGCAGCAGCCGCCTTCCTATCGCAGGCAGCAAGCTCATCGCTCACGATCCGCCGCGCGTTGCGGGTGCCGACCTCCGTCGCGACCCCACGCCGCTCGTGGCCGGTCGCGCGATTGCCCATATGCTCGAGCGGGGTCAGGGCAATGCCATTTTCCTCATAGGTGCCGTGGAGGTAGCGCTCCTGGCCCATCACCGCGTTGACGATGTCGATGAAGCGCCCGCGCATGAGCTCGGCGGTATCGACCTTGGCGCGTTTTCCATTGGCGTCGGGCTCCGCGCGGTAGCTGACCTTGTTCTGGCGGTAGGGCCGGGTGTTCTTGCCATTCTTGCGCTCGACCACCTCGAAATCCCACTTGCCCTCCTCGTCCAGCCACTTCGCCGGGCGGTCATAGGCGTCGATATGGATGTGGAAGTTGCGCTTGTCGCCGTGCTGATCGGGCTGGTGGATCACCCCCACCGCCATCCAGCCATCCGCCGCCAGCATGGCGACGATGTCACGGAGGATTTGGCCATGCTGCTCGGGCTTGGCGTCGGCGGGCAGTTCCTGCACGAAGCGATGGTGGCTGCGCCCCGTCCGCCCCTGCTGCCATCGCGGCGCGGGGAAGCTGGGATGCTTATCGAACCAGGTCAGCCGGTCGAACGCCTGCTCGGGCGTGACATCTGCGACGACGACCTGCCGGTCCTTGAAGGGGCGTCCCTTGGCCGACGCCTCGGCTTCGGCTTCCCGGCGCGCCGCCTTCAGTCTGCGGCTCATGTCGCGCAGCCAGTCCGGACTTGTCGCGAATCCCGCCACCCGATCATATCGTCCGACCTCGGCGGTCGAGGCGGTGAGCTGGTGGACCCTGGGCTGGCTTTCGCTCTGCTCGGCCGCCACGAACAACGACCGCTGACGCTCAGGGCTGCCGGGGACGTTGGATACGATGGCCCGGGCGTTCATACCGCCCCGGATCACCTGCTCATCGATCATGTCGATGACGAGGTCCTCCGCCAGATCCGCCACCGCCTGATCGCGCCGGATATAGTCGAGATGGCTGATGATCGTGACCTTGGCGCCGTCGCGAAGATAGTCGAAATGCGCGCCCTCTTTAGCCTTGGCCGTGAAGCGATGGTGTGCCTTTCCGTCCGAGTTCGTCGGTACGTAGGTCTTGCCCATCGGCTTCATGTCGAAGTGCGCCACCCGGCCGCCGCCAGTCTGGCGGCCACCCCGCCGGATCGGACTGGGTCGGTGGAAGTCGATGCCGACCGCTGCGGCGAGCGCATCCGCCTTGCGACGGGCTGGCGAATGTCCTGGCTCCAGCTCGGGCTGGTGATTGCGTCCACGACGGTACGACGCCCCCACCAGATCCCGGTCGGCCTGCGCCTGACGCGCCAGGAGCGCGCGCGCATGATGCGCGAAGACGGGCTGTTCGTCAGGCAGGCCAGGACCGGTCATGCCTCATAGTGTCCGGCATCGGCGCGGCGCCGACAAGTACCCCCTCCCGCCTTCCGGAAGCCGCGTGCGGCTGGAGGACACCGCGCTCGGTCGCTCCTGAACGCGCGCGCGCCAGCAAATTGGCGGCCCGGCCGCCGATTTGCGTTGTTGCGCCTGAATTTCCTCATCTCCGGTCACAATAGGCCGACGCTTTTTCGATCCGATCGCCTCTCATTACAGCCGAACTCCAAGACCGATCCCGAACACTAGCGGGTCCAGGGAGACGTTCACCCGCTGGCGACCCAGTGTCGCATTGTAGAGCCGGGCGGTGGTGTCGATATCGATATATTTGATGTCGAGGTTCAGGAAGACCCGGCGGGTGATGTCCACGTCGACGCCCGCCTGCGCCGCCCAGCCTACACTGTCATTGAGGTGTACCCTGGTCGGCCCCACCGCCCTTTGCAGCCCGTCCGACGCCGCTTCGTTCCAGAAGATCGTATAGTTTACACCCGCACCGACATAGGGGCGGACATGCTGCGTCGGCATGAAATGATATTGGGCGGTCAGGGTCGGTGGCAGGACCCAGGTGGAGGCGAGCTTGCCGATGCTGCCGGTCGTGCCCCGCACCCCGCCGACCGAATGTTTCGTGGTCGAGGCGATCAGTTCGATGCCGATATGGTCGGTAGCCATATAGGTCGCATCGACCTCCGGCATCACGCTGTCGTTGACCTTCACCGGCTCGCCGGGGAAGGCGGGCAGGATACTGCCCGACCGCTCGTTCGGCGCGACCAGGATGGCGCGGGCGCGGAGCAATACGTCTCCAGCGCGTATCCCGACCCGAGGATCGTTCCCTGCGGTATCCTGCGCCCATGCCGACGTACCGATACCCGTCGCAGCGAGCGCGAGCAGGACGGTGGCGGTTCTGATAATGGTCATCCCTTGTCTCCTGTTAGCGTACAGAAGGTCCGGATAGGAGCGCCCCTGCCCCGTCGCCTTGACTACCGACAAGCGCCGGTTTGACGGCGGTCAAAGGCAGGATCGCACGCTCGGGGCACGGCATGGCCATGTGGCCCTATCATCCCGATCTGCTCGCCCGGCCCGTGCCGCGCTACACCAGCTATCCCACCGCCGCCGAATTCGGCGATCATGTGGGTCATGCCGACATGGCTGCAGCACTCGGTACGGTCGGTACGGACGAAATCCTGTCGCTCTATCTGCACATCCCCTATTGCCGGGCGATTTGCTGGTATTGCGGGTGCAATACCGGGGCGGCGAACCGGACCGCGCGGCTGGATGCCTATCTCACGCGGTTGCATCGCGAGATCGATCTGGTGGCCGCCCGGCTGGAGGGTCGCGGACGGATCGGGCGGATCGCCTTTGGTGGCGGGAGCCCCAATGCGATCCCGCCCGCCGCCTTTGCCGCGCTGGTCGCCCATCTGCGCGCCGCCTTTGCCAGCGATAGTGCAATCCTTTCGCTGGAGATCGATCCGCGCGGCTTCGACGTGGACTGGGCGAGCGTCATCGCGGACACCGGTGTCGCACGGGTCAGCCTGGGGGTGCAGACCTTCGACCCGGCCCTTCAGGCGGCGATCGGTCGGGTCCAGCCCGGCGAGGACATTATCCGCGCCGTCACGCTGCTGCGCGCCGTCGGGGTCGGATCGATCAACTTCGACCTGATGTACGGCCTGCCCGGTCAGGACGAGGCAACACTGGCCGCGACGCTCGACGAGGCCATCGCACTGGCCCCGGAACGGCTGGCGGTGTTCGGCTATGCGCATGTGCCGCACCTCATCCCGCGCCAGCGCCGCATCGACGCCCGGGCTCTCCCCGACCCGGCGGCACGCTTCGTCCAGGCGGCGCTGGCGCATGACCGGCTGACGCAGGCAGGCTACCGGGCGGTCGGCTTCGATCACTTCGCACAAGCACATGATCCGCTGGCGCGGGCAGCGGCGAACGGAACGTTGCACCGCAATTTCCAGGGCTTCACCGACGACCCCGCCGACATCGTGATTGGACTGGGGGCCAGCGCGATCAGCGCATTTCCCGACCGGCTGCTTCAGAACGCCAAGAGTGCGGGCGCATGGCATCAGGCGATCGGTGCGGGTCGGTTTGCAACCACACGCGGCATCCATCGCAGTCCGCTGGACCAGCGCCGAGGCCAGGCCATCGCGGCTTTGCTGTGCCACGGCGTCGCCAATCTCGACGGCCTGCCCGAACGGGGCGCCATTCGCGGACGCCTCCACCGCTTCGAGCAGGTGGGTTTGGTCGCCTGGGACGGCGCGCGCCTGCGGCTGGCGGCCGACGCCCTGCCCTATGCCCGCAGCATCGCGGCCGCCTTCGACGCCTGGCGCAACGAGGAAGATATGCGGTTCAGCCATGCCGTCTGACCTGCCGCTGCGATGTGCCGCCTGTGCCGCGCGGGATATGGCCTTATGCGACGGCCTGGACGAGACGGCCCTCGCCGCGCTCCATCAGATCGGGCGCCGCCGTCGGTTGCGCGCCGGGCAGGCTTTCGGCTGGTTCGGCGATCGGGCAAGCAGTTGCGCCAATCTCATTTCGGGCGTCCTGAAAGTGTCTCGCGTGGAGGCGGACGGCGGCATCCAGATCGTCGGCCTGCTCTATCCCGGCGATTTCGTCGGCACGCTCTTCGCCGATCGCTCCGCCGACACCATCGCGGCGCTGAGCGAGGCCGATCTGTGCGTTTATCCGCGCCGGGCGCTGGAGGAGATGCTGGTCCGCCACCCGGCCGCCGGGCGATTACTGCTGCGCCGGACGCTGGCGACGCTGGGCGAGGTGCGGCGCTGGATGCCGATGCTGGCGCGCGCGCGGGCCGACGCACGGGTCGCCGCGCTGCTGCTCGACATGGCGCGGCGGTGCGCGGCGGACGGTGAAGACATGTTCCGCCTGCCCCTGTCGCGTGGCGCGATGGCGGAGGCACTGGGCTTGGTGGTCGAGACCGTCAGCCGTCACATGACCGCATTCCAGCAGGACGGTCTGATCGCGCTATCCGGCCTGCGCGGCGTGCGCCTGATCGACAGGACACGCCTGGCCATCATCGCGGGCTAGGTCAGGCGGCGGATCGGCGGGACGCTTCATCCACCGCCCATTGCCGCTCGCACAGCACGGTGAGCACGGGGCGATGGCTGACCAGGATCATTCCCTGCCCCGTCCGCCGGAGGCGCGCATCCAGGCGGCCGGCGACCTCGGCCGCGACATCGGCGTCCAGTCCCTCGCCCGGTTCATCGAGCAACAACCAGGGCGCATCGCCCAGATAGGCGCGGGCCAGCGACAGCCGCCGCCGCTCGCCACCCGACAGCCGCGCTCCATCATCGCCCAGCCATGTGTCGAGCCCGTCGGGCAAGGCCCGCACGACCGCCTCCAACGCTGCATCGCCCAGCGCCTGCCACAGCCGATCCTCGCTCGCGTGAGGCTCGGCGATCCGCAGATTGTCGCGAACCGTGCTCGCCATCAGCGCGGCATCCTGCGGCGCCCAGGCAAAGATCGCGCGCAGGGTCGCGGGCGCGAGATCAGCGGCATCCCGACCATCGATCCCGATCCGGCCCGGCTGTAGGGGACGCAGCCCCAGCAAGCCTTCGACCAATGTCGTCTTGCCGCAGCCCGATGGTCCGGTCAGCGCGATCCGGCTGCCCGGCATGAACCGCTCGCCATCGATGACGAGGATCGACGGGCCGCGCGATCCGATGGCGGAGGGCGCGTCCTCCACCGCATCGAACACCGCGTCGAGCCGTGCCTCCGCCTCGCGAAGCCGTCCGCTCTCGGTCAACGCCCGCAGGATCGGGGCGATGCCATCGACGGTCATCGCCGCCGCCAGCGCCGCGAGCGCGGCGATCGGTGCGCCGGCGCCGGATGAAAACGTCAGGGCCAAGGCCGCCGCCACGGCCACGCCGCTCGCGTGCAACGCCTCGAACCACGCGGCGACCGCCGCCTGCCTGACCTGCGCTTCGGACAGGCGATCGCCCGCCGCCGCGACACGCGCCGTCGCCCAATCCTCCAGCGCGAAGCAACGCAACTCCGCCGCCGCGCTGCCGAGCATCGCCACTTCCTCGCGCAAGGCACCGGTCGCCTGTTGCACCGCGCGGCCGGGCTGCTCCAACCGACCCGCCCCATAACGCGCCAGAGCCCATATTCCCCCGGCACAGGCCAGTGCCGCCCCCATCGTCAGCCATCCGCCGAGCAGCGTCAACACCGCCCCCGATGCCAACGCCGCCACGGCACCCCACGGCCCCGACAGACGGACGAGGCGCCATTCCACCGCATCGACATCGCCGATCAGCCGCGCCGTCGCCTCGCCCCGCCCAAGCGCCAGCGCGACCGAGGGCGGCGCGGCGGTGATCGCGCGATAGAGCGCGGGGCGCAGCCGGGCGAGTGCCCCGAATGCCGCGCCATGGCTCGCCAACCGCTCGCCATAACGCGCGCCGGTCCGCACGATCGCCAGCAAGCGGATCGCGGCGGAGGGCAGCATGTAATTGAACGCCTGCGCCGCGACGATCCCTGCCCCGCCCGCCAAGGCTGCGGCGGCCAGGAACCAGCCCGACAGCGACAGCAGCAGCACCGAGGCAGCAGCGACCAGCGCGGCGCACGCTCCCGCCTGTCGCAAACGGCGGCGCTCCTTGCGACGTTCGGCGGCGATCAGCGTGCGCAAGGTCATGCGGCAGGTCCCAGATGAATGACCCGCGTCGCGATGGCGGCAAGCGCAGGGCTGTGGGTGGCGATCAGCGTCGTACGCCCCCGCGCCGCGCGGGCGATGGTCGCGATCAGCCTGGTTTCGGCACCGGCGTCGAGATGCGCGGTCGGCTCGTCGAGCAGCAGGAACGGGGCGGGGTTGAGAAGCGCGCGGGCCAGCGCGATCCGCCGTCGCTCGCCCCCCGACAACCCGCTCCCCCGCGCATCCAGCGGCGCGTCCAGCCCGCCGCGTCGGGATGCGAGCATCCGGCCCAGCCCCGCCGACGCGACCACGCGCCGGACCGCCAGGTCATCCGCATGGGTGTAGGCCAGCAACAGGTTCTCGCGGATCGTGCCCGCGACCAGCAGGGGATGCTGCCCCACCCAGCTCGCCTGCCCCGCCAGCGAAGTGAGCGGTACACCGCCCGCCTCGACCGTTCCCGCCGACAGCGGCGCGAGACCCAGCAGCAGATGCAGCACGCTGGTCTTGCCGCTGCCCGACGGACCCAGCAGCGCCACCGTCTCGCCCGCCTCGACACAGAAGGACAGGCCCGAGACGGCGGGCGTGTAGCAGCCGGGATAATGGATCGTCACATCGCGCAAGCTCAGGGGGGCCGCCGCCACGACGGGAACCGCCCGCACCGGCTCGACCAGCGGCATCAGCGTATCGGCGGCCGTATCGGCGCACTGTTTGTCATGATAGGCTGCGGCAAGGCGGCGCATCGGCGCGTAGAATTCGGGCGCCAGGGCCAGCACGAAGAAGGCCCGCGCCAGGGTCAGCGTCTCGGGGGCCGCAAAGGGCAACAGGCCGAGCAGTGAAAAGCCGCAATAGACCGCGACCAAGGCGACCGACAGCGCCGCGAAGAACTCCAGCGCGGCGGAGGACAGGAAGGCGATCCGCAGGACACGCATCGTCCGCTCCGCCAGTTCCTCAGCCGCCGCGCCGAGATGCGCGAGACCGAGGCGATCGGCGCGG
>NZ_LDTF01000042.1 GCF_001477495.1 Sphingomonas yabuuchiae
GCGTGCGCACCCCGTCGCGCGTCGCGCCGTGGACGAAGGTTTCATAGTAACGCAGCACCGCCGGAATGACGCCTGCCGCGCCATTGGTCGGCGCGGTCACCACCCGGCCGCCCGCCGCGTTCTCCTCGTTCACCGCCAGCGCCCAGAGGCTGACCCATTCGAACACCAGGCTGGGGTCGGTGCGCGGCCCCCGGTCGAGCAGCTTCTGCCGGATCGCCTGCGCGCGCCGCTGGACCTTCAGCCCACCCGGCAGGATGCCGGAGGCGGCACAGCCCCGCTCGATCGAGGCGCACATCGCGTCACGCACCCGGTCGAGAAACACGTCGGTCTCGCCGTCTTCGCGCCATGCGGCTTCGTTGGTGCGGACGATCTGGGCGATGGACAGGCCGGTCTCGTCGGTGCGTTCCAGCAATTCGGCGCCCGAGGCAAAGGGATGCGCCAGCCGCCGGTTGGTCCGCATCGCCTCGGCACCCTCCATCCGGATCGCGCCGCCGCCGATCGAGTAGAAGCGGCGGACCACCGAGCTGCCATCGGGCAGAAAGGCGGTAAAGACCATGCCATTGGGATGCGCGGGCAGGAAGCCGGGCCGGAACAGCAGGTCCTGTTCGACATCGAAGGGCAAAGGATGGCGCCCGTCGAGCATCAGCTGCCGCGTCTCGTGGATGTTTGCGAGCAAACCATCAATGGCATCGGGATCGACCCGCTCGGGCGTCTCGCCCGCTAGGCCCAGCAGCACCGCCCGATCGCTATGATGCCCGCGTCCGGTCAGCGAAAGCGATCCGAACAGCTCGGCCTGGACCCGATCCGGAATCAGGCCGGTGTCCAGCATCTCGACCGCAAAGGCCTTGGCCGCGCGCATCGGGCCGACGGTGTGCGAGCTGGAGGGACCGATGCCGATCGTAAACAGCTCGGTCACGCTGACCGCGGCGATACTGTCGTCGCTGCGCGGCGTACCCACGGGAATGGTGGAGAGCGTCAAGATCGTTCCAATTGTTACGGCTTTCGCCTCGTCTAGCGCACTCGCCCTGCACTGACCAGCCGATGGAACGGATCAGGCGGTCATCGGGGCCAGTATTTCGAACGCCTCGCGCGTCAATGGCGTGTGGAAATGGCAACCGGCGGCAAAATCGGATGCCCACACGATCTTGGCCTCGATCTCGCCGACATGGGGCAGGCGCAACCAAATCTTCAGCCCGCGACGCAGTTCGGTATAGGTCTGGAGCCGCGCGCCGGTGGTGGAAATGTCGGTAACCCGGCATAGCGCCCGGTCGAGCCCGCCACGGCCCAGATCGGTGTCCAGCGCGGTCGCCGTGCGCGGGGAGCGGCGGCGATTGGCAAATTCGGCAGGTTCGAATTCGGCGGCGAACATGGCTCCATGCTAAACACCGCTGGTTAACATACTGCAAACCTATTCCCGCCTCTCCTCCTGCAACGGACGCAAAAAACCCGGCGCTTCGTGGAAGCACCGGGTCCTTCGTTCGCTCGGCGATGAGGCCGGACGCGATTACTTGCGGAGCGTGAGACCGCCGCCGAAACGCTTGTTGAAGCGCGCGACCTGACCGCCGGTGTCCAGCATGGTGCCGCGACCGCCGGTCCAGGCCGGGTGCGCCAGCGGATCGATGTCGAGCTGCATCGTGTCGCCTTCCTTGCCCCAGGTGGAGCGGGTTTCGAACACGGTGCCGTCGGTCATCTGCACCTTGATCATGTGATAGTCGGGATGCGTATCGGTCTTCATGATATTGCTCCGGAAAATGGCTGGTTCCGACCAGCCTTCAAGCTCAAGGCGCGGCCCATAGCGGACCGCGCCCCGTTAGTCAAAAGCCCGTGACGGTCGCTTACGCTTCTGCCGGTGGATCAGCGATCATCGCGGTGAAATTGGCTTCCGCCACGACGACGCCGTCGATCTTGGCGACCCCTGCGAACTTGCAGACGCGGGTCCGCTTCGACACGAACTCGACCTCCAAATGCAGGAGCACGCCGGGCTCGACGGGCTTGCGGAACTTCACGCCGTCGATCGACATGAAATAGACCAGCTTGCCCGAATTCGCGAGGCCCAGGCTTTCCACGCCCAGGACACCGGCGGCCTGCGCCAGCGCCTCGACGATCAACACGCCCGGCATGATCGGACGGCCGGGATAATGGCCCTGGAAAAAGGCCTCGTTGATCGTCACCGCCTTCACCGCGCGGATCGACGTGTCGAGGACCAGTTCCTCGACACGATCGACCAGCAGCATCGGGTAGCGGTGCGGGATCGCCGCCATGACCCGCGTCACGTCCATCGGGCCGATGACGGTCTTCGCCTCTTCGTTCACGTCGTCGCTCACCGAGATATTACCGGCCGCTGTTCTGGCGACGGGCAGGCGCCGGGGCGGCGGCGGCCGGAGCGGCAGCGGCGGGGGCGGCGCCCTGCTGCTGACCCTGCTGGCCGGGCTGCCAGTTGGCGGGCGGCGTGATGCTGACGGTCGGGACCAGCTTGTCCAGTTCCGCCGTCACCGCGGACGTGATGTCGGCAGTCGGCTGCATGAACAGCACGGCCTGCGGGCTGACCAGCAGGCTGACATTCTTGGCGCGCACGGCGTTCTGCACCGCTTCGCCCAGACGTGCCTGGATCTGCTCGACCGCATAGGTCTGCGCACGGACGGCGGGCTGGGTCAGACGGCCCAGTTCCTGCTCGGCGGCCTGCTGCTTGGCCTGGATCGACTGGGCCTGGGTACGCAGCGCGGCCTCGTTGGCGTTCGGCGCGGCGCGGGCGGTCTGGAACGCCTGGACCAGCGGCTCCAACTCACGGCCGAGCGCGGTGCGGCGGGTTTCGGCCTGGTCGAGCTGCGCCTTGTAGGTCGTCTCGATCTGCTGGCGGGCGGCGGCCCAGGCACGCGAACCGGCGATCGCACCCTGCGGGTCGGCCACGGCGACGCCGTTCACCTGCGCGCTGGCGGTGGTGGCGACGGTCGCGGCCGGCGCGACAAGGGCCGCCGCGAGGAGGAGCTTGGAAATCGTCTTCATCAGAACTGCGTCCCTACGTTGAAAGTAATGAGCTTGGGGTCGTCGCCCGGCTGCGTGACCAATGCCTTGGCAAGGTCGATGCGCAGCGGTCCGAATGGTGAATTCCAGTTCACACCGATGCCGATCGACACGCGCGGCTTCCAGGTGCCGAGGTAGAATTGTTCCTGGGCATAGTTGGTGTTCTGGAGCGCGATGTTGGCCGTCCCGCCGGAGCAGGCGCCACCCAGCGTCGGCGAGTAACCAGTCTGGCAGGTGGTGGTGAGGCCCGCCGTCTTGTCCGCCGTGGTGCTGTCATTGGTAGGCACCTGGAACAGCGGGCGCCCCTGCGCATCGGTCTGGGCAACCGGCGCCAAGGTCGGCGAACCGTCCTTGTTGAACAGCAGATTGCCGTTGGCGTCTTTCGCCTGCGGGAAGTTGAGCGAGGCCAGCGGGCGGGTGACGCCCCACAGGCTGCCGGCCTGGACATAGACGCTGGGACGCAGGCCCATCTCACGCGCGCCCGAACCCAACGGGATTTCTAGCTCTGCGCGTGCCAGATAATAAGCGCGGCCGCCCAGGGCGTCGTCGACGAACTGCTGACGGTCCTTGCTCAGCGACTGACTGCCATCGTTACCGATGACATAGGGCACGCGCAGCACGCGCGGACCGACGCCGCGAATGTCGAAGCCGCGGAACTGCGGCTCGCCCAGATAGAAGCGGTCGACGATACGGACCGGATCGATGCCCGGACCACGGCTGCCCTCGAGCGAGTGGATGTAACCGCCCTCGCCCAGGATCGAGAAGACGAAGCCCTTGCCCAGCCCCTTGAACTTGGCGCCTTCCGCGCGGGTGCGGATATACTTCACGTCGCCGCCCAGACCGGCAAAGTCCTGGCTGAACGAGAAGCGATGGCCCGCCGTCGGACGCAGGCGGCTGTTCAGGCTGTCATAGATCAGCGAGTAGCCGACCGATGAGGTCCAGCGATTGCCGATCGAGTCGCAGAGATAGCGACCCGCCTGCTGGAAGTTGCAGGTGCCGTCGGCGTTGAAGAACGACGCGTCCAGGCCGACCTGATCATAGGTCAGGCCATAGCGGCCCGACAGAGACCAATATTCGGTCAGCGGCACGCCCGCGCGAACCTGGAAGCCGGTCGACACTTGGCTGTAGGTCGTCTGGCGCGTGGTGCCCAGATAGTTGAACGAGTTGAAGTCGCGACGGAACACGTCGACGCCCAGCGCAATATTCTTGTCGAACACATAAGGCTCGGTGAAGCCCAGCTCGATCGACTTGGAATAGGCCGAATAGTTGACGCCCGCGCGCAGTTCCTGGCCCTTGCCGCGGAAGTTGCGCTGGGTGATGTTCGCCTGGATGATGAAGCGTTCCAGCGACGAGTAACCGGCCGACAGCTGCAGCGAGCCGGTCGACTGTTCCTCGACATTGGTTTCCAGCACGATGCGGTCGGGCGTCGAACCCGGGTTCTGCTTGATCTCCAGCTTTTCCTGGAAATAGCCGAGCGAGTTGATGCGATCCTGGCTGCGACGGACCTGGAAGCTGTTGAAGGCGTCGCCCTCGGCCACGCGGATTTCGCGGCGGACGACCTTGTCCTGCGTCTGCGTATTGCCGTTGATGTCGATCCGCTCGACATAGGTCCGCTTGGCCTCGGCGATGTTGAACGTGATCGCCATCGTCAGCGTGTCCTTGTCACGCTGGAAGTCGGGGTTCACATCGGTAAAGGCATAGCCGAACAGACCCGCCGTCTGGCTGAGGCTGTCGATCGAGTCCTCGATCAGCTTGGCGTTGTACCAGTCGCCCTTCTTCATGGGTAGCGACTGCGCGAGTTTCTCATTGTCGAAGTCGCGGATCTGGCTGTCGACCTTCACGTCGCCGAACTTGTAGCGGGGGCCTTCCTCCACCACGTAGGTGATGATGAAGTCCTTCTTGTCCGGTGTCAGCTCGGCGACCGCGCTCGTGACCCGGAAATCGGCATAGCCGTTGGTCAGGTAGAACAGGCGCAGCTTCTGCTGGTCGGCGGCCAGGCGGTCCTGGTCATAGCTGGTGGCCGAGGACAGGAAGCGGAACCAGCGCGACTGCTTGGTGTACATCGCACCGCGCAGTTCGTCGTCGGAGAATTTTTCGTTGCCGATGATGTTGATCTGGCGAACCTTGGACTTCGGCCCTTCGCTGATCTCGAACACCACGTCGACGCGGTTCTGGTCGAGATTGACCATCTTGGGCTCGACCACCGCGCCGAACCGGCCCTGGCGACGATACAGCTCGACGATGCGCGCCACGTCCTGGCGAACTGCGGTCCGGGTAAAGATCTGGCGGGGAGACAGCTTGATCTCCTTCTTGATCTTGTCTTCCTTCAGGCGCTTGTTGCCCTCGAGGATGACCCGGTTGATGATCGGGTTCTCGCGCACGCGCAGCACGATGTCGCCCGTCTCCACGCCGGAGATCGAGAAGTCGGCGAACAGTTCGGACGCCTGAAGATCCTTCAGCGCCTGGTCGAGCGTTTCCGGGGTATAGGGAATGCCGACCCGCAGCTTGGTGTAGGACAACACCGTCTCGGGCTCGATACGCTGGGCGCCTTCGACCCGCAGCGTTTTGATGGTGCGCACCGGAGCAGGCGTCACGGCCTGCGTCGGAGCGGCACCCGCCCCGGCGCTCGGCGCGGCAGGCGCGGTCTGCGCCATGACGGGAACACCCGACAGCATCGTGCCCGCCAGCAGCATGGCGCCCGCGCGCACAGTCTTCATACCCGTCATTGCTGTCACCAAACCCACCCCAGAAAAGTCGAACCGACCCCTGTCGTCGTCGCGCCCTGCCCCATCGGCGTCAGCCGATCAAGCTGCGGATGTTTTTCCACAGCCCCAAATTGCCCAGATCGTTGAACGTTACGAAGAGCATCAGGGCCAGGATCGCGATCAAACCGCCACGGAATGCCCATTCCTGGGCCACCGGCTCCAGCGGGCGTCGCCGCACCGCCTCGATCGCATAGAAAAGAAGATGACCGCCATCCAGCATCGGCACTGGCAAGAGGTTGATGAACCCCAGATTGATGGACACCAGCGCCACGAAGAAAACAAAGGCGTCGAGACCGAGCGACATCTGCTCACCCGACACTTTCGCGATCGACACCGGTCCGCCCAGTTCCTTGACCGAGCGGCGGCCCGAAATCACCTGGCCCAGCGTCTCGACCATCATGCGGACGATCTCGCCGGTACGCTGGACCGCCACCACGGGTGCGCGCAGCAGGCTGACCGGCCGGACGTCGACCGTACCGGCACCGCGCAGGCCCAGACGGCCGATGCGATAGCTGTTGCCGAAGCGGTCGCGCTGTTCCTCGGTGCCGATGGTCGCGCTGGTTGTGAAGGGCGTGCCGCCGCGCGTCGCCGCGATCGTCACCCGGTCACCGGCGCGAATCTGCACATAGCGGGCGATATCGGCAAAGTCGGTGACGGCACGATCGTCGATCGCTGTCACCCGGTCACCGGGGCGAAGCGAGGTCGCGGCCGCCGCACTGCCGGGCATGATCTGCCCCACGACGGGCGGCACCACCGCCTCGCCATAGGCATAGGCGAAGCCCGCCAGGATCAGGATGGCGGCGGCGAAATTGATCGCGGGGCCTGCCGCGACGATGATCGCACGCTGCCATACCGGCTTGGCCTGGAAGGTCCGGGCGCGCTCCTCAGGCGGCAGCGACAGCCAGGCCGCATCGGGCTGGCTGGCCGGGTTCATGTCACCCGCGAACTTGACGTAACCGCCCAGCGGCAGCCAGCCGATCTTCCACCGCGTATCGCGCTTGTCGGTGAAACCGAAAATCTCCCGCCCGAATCCGACGGAGAAGGTCTCGGCCTTCACGCCGAACAGCCGCCCGGCGAGATAATGCCCCATCTCATGCACGAACACGAGCGGGCCGAGGGCAAGGACAAAGGCCAGGATGGTCAACAACAGGCCGGGGGTTTCGATCAAACGACGCAATCCTCAACGCGCTCGGCCGTTATTGCCCTGGTTTCCGCATCGATTGCGATCACCGCATCGAGCGACTCCGGTGGGGCGGGGTCGTAGCGATGGAGAACATCCTCGACGATTGCGGCAATTTCGAGGAAGCCGATACGACGCGCCAGAAAAGCCGCGACGGCAATCTCATTGGCGGCGTTGAGGATGGCCGGAGCCGCCCCGCCCGCTTCCAGCGCCGCCCGCGCCAGCCGCAGCGCCGGAAAGCGAACCGGATCGGGTGCGGCGAAGTCCATCCGTCCCAGCGCCACGAGGTCGAGCGGCGCCATCGGCGTCGGCATCCGGTCGGGCCAGGCCAGGCAATGGGCGATCGGCACACGCATGTCCGACGGCCCCAGCTGCGCCAGCATCGATCCGTCGACATAATCGACCGCCGAGTGGATCACCGATTGCGGATGCAGCACGATCTCGATCCGATCGGAGGGGACCGGGAACAGGCGCGCGGCCTCGATCAGCTCCAGCCCCTTGTTCATCATCGTGGCCGAATCGACCGAGATCTTCGCGCCCATCGACCAGTTGGGATGCGCCACCGCCTGTTCGGGGGTGACGCGGCGCATCTCTTCGGTCGTATGGTTGCGAAACGGGCCGCCGCTGGCGGTCAGGACGATCCGGCGCACCCGCTCGGGCCGCCCGAAGTCGAAACACTGATAGATGGCGTTATGCTCGCTGTCGGCCGGGAGCAGGGTCGCCCCCGCCTTGGCTGCCGCCGCCAGCACCACCTCGCCCGCCGACACCAGCGGCTCCTTGTTGGCGAGCACCACCGTACCGCCATTGGCGATGGCGGCCATGGCGGGTTCCAACCCGGCGCAACCGACGATGGCCCCCATCGTCCAGTCGGCGTGCATCGCCGCCGCCTCGATCACCGCCGCACGCCCGCCCGCCACGCGGGTTTCCGTTCCGGCCAGCGCCGCGCGAAGATCGGGCAGGCAGCTTTCGTCCGCGACGACCGCCAGTTCGGCGTTGGTCCGCTTCGCCGCCGCCGCCAGCTTGGCGACATCGCAATTGGCGGTCAGCGCGCGGACATGATAGCGGTCGGGCTCACGCTCGATCAGGTCCAGCGTCGAGGTGCCGACCGATCCGGTCGCCCCCAAAATGGTCACGCTACGCATCAGAACAGGTCCGGCAGGAGGATCAGCAGTGCAGCGATTGGCGCGACCGGGACGATGCCGTCCAGCCGGTCCATCACGCCGCCATGGCCGGGCAGCACGTTACCACTGTCCTTGACGCCCGCACGCCGCTTCAGCGCGCTTTCGAACAGATCGCCCATCTGTGCCAGCACCGCCAGCACCGGCGTCGCGACGACCAGATGCAGCGGCAGGCCATGCGCCCAGCGCATCAGCAGCGCCAGCAACGTCGCCGCCGCCACACCGCCGATCAGGCCCGACCAGGTCTTGGCCGGGCTGATGCTGGGGGCCAGCTTCGGCCCGCCGAACTGCCGCCCGACGAAGAACGCCCCGCTGTCACAGGCCCAGACGATCGCCATCGACCAGAGCGACAGCACTAGCCCGTCGTCATGCAGCCGGATCGCCAGCAGCGAGAAGACGGGCAGCCCGACATAAAAGGCCCCTGCCCCATATTCCGGGCGGCGCGATACGATGGTCAGGAAGAAGAAGGTGGCCGCGATCAGCCCCAGCGCGAAAAAACCCGGTCCGGCGGCCAGACCCGGCGCCATGATGGCCAGCGGCACCGACAGCGCGAACTGAGCCAGCCGCTTCTGCTTGGCATCGACCTTCAACAGGTCGGACCATTCGGCCATCATGAACAGCGCAACGACGACGGCCAGCAGCCAGAAGGCCAGCCCGCCCAGCACGAGCGAAACACTGGCCACGGCGATCATCACGATGCTGGCCAGCACTCGCTTGGTCAGGTTCGACATGCCGGACGCGGGCGGGTTGGCCGGAGCCGCCTCGGGCGCTCCGGCCTTGGGGGATTCGGGGTCGGTCACAGGCCGCCGAAACGCCGGTGTCGTCGACCGAACTCGGCCACCGCATCGGCCAGCGCCGTCTCGTCGAAATCGGGCCAGAGCGTGTCGACGAACAACAGCTCGGCATAGGCCGCCTGCCACAGCAGGAAGTTGGACAAGCGCTGCTCGCCCGAGGTGCGGATCACCAGATCGAGCGGCGGCAAGCCGTTCGTCTGCAACTCGCCCTCGATCGCCTCCGGCGTGATCGCATCCGCCGCCATCTCTCCGGCCGCGACCTTGCTGGCCAGCCGCCGGGTCGCCTCGACCAGTTCGGCCTGCGCCCCGTAATTCAGCGCGATGGCCAGGACCGGTCCGCTATTGCCCGCCGTCCGCGCCACCGCATCGTCGATCGCCGCGACCAGATCGGCGGGGAAACGGTGATAGTCGCCGATCACCCGCAACCGGACATTGTCCGTGACCAGCTCGGCCAAATCCTTGCGCAGGAAGATGCGCAGCAGGCCCATCAGGTCGCTGATCTCGGTCTCAGGCCGCCGCCAATTCTCTGACGAGAAGGCATAGAGCGTCAGCGCCTCGATCCCCATCGCCCGCGCCGCGCGCGCGATCCGGCGCACGGCATCGACCCCGGCCTTGTGACCGGCGAAGCGGGGCAGCAGACGGCGTTTGGCCCAGCGGCCATTGCCGTCCATGATGATCGCGACGTGACGCGGGACCGCACCCGTATCGGGCACGGCCACCAGCGACCCCAGAGCCGTCTGGGCCGAGGCGGCCGGAGGACTCACTTGCCCAGGATTTCCTTTTCCTTGGCCGCCGCGGCCGCATCCAGCTCGGCGATGGTGGCGTCGGTCAGCTTCTGGACCTCGGTCTCGTGGCGCTTGCGCTCGTCCTCGCCGAACACGCCCTTCTTCTCGTCGACCTTCAGGCTGTCCATGCCGTCGCGGCGCACGTTGCGCACCGCGATGCGCGCGCCTTCGGCGTACTTGCCGGCCAGCTTGGCGAGCTCCTTGCGGCGCTCCTCGGTCAGGTCGGGGATCGGCAGGCGCAGCGTCTGGCCGTCATTGATCGGGTTCAGGCCCAGACCCGCCGAGCGGATCGCCTTTTCGACCGACGACACGTTCGACTTGTCCCACACCTGCACCGACAACATGCGCGGCTCGGGCGCGGAAACAGTCGCGACCTGGTTCAGCGGCATGTGGCTGCCATAGACCTCGACCGTCACCGGATCGAGCAACGCCGTCGACGCACGGCCGGTGCGCAGGCCGTTCAGGTCGTGCTTCAGCGATTCGACCGCGCCCTGCATACGGCGCTCGAGGTCGGACTTGTCATAGGCTGCCATGGTTTAAGCTCCTGCGTTCTGGACGATCGTCGACACGCCTTCGCCAGCGAGCACGGCACCGAAATTGCCATGTTCGCGGATGTTGAAGACGACGATCGGGATATTGTTGTCGCGGCACAGCGCGATGGCCGAGGCGTCCATGACCTTCAGGTCGTCGGACAGCACCTTGGAGAAAGTGACGGTTTCGTAACGGGTCGCGGTCGGCACCTTCTTCGGATCGGCATCATAGACGCCGTCGACGCTGGTGCCCTTGAACAGCGCATCGCACTTCATCTCGGCGGCGCGCAGCGCGGCGCCACTGTCAGTGGTGAAGAAGGGCGAGCCGACACCGGCGGCGAAGATCACCACGCGGCCCTTTTCCAGATGCCGCTCGGCACGGCGGCGGATAAAGGGTTCGCAGACGCTCGACATGGGGATGGCCGACTGCACACGGGTGTCGACGCCGATCTGCTCCAGCGCGTTCTGCACCGCCAGTGCGTTCATCACGGTCGCCAGCATGCCCATATAGTCGGCGGTCGCCCGCTCGATCCCCTTGGCCGCCGCCGACAAACCGCGGAAGATGTTGCCGCCGCCCACGACGATGCACAGCTCATAGCCCTGCGCCCGGACATCGGCGATCTCCTGCGCGACGCGCGCGGTGATCTCGGGCGAGATGGCGAGGCCGCCCTCGCCCATCAGGACCTCACCCGACAATTTCAGAAGGATACGTTTGAAGCGCGGGGTGGTCATCGTTTCTCGGATCTTGGTGATGAAAGTGGCGCGGACCTTAGGCGGCGACCGGCCAGCGGGCAACCATGGAGCGGCGGGTTGCGGGGATTTTCGTGGGACAGTGAGCGAGCGCCCTCGGTCCATCACCCTACATCCGTTCAGGCTGAGGGCAGTCGAAGCCCAAGGGACTCCGCTCCGCCCATGCCATTCGACTTCGCTCAGGGCGAACGAACGTTGGCAATTGCATTCCTCCCCAAGCTTGCTTGGGAAGGGGCAACGCGCCTGCAGGGTGTGGTGGAGGGGCATGGCCGGTCCATCGCGACCCCTCCACCATCGCTGGCGCGATGCCCCCTCCCCATCTGACGATGGAGAGGATTGCGAACACCCCAAACGCAAAGGGAGCGGCCACCCTGCGGCGGCCGCTCCCCTTTACCCTCACCGTCCCATCACGGAACGGCGCGAGACATTACGCCTTCTGCGGAACGCCCGATGCGGCGGCCACTTCGGCCGCGAAGTCCGACGCTTCCTTCTCGATGCCCTCGCCCAGCTGGAAGCGGACATAGTCCACCAGCTTGATCTCGGCACCGGCGTCCTTGCCGGCCTTCGCCACGACGTCGCTGATCTTGGTCTTGCCGTCGATCACGAACAGCTGGCTGACCAGCGCGTGCTCCTTGCGGTACTTGGCGATCGAACCTTCAACCATCTTGGCGATGATGTCGGCGGGCTTGCCCGATTCGGCGGCCTTTTCGGTCGCGATCGCGCGCTCACGCTCGATCTCGGCCTCGTCGAGGTCTTCCTCGTTCAGCGCCTTGGGGAAGGCGGCGGCGATGTGCATCGCCAGCTGGCGACCAAGCGCCTGCAGCACGTCGTCGGCGGCGTCCGACTCCAGCGCGACCAGCACGCCGATCTTGCCCAGGCCCGGTGCCTGCTGGTTGTGGACATAGGACACGACCGCGCCCTTCGACACTTCGAGGCGCTTGGCGCGACGCAGCGACTGGTTCTCACCGATGGTCGCGACGTTGTTGGTCAGCACTTCGGCGACGGTGCCGCCCTGCGGCATCGCTTCGTTCTTGAGCGCCTCGACATCGTCGCTGGTCTTCAGCGCGATCGCGGTCACGTCCTTCACGAACGCCTGGAACTGGTCGTTCTTGGCGACGAAGTCGGTCTCCGAGTTCACTTCGACGGCAGCACCGACGGTGCCGCTGGTGGCGACGCCGACCAGACCTTCGGCGGCGGTACGGCTCGACTTCTTCTGCGCGGCCGCCAGGCCCTTCGTGCGCAGCCAATCCAGCGCGGCGTCCATGTCGCCAGCGGCTTCGTTGAGCGCCTTCTTGCAGTCCATCATGCCCGCGCCGCTCTTTTCGCGCAGGTCCTTGACCATCGCTGCGGTGATATCGGCCATTGTCTGATTTCCTCTGTCTGAAAAGGGGGATGCGGGTAGGGCCGCCCCATCGGAGGCGGCCCTTAGCACGGCTTGCATGTCAAGCCGATGTCACCGACCGGCGGGATGCCCCGTCCGGTCGATGATCGCCCCGCCCGCATCGCGGGGCCTGTTCACGCGATTACGCGTCGATCTGGCGCTCGGCCTCGACCGCCTGTTCGGCGGCTTCGGTCGGGGCGACGGTCAGCGCTTCCTCAACGGGCGGCTCGGCCATCGCGCCGAAGTCGGCGCCGCTGCGGCGCTGCTGCTCGTTGTTGCCACGGGTCGCGGCAATGGCGACGGCTTCGCAATACAGACGGATCGCGCGGCTGGCGTCGTCGTTCGCGGGAACCGGGAACGCGATGCCGTCGGGCGAGACGTTCGAGTCGAGGATCGCCACGACGGGGATACCCAGCGTGTTGGCTTCCTTGATCGCCAGCTCTTCCTTGTTGGCGTCGATCACGAACATCACGTCCGGAATGCCGCCCATGTCGCGGATGCCGCCCAGCGACAGCTCGAGCTTGTCGCGCTCGCGGGTCAGGTTCAGCACTTCCTTCTTGGTCAGGCCGTGCGTGTCGCCCGACAGCTGCTCTTCAAGGGTCTTGAGGCGCTTGATCGAGTTCGAGATCGTCTTCCAGTTGGTGAGCATGCCGCCCAGCCAGCGGTGGTTGACGAAGTGCTGGCCAGCGCGACGAGCGGCCTCGGCGACCGGCTCCTGCGCCTGGCGCTTGGTGCCGACGAACAGGACCTTGCCACCGCCAGCGACGGTCGAGCTGATGAACTCCAGAGCGCGCGCGAAGAGTGGCACGGTCTGCGACAGGTCGAGGATGTGGACGCCGTTGCGGTCGCCGAAGATGTAGGGCTTCATCTTCGGGTTCCAGCGGTGGGTCTGATGGCCGAAGTGCGCGCCGGTCTCGACCAGCTGCTGCATGGTGACGACGGGTGCCGCCATAATGTAATTCCTTCCGGTTAGTCCTCTGGGAAGCGGATGACGCGGCGGGCAAAGCCCATGCGCACCGAAATATGATGCTTCCCATGCGGTGTTGAGGCGCGGGCCCTTAGCGCATGAAAACCCGCATGGCAAGCACCCCACCGCGTTCACTTTTGTTCCACGGATGATTGACAAGGGAACATCGGCGGAACATAAAGCGATCACAACAGGGATGGCATGTTGATCGTCGCATAACGTTATCGCAACGTCGCGAAATTGGCACAGCTCGACCTGATGTCGGCGTTTCGGCGACGGAACTGGACAAAAAAATCAATGGTTACGGCTTGGTTAATGCGCCGGGTCGTATCGAACGAACGGCAGGAGGCTGGCATCATGATGATCGTGGTGAGTGTTCTGGTTTTCACGGGCGCCCTGGTCGCCGCCCTGACCACCATAGCGATGATGGTCGCGCCGCAATGGCGTCGCATCCTGCATCTCGCCACCGGTCATATCGAACCGGCGTTCACGCCGCTGGCCACTTTGGTCGTGGCCGAGCGTCGGATTGCCGTCAGGCGCTGGGCGGCAGGCTCCCCTGCCCCTTCGCTGGTCCGCCGCCGCGTGGCCGCTTGATCCGCGCATAGGCGATCATGGTGGCCGGAATGCTCAGCAGATAGGCGAGGCACAGCGCGGTAAGTGCATGCCAGGGTGCCGAGATCAGCGCGACACCCACCAGCACGATGATCGCCAGGGCTTCGAACCGCACATGGCGGCGCAGGCGGAACGAGGTCCAGGACAAGGTCGGCAGGCTCGACACCATCAGCAGGGCGACAAGCGCGACCCAGGGCGCGACCAGATAGGGCGAGGCAAAGAATGGCTCGCCGGTCCAGAACCAGAGATAGAGCGGCAGCATGGCAAGCCCGGCCCCGGCCGGGGCGGGCACTCCGGTAAAGAAGCCCGCCGTCTTGCGCGGCTGATCCGTGACATCGAGTTGCGAGTTGAACCGCGCCAACCGCAACGCGCAGAAAACCGCCTGAAGCACGGCGCAGATCCAGCCGACGCGCGGCAGATTTTCCAGCGACCAGAGATAAAGGATCAAGGCTGGCGCAACGCCGAAGGAAATGGCGTCGGACAGCGAATCTAGCTCAGCGCCGAACCGGCTTTCCCCCCGGAGCAATCGCGCGATCCGGCCGTCCAGCCCGTCCAGCACCGCCGCGACCATGATCATGGTGACGGCCGCCTCCCAGGACCCCGCAATGGCGAACTTCACCCCCGTCAGGCCGGACACCAACGCGAGCGCGGTCACCGCATTGGGGATGATCGCCCGCAAAGGCAGGCCACGGGGCGGCTCGCCATCGGCACGGCGACGGGCGAAGCGGGGGGAGATGGCCATCGGAGCGCGCGGCTTACTGCGCGATACCGGTCATCGGCTTGCCGCCGACACGGCCGATCACCGTCTCGCCCGCGACCGAACGCTGGCCCAGGCAGACCTGCGGCGTGACGTCATCGGGCAGATAGACGTCGACGCGGCTGCCGAAGCGGATCAGGCCGACACGCTGACCGGCGGCGACCATATCCCCGGGCTTCACGAAACCGACGATCCGACGTGCGACCAAACCGGCGATCTGGGTAAAACCATATTTGCGCCCATCGCGGCCTTCGACCACGAAATGCTGGCGCTCATTCTCGTCCGACGCCTTGTCGAGGTCGGCGTTCAGGAACTTGCCCGAGATATAGACGACCTGGCGGATGACGCCCGCGACGGGCGTGCGATTGATGTGCACGTCGAACACCGACATGAAGATCGACACGCGGACCAGCGGCGCCTCACCTAGTTCGCCGACCAGCTCGCGCGGGATCGGAACGCGCTGGATCATCGTCACCAGGCCATCGGCGGGTGCGACGATCAGGTCGTCGCCCTGCGGCGTGGTGCGGACGGGGTCGCGGAAGAACGCCGCGATCCAGATGCACAGACCGACGAACGGCCAGAACAGCACCTTGGTGATCAGCGTGGCGACGATGGTCAGGCCCGCCCCGATCAGCACATATTTGCGCCCTTCGGGATGGACGGCGGGGAAGCGCCACTTGACGGTGGTGGTCGCGACGGGGGGCTTTTCGAGCGAAGGCATCGGGCCTGTCTACCTGTCCACCGGCCATCGCACAATCTTTTCGGTTCGCCCCGGCCCTTTCGCATGATGTTCAGGGCAGTTGATCCGCCGCGCCCCCTCCCCTAGACGCGTCGCCAAACCTGCCTAATCTGAAGGATGCGCATATGGCGAAGATCAAGGTAAACACCCCCGTCGTGGAGATCGACGGCGACGAAATGACCCGGATCATCTGGGAATGGATTCGCGAGCGCCTGATCAAGCCGTATCTCGACATCGAACTGGCCTATTTCGACCTGTCGGTCCAGAATCGCGACGCGACCGCCGACCAGGTGACCATTGACAGCGCCCACGCCACGCAGAAGTACGGCGTCGCCATCAAGTGCGCGACCATCACCCCCGACGAGCAGCGCGTCGAGGAGTTCGGCCTGAGGAAGATGTGGAAGTCGCCCAACGGCACGATCCGCAACATCCTGGGCGGCGTGGTGTTCCGCGAGCCGATCGTCATCAAGAACGTTCCCCGCCTCGTCCCCGGCTGGACCCACCCGATCGTCGTCGGCCGTCATGCGTTCGGCGACCAGTATAAGGCGACCGATTTCAAGGTCCCCGGCAAGGGCAAGCTGACCCTGAAGTGGGAAGGCGAGAATGGCGAGTCGATCGAAGAGGAGGTGTTCAACTTCCCCGCCGCCGGCGTCGCCATGGGCATGTACAATCTCGACGAATCGATCCGCGACTTCGCGCGCGCCTCGATGAACTATGGTCTGAACCGCGGCTGGCCGGTCTATCTGTCGACCAAGAACACCATCCTGAAGGCCTATGACGGCCGCTTCAAGGATATCTTCCAGGAGGTGTTCGACGCCGAATTCGCCGAGCAGTTCAAGGCGGCGGGCATCGAGTATCAGCACCGCCTGATCGACGACATGGTCGCCTCGGCCCTCAAGTGGCACGGCGAATTCGTCTGGGCCTGCAAAAACTATGACGGCGACGTGCAGTCGGACACGGTGGCGCAGGGCTTCGGCTCGCTGGGCCTGATGACCTCGGTCCTGATGACCCCGGACGGCAAGACGATCGAGGCGGAAGCGGCGCACGGCACCGTGACCCGTCACTATCGCCAGCACCAGCAGGGCAAGGCGACTTCGACCAACCCAATCGCGTCGATCTTCGCCTGGACCGGCGGTCTGAAGTATCGCGGCAAGTTCGACAACACGCCCGACGTCGTCCGCTTCGCCGAGACGCTGGAAAAGGTCTGCGTCCAGACCGTCGAAAACGGCCAGATGACCAAGGACCTCGCCATCCTGATCGGCCCGGACCAGCCCTGGATGACCACCGAGCAGTTCTTCGAGGCGATCCGCGTCAACCTCGAAACCGCGATGGCCAACTGGCAGTAATTTCTGCCGCTATGTGTAAGAAAGGGGCTTGGAGGCATTGCTTCCGGGCCCCTTTCTTATTCCGGGGAAGTCGTCAAAGGCCATGTCGCAGCGTGGCCCGGCGTCTCTTGGCCTTCGACTATGCTCAGGTTGAACGAATGTTAGGCCGGATCGACATTTGGCCTGCCTCTTTTCCCTCTCCCCTGGATAGGGGAGAGGGTTAGCGGAGCTTGCCAGCCTGCTGGCTAGCGCAGCTTGGGTGAGGGGTTGAGCAAGCCTTCGGCTCGCGCTCGCTTACGCGAGCATTCACCCCTCACCCAGCTCCGACTAAGCCTTTGCTCTCGCAAAGCCTAAGTCTGCGCAACCCTCTCCCCTCTATGAGGGGCGAGGGGAGAAGGGCATGGTCGGGTGTCGATTCGGCCTAGGGAGCGAGGGGCTATCCCTACAGCCGTTCACGCTGAGCGAAGTCGAAGCGCACGCCTCGCCATCGCCCCTTGGCGTTTCGCCTATTCCCGCCCTTCGCGCTCCAGATAGGCGATCACGTCCGCCCGGGCGAGCGGATCGGGCAGGCCGGGGAAGGTCATCTTTGTGCCCGGCGCGAAGCGTTGGGGCGAGGTCAGCCAGCGGTTCATCGTCGCGCGGTCCCAGCGCCCGCCGACCCGCTCCAGTGCGGCGGTATAGCCATAGCGCAGGCTACCGCCCGCGACCGGCTTGCCCATGATGCCGTGCAGGTTCGGCCCCGCCCGGTCCAGTTCGCCCTTGCCGATCGTGTGACAGGCCAGACACTGGCCGAAGGTCCGCGCCCCCGCATCGGCATCCGCGACCCGCATTAGCGCGTCGAACGACGGGTTGGGGCCAGCCCCCTTCAGCCGCTCGGCCCGGTCGCCATCGCCGCAGCCGGCCAGGGCCAGGCAAGGCAGGATGGCGAACAGGGCGGTTGATCGGGGCGGCTTCATCGCGCCGCCCTAACGCCGCCACCGGGTCATAACCGATTGGACGAATCGCCCCATCGTCGTTTCGTGGGATTAACGACCTGACAAGCGCGACCAAGCCGGGTTAGGCTGTCGCCATGGCACTTCGGTTAGACAATCAGGGCTTTTCCGACGCCCTCGTGATCCTCGGGTCGGCGGGGATCGTCATTCCGGCCTTTGCGCGCTTTCGGGTCAGCCCGGTCATCGGGTTCATCCTGGTCGGGCTGCTGGTCGGCCCGGCGGGCCTGGGATCGCTCGTACCCCATGCGCCATGGCTCTATTATCTAACGATTTCCAACCCGGAATCGATCGAGCCCTTTGCCGAGTTTGGCATCATATTATTGCTGTTTTCCATTGGGTTGGAGCTATCCTTTCGCAGGCTTTGGGCGATGCGACGGCTGGTGTTCGGCACCGGTGCGGCCGAGCTGATCGGCGCGGCGACGCTGATCGGGATCGCGCTCCATATGCTGGGGCAGGGCTGGGCGGGCGCGATCGGGCTGGGCCTCGCCCTCACCCTGTCGTCGACCGCGTTGGTGCTGCCACTGGTCGGCACGACGAGTCCCGTGGGTCGGGGCGCCTTCGCGATGCTGCTCTTCGAGGATCTGGCGCTGGTCCCGATCATCTTCGCACTGGGCGCGATGGCCCCGACCGCCAGCGACGAAGGCTGGGTCGGAATTGCAGGCGTCGCCTTGCGCGGCGGGTTGACCGTGGTCGCCATGTATCTGGGCGGCAAGCTGGTCCTGCCGCGCCTGTTCGCCCAGGCCGCGCGAACCAAGAGCCCGGAACTGTTCCTTGCCGCCTCGTTGCTGGTCGTCATCGTCGCCAGCGTCGCGACCACGGCGGCGGGCCTTTCACCGATCGTCGGCGCGCTGCTCGCCGGACTGCTCATTGCCGAAACCGAGTATCATTCGGAGGTCGAGGTGATGACCGCGCCGTTCAAAGGACTGGCGCTGGGTGTATTCCTCATCACCGTGGGCATGAGCCTGGACCTAAGGCTGATTGCGAAGAACTGGGACTCGCTGCTGCTCGCCGTGGTCGGGATCGTCGCGGTGAAGGCGATCGTCACCTATCTGCTGCTGCGGATCGCCCATGCCCGGCGCGGCGTGGCGGCGGAGACAGGCCTGTTGATGGGCAGCCCGTCCGAGACGACGCTGATCGTGTTGGGCACCGCGGCGCAGGCGCAGCTGATCCTGCCCTCGACCGCCAGCTTCTGGCAGACGGTGACCGCGATCGGCCTGACCATCACCCCGCTGCTCGCCAAGGCGGGCCGCGTCATCTCGCGCCGGATCGAGGCACGCGGCGCCGACGGCCCCGCCGCGCCCGAATTGGAGGCGGACGGCGGCCGCACGGTCATCATCGGCTTCGGGCGCGTCGGCAAGATGATCGCCGACATGCTGACCGTGCACGGCCAGACCTATGTCGCGGTGGAGGCCGATATCGATTCGGTCGGCGAGGCGCGGCGGGCGGGCTATCCGGTGCTGTTCGGGGACGTGGCGCGGGCGGAGCTGGTCGACAGGCTGAACCTGCCCGCCGCGCGCGCGCTGATCCTGACGATGGACGATCCCGTCCTGACCGTCCGGCTGGCGCGGCGCATTCGCGAGGCCGCACCCGACCTGCCGATCATCGCCCGCGCGCGCGACATGGCCCATGCGACCGAACTCTACCGGGCGGGGGTCAGCGAGGCGGTGCCCGAGACGCTGGAGAGCTCGCTGCAACTGTCGGAAGCGGTGCTGGTCGACCTGGGTGTCGCAATGGGGCCGGTGATCGCCTCGATCCACGAAAAGCGCGACGAACTGCGCCAGGTCATCCGGCGCGAGGCGCAACTCCAGCGCGAGCCACGTATCCGGCGGCTGCGACGCCTGGGGGAACAAAACTAAACCAACCCTCCCCAAGCAGAGCTTGGGGAGGAATTTTAAGATCAGCCCAGACGACCGAGCGCCGCGTGCAGCCGCGCGGCCTCGGCCATCTTGTCGGCATGGTCGGCGCGGGCCTTCTCGACCGCCTCGGGCTTGGCGCGCTCGACGAAGCTGGCATTGCCCAGCCGCCCGCCCAGTGCGTCGCGTTCCTTCTCGACCGCCGCGATGGCCTTGGTGAGGCGCTGGCGTTCGGCGTCGAGGTCGATCACGCCTTCCAGCGGCAGAACGAAGGTCGCTTCGTCCACCACAACCTGCGCCGCACCGCCCGCGACTTCGCCCTCGGCAGCATCGACACGGGCCAGACGCGCCAGTGCCGAAGCCTGACGGGTCAGGCGCGCCGTCGTCCCCTCGTTCGCGTCACGCACATGCATGGCCAGACGCGCGCCCGGCGGCACGTTGAGTTCGGTGCGGGCAGCGCGGATTTCGCTGACCAGGCGGATCAGCCAGTCGATCTCGCGCTCCGCTTCGGGATCGAGCGCGCGGGCGTCGGCCATCGGCCACTGGGCCACGATCAGGTCATGATCGCGCGCGCCCATGGCGTGCCACAGTTCCTCGGTGATGAAGGGCATGAAGGGGTGAAGCAGGACCAGGATCTGGTCGAGCACCCAGCCCGCCACAGCGCGCGTTTCCTCGCCACCCTCTTCGCCACCCTGCAGGACCGGCTTGATAAGTTCGAGATACCAGTCGCAGAAGCGGCTCCAGACGAACTGGTATATCGCGTTGGCCGCCCCGTCGAACCGGTAGTCGGCGAGTGCCAAGTCGACCGCCTGAACGGTCTTCACCGTCTCGGCGATGATCCACTTGTTGACCGCGAGGCTGGCGTTCGGCGCCTCCAGCGTCGCGGATGCGCCGATGCCGTTGGCCTGGGCAAAGCGCGCCGCGTTCCACAGCTTGGTCGCGAAGTTGCGATAGCCCTCGACCCGGCGTTCATCCATCTTGATGTCGCGGCCCTGGCTCTCCATCGCCGCCATGAAGAAGCGCAGCGCGTCGGCGCCGTACTGGTCGATCAGGCCCAGCGGATCGACCGTATTGCCCTTCGATTTCGACATTTTCGAGCCGTCGGCGGCGCGGACAAGACCGTGGAGATACAGCGTCTTGAAGGGCACCTCTTCCATGAAGTGCAGACCCTGCATCATCATCCGCGCATCCCAGAAGAACAGGATGTCGAAGCCGGAGATCAGCACGTCGTTCGGGTAGCGCCCCGCCAGCGTCTTGTCGCCGTTGTCGGGCCAGCCGAGCGTCGCGAACGGCCAGAGCGCCGACGAGAACCAAGTGTCGAGTACGTCCGGATCGCGAGTCAGGGTGACGCCCTCACCCGCCTGCGCCCGCGCTTCTTCCTCGGTTTCGGCGACGAACACGCGGCCGTCATCGGCAAACCAGGCTGGGATCTGGTGGCCCCACCAGAGCTGGCGGCTGACGCACCAGGGCTGGATATTCTCCATCCAGTTGAAGAAGGTCTTCTCCCAGGCCTGCGGTACGATCTTGATATCGCCGCCGCGCACCGCCTGGATCGCGGGCTGGGCCAGCGTCTTGGCGTCGACATACCATTGGTCGGTCAGCCAGGGCTCGATCACCACGCCCGAACGGTCGCCGAACGGCGTCTGGATCGTACGCGGCTCGGCGTCATGTTCTTCGCCGTCCTTGTCGATATGCGGGATCAGGACGCACTCGTCCTTCAGCCGCGCGACCACCGCCTTGCGCGCGTCGGCGGTCGACAGGCCGAGGAACGTGTCCGGGATCAGACCGTCCGAGGTCTGGCAGATATGCGCCTTGCCATCGAGCATGTTGAGCATGTCGCGCGCTTCGATACCGGCGCGGCGGCCGACCTCGAAATCGTTGAAGTCATGGCCCGGCGTGATCTTGACGGCGCCCGACCCCAGTTCGGGGTCGGCATGTTCGTCGGCGACGATCGGGATCAGGCGGCCGGTGATCGGCAGGCGCACCTGCTTGCCGATCAGCGCGGTGTAGCGCGCGTCGTCTGGATGGACCGCGACCGCCATGTCGGCCAGCATCGTCTCGGGCCGGGTCGTCGCGACCTCGATAAAGCCCGATCCATCGGCCAGCGGATAGCGCAGGCGCCAGAAGCTGCCCTTCACTTCGCGCGTCTCGACCTCCAGATCGCTGATCGCGGTGCCGAGCCCGGCGTCCCAGTTGACCAGCCGCTTGTCGCGATAGAGCAGTCCTTGGTTGTACAGGTCGACAAAGACCTTCAGCACCGCCTTGCTGAAGCCCTCGTCCATGGTGAACCGTTCATTGGCCCAGTCCATCGAGCAGCCCAGACGACGCAGCTGGCCGGTGATCTGGCCGCCGCTCTCCGCCTTCCACGTCCATACCTTTTCCAGGAACTGGTCACGGGTGAAGTCGGTGCGCTTCTGCCCCTTCGCGTTCATCTGGCGCTCGACCACCATCTGGGTCGCGATGCCCGCATGGTCGGTGCCGACGACCCAGAGCGCATCCTTGCCCTTCAACCGGGCGTGGCGGACCAGAATGTCCTGCAACGTGTTGTCGAGCGCATGGCCGATATGCAGGTTGCCGGTGACGTTGGGCGGCGGATTGACGATCGTCCAGGGCTCGGCATTCGGGCGATCGGGGCGGAACAGCCCCTTTTCCTCCCAATGGCCATACCAGCGGGCTTCGATTGCGGCGGGGTCGAACGTCTTGGGCAGCTCAGTCATGACGCTGCCTTAATCACCCGCGCGGCGTGACGCCAGATGCTATCAGGTCCGGGCGCCCGGCCGGTCGAGCACCGCGCGAATCCGCTCGTTCAGGTCGGCGCGGCGATAGGGCTTGCGGATCAGCTCGTAGGAGCGCGCGCCCTCGTCGATCGCCTCGTCGGCAAAGCCCGTGGTCAGCAGGATGGACAGATGCGGATAGTCGCGCCGCACCACCTGCGCCAGCGCGACGCCGTTCATGCCGCCGGGCATCAGGATATCGGTGAAAAGCAGTGCGAAATCGCTGTCCTTCGCCAGATGGTCCAGCGCTTCGCGCGCGCTGCGGGTCAGGACGACGTCATAGCCCAGATCCTCCAGCATCGACTTGCCGAGATCGCCGACATCATCCTGATCTTCGACCATCAGCACCCGCTCGACCCCGCCGCTGCGTGCGGGCTGTATCGGCGTGGCGCGGCGTTCGGTGACGCCGGCGGCACGCGGAAAATAGAGCGCGATCGTCGCGCCGTCCGCATCCGTTTCGACCGTGGCGAGGCCGCCCGACTGGCGCATGAAGCCATAGACCATGGCCAGCCCCAGCCCTGCGCCCTTCCCCATCTCCTTGGTGGTGAAGAAGGGGTCGAAAATCTTGTCGGCGATCTGCGGATCGAGACCCGGCCCGGTATCGGCAACCTGCACGACGACATATTCGCCCGCATCCAGATTGGCGGGCCCCTCCGGGCTGTCGCCGGACTGGATCATGTTGCGGGTCGAGATGGTGACCTCGCCCTGACCCGACTGGCGGCCGATCGCCTCGCGCGCATTCGTGACGATGTTGAGGAGCGCCATCTCGGCCTGAACCGGGTCGATTCGACAGTTCCAGAGATTTTCCTCCAGCCGCTGCCGCATCACCACGCCATCGCCCGCCGTGCGGTTCAGGATCGGACGGAAATCCTCGATCAACTGGTTGAAGTTAAGCAACCGGTCGCGAAGCTCCTGCTTGCGGGCAAAGGCGAGCAGTTGCTGGGTCAGCGTCGCGCCCCGCGCGGCGGCGGCGGCGATCGCCTCGACCGCACGACGGCCGCCGCGATCGCCCTGATCGACCCGTGCCTCCAGGATATCGGCATAGCCGATGATGACCTGGAGCAAATTGTTGAAATCGTGCGCGATGCCGCCGGTCAGCTTGCCGACCGCTTCCATCTTCTGCGCCTCGTGCAACGCATCCTCGGCCTCGCGGCGGCGCGAGATGTCGAGCTGGCTGCTGAAGAAATAGACCAGCTCGCCCGCATCGTCATAGACCGGCGAGACGAACAGCGCGTTCCAGAAGGTCGAGCCGTTCTTGCGATAGTTGAGCAGTTCGACCGCGATCTCGTCGCGCCGCGCGATCGCCGCGCGGACCTGCGCCACCACGTCGCGATCGGTTTCCGGTCCCTGGAGAAAGCGGCAATTGGTGCCGAGGATTTCTTCCTCGGAATAGCCGGTCATGAAGCTGAAGGCTTCGTTGCAGAAGACGATGGGATTGTCCGGTTGCCGCGGATCGGTGACGATCATCGGCATCCGCGTCGTCTTCACCGCGGCGAAGAAGATGTCGGACTGGCCCGAATGCGGCTGTTTCGCATCGGCGATCGGGGGGGACGACACGTGCGAGCGCGTCGATTTCGACAGATCGGGCGTCTCGGGTGTCGGGTTCATGCCCAACGAACCCGGACGGGTGCCCCCGGTTCCGCTCGCATCGTGATGCACGTCGAAAAGCCGGCGGGCAGGATCAGCGCCCTTCGCGCGTGATCCGGGCGATCTCGCGCGCGACCATCGCCTCGACCATCTCGGGCAGATGGGTGTCGAGCCATTCGCGCAGCATCGGGCGCAGCATGTCACGGACCAGCCCTTCGAGCGTGCCGTCGCTGGTAGGTTCGGGCTTGACCATCATACGGCTGAGCGCCTCCAGGGAACCACGGCTGGCCTCGGCCACGCGCGGGGAAACGATCGCCTCTTCCGCGTCGTCCAGATCGGCCTGGACCGGCGGGGCGACGGGTGCGGGAGCGGCGACATGCGCCACCGGCTCAGGGGCCGGAGCGGGTTCGGGGGCCACGGCGCGCATCGCCGATTCGGCGGCGCGGGCGGCGGCGGCCTCGACCTTCATGCGCAGCGGCATGGGATCGCTGAGTTCCAGAACCTCGGGCGAATCATCCTCGACCGCAGGCGCGGGCACCGGGCGCGGCTGGCGACGCTGACGCGCGGGCACCTCGCCCTCTTCGGCAATGATCCGTTTGATCGAGGAGAGGATCTCTTCCATCGACGGCTCGGCGCTGACATCACCCATGACCGCAAACCCCATTCTTGCCCCCAAGGCCCCTGTCCGGCCTTATTGCCGGCTTGGTGCCTCCGCACCTGTGGTTAATGCGGGGCTTCTGTCAACAGGGGCGTTGACGTCGGCATCGAGCGGACGGGTGATCGCCGCCGTCTGCGCCGGGGTTCCGGCGGTCGTGCTGGCGACCGGCGCGGGCTCGCCGTCGCCGCCCCAGTCGCTAATCTTGTTGCGGACACGCTTGTAGTTGGTGACCGGATCGTACAGCGAACCGCCGTCCAGCCCCAGGTCGCGCGCCTCGGCATTGCCCATCGCGGCGATCAGCGCGAAGCCCGCGACATAGGCATCGCGCCGCGCCGTCACCAGCGTCACCTGGCTGTTCAGCAATTCCTGCTCGGCGTTCAGGATGTCGAGCACGGTACGGGTGCCGACGCTGTTTTCGGCCCGCACGCCCTCCAGCGACAGCGAGTTGGCGCGCACCGCCGATTCGGCGGAGGCGATCACCTGCTGCGAGGACTGCCACACGGCGTAAGCCGAGCGGACCTGCGCCACGACCTGCCGCTCCGTGCCGGTCGCATTCTCCAGCGCCTGGCCGCGCAGGGCCTCGGCCTGACGGACCTGCGCGGCCGGGCGACCGCCCTGGAACAACGGCATGGACAGCTGGACGCCGACGGTCGCGTTGACCCCGGAGGTCGGCACGTTGCCCACGCCCGGCGGCGCGTTCAGCGAACCGAGATAGTTGAAATAATTCCCGCTCGACACCGCCGCCACGCGCGGCAGCCGGTTGGCGCGGGCGACGTTGATGTCATAGCGGGTCGCATCCGCCGAACGCCGCGCGGCGATCAGCTGCGGATTCTGATCCAGCGCGACCGCGACCGCCTGGTTGGGTGAAGCAGGCAGCGCGGGAAGCGCGGGCGGCTGCTCCAGGCCGACGGGTGCGATGCCGACGATGTTGACGTAATTCTCGCGGCTGGAGATCAAATTGGCCTGCGCCGACTGAAGCTGCGCGCGCGCCTGCGCCAGCCGCGCCTCGGACTGGGCGACGTCGGTGCGGGTCAGGTCGCCCACCTGGAACCGGTCGCGCGAAGCGCGCAAATTGGTGTCCAGCACATTGACGTTGCGGGTATTGAGATTGACGATCGCTTCGTCGCGGATGACGTTCATGTACGCCGCGACGACATTGGTGAAGAGGTTGGCCTCCACCCCGCGCAGCTGCGCCCGGCCCGCATCGACCCGCGTCTCGGCGGCACGCACCGCATTCTTGACCGCACCGCCCTGATAGAGCGGCACCGACAATTGCACCTGCCCGGACCCGACGCGTTCAGGGTTCAGGAAGTTGTTGTTGGCAACGACGATATTGTCGATGATCTGCGCGTTGGATTGCAGCGACGGCAGGCCGCTGGACCGTGCGATCGGCACATTCTCATCGGTCGCGCGCTGGGCGGCACGCTGGCCGGTGATCGTCGGGTTGGTCTGGTACGCCCGCACCATCGCCTCGCGCAGCGTCTCCGCCGACGCCGATCCGGCAAGCAGCAGGGCCGAACCGATCAGGACGCCGGAGGTCAGGGAGGAAGTCAGGTGCAGGCGCATAGTCCCTCAGAATTGGAAGGCGCGAGGACGGGCAAAGCCCGGCAGAATGGTGCATTCGGCATCGGCAAAGGCGCGCACCCCGTGGCCGCCCTCGGTCCGGCGACCGCTGGCCAGGCGCGTCACGCCGTTCTCGACCAGACCGGTAACGATCCGGCCGCCGATCTTGACCTGCTCGACCAGTGCGGCCGGCAGCTCCTCGACCGCGCCGTCGATGACCAGTACGTCATAGGGCGCCGCGGCGGCGTGCCCGGCGTTCAGCGCGCCCTGCACGACTTCGACCTTGGTTTCACCGGCCAGCGCGGTGCGCGCGGCAGCGACCAGATCAGCATTTTCCTCGACCGCGATCACCTGGGCCACGATCCCGGCCAGCAGCGCGGCGGTATAGCCGGTGCCTGCGCCGATCAGCAGGACCCGGTCGCCCGCCTCCAGATACGCCTCGGTCAGCAGACGGCCGGTCGCCATCGGCAGGTTGACCGCGCGCCCCTGCCCCAGGTCGAGCGTCCCGTCGCGATACGCCACCGGACGCAGCGCCTCCGGCACGAACGCCTCGCGTGGGACACGTGCCATCGCGGCGACGACACGCTGGTCGCTGACCGCCGTGGTGCGCAGCTGGCTGGCCACCATCGCATGGCGCATCGCGTCGAAATCGGAGGAATCGTAGCTGGTTGTCATCATCGCCCATCCCTGTCGCACAGCCGTTTTAGCCATGCAATACACTAATTGGTTCCCGCCGCTTCTATCGCCTGGACCTTCTATCGCCAAGCGGTTGAGCATTGGTGAAGCCGATCGGCGTAACGCACTTTTTCCGGCAACCCCGCACTCCCCTGTTGACGCCGCGCGAAAAACCGCACACATGCCCGCCTCCCACGCATCGAGGCGCGATGGCGGAGTGGTGACGCAGAGGACTGCAAATCCTTGCACCCGGGTTCGATTCCCGGTCGCGCCTCCAGATTTTCCTGACATTTCGGATGATCGGACCAGCCCTGCGGGGCGGGCGGCGGGGTGATTCGACCGTCTCTTCCCGGATCAGCCTTTTCCGGAAAAGCGATGGACCCGGCCGCGTCGCCATGCCTAAGTCGCGACCTTGTTGGCGCGAAGGGGAATATCATGCGGTTTCTGGCGATGACGGCGGCGATGGCGCTCGCCTCCACGGCGATGCAGCCGGTCGCGGCGCAGACCGCTCCCGCGCAGCAGGTCGATCCAGCGCCGGTCGAATATGACATCGCCTTCCCCCGCGCCCAGCATCACGAGGCGCAGGTCAGCGTCACCTATCACGGGCTCGATCGCCAACCCGTCCGCTTCCAGATGGCCCGCTCCTCGCCCGGCCGCTATGCGCTGCACGAGTTCGCCAAGAACGTCTATTCGGTGTCCGCCGTCGACGGCGCGGGCAAGCCGCTGACCGTCGAGCGGACCGACCCCTATGGCTGGACCGTCGCCGGCCATGACGGCACGGTGACGGTGCGCTACACACTGTTCGGCGACCGGGGCGACGGCACCTATGCCCAGATCGACCCGACCCACGCCCGGCTGAATATTCCCGCGACCTTCCTCTGGGCGATCGGGCAGGACGCACGGCCGATCCGCGTCCGCTTCCACCCCCAAGCCGGGTGGAAGATCGCCACCCAGTTGGCTCCGACGAACGACCCGACCGTCTTCACCGCGCGCGATCTGCAATATTTCATGGACAGCCCGGTCGAACTGTCCGCCTGGGACGAACGCCACTGGACGGTCGCGAACGGGGCGAAGACCTACACGATCCGCCTGACCGTCCATCATGACGGCAGCGCCGCCGATCTCGACCGCTTCGCCGCCATGGCGCAGAAGGTCACCGCGCAGCAGATCGCGGTCTTCGGCGAGACGCCCGCCTATGATTACGGCACCTACACCTTCCTTGCCGATTACATGCCGCAGATCAGCGGCGACGGGATGGAGCACCGCAACTCCACCGTCATCAGCCAGGCGCGCTCGCTGGCGGCGGGCAAGTTTTCGCAGATCCAGACGCTCAGCCACGAATTCTTCCACAGCTGGAATGTCGAGCGCATCCGCCCGGCCGAGCTGGAGCCGTTCGATTTCACCCGCGCCAATGCCACGCCCTCGCTCTGGCTGGCCGAAGGCTTCACCCAATATTATGGCCCGCTCACCGTGGTCCGCGCAGGCGAGATGCCGGTCGACGATTATGTCGCCCAGCTGTCAGGTACGCTGAACGCCCTCATCAATTCCCCGGCACGGCGCTATGGCGGGCCGCAGGAAATGAGCCTGCGCGCGCCCTTCGTCGATGCGGCGCAGTCGATCGACCCGACCAATCCGAACATCTTCTTTTCCTATTATCCGTACGGCGCGGTGATCGCGCTGGCGCTGGACATGGAGTTGCGCCAGCGCTTCCCGCAGCTGACGCTGGACGATTATATGCGGCAGCTCTGGCGCAGCTTCGGCAAGCCCGAGCGCAGCTATCGCCCCGACGATCTGCGCATCGCCCTGGGGCAGGTGACCGGCGATCAGGCTTTTGCCGACCGCTTCTTCGCGCGCAGCATCACCGCCAGCGGCCTGCCCGATTTCGCGCCGCTGCTCGCACAGGCCGGACTGACCCTGCGCAAGGCGAACCCCAAGGCGGCCTGGGCGGGCGGAACGCCGGGGCCGCTCGACGGCGGCATGGCGCTAACCGCGCCGACCATACCGGGCACGCCGCTCTATGAAGCCGGACTCGACAAGGGCGACCGGATCGTCAGCGTCGACGGTCGCCCTCTGGCCGACCAGCAGGCCTGGACCGCGATCCTGGCACGTCATGCGCCCGGCGACCGCCTGCTCATCGTCTATCGCCAGCGCGGCGGCGAGCGCAGCGCCACCCTGACGCTGGCCGCCGATCCGACGATCGAGGTGGTCCCGAACGAAAGGATCGGCCAGAAGCTGACACCCGAACAGACCCGCTTCCGCCAGTCCTGGCTGGGGCCACGCCCTGTCCCGACACCCCTTTCACCTGTTCCGCTCTCGCAATGATTCCGAGACGAGGCGGGAACGTCACAGCGCCATAATGGGTTTATCCATGTGAAGTTTTCGGGGGGCGCCGGACGTCACGGCACTTGCGGAGGGGAGGACGCCATGCGAATGCGCGTCATGGAGCCAGATTACGTGCACTATACTGAAATTCCGAGTCATCTGGCCATGTATCTGGACCAGTCTCCCATCGCATTGGCGCTGGCCGATGCGCGCGACGACAATCCCTTGATCTTCATCAATCACGGCTTTCGCGAGCTGACCGGCTATACCAGCGAGGATGTGATCGGGCAGAACTGCCGGATGCTCCAGCGCGATGCTGATAACGAAGAGGCGCGCGAACGGATTCGCGAGTTCCTGGCCAATGATCGCCAGTCGAATGTCCGCACGATGTTGATCAACTTCCGCAAGGACGGCTCGCCGTTCGTCAATCTGCTCTACATGTCGAAGCTGCGCCAGCTGGGCGGCAAGATGCCTTATATCTTCGCGTCGCAGTTCGACGTCAGCCGCTCCCAGCCCGAACGACTGGCCGCCTATGACGCGGAACTGGGCCGCACCCTGGGCAAGCTGACCCCGATCCTGGCGGAAAGCGGCATCGTGCTGGAGGGGTCGCTGACCGCGATCGCCAACACCGCCGCGACCATCGCCCAGGCCAAGCTGACCTTGTCGGACCTCGACCGGGCCGCCTTCCCGTGAGCGCGGACGCCGAGGCTCCGCAGCCCACTCCGCGTCAGGATAACGGCATCGCCCCGGTGCCCGTGGTCGGCATCGGCGCATCGGCCGGCGGGCTGGAGGCGCTTCGCGAAATGCTGACCCCGGCGCGTGCGCCGACCGGCATGGCGTTCGTCGTCGTCCAGCATCTCGACCCCAATCACGAATCCATGCTCGCCCAGCTGCTCGACCGGCACACCAATCTGGAAGTGCGCCAGTGCGAGGGGTCGGAGCGGATCGAGGCCGACCGCGTCTATATCATCCCGCCCGGCCGGGGCCTGGCCATTCGCGGCGGCGTGCTGGAACTGACCGACTTCATCCAGCCGCGCGGGCTGCGCCGCCCGATCGACGATTTCTTCCTGTCACTGGCCAGCGACCAGCAGGCCAATGCCGCCTGCGTCATCCTGTCCGGCACCGGCGCGGACGGCACCACGGGCCTGCGCGCGATCAAGGAAAATGGCGGGGTCAGCGTCGTCCAGAAGCCCGAAAGCGCGCGCTATGACGGGATGCCCCTGTCGGCGGTCGGCACCGGACTGGTCGATTTCGTCAAGCATCCCGGCGAAATCCTCGACTGTCTCCACGCCTTCTTCGCGCGCCGCATGGGCGAGCCGAAGGAGCAGGAGGCCGAGGTCGTCGCCGAT
This sequence comes from Sphingomonas yabuuchiae, assembly GCF_001477495.1. Lineage (GTDB taxonomy): Bacteria > Pseudomonadota > Alphaproteobacteria > Sphingomonadales > Sphingomonadaceae > Sphingomonas > Sphingomonas yabuuchiae_A. The sequence goes on from NZ_LDTF01000042.1 coordinate 30,558, forward strand.
CATATCGACGATCTGTGCCGGGTTCTGCGCAACGCAGTCGGTCACGACTTTTCAGGCTATAAGCGCACCACCCTGGTCCGCCGGGTCGAGCGACGGATGCACGTGCTCGGCATCGGCACCGGATCGGCCTATCTGGCGCGGGTCAAGAACGATGCCGACGAGTGCGAGGCGCTGTTCCGCGACCTGCTGATCAACGTCACCCGATTCTTCCGCGATGCCGAATTGTTCGAGACGCTGCGCACCAAGGCGATCGAGCCGCTGACGCGGGGGCGCGACCCGGACGAGGATATCCGCATCTGGATTCCGGGCTGCTCCAGCGGCGAGGAAGCGTATAGCATCGCGATGCTGTTCGCCGAGGCCGCACGCGAAAGCGGGCAACCGCTGGCGGTGCAGATCTTCGCCACCGACATCGACGAGCAGATGCTCCAGATCGCGCGCGAGGGCAGCTATCCAGCCTCCGCCATGGCCGATATTCCGGCCCATCTGCGCGAACGCTACACCATGCCGCACGCCGAGCGATTCAGCATCGCCGCGCCGATCCGCGACATGATCCGCTTTTCCAACCACAGCCTGGTCAAGGACCCACCCTTTTCGCGGATCGACCTGGTGTCGTGCCGCAACCTGCTGATCTATTTCGACGATCGGTTGCAGCAATCGGTGCTGCCGCTGCTCCATTATGCGCTGCGGCCCGGCGGCTATCTGTTCCTGGGTCCGTCCGAGAGCGTCGGGCGGTTCGAGCATCTCTTTCCCGCGATCGACGGCCATGCGCGCCTGTTCGAGCGGTCGCCCGGTTCCCCCTCCTATCCCATCGATCTGCCCGGCAACAGGAGCCACAGCCCGCGGCGCCGCGGCGAGCGGAGCGAGCGTGACGGCGGCACCGTCGGCAGCGACGAGGGCATGGCGATGCGCCGTATCGTCGACCGCTACTCACCGCCCAGCATGGTGGTGGATCAGGATGGCGGCATCCTGGCCGCGTTCGGGCGGTTGAGCCGCTATTTCAACTTCCCCGTGACCCGTGCGGGCGGATCGAGTGCGATCACGCTGGCCCGCCCCGGCCTGCGCGAGGTGATCGGCCCGATGCTCCGCCAGGCCCGCGACGCGCGCAAGCGGATCGCGGCGCGCGACGTGGCGGTGACGACCGAGTTCGGCGTCCAGAAGGTCGAGGTGATCTGCGATCCCCTGACCGACGGATCGCTGCTGTTCCTGTTCCGCGACTCCGCACCGTTCAGCCCGGTCGAGGCGAGCGACCTCGCCGATCTGGAACCCGGCGACGACCATATCGAGGCGCTGGAGGACGAGTTGCGCCTGACCCGCCACCGGCTGCGCTCGACGGTCGAGGAGCTGGAGACGGCGAATGAGGAGCTGAAGAGCTCCAACGAAGAAATGATGTCGATGAACGAGGAGCTTCAATCGACGAACGAGGAATTGTCGACCGTCAATGACGAGCTGAAGACCAAGGTCGACCAGCTGACCGTCGCCAATTCCGACCTGCGCAATTTCTTCGAATCCACCGATCTCGCGGTGGTCGTGCTCGACCGCAACCTGCGTATCCGCAGCTATACCGAGGCGGCGCGGGCCATCTTCCCGTTGCAGCCCAGCGACCGGGGGCGGTTGCTGGCCGATGTCTCGACCCGTCTGGCGACCACCGACTATCTCGACGGCGCGGCGCAGGTCGCGGGCGGCGGCGCGTCGATGCAGCAGCGGGTGACGACGCGCGACGGCGGGCGCACCCTGTCGCTGCGCGTTCTGCCCTATCGTACGCAGGGTGACGGGATCGACGGTGCGACGTTGGTCCTGACCGACATCACGGACGCGCTGAGCCTGGAGCGCGAGCTGGCTGCCGAGCGCGAGCGGCTGGACCTGGCCATCAAGGCGGGCGGCATCGGCGTCTGGGAATATCGTGGCGGCACCGGCGAGATTTTCCTGGACGAAACCGGCCGCCACCTGTTCGGCTTCGCGGCGCAGGACAGTGCCGACCAGGTGCATCAGGTCTTCGACCGAATCGTCCCTGCGGACCGGCCCAGCGTCGAGCTGGCGCTGGCCGAGGCGATGGCCGGGCGCGGCGATTTCGAGATGACGTTCCGGCTCGACCTGAACGGCAGGGAACGCTGGATCAAGGGGTTCGGCCGGGTCGTCACCTCTTCGGCGCCACACCGGATGGTCGGCGTGTCGATCGACGTGACCGCCGAATATGCCATTGCAGAGACGCGCGAACTGATGCTGCGCGAGATGAACCACCGGGTGAAGAACCTGTTCGCGATCATCTCCGGCATCGTGTCGGCTGCGTCGCGCTCGCATGACGACGTGACCGAGATGGCTGACGATGTGCGCGAGCGGATCGCGACCCTGGGCCGCGCCCATTCGCTCGCCTCGCCCGCAGGAGAGCAGCAGGCGATCCCGCTGGCCGCGTTGGTCGACGCGACGATCGCCCCCTATCGCGGACAGTCGACCATCACGATCGACGGACCGCCGCTGCTCGTCGACCGCCGTTGCCTGTCGCCGCTGGCGCTGATCCTGCACGAATGGGCGACCAACTCGGTCAAGTACGGCGCGCTGGCGCAACCTTCGGGCGACCTGTCGGTCGGCTGGACGCTGGCGGATGGCAAGTTGCGGCTCGACTGGACCGAAACGGGTGGCCAGGTGCCCGACGACAGCAACGCCAAGGGCTTCGGCACGGTGCTTGTCCAGACTTCTTCACGCCAATTGGGGGCGGAGTTGGAGCGCAAAAGCCTCGACGGGCGTTTCCTCCTCAGCCTTACCTTGCCGGAAACGATACTCTCGCATGACTAAAACCATTTTGCTGGTCGAGGACGAGTTTTTCGTCGCACTGGATCTCCAGTCCATCATCGAGGATGGCGGCTATCAGGTGGATGGTCCCTATGTCAGCGTCGAGGACGTGCTGGCCCATCTGGACGGTGACAAGCCCGAACTGGCCTGTGCGATCCTGGACGTGCGGCTGCGTGACGGGGAAGTCTTCCCGGCGGCCGAACGACTGCACGAGGCGGGCGTACCGTTGATCTTCCATTCGGGCCATGCCGACGAACACGCGCTGCAGTCGCGCTATCCGGGTGCGGCGGTGTGCGGCAAGCCATGCTCGCCGTCGCTGCTCCGGCGGACGCTGTCGATGGCGGTGTCGGGACCGGCCGAGGGAGACCGGGCGGCGGGGTAAATTGGGGGCATCAGGCTCGGTGAGACACCTTGCCCTCCCCTAACCCCTCCCGCTTGCGGGAGGGGAATGATTGGCTCCGAGCGTTAGCCCATAAACCTCTCCCCTCCCGCAGGCGGGAGGGGAGAGGTTGTGGGGCGAACGTTTGGCCTTGGCTCGCCCCTCCCGCCTGCGGGAGGGGCGAGCCAAGGCCAAACGTTCGCCCCACAACCTCTCCCCTCCCGCAGGCGG
>NZ_LDTF01000043.1 GCF_001477495.1 Sphingomonas yabuuchiae
CGAGCTGGGCGGCTATGTCGGCCCGGTCTGGGTGATGGCCGAGGCGGGCGAGCGCCGCGCGCGCCTGACCGGCGGCCGTCCCGATTTTCTTAGCAAGGCGTGGAGCCTGTCGGGCGGCTGGTTCGTCACGGGCGACCTGCCCCCCTATAACCCCCGCCTCGGCAGCTTCGGCCAGCCGCGCGTCCTGAAGCCGATCTTCGAGGGCGGACCGGGCGCGATCGAGCTGACCGCGCGCTACGAAAATCTCGATTACACCAGCCTGTTGACCGGTGGGCGCGGCTGGGCCGCGACGGCGGGCGTGAACTGGTATCTCAACAGCTTCACCCGGCTCCAGTTCAACTGGGTGCACTGGGACACCGACAATCGCGCAGGGACCTATACCGGCCCCGACAGCGGCGAGACGATCGGCACCCGCATCGCCGTCACCTTCTAAACACCCCTTTCTCCTCTCACGGAGCATCCTTCGATGGATCTTGCCCTGCTTGGCTTCCTGATGGTCGCCACCTTCATGACGCTCATCATGACGAAGCGGATGACCCCGCTGGTCGCGCTGATCGTCGTGCCGACCGCCTTCGCGCTGATCGCCGGTTTCGCGTCCGGCCTAGGCGACATGATGATCGACGGCATCAAGAACCTCGCGCCGACCGGCGTGATGCTGCTCTTCGCCATTCTGTTCTTCTCGATCATGACCGATACCGGGCTGTTCGATCCGCTGGTCAACCGGCTGTTGCGCGTCGTGCACGGCGATCCGATGGCGATCCTGATCGGCACGGTGGTGCTGTGCGCGATCGTCAGCCTGGATGGCGACGGGTCGACGACATACATCATCACCATCGCCGCGCTGCTGCCGCTCTACAAGCGCTACGATATGAACCGGCTGTATCTGTGCTGCCTGCTCATGAGCACCAGCGGCATCATGAACCTGACGCCCTGGGGCGGGCCGACCGCCCGTGCCGCCAGCGCGCTGAAGCTCGATCCCGCCACCCTCTTCCTGCCGCTGATCCCCGGCATGATCGCCGGGCTCGCCTTCCTGATCGGCCTCGCGATCTGGTTCGGCCGCAAGGAGCGTCGCCGCATCGGCCATGTGAAGGCCAACGAGCCGACCGCCTTCACCGGCATGGCCGTGTCGCAGTTCCCCGAGGCGCGCCGCCCGCACCTGCGCTGGTTCAACGGCGCGCTGACGCTGGCGCTGATCGCGGGGCTGGTCTCGGGCATCCTGCCGCTGTCGGTGCTGATGATGCTGGCCTTCGCCATCGCCATGATCGTCAATTATCCGCAGGTCGCCGAGCAGAAGGAGCGGATCGCCGCCCATGCCGGCAACGTCCTGTCGGTGGTTTCGCTGATCTTCGCCGCCGGTATCTTCACCGGCATCCTGTCGGGCACCGGCATGGTCGAGGCGATGAGCAAGGAAGTCGTCGGCTTCATCCCACCGGCGCTGGGGCCGTATATGGCGCCGATCACCGCGATGCTCAGCCTGCCCTTCACCTTCTTCATCTCCAACGACGCCTTCTATTTCGGGATGCTGCCGATCCTGGCCGAGGCGGGCGCGCATTACGGCGTGTCGCCGATGGCGATCGCCCGCGCCTCGCTGATGGGCCAGCCGGTCCATCTGCTCAGCCCGCTGGTCCCGTCCACCTATCTGCTGGTCAGCCTGGCGGGCATCGACCTGGCCGATCACCAGCGCTTCACGCTGGTTCCCGCCGCCGTGGTGTGCGTGGTCATGACGCTGGTCGGGATGGCGGTCCTCGCCTTCCCGCTGATGGGCTGATCCGATGGCAACGCTCTGGCAGCATATCGTCGCCGACTTCGCCGCGATCGGCACTCCGGCCGCGCTCGCCGCCTTTGCCCAGGTCGTCATGATCGACGTCCTGCTGGCCGCCGACAATGCCATCGTCGTCGGCGCACTGGCGGCGGGGCTGCCCCCGGCGATGCGGCGCAAGGTGATCCTGGTCGGCGTCATTGCCGCGCTCGTCCTGCGTATCGGTTTCGCGCTGGTGGTGACGCAGCTGCTCCAGATCGTCGGGCTGGTGCTGGCGGGCGGCTTGCTGCTGGTCTGGGTCGCGTGGAAGATGTGGCGTGAGCTGCGCGGCGGGGCGGACGCGGACGATCCCCTCGCCCAACAGGCCCCGCGCCGCTTCTGGGCCGCCGCCTGGGCGGTGGCGGTCGCCGACATCTCGATGAGCCTCGACAATGTCCTGGCGGTCGCAGGCGCGGCACGCGACCATCCCGGCATCCTCGCCATCGGCCTGATCCTGTCGGTCGCACTGATGGGCCTGGCCGCCAATGCCCTGGCGCGCGTGATCGAGCGCTATCGCTGGCTCGCCTATGTCGGACTGCTCGTGATCCTGTGGGTCGCGGGCAAGATGATCTGGGAAGGGCTGACCGACCCGGCACGCGGCCTCCTGACCCTGTTCGCCTGACGCCTCCACGCACCCTCATTCTTCGGGAAACATAGCCATGATCCGCAACGCGCCGCCCCTCGTCCTGTTGCCCGCCATGGGATGTGACGGACAGCTTTGGGCCAGGCAGGTCGTCGACCTCAGCGACATCACCCATCCGATGCTGGGCGACCTGACCGTCGACGACACGCTGGAGGCGATGGCGGCCCGCGTGCTGGCCCATGCCCCGCCGCGCTTCACGGTCGCGGGGGTCAGCCTGGGCGGCTATGTCGCGCTGGAGATCATCCGGCAGGCCCCGGAGCGGGTGCAGCGCGTCGCGCTGTTCGGCACCCGCGCCTCGATGCAGATGCGTCCCCGCACCGTGGCCGATCAGGGCCTGCTTGCCACCGCCCCGCATGCCGACCCGACCCTGACCCCGATCGTCAGCGGCCCTGTACAGGCCATGGCCGAGCGCGTCGGCGCCGCCGTGTTCGAGCGGCAGCAGCGCGCCCTGCTTGCCCGCCCCGATATCGGCCCGGCCATCGCGGCGGTGCGGGTGCCGACGCTGGTGGCGGTGGGCGATCGCGACCGCATCTGCCTGCCCGCCGACGCGCGCGAACTGGCCGATCGGATCGAGGACGCACACTTCCATGAGATCCGCCATTGCGGCCATCTGGCCCCGATCGAGCGCCCCGGCGAGGTGACCATGTTGTTGCGCGACTGGTTGCAAGGCTGACGGACACCTCGCGGCGCTGCCGCAAACCATGGTTGCGCCCCAATGCTATCAGCGTTATTGCGAGTCGATAGCGATAAGGGGTGAACCATGAATGTCCTGAACGGAGCGGCCAGCCTGGCCGCCCTGCTGATCTGTGCGCCCGCCATGGCGACCCCAACCGACCCCATCGCCGATACGCCACCGCCCGGCGAGGACATCGTCGTGACCGGGCGGGCGCAGCGTCTCTATCGCGTCGAGATGACGACCGTCGGCAAGGCCGCCGAGGACCCGCTGAACATTCCGCAGGCCCTTCAGGTCATCAACGAGGAGCTGTTCACCGATCAGGGCGCGCGCGACGCAACCGATATCTACCGCAACATTTCGGGCGTCAGTGCCTTCAGCTATGCGGGCATCACCTTTCGCGGCTTTCGGCAGGACCAGTCCTTTTATGACGGTCAGCGCGGCAATCCCTTTATTGGCTTTTCGGTGCCGCAATTGTTCACCGTCAGCCGGGTCGAGGTGCTGAAGGGACCCGCGGGCCTGTTCTTCGGCCCAGGCTCGCCCGGCGGCATCATCAATTACGTCTCGAAGACGCCCAGCGAGGTCAGCGCGTTGCGCACGGTCGCGACGCTGGGCAATTACGGTCGCGCGGGCATCTCGTCCGAGGCGACGGGCAAGGTCGATGCGAACGGCGTCGTCACCTATCGCCTCGGCGGCTTCTATGAGGCGATGACGCCCTTCCGCTACAATACGAAGAATACGTCGTTGATCGGCGATGGCGGTCTGTCCTTCCGCACCAACCAGGGCGGCAAGCTGACCGTGCAGGCCACGGTCTACGACAATTTCCTGCGCGGCAATCGGCTGCGCGGCGTGCCGGTCGATGATGACGGCAATTTCCTGGGCGATATCCGCTGGAACGCCAACGAGCCCACCGACTTTCTCCATCTGAAGTCGCAGGCCTACCAGGCGCGCTACGCCACCGATATCGGTGACGCGATCACCTTCGACGCGGGCGCACGCTATTTCAAAGCGACGGAAACCCAGCAATATCATGAGGCCCGCGGTTTCGTGAGCGGCAGTACCGACCTGGTCGCGCGCGAATTTCGCGACCAGATCCGCGACGTCGACGGCCTGTCCTTCATGGCCAACGCCACCGCCAAGGTGCCGCTGTTCGGCATGGTCCACAAATTCCAGGCGGGAGCCGACTGGTATGACGAGACCAGCATCCTCAACTCACGCATCCTGCGTTCGGGCGTGACACCGCTAAGCCTCAGCAAGCCGGTCTATACCGTGACCGGCCGCGACGTGGCGCGAATCGCCGCCCTGCCCTTTGCCAAAACGGATACCCGCACCCGGCGCAAGGGCGCCTATCTTCAGGATCAGGTCAGCGTCACCGACGCCCTGCTGCTGGTCGGCGGGGTCCGCTACGATCGGTTCGACGACGCCGTGACCACCAGCACCGCCGGACGCGTCACCGCGAACCCGTCCTACAGCGATGGCCGCTTCACCTATCGCGCCGGGGCGATCGTCAAGCCGCGCAAGGACGTGTCGCTCTACGCCAGCTGGTCGGGCAGTTTCGAGCCGCAGAACGCCGCCAACCAGAACCCGGATGCGGGTGGTCCCTTCGCCCCGGTCACGGGCGGGCAGATCGAAGGCGGCGTCAAGTCGGTACTGCTGGGCGGGCGGCTTCAGGCCAATGCGGCGGTGTATCGGATCGTCCGCCGCAACATGCTTCAGGTCGACCCCAGCCTCGCGCCCGTCAACGGGCAGGACCAGCTCCGCCCCATCGGACAGGTGACGAGCAAGGGGGTCGAGATCGATCTGGCGACCGACATCACGCCCGACTGGGTGCTGATGGCCAATTACGCCTATAACGACACCCGGATCACCGGCACCGTCGCGGGCCAGTCGCTGACCAATGCGGTCGGCAACCGCTTCGCCAATGCGCCGCAGCACCAGCTCGGCTTCTGGACCCGTTATCAAATCGCCCCGATCGGCACCGCGATCGGCTTTGGCGGCGAATATCTATCGAGCCGGATCAGCGTCGCTGGCCAGGCAGTTCAGCCCTACATGATATTCGATGCCTCGATCACCAAGTCGCTGGGCATTATGGAAGTGATGCTGCGCGTCGATAACCTGTTCGACAAACGCTACGCCGCCTCCGGTTTTTCGCGGCAAAGCGGGAGCTTCCCGGGCGAACCACGGACCCTGCTGGCGGAACTGCGGTTTCGGTTCTGATGATGTGCCCCCCGGTTTTACCATCCATCGCGAACCAGGCCGGATCGACATTCAGCGTAGCCGGATCATGCCGGCGGGGAGGTGAACGACGCCAGCGCTTCGAACACTCGTTCACGGACGCCAGCATGGCACCAACGGCTGAAACGCCGATGCACCGCCTTCTACTTGCCGTAACGTTCCGGAAGATCACACCGACGCGCGCCAGAGCACAGAACCCACAGACATCCATTGCGCCAGCACCGCGCCGGCGAGTGCCAGCCCTTCGTCAGCAGTTTGACCCAGTCCTCGACATGGACTGGCATTTATCGCACGCCTGACGCGTGCCATTCGTTTGTGTGAGCAAGTTGACGGCCTGAAATGCAATACGTTAAATTTAGACAGACAATCGGATCATAACGACGCCATGCGGCGCAACTTCGGCGCCATAACTTTTAGACAAGCGTCCCAAATCCTTATGCTTCCACAGGTCGCGACCATGCAGCCTGAAGCCGGTAGGCAAACCCAACTTCGCCCAGTCCGCAACAATCCGTGCGGGTGCCTCGCCCCGATTCCACAGCAGCAGCGTCCGCCCGCCATCGGCCATCGGCTTGACCCAGACCTCCTGCTTGCCGTCGCGCGCCACGCGGTGCCCCTGGGCGCCCAGAGGATCCTGATCGACCGCGATCACGTCCTTGTTCAAGAGGATGTCGCGCGTCGCCGCCGACATGCCCGCCACGTCATTACCCGCGATGAGCGGCGCGGCCATTATCGCCCAGAGCGAGAAATGCGCACGATATTCGGTGTCGCTCAACCCGCCATTGCCGACCTCCAGCATGTCTGGGTCATTCCAGTGGCCCGGCCCGGCGAAGGGCCATAGCGGTTCGTTGAGATCGACGATCGACGCGACACCCCAGCTATAGCCGTGCTTGCCTTCCCATTTGTCGGTAATGTCGCCGGTCGTCCGCCACATATTGCCGATCTTGGCGCCCCAGAGCCACGGCCTGGAATTGCCCCACTCGCAAAGCGAGAACAGAATCGGCCGCCCGGTCGCACGCAGCGCATCGGCCATGGTCGCATAGGCCTCCTCCGCATTGCGGATGCCGGTCGAGCACCAGTCATATTTCAGATAATCGACGCCCCAGCGGGCATATTGCAGCGCGTCCTGATATTCATGCCCCTGGCTACCCGGACGCCCGCCGCAGGTCTTGGTGCCCGCGTCGGAATAGATACCGAACTTCAGCCCCTTGGCGTGGATATAGTCGCCCAGCGCCTTCAGCCCGCCGGGAAAGCGCGTGCGATCCTCGGCGATGAAGCCGTTCGCGTCGCGCGTGCCGTGCCAGCAGTCGTCGATGACGATATACTCGTATCCCGCCGCCTTCATGCCGTTGGACGCCATCGCGTCCGCCGTCTTGCGGATCACCGCTTCGTTGACGTTGCAGGCGAACTTGTTCCAGCTGTTCCAGCCCATGGGCGGGGTCTGCGCCAGACCATTTGCGGTCCGCTTGGGGTCCTTGGACGGGGCGAGCGTGTTCGGGTCGGTGTCCAGCACCTCCTGAGCTAGAACCGGTGCGGCCTGGAGCATGAGCGCGGCGGCGGCCAGTGGACGAATGACGCGACGGAGCATGATGATCGTCCTCGCTCAGCGGGTCTTGGGAAGGCGCGCGATCGCCTTGGCATGTTCGGCGACCAGCCGGACAGTCGTGTCGCCGGTGAAGATGCCATACCACCCCTGTGGTTCGTGCGGGGGATCGCCCATATATTGGCCGTCGCCGTCGCGGAAGCGATAGTCGGGATGCTGCGCCCGCGCCTCGCCGTTCCAGGCCCAGAAATTGGTGCCCGCGATCGGCCCGCCAGACTGCATGTCACGCAGCGCCGCGGCATAGATCAGGCCGTAGAAGCGGTCTTTGAACGTCGTCGCAACCTTGGGATCGTTGCTACCGCCGTCACGCGGATAGCCGAATTCCTCGATGATCAGCGGCTTGCCCAGCTGCCGCGCATAACCGACATGCTTGGCGATATAATCCTGGGTCAGCGTCTCGCCGCGCTTGTAGGTATTGGCGAGGTCGGTCTGCTTCACCCAGTCCCAATTGTTGGGCCAGATATGCGCGGTCAGATAGTCGATCTCGGGAATGCCATGCTCGGCCAGGACGATCCCCGGTTGCTCCAGCGCGCCCTTCAATCCTTCCGAGCCGGTGCAAACCAGATGATGGGGGTCGAGCGACTTGATCAGTTTCGCGCTGTCGCGCACCCAGCCATAAAACTGGTCGAGATCGGCATGCGCCGCGTCGCCCGCCGGGCGTGGCTCGTTGGATAGCTGCCACGCCATGATCGTCGGATCGGCGGCATAAGGCTTGCCGGTGACGCTGTTCGTCCGCGAAACGACGGTCCGGATCCAGTCGTCATACATCGCCTTGGCGCGGGCATTGCCGTAAAATTGCGCGTTGAAATTGGCGAAAGCGGGCCAGGGGTGCGCGGGATCGTTGGCGTTGATGTACGTGCCGCCGTTCACATAGGACAGATAGGTCATCATGCCGCCCGACCACTCCCAGAAGTTGGTCAGGTAGAGGACGGCCCGCATGTCACGCTTGGCCATCTCGGCGAGCGCATAGTCGAGCCCGGCGAGCAGCGTCTGGTTGATCGTGGTGGCGGTGCGGAAACCCGGCTTGATAGAGTTGCGCAGCGGGCCTTCCTCGGCGGAGGCGAGGATGCGCAGGTTGGTCACCCCCATCGCCGCCAGCGCGTCCAGTTCGCGGCCCAGCCGCGCGCGGTCGCCATAAGGGGCGTCGGCACCCAGATAGGCAGCGTACCAGATATTGGCACCGGCGAAGCGATAGACGTCATCGCCGATCATCAGCCGCATGCCGTCGCGCCGAACGAAGGCGCGTTCCCCGGCCTTCGCGTCGCTGGCCAGCGCCGGGACGCTCGCCGCACCAGCCAGCAGCCCCGCCGTCCCCAGAAATCCGCGACGATCCATCGCCTTCGTCATCCTCTCACTCCCCTGTTCGTCGCGGTCCCTTGGCGGGCCTGCCATGATCGACATTCCGTAGAAATCAGGGGCGGCCCGGTATCGAGCCACCCCCGCCCGATCCGCCGTTCAGCGGACCCCGCAGCTGACCGGCCCCGGAGGCGCGCTGGCGATCCGGATCGACGATATGTCGAGGTTCAGCTTGCCGCTGGTGGCGATGATCCAGGGCTTGGACACGGCGCCCATCGCCACGCCGCCATCGGCGAAGCAGCGCAGCGGCACCGCGAGTTGGCGCCACTGGCCCAATTCGCCCTTCAGCGCCCCGGTGATCGGCACCGAGGCCGTCTTGCCGCCATCCATGCCCAGCGTCACCTCGCCGCTCGGCGCGCCGGTGACGCGGTAATCGAGCAACAGGCTGAGCTGTCCGTTGGACTCGCGGGTGATGTCGATCGGCTTGGCCTCCTCGATCGCAGCGCCCGCCAGAGCGGTGCCAGCGAAGGCGAAGCGAAGGCTGTCCTCCTGCGCGGAACGATCGACACGGGTCTGCTGGACCGGCCCCATTACGTTCAGCCGCGCCCCCGCGACCACACGACCGCGAACGAACAGCGCGTTCTGGTCGCCCGCCGCCACCGCCGGGCGTGCCTCGCTCAGCATCGGCACGGTCGTGCCCTGGCCATAGGTCAGGCCATAGCCGAGCGGGAACAGCGGATCGTAATTGGGATCGCGCTTGTTCAGGACATATTGGTCGAGCCGCTTCGGCCAGGAGAAGCTGAGCTTGCCGCGGAAGTCGTTGCGCGGCTTGCCGTCGCGGCCGGCGATCAGCACGTCGGCGACGCCGCCACCCTCGGTGCCGGGAAGGAAGGCCGCGACGAAGGCATCGGCGGCGTTAAGCTCAGGGTTCACCCAAAGTGGACGACCCGACAGAAAGACCGCAACCACGGGAATCCCGGCCGCCTTCAGCTTCTTCAGCAGCGCCAGGTCGCTCTTGTCTTCCGGGCTGTACTCCAGTGTCGGGCGGTCACCCGTAAATTCAGCATAAGGTGTCTCGCCGAAGACGACGATCGCGGCGTCGGGCTTGGCGGCATAGCTGCCGTCGACCGCCAGCGTCGCCTTGCCGCCGCCCGCCTTGACCGCCTCGTCGATGCCCGACCAGATCGACTGGCCGTTGGGGAAATTGGCATTGGTGACGCCGGTCCCCTGCCAGGTGATCGACCAGCCGCCCGCCTGCTGACCGATATTGTCGGCACCGCGCCCCGCCACCAGGATATTGGCACCGGGCTTGAGCGGCAGGATATTCCCGTTGTTCTTCAGGAGGACGAGCGACTCGCGCACCGCCTGACGGGCGATCGCGCGATGCGCGGGCGCGCCGATCAGGTCGAACTTGCCGCTGATCGGCCGCGACGACGGACGTCCCGCCTCGAAGCTGCCCGCCAGCACCTTGACGCGCAGGATACGCCGTACCGCATCGTCCAGGCGCGCCGCCGGAATCGTGCCATCCTTCGCCTCGCGCAGCGTGTTGGCGTAAAGCTGCTTCCAGCCCGGTCCCGAATACATGAACATGTCGAGCCCGGCATTGATCGCGGGCGCGCAATCCTCGTTGGTGCAACCCGGCACCTGGCCATGCGCATTCCAGTCGCCGATGGTGAAGCCGTCAAAGCCCATCCGGCCCTTGAGCACGCCGGTCAGCAGACTCTTGTTGCCGGTCATCTTGGTGCCGTTCCAGCTCGAGAAGCTGGGCATCACGGTCAGCGCACCCGCGACCAGACCGCTGCGATAGCCTGCGGCATGAACGTCGCGAAGCACCTCCTCGGACACGCGCGTATCGCCCTGGTCGCGACCGCCGGTGCCGCCATCGCCGAGGAAATGCTTGATCGAGGATATGACATGTCCGGGCCTCATGAAGTCGCCACCGACGCTGCCCTGAATCCCCTCGACCATCTTGCCCGCATAGGATTCGACGATCGCCGGATCCTCAGAATAGCTTTCATAGGTCCGGCCCCAACGGTCGTCCTGGACCACGGCAACGGTCGGCGCGAAGCTCCAGTCGATGCCGGTCGCCGCCGTCTCGGCCGCCGTCGCCGCGCCGATCTTGCGGATCAGCTCGGGGTCGCGCGCCGCTCCCAGCCCGATATTGTGCGGGAACAGCGTCGCGCCAACGATATTGTTCGCGCCGTGTACGGCGTCGGTGCCCCAAATCAGCGGGATTTGCGGGCGACCGTCGCTTCGCTTAGCCGACGCGTCGTAAAAGGCGTCGAAAAGCTTCAGCCACTCGGGCGCGGGGGCGAATTCGTCGTTATTGGGGGCGGAATTGCCACCGTTCAGTATCGAGCCGAGCTTGTAGGTCTCGAGGTCCTTCGGGGTGATCGAGGCGATGTCGACCTGGATCAGCTGGCCGACCTTGTCTTCAACGGTCATGCGCGACAGGATCTGGTCGACCCGCGCTTCCACCTTGGGATCACGCTGGCGTTTCAGGGGCAGCTTGGGCCAAAGATCGGGATGCGCCACGGCGCTTCCAGTGTCGGCTGCGGGTGCCGTCTGCTGTCCGATCGCGCCGCCGCTCAGAGCGGTCGTCGCCACGATCGTGATCAGGATGCGATGAAACGCCATGAAGTATCCTCCCCTGTTTTTATGCCCCGACGTGCCGGTTTCCAGACGCCGCTGTCAAGAAAACTTATTTCAAATTTTCTTATCTCGGGATTAGGATCGTCATCACCCTGGCGGCAATTCATGTGGCAGGGAAGGGAGAGGCGGCATCCGGCAGTCGGAGGCAGGCTGATTTCCGTGCCGGAGAGTTCGATGCGCTACGCCCCTGCCCTGTTGATCCTGATGGCGACCACGGTTTCCGCACAGCAGACGCCCACCGCCCCTGCCGCCGCACCGACGCAGAAGGTGCCCGATGAAGGCGAAATCCGGTTGCACAACGACTTCGGCTGGCTCGGGCGCTACCGCGACGCCAATGCCAAGGTAATAGGGCCGGTAACGATCGTCTTCATAGGCGATTCCATCACACAGGGATGGTTCGACAAGATGCCCGGCTTCTTCACGCCCGGCCGGATCGGTCGCGGTATCGGCGGGCAGACGACGACGCAAATGCTGCTCCGCTTTCGCCAGGACGTGATCGACCTCAAACCGCAACTGGTTCAGATCATGGCGGGCACCAACGATATCGCGGGCAATACCGGCCCGATGACGCCCGAACAGACCGAGGCGAACATCATGTCGATGGCGGAACTGGCCCGCGCGCACGGCATCCGCGTGATCCTGGCCTCCATCCCGCCCGCCGATCATTTCCCTTGGCGGCCCGGTCTCGACACCGCTTCGCGGATCGCAGTACTGAACACCTGGATGCAGGACTATGCCAGGCGCACCGGTTCGACCTATGCCGATTACTGGTCGGCACTGCACGACGGACAGGCGACCCGCGCCAGCTTCACCTACGACGGCGTTCACCCCAATGAGGCGGGCTACGCCGTGATGGCGCCCGTCGCGGAAGCCGCCATCCGCACTGCGCTCTCCAGCCCCCGCCCCCGTCCGATCGCCAATTGAGGTTTGTCAGGATGGCAGATACCAAGACGGAAATTCGAGGAGGGGGTTACGCACAGACTATTTGGAAAGCCCCAGGCCATCGATCCGGTCGTCGGGGCGAACCGGCGTGATGCACGGCTGTCTGTCTCGCTATCCGGGACGAACCTTGCCCGGGCGGGCGATTATAATCTGCGCACCGTGCTGCAGGCGATACGCCTCCGCCCCGACATCACGCGGGTCGATATCGCACAGCAGACCGGGCTGACCACCGCTGCGATCGCCAACATCACCGGCAAGCTGGCCCAAGCGGGGCTGATCAAAGTAGCGGGGCGCCGATCCGGGGGGCGCGGCCAACCTGCCCTGAAGCTGACGATCGAGCCTGACGGCGCTTTCGGGATCGGGATCAACGTAGATCGCGATCACCTGACCCTGGTGACGCTGGACCTGGCGGGCGAGGTGCGGAGCCGGGTGACACGCGAAATGCGCTTTCCCATGCCCGGCGATCTGCTCGACTTCCTCCGCGACGAACTCGACGCCGCGATCGCGAAAGGCGGCCTCGACCGGAGCCGCATCGTCGGGGTTGGTGTGGCGATACCCGACAAGATGGGGAGTATCGCCATACCGCACTCGCCCCCCGGCTATGCCATCTGGGACGAGACCGATCTCGTCGATCTGCTCAGCGCGTTGCTGCCGTGGCCGATCCACTGCGACAACGATGCCGCGGCGGCGGCCCTTGCCGAGGCGGAATATGGGACCGGTTTTGACAATCCCAATTTTTTCTATCTCCTGGTCAGCGCAGGGCTGGGCGGCGGGTTGGTGATCGATCGCCATCACCGGCGCGGCGCATCCAACCGGTCGGGGGAGATCGGATTGATGCCCGATCAGGGTGGCGGCCGCTCGGAGGCGTGCGTGCAAGATACGGTGTCGGTATCCGCGCTGCTCCTGCGACTGGCAGAGGCGGGGCATCGGGTGTCGAGCGTACCCGCACTGGCCGAACTGACCGAGGCAGCGGAGCCACTCATAGAGGACTGGATTCAGGATTCGGTGCGTGCGCTTGTCGGGCCGATCATCGCGGTCAATTGCCTGATCGACCCCAATGCGATCCTGATCGGCGGCCGGCTGCCGCCTGTCCTCGTCGCACGATTGGCTCATGCACTGGCCGAGAGGCTGGCGGCGGTCGCCATGCCTCGATCGGCCCCGATCCTGCCTGCGAGCATCGCCATGGACGCATCGGCCGTCGGCGCAGCGATCCTGCCCTTTCTCGACCGGCTGGTCCCCTCAGATGCCACGTTGATCCAAGCGGGGCGATGATCCGAAAAAGGGCCGCGGCCTGTGACCGCGGCCCAGTCATTTTCCCCGGGAGGGAGACTTAGTAGGTCAGGCGGACGCTCAGCTGAAACTGGCGGTCGCTCTTGAACCAGGTACGCGGTGCCTCCAGCCCGGTCTGGTTCAACACGAACGTCGTCCGCGTCGTCGCGTCGAGCAGGTTCTGCACCTGCAGGCCGATCTTGAACTGCTTGTTGACCGTGTAGAACAGCGAGGCGTCCGCCTGGCCCGTCGCCAGCGCATAGACCGGCAGGAACGGGAAGCAGCAATCGCGGTTGGTCAGCAGATACTTCGACCGCCAGCTATAGGCGATACGCGCATAGATGCCGTTGAAGTCGTAGAAGGCCGAGACGTTGAAGTTGTACTTGGACAACTGAGCCAGCGGCAGGGTGTTGTAGAGCCCAGCGACGTCAACCGGCGGACGGCTGCCATCGGCAGGACCGTTGTTGGGCGTCGCATTCGGGATCTTGCCCGGATCGATGTAGGTGAACGTGGCCTGCGTCCCCAAGCCGCGCAGCAGGCCCGGCAGGAAGTCGTAGGTCTGCTGGTAGGACAGCTCTGCGCCCTTGATGTGCGCGGTGCCCGGTGCGTTGGCCGGGCCGTTCACCGACACGGCGAAGGTCTGACCATTGTTGGTGAAGTTCCGCACGAAGCCATAATTGTCCAGGATGATGTTGGACAATTCCTTGTAGAACACCGCACCGGTCAGCGAGCCGACCTTGGCGAAGTACCACTCGGCCGTCAGGTCGAGTTGCTTGGCATCGACAGGGCGGAGATACGGGTTACGCGCGCTCGACTGGAAGCCGTACGATCCGGTCGTGTTGCCGCCCGACGGCGTCAGCCCGACGAAGTTGCGCAGGTCGTTAAAGGCCGGGCGCGAGATCGCCTTGGACGCAGCAAATCGGAACAACAGAGTGGGAGTGACCTGATACTTCAGGTTGAGGCTGGGCAGCCACTTGTTGAAGCTCTGGCGCGCCACATCGGTGGTCGAGGCTCCGTTGGAGAAGGCGACAACCGCCGCCTGCTGGGCCGCTGTCAGCGTACAGATCGGACGGACCGTGTTGTTGGTGTTGGGCGAAGCACAGAAAGCCGCGACGTTCGCGAAGCCGCCCAGGGTCGTGCTGATCTGCGGGAAGGTTACGCCGCCGACCGACTCGTCCTGGGTGCGGACGAAGCGCAGGCCGATGTTACCCGAAAGGCTGGTCTGGCCGCCGCCGATATTGTCGGCACCGAAATCGACACGTGCATAGGCGGAATAGGTCCGCTCACGTACGTTGTAGACTTCGTTCGGCAGGAAATACCCGTCCACCAGGTTCGTGCCGCGATCCTCCAGCGGCGTATAACCGCCGCCTGACGCCTTGGTCGCCTGGCGAAGCAGTGCCGTGAGGGCGTCATGATCCGTCAGCAATGAGTCACGGAGTGCGATGGTCGTCGGCGGGGTATTTGCCTGACCGCGATAGAAATCCGTGAAGTTCAGGCCGGTGACGGCGCCCGGATATTGAGCAGCCGTCGCCGGGCCACCCGAGGTCCAGGTGTCCGATACCGCACCCCAATTGTTATAGTCGTTGGTTTTCACCGTCTGATCGCGATCGGAGTAACGGCCGCCGACACGAACCTTGCGCAGGAAGGAATCCTCCGACAAGTCATATTGCGCATCCGCCTTGAACGCCCATTCATGGCCGTCGCTGTTGGTGCGATTGTTCATCGCGTCGCGGATATAGATCTTGGTCGGATCGCTGAAATAGGCCGCAGCAGACTGGCCATTGGGCGGGATGACCGAGACCTTCGGCACGCCGTTGCGGCCGTCGATCGACACGCCCGAGAAGGTCGCCAGCTCGACGACGTCGTCCGAATCCCGACCCTTCGAATAGACATACTGGCCATCGAAGTTGAGGTGCAGGCGGTCGGTCGGATCCCACTTCACGTTCAGCGACTGGTCCTGCGTGAAGCCATCGGTCTGGAAGTAGCGATTGCCGAGCGTGGTGTACTGGCCGCCGCCGTTGCGGATCAGCGTCCCCGAAGTGAACAGGCCGTTCGCGTCATAGGTCGGCTGGTTGAAGGTCTGCCCGGCAAGCGGCGCGTTGGGGTTGTAGCCCTGCGGGAAGATCTGGTTGGCGTCGGCATAATAGACGTTCGGTTCGACGGTGTGGTCGAGCCACGTCTGCTTCGACTCGGCCCGCAGGAACTGTGCGGTGACCAGCAGGTTGCCACGCGCATTCTCATATTGCGCCGCACCCGAATAGCCGATGCGCGTGCGGTCAAAGTCTTGCATACGCGAACCGGCGCCCAGCGGCACATAGGCCACATTGCGACCCGACGGGACGGGGTAATGATCATAGGCGGTCGCGGCATAGGGCGTGCCCGCGTTGATCGTCCGGCCCTCACCAGCGTCCTGCTGGCCATTGCCGTTGGTGTCGTCGTTATAGCGCGGGATGAACGCGGAATAGAACACCGAATCCGAACGGCTGAACTGTTCATTATAGCTCGCGCTGGCCAGCAGGCCGAAGCGACCGCCATTGCCGAGTTGCCACTGCTTGGAGAACAGGCCCACGACGGCCGGCGCGCTACGCTTGGCAAAGTCGCCATAGTTCACGCTGCCCGACAGATAGACCAGCGTGTCCTTCGTATCGAACGGCTTGCGGGTATTGATGTTGACGGTGCCCGAGATGCCGCCTTCGATCAGATCGGACGTCAGGTTCTTGAACACCTCGACCGAGCCGACCAGTTCGGTCGGCACGTCGTTGAAACCGATCTCGCGACCGCCCGACACGCCGAAGCTGTCGCGGCCGTTGAATTCCCCGCGCACATAGCTGAGGCCGCGGATCGTGACGCCCGAGCCCTCGACCGAGAAATGGGCTGTGTCGCTGGCGGCGGCGAAACGCGTGATCGCGACGCCCGGCACGCGCTGCAGCGCTTCGTTGACCGATCTGTCGGGCAGCGCGCCGATATCCTCGGCGGTGATCGCGTCGACAACGGTGTCGGCGTTGCGCTTGATCGACTGCGCATTGGCCAACGACTGACGGAGGCCGGTGACGACGATGTCGCCTTCGGTCGCGCCCTGCGCGGCGGGGGTCTGTACGTCGGCGGGCGTCACGTTGGACTGGTCTGCCGCTGTCTGGTTCTGAATCGAGACGCTGTTGGAGATCGGCTTTTTGCCTGCGGCGGCACCGGCCGGCACGCTGCTCGTGGCGGCGTCGGTCTGCGGCTTGCTCTCATCGTCGCGCGACGACGGCGCGGGGGCGGTCTGCGCGAACGCGACCGACGGGATGAACTGCGTGGCCGTGCATAGGGCCACCAGCGACGCCGTTGCCGTCAAACGATTGCGGCGCGCATTCTTATGCGCACGATGCCGTTGAATCATCCCCTCTTCCCTCTCCTAGAACCGCTTTTCGGCGGGTAGACCTGTTCGTATCACGCACAAGTTTCAGCTTGCTCAGCGCGTGGCCAAATCGACGGCTAAAGCGGTACCGGATCGGGCACAAGCAAATTATAGAAACTTGATTTAGTTATTACAGAATTGCAATTTAGTGTTGCTGGCCGGTGACACCAGCAGGCTATGGAGAGGCAGAATGGCGGGTGATCCCATGGCCGATCGGCCTGTTCGCGTGGTGGTGGTCGGCGGAGGCACAGCCGGGTGGATGACGGCGGCTGGCCTGGTCGGGCTGTTATCCAAAGCTTGCACCGTCCATCTGGTCGAGTCCGAAGAGATCGGCATCGTCGGCGTCGGCGAGGCGACCCTGCCGCATTTGCGTCTCTATCTGGAGCGATTGGGTATCGACGAGGCCGAGTTCATGGCCGCAACCGATGCGACCTTCAAACTGGGTATCGAGTTCCGCGACTTCGGCCGCATCGGCGACCGCTATATCCACCCCTTCGGAACCTATGGTCGCCCGCTGGGCGGCGTGGGCTTCCATCATTATTGGCTGCGACGCCGGGCGGAGGGTGCGGATGTGCCGCCCATCGGCGCTTATTCGGCCGGAGTCGTGGCGGCCGAGACCTGTCGGTTCGAGCGGCCGGGAACGGATCCGGACGATCCCACCACAAGTTTCGGTTATGCTTATCAATTCGACGCGACCCGCTTCGCACCATTTCTCCGCGCCTGGGCCGAGAAGCGCGGCGCGCGCCGCACCGAGGGTCGTGTGGTTTCGATCGAGCGCAACGGCGGCGACGGCACGGTCGGCGCGGTGACGCTGTCCGATGGCGCTCGCATCGAGGGCGACCTGTTCATAGACTGCTCGGGTTTTCGCAGCCTGTTACTCGGCCAGGAACTGGCGGAGGCATGGGAGGACTGGTCGCACTGGCTACCCTGCGACCGCGCGGTGGCCGTGCCGAGCGTCCGCCCCGACGCCCCGACCGAACCTTTCACCCGCGCCAGTGCGACCAAGGCGGGCTGGCGCTGGCGTATCCCGCTGCGCCACCGCGTCGGCAATGGCCATGTCTATGCCAGCGCCTTTTGCGGCGACGATCAGGCGACCGAGGCGTTGCTGGCCGGGCTGGACGGCGCTCCCCTCGCCGACCCGCGTTTCCTGCGCTTTCGGGCCGGTCGGCGGCGACGCAGCTTCGTCGGCAATGTCGTGGCGATCGGGCTGGCCTCGGGGTTTCTCGAACCGCTCGAGTCGACCAGCATCTATCTGGTGCAGGCGGCAATCACCGCACTGGTCGAGCATTTCCCAGATGCGCGGGTCGAGGCGGTCGACCGAGACGGCTTTAACGCCGCGATCGATGCCGAATATGACCGTATTCGAGACTTTCTGATCCTCCACTACCACGCCACGACCCGCGCCGATTCGCCATTCTGGAATCACGTCCGCACGATGACGGTGCCCGATAGCCTGGCCGAGAAGATGGCGCTGTGGCGCGCGACGGCACAGGTGGCGCATTATCGCCACGGCCTGTTCCTCGAGCCGAGCTGGATCGCGGTCTATCTGGGACAGGGTATCGTGCCGCACGGCTGGGACCCGCGCGCCGATCGGCCCGATGCCGCCGGGCTCGACCGCGCACTGACGGGACTGTCGCGCGCGATCGCCGACCGGGTCGGGCAGATGCCGCCGCACGACCGCGCACTTGGGCTGTCGGGTGCGGGAGCGGCCGCGTGAACAGCCGTAGGTTTCCCGGCGCTATCGCAGTGGTCGGTGGCGGTCCGGTCGCACTAGCCGCGGCGGTCGGTTTCGCCAAAGCGCTGCCCGAGGCATCGATCGAATGGGTGCCCGCGATGGTCTCGGACGCAGCCCTGGCGGATCGCTGGCCGCTGGTCCTGCCCTCGGCCCAGGCGATGCTGGCCCGGCTGGATTGCCCACCCGAATTGCTTCTCCGCCACGGTGTGGCGACCCCGCGCCTTGCCACCCGGTTTCTGGGCTGGGGACCGGGTAGCTCACCCTGGATGGTCGGTGACGAACCGGCGCCCGGTCCACCTGGGGTTGCGCTGCATCAGCTATGGCTGAGGGCCGAAACGGAACGGCCCTATCATGCGCTGAACCCTGTTTGTGTCGCGGGCGAAGCCGGGCAGCTTGCCGGGAATATGCAACCGGCGCTCCACTGCAAGGCACGCGCGCTGAGTCAGGGGTTGGCGTCGCTCGCCCGGCAGAGCCGCGTCATCATGGGGCAATCCCCCCTGACCGGGGTTGCGCGTGGTCGGGATGGCGTCGAGGCACTGCAATTGGCCGACGGCCGCGAGTTGGCGGTGGACTTCGTGATCGACGCGACCGGGCCCGATCGACTGGTCGCCACCTCGGACGGCTTCAACGGGTGGGACGATGCACTGCCCTGCCGCTTCCTTTGGATCGAACCCGATGCGGCAGCGCCATCGCTGGTCGACACATATCAGGCCGTCGAGGGTGGCTGGACCGCGCGCTGGCCCGGCGCGAAGGCGACCGCGCTTGTGCAGGGCGGCGGTATTCCGATCGCAACCGGCCGCCTCGACGCGCCATTGCGCGGCAATGTCCTGGCTCTCGGGGAAGCGGCCGTGCAGCCGGGTCCTCTGGGCCTGACTGGTTTCACATTGGCATTGGCGGGACTTTCGCTGGCACTGGACCTGTTGCCGGTCGGTGGCGACACCGCGCTGCTGGCGGCCGAGTATAATCGCCGCGTCGGTCAGCGTGCCGACCGGATGCGCGACTTCCTCGCTGCGCACCAGATCGGCCTGGCCTCCGGGGCTGACGCGGTAATACCGCCTTCGCTTGCGACGACGCTGGCGCAGTTCACGCGGCGCGGCACCCTGACCCCGGTCGACGAGGACTCCGTCGAGCGTGACGCCTGGATTGCTGTGCTGATCGGCCAGGGACTCCGGCCTCAGCGGCCGGACCCGATCGCGCTCGGCCTATCGCGGGACGACGCCCGGCGCCTAGTTGCCAATTATAATGGACAGGCGCGCGCCGCCGCCGGAAAGCGCGGGGCATGACCCATCCTCCCATCGATCACGTCGTCATCGTTGGCGGAGGCACGGCCGGCTGGATGATGGCGGCCGCCGCCGGACGCTATCTCGACAATGGCACGCGGCGCATCACGCTGATCGAATCCGATGCGATCGGCACCGTCGGCGTGGGCGAGGCGACGATCCCGTCGATCCTCAATTTCAACGCGCTGCTCGGCATCGACGAGGCGGAATTCCTTCGCGCCACACAGGGCAGCTTCAAGCTGGGCATCGAGTTCGTCGGCTGGCATCGCCCCGACAGCCGCTATGTCCACCCCTTCGGTCATTACGGCCGCGACATTCAGGGGCTGAACTTTCATCAGCTCTGGCTGAAGATGCGCGAGCAGGCGGGAGTCGGCCCGATCGGCGATTATTCCGCCTCCACCGTCGCGATGGAGCGGGCCGCGTTCGGGATGCCGCAAAGCGATCCCCGATCGCCCTTGTCGGGCTTGGCCTATGCCTATCATTTCGACGCCGGTCTCTATGCCGCCTTCCTGCGCCGCCAGGCCGAGACCGATGGCGTCACGCGTGTCGAGGGGCGGATCGTCGCGGTCGATCGCGCCCCGAATGGCGATGTCGCGGCGGTACGACTGGACGATGGCCAGCGGATCGCGGGTGACCTATTCGTCGACTGTTCGGGTTTTCGCAGCCTGCTGCTGGGCGAGACGCTGGGCGTCGGGTTCGAGGACTGGTCGCATTGGCTCCCTTGCGACCGCGCGATCGCGGTACCCACCGAGCGGACCGAGCCGCTGCTCCCCTATACCCGCGCAACCGCGCATCAGGCGGGGTGGCAATGGCGTATCCCGCTCCAACATCGCACCGGCAACGGCGTCGTCTATGCGAGCCGGTTCATGGACGACGACGACGCGGAGCGGTTGCTCCTGTCGCGGCTCGACGCCGAACCCACCGCCGCCCCCCGACGCCTGTCCTTCACCGCCGGATGCCGCACGCGGCTGTGGGAGCGCAATGTCGTGGCGCTGGGGTTGGCGGGCGGGTTCCTGGAACCGTTGGAGTCGACCAGCATCCATCTGATCCAGCAGGGCATCTCCAAGCTGTTCGCCCTATTCCCCGACAAGCGCATGGTGTCGGTCGAACGCGATGAATATAACCGGCAGATGGGCGACAATTACCGCTCGATCCGGGATTTCATCATCCTCCACTATCACGCGACGGCGCGCGACGACTCCCCCTTCTGGGATCATGTCCGAACGATGCCGCTCCCCGACACGCTGGCCCGCAAGATCGCGCTGTTCCGTGAGAAGGGACGGATCTTCCGCTACGAGGACGAATTGTTCGCGACGCCGAGCTGGGTCGCGGTACTGCTGGGACAGGGCGTCATGCCCGAAGGCTATGACCCGGTGATCGACGCGTTGGACGAGGAACGCGTCCTGACCGCGCTTCGCCAGATGCGCCAGGCCACGGCCACCGCCGTCGCGACCCTGCCGCCACATTCGGTCGCCTTGGCGCAGTTGATCGGCCGATCGCCCTAGGCGGAGCCGAGCATCCGGCGAAGAAACCCGCGTATCCGCTCGTCGCGCTCCGGACTTGGCGGCCCCAGGATGCCGCGCGCCGATGGGGGCAGATGGTCCGCCACGCATGCCGCCTCTTCGCCGAAGACATAGAGGTCGAACCATTCGCGAAGCGCCGCCCGCTCCGCTGCCGGACGGTCACGTACCGCGAGAATTGCATGGACCAACGCGGAAAACGGTGCGTCGGGCGTGCCGCGCGTCCACCAGTAATTCACCAGCAGGTTGAGTGCCCCCTCCGCCCGGATCTCATGCCACCACATGGCGGGGATATAGATCGCATCGCCCGGTTCCAGCAGGACCATCTGCGCCGACGCCTGCGCCGATGCGAAACGCGGGAAGCGGGCGAGGTCGGGCTGCTCCAGATCGACCATGCTGGTCGGCTGCCCCGCCATCGTCATGTCGAGCGGACCGACATAGAGGTTGGCGGCCTGTTCGGGCGGAAACAGGACGACCCGGCGACGCCCGGCAGCGACCACCGCGACATTGCTCGCCATGTCGTAATGGGCCGAGACCCGGCTGCCATTGCCGATCCACAACCGGGCCTGCGCATCGCCGACCGGCAGCGGGAGTGGGTGATCGCGGGTCCAGCCCGGGAAATGATCGGCAGCGGTGCTCGCACCCGCATAAAGCGCGGCGGGCTTCTCCTGACCCTGCGCATCGACCAACGCCTCGAGCAGCAGCGGCAGCGGAATCTGCGCGCGTTCGAAGTTGAAGCCGGAGAAATCGGCCCGGTAGAAGAAACGCCCCCCGATCGAAGGGTCACCTGCCATCAGCCCGAGCGGCCGGCCACCATCATAGCGCCGCAGATAGTCGGCCAGCGGGACCACGCCCCGGCGCCCGACGGCGACGACAGGCCAGTGCTCGACCAACCCGCGCATGACCACCGGTCGCGCCGCCTCGACAAGGACCAGGAAGTCCTCGAGCGTGGTCGGCGCGGCCACCTCCGTCACCGGATCGGCTCGTCCTATCCAGTCGTCAGCGATCGTTGCCCCAGCGTCTTGCGTCATCACAAACCCACCGTGTCAGCGAATACATAAAAAAGAAAATGTTTTCCGTTGCATCGCGCCGAGCCGCGATTAGCAATCTCCGCGAGGGGCAAAGAATGGGTTTTGACCGCCCTGATTTCGAGGAGAGTCGATGCCCCGCCCACCAGCCCCCATTCTATCCATGATCGCGAGCCTGTCGCTGGCCAGCCTGCCCGCCCATGCGGAACAGACGGACGTGATCCGACCACTGGCCCGGACGGCCCCCACCGGGACGCCGTTACCGCTGCACGTCGGCGGTCGGGTCGTCGCGCGGGACGGCTATCGACGGCAATGGCCGGGCACCTACTGGGAGGCCGCCTTCCGGGGTCCCGCCGTCGATCTGGCGGTCGGCCCCGGCGCCGTGTCGCTGCGCATCTGTGTCGATGGCGGGGCTCCCGTATCGCTGGTCCGGCCAACGCCCGGCCTCTACCGCATCGCCGCCAAGGGCTCGGGAGCCCATCGGATCCGCGTCGATGTGGCCAACGAGAGCCAAGCCGAGCCGACCGTGCTGCGCGGCCTTTTCGCGCCCGAGGGTGTAACGCCCCTCCCCGCTCCCGCCGCCCGCCCGCGCCA
This sequence comes from Sphingomonas yabuuchiae, assembly GCF_001477495.1. Lineage (GTDB taxonomy): Bacteria > Pseudomonadota > Alphaproteobacteria > Sphingomonadales > Sphingomonadaceae > Sphingomonas > Sphingomonas yabuuchiae_A. The sequence goes on from NZ_LDTF01000043.1 coordinate 22,663, forward strand.
GATCGAATTTATCGGGGACTCGCACACAGTCGGCTATGGCAACACCTCGCCTGTTCGCCAGTGCAGCCAGGACGCGATCTGGCGGACGACCGACACGACACAGGGCGTAGCGGGGGTGACGGCGGCAGAATACGATGCCGATTATCAGGTCAATGCCATCTCCGGGCGGGGAATCGTCCGCAATTACGGCGGGTTTGCCGCCCCGACCCTGCCCGAGGCTTATCCCTTCGCGCTGTTCGATGATCGCACGCCCGCCGCGACGCCAGACTGGCATCCGCAGGTCGTGGTCATTGCGCTCGGCACCAACGACTTTTCGACCCCGCTCAAGCCCGGTGAGCGCTGGGCCGATCGCGACGCTCTCCATGCCGACTATGAGCATGATTACGCCGCTTTCGTCGGACGGCTGCGAAAGGCCTATCCCAAGGCCTTTTTCGTCCTTTGGGCGACCGATCTCGCGGATGGCGAGATCGCGCGCGAGGTCAGCAAGGTAACCGAGACGCTGCGGGCGGGCGGCGACCGGCGGGTGGCCTTCGTCCCCGTCAACGGCCTGTCCTTTACCGGATGCGACGCGCACCCCAGCGTCGCCGACGACCAGCGGATCGCCCTGGCGATCGAACGCACCATCGATGCGCAGCCCGACATCTGGGCCGCCCGCTGATGCGCTCGCTCCGCCCGATCCTAGCCACTCTGTTCGTAGCCAGCGTGTTCGCCATGCCGGGCGAAGCGGCGACCCGCTGGCCCGGTGGCGCCAAGGCCGCCGTCGTGCTGACCTATGACGACGCCCTGCCCTCTCAGCTTGATCATGCGGTCCCCGCGCTCGACGCTGCCGGACTCAAGGGTACCTTCTTCCTCGCCAATGTTCGCGCGCAGGACGTGGCGCGTTGGCGGGCGGTCGCGCGGGATGAGCATGAACTGGGCAATCATACGATCTTCCATCCCTGCCGTGCCGCCGCCTTTCCCGCCGACCCGCGCTACACGACCGAGGCCTATACCCCGGCAAGTATGTTGAAGGAGATCGCACAGCAGAATGTCCTGCTGACCGCGCTGGACGGCAAGACGCGCCACGGCTTCGCCACGCCGTGTGGCGAGACGAAGGTCGGTGGTGTCGACTATCTCGAACCACTGCGTCAGGCGGGTCTGGTAACCTATGCCCGCGGGGTCAGCGCATCGCCGGCCGAGCTGTCCGCCGATGTCGGCGCGATCGACCCCATGCACGTCCCCGCTCGCGGCTTCGGCGAGGGCGACGACGCCACCAGGATGATCGCCTTTGTCGAGGAGGCCGAGGCGGGCGGCGGCATGGCGGTGCTGCTGTTCCACGGCGTCGGCGGCGATCATCTGGCCGTGACCGATGCGCAGCACCGCGCCTTCATCGCCTGGCTGAAAGTCCATCGTCGCGAGCTGTGGGTCACCACGCTGCAACAGGCATTGGACTGGGCCAAGGGGCAGGCGAAGGCGGTCAAGTGAGCATCTTGGTCGCCGCCCTGCTGCTGAGCGCCTCGACGCCGCAAGCCCCCCGCCCGGCACCGATCGTCACTGTTGCCGAGGGCGCACTTCGCGGAACCCAGGAGCCGGACGGCCGGATGCTGTTCCGCGGCATCCCCTTTGCCGCGCCGCCGACCGGGCCACGGCGCTGGCGTCCACCCGCGCCTGCGACGCCGTGGCGGGGCATCCGCGATGCCGGGACCTCCGCCCCTTCCTGCCCGCAGCTCGACGAGGGGTGGAACCGCACCAATGCGGCGGGCGCGAGCGAGGACTGCCTATATCTGGAGGTGGGGACGCCAAATCTGTCCCCGGCCCGCCCGCTACCGGTGATGGTGTGGATCCACGGAGGCAGCAACCGTTCGGGCGGGGCGCAGGGCACGATCACCTCCTCGCTCGTCAGCCGAGGCATCGTGCTGGTTTCGATCCAGTACAGGCTCGGTCCGCTCGGCTTCATGGCACATCCCGCACTGACCGCCGAATCGCCTGCCCGTGCCTCGGGCAATTACGGGCTGATGGATCAGCAGGCGGCGTTGCGCTGGGTCAGGCGCAACATCGAACGCTTCGGCGGCGACCCGGCCAATGTCACGATCTTCGGCGGCTCGGCGGGTGGGCAGGATGTCGGGCTGCAACAGCTTTCACCCGGCGCGAGGGGACTGTTCGACAAGGCGATCGAGCAAAGCGGCACCGCCGGGTTCGGCTGGGCCCCACGCGATCTGCGGCAAAGCGAGGCGATCGGTGAGGAGATCGCGCGAGGCGCAGGCCTTTCGCGCGTCTCTGCCGCTACGCTTCGGACCATCGCGGTCGATCGGCTGCTGCAAGCCGCGCGCGGCATCGCGACGCCCGCCGGGCTTCCCGATGCGGGGACGGTATGGCTCCAGACGACGGTCGACGGGCAGGTCATCACCGCGCCGCCGATCCAGACGCTGGCGCGCGGCGATGGGCAGCGCGTGCCGCTGATCATCGGATCCAACACGCGGGAAATCGACTTCTTTCACGATCCGGGGGACGCGCGACGGGGGCTGGCCGAAGCGTTGGGCCGCCATGCTCCGTCCGGCAAAGACTTCGCCACCGCCGGAGAAAGGCTGGCGCTGGCGACCGATCTGGTCTTCACCTGCCCTGCGACGCTGGTCGCCGATCTACGGCGGCGGGCGGGCGTTCCGGTCTGGCGCTACGACTTCGGTTATGCCCCGCCGGGCGGCGCAGCGGCCACCCACGGTTCGGAGCTTCGCTACGTCTTCAGTCGACCAGGCGAGAATGGCGTGCCGCCCGACGCCCCGGCGCTACAGGCCTATTGGGTCCGGTTCGCGCAGACGGGCGATCCCAATGGGGTCGGGCTTCCCGCCTGGCCGCAATGGGACGGAAAGCTGGCAGGCCTTGCCTTCGGCGAAACCGGAACGACAGCGACGATCCGCACACCGTCGATATGTGCCAGTGCCCGCTTTCCTTGAGGCGATGCGGCGGCTCGGAAACGCCCTTTCGGCCACCATGCTGGTCACCGCCAGCCCGGTACGGCCCGACGACGAGACGATGACGATCCGCGGCGGCATTCTCTATACGGCGGCGGGGAAACGAGTGACTCTGCGCGACGTCAACGAGATGCTCTCGGTTCCGACCGATCCCACCGGCGCGCGTACCACGCCGTAAATCGCCCGGACCGGCGCCAATGCCGTCCGCATCTTCTTCCTGTCCGACTATCCGGCGGAAAGGCTCAACGCGATCCTGGCCCGTGCGGTGGCGAATGGGCTTATCCCGATCGTCGAATGCCATGCCGCGATGGCGAAATGGGACAGACTGGGACAAGGAGTATGCGATGCTCCTCGACAACTGGCCCGTCTTCCAGCGCGCTGACCCACACCATGCGATCGTTGGCTCGGCGCACAGTTATTGGGTGGGGACCGAGGATGAGCGAAAGGCCCCGCACCGCATCATCATTGTGAAGGTGACGCAAGATGATACCCTTTTCTTGCTCCGGCGAGGGGCCAACGGGGACCGGCTGGAATTGCAGGCCCTCTCCCTATCGATGGGCAATGACCGCGCTGCAAAAGGTTCAGATCGGCTGGCTGGCTGGGTCCTGGGGGCTGCTACCCAATGGGGATTGTCGCGAGGCCAACAGCTACGACATCATGTCCTGGGGGCGTTTTAGGTAAGGGCAATCGCCTTGTGGTCAGCACATGATGGTCCGACACCCCGCCAGCGTCCGCTAATCAGCGCGACGCGCCGCGTGCAATCCCCAAGACCCGTCAAACTATATCGTGCCCTCGTCGCAAACCTCCGGTCCGACCTGATGCGCAGCTCGGCATAAGTAGGCCATTCGTTCAGGTTCCAGCGAGGTTCGGCACCTCGTCGGTGACGCATCTCGGCGAGCACCTCTCCGCCGCTTCGATGACGCTCCAACGGATCTGATGATAGAGCTCGACGCGGTCGGCGAGTATCAGGCCGGCCGGTTGGCGAGGACTGCGCCGAGCAGACCAGGAAAACGCTGGTCGAATTCAGCGCGGCGCAACGTGTTGATCATCTCGCGCCCCGCCTGCGTCGTCTCGATCAGCCCCGCCGCGCGCAGCAGCTTCAGATGGTTGGACAGCGTGCTCTTCGGGATCGACTCGCATGGCGCTGCATCGGTGCAGCTGAGCCGCTCGGTCGCGGCAAGCCGCGCCACCATCGCCAACCGATTGGGATCGGCCAGCGCGTGCAGCGCCAGGTCGAGCGGAACGTCCTCCAGCCGGGGATGGGTGAAGCGTGGCATGAGACAGATATAGGGCACCGAAACAAATATAATAGTTCGGCATTATTGAACTGTTGAAGCGTCACCCCATTTCTCGCCTGCCGACAGCGCACGATGCCGTGATCGCGGGCCCGATTTTTGGAGAATGCACATGTCCCTTCAAGGCAAGACAGCGCTCGTCACCGGCGGATCGCGCGGCATCGGTTCAGCCATCGCCAAACGGCTGGCGGCAGACGGCGCGACCGTGGCAATCACCTATGCCGGCAATAAAGCTGCGGCAGACGCTACGGTGTCGGAGATCGAGAGCGCGGGCGGCACTGCCTTCGCCTTCCAGGCCGATGCCGCCGATCCGGCCTCGCAGCGGGCCGGGGTCGAACAGGCCGCCGCTGCGCTGGGCGGGATCGACATCCTCGTGCACAATGCGGGTGTCGCCGAATTCTCCACCGTCGCCGAAGACACCGACGAGACCTACGACCGCCAGTTCGCCGTCAACGTAAAGGGCCTGCACGTCGGCACCCGCGCGACCCTGCCGCATCTTCGCGACGGCGGGCGGATCATCCTGATCGGCAGCATCTCGGGCGAGATGGCCTTCCCCGCGACCACCGTTTACAGCGCGACCAAGGCAGCGGTGGCGGCGCTCGCGCGCGGTTGGGCCAAGGACCTCGCCTCGCGCAACATCCTGGTCAACACCGTGCAGCCTGGTCCCATCGACACCGACATGAACCCAGCCGACAGCCACTTCGCCGGACAGGTGCTGCAAGCGATCCCGCTTGGCCGGTACGGCAAGGTCGAGGAGATCGCGGGCGCGGTCGCCTTCCTCGCTGGCCCCGATGCGAGCTACATCACCGGCACCACGCTGAACATCGATGGCGGCGCGACGGCCTGACGGTAGCGGGGCGTGCTGGCCGCAAGAACCAGCACGCCAACGGCGTTACATGTCTGGCGCGGTCGGGCGTACGATCACCTCGGTGATATCGACGCCATCGGGCTGCTCCAGCGCATAGCGGACGGCCCGCGCGATCGCGGCCGGGGTCAGCGCCTTCTTTCGCCACCCCGTCAGGGCCGTTGCAACGGCGGGATCGGTGATGTCGTGGCCCAGTTCGGTTGCCACGACGCCCGGCGAGATGAGGGTCGACCGGATGTCGTCATGCTCCTGCCGCAACCCCTCGGTGATGGCGCGCACCGCATGCTTGGTGCCGCAATAGACCGCATCCTGACCATCATTGACGAGGCCAGCCGCGAGTGTCTGGCACTGGTCGTGTCGCGCCAGCTCCGCCACGAAGACGTGCTGACCGCGTTGGCCGACCTGTTCATTGGACGCGGTCCACCAGCGCACATCAGGTCGGACAATGGCAGCGAGTTCATCGCCACCGCCGTCCGGACCTGGCTCGGCCAGATCGACGTGAAGACGCTCTACATCGCCCTGGGCTCGCCATGGGAGAACGACTATAACGAAAGCTTCAACGGGTCGCTTCGCGACGAGCTGCTCAATGGCGAGATCTTCTACAGCTTCGCGGAGGCCAAGGTGCTGATCGAGGCATGGCGCCGTCACTACAACACCGTCCGGCCGCACAGCAGCCTGGGCTACCGCCCGCCGGCCCCGGACGCGGTGACACCGCCATTACCGACCTCCGGTTCCGCTTCGCTCCACCTACGCCCGACAATGGCCGCGGAGACGACAATGCACTAACTTACAAGCCGGACCACTTGTGGGGCTGCTCACACCGCTGGGCGGACCAAGCTCGCGGAGCGCGTAGACCGAGCAGCTCGAACCTTCTGTGACGCGTACGATCCGCAGGACGAAACTGCGATCTTTGACCCGCATCTTGCCAGCTCTCGATATTGCCCGGACCATGCGACCATCTTGCTCCTGCACAAGGCGCCTGCTTCCGTGCGCCGCGCGTATCGCAAGAATGTCGGCAACAAGTAGCCGGAAAACGTCCGCCAGCTTATCAACGGGCTGGCGGCTGCATAAGCTCTATCGTGATATGATCCGGTCCCGAAACATAGGCTACCAAAGTTCCTTTCCGCGGACCACCTGCGATCGGGAGCGGGCTACCCTTGGCCTTCCATCCTGCGGCTTCGACGCGGGCGATGGCAGCATGAATATTTTCCACTGTTAGAGCCAGGTGGGCCGCACCGATCGCCCCAGCGCTGTTGGGCACCGCCCCGTTCTGGCTCCCTTTTGAATATTGCAGCAGCTCGACTGCGTAGCCATCTGGTGCCCTGACGATCGCCGTTTTGACATTGGGATCGTCGACACCAGTCACTCGACGCAGGAACTCACCCCCCATCTCCGACTGCCGTTCGAGCTTGAAGCCAAGCGCTGCGGTCCAGAACTGAATGGCATCGTCCAAAGACGATACAGCGAACCCCGTGTGGTCTACCGCCAGTATGTTTGCGTCGTCGGTCATTGTTACACCCTCACTGAGCCGTGCGTGCGCTGGCTGGCGCGTACGCCCCGGCTGCCACCGACGCCAGCAGCATCGCGAACATGATCTTCATGGTAACCTTCCAACGCCAAGGCCATCTGCGACGGTCTTGCCAAATGGCGGGTTCAGTCGACGGCCGCAATTCGGAGATGCCTCGAAAGGGATGGCAGGTCGTACCGGGCCTGGGCGGCGCGGTGCAGCCCTGACGTTCCATACAGTAAGACGGGTTGGAGAGGGCCGTTGCTCCGGTCCTACCTATGGGGGCGGCATATAGATGCGATACGAGCGTGACGTACCCGGAGCCAGCAGGCCGTTGCTGGCTCCGGGGCGCACGCGACCGGCGTCGATGCCTATCGCGCGCCGGGGGCCGTCCGTGCCATCGGCGGCACCGGGCGGCCGCCGTTCAGGTCCGCGCCGTTATTGGGGTCGGTCGGGGTCGGCTGCACCATCGCGCGCATCTGCCACTGATATTTGTCGATCGCGTGCTGCACTTCCTGCAACAGGTTCGAGGTGGTGGGATCGCCATCCTCGCTGGCCTTGATGCCCTGGCCGATCTCGTCGCTGACCACGCGGTAGTTGGTCGCGAACCAGCCGATCACCTGCGCATCGTCGATGAATCCGCCCGGCATTTCCGGCACGCGGCTGGTGCGCACGATGGTGTTGGCGCGGCCATCCGCGGAGGCGCCGATCGCCAGCAGCCGCTCGGCCACCTCGTCTGCATATTTGGCGACGCCGTCATGATGGTCCTGCAACAGCTCGTGCAGCGGGTAGAACAACGTGCCCGACACATTCCAATGCGCCTGCTTGGTCTGGAGCTGAAGTTGCTGGAGTTCGATCAGCGTCTGCTGAAGCGCCATGATCGAGGCACGCTGGGCCTCGCCCTGCGGGCCGCCATGAGGCTGGCTGGACAGGCTGTTTTGCGGAAATCCGTTACCCGTCTGGGTGTCGCCAGTCTGGGCGAAAGCGGGCGCGGCGAAAAGGCACGCGACCAGCGCGAGCGAAGCGTAACGCATCGTTCCTGTTCCTTCGATAAGGGGCTCAGCCGGAGAGAATGGAGTTCGGCTCAGGCCGTTGATCGGCGGACGGTGAACGCGACCATCGGGATAGGGTTCTATAAATTTATGTTTATTTTGCCGCGCCGGGGCAGATGATCGATACCGCACTACCCTGGGCCGCAAAGGCAAGGCCAAAGCCGTGGAGATCGGCGATCGCCTTGACCAGCGGCAGGCCCAGCCCCACCCCCGGCTGGTCGGCGCGACCGCGATAGAAGCGTTGCAGCACCAGCGCCCTCTCCGCCGGGGGGACACCGATACCGTCATCGGCCACGCTCAGCATGATGTCGCCCCCCTGCACCCCAAGGGTGACGCGCACCGCGCCACCGACCGGCCCGAACTTCATCGCATTGTCGATCAGGTTCGACACCGCCTCAATCAACAGGCTGGCATCGCCGTCGACCGGCGGCACCGGCTCGGTGGCATAGGTCAGGGTGATGCCGCGATCCTCGGCGGTCGGATGGTGCAGGTCGCATGCATCCTCGACCAGCCGGGCCAGATCGACGGGCGCGAAGCGGCTGCGGCGGGCATGATCCTCCAGCTCGCGAATGCGCAGCAGCGCGGCGATGATGCCCAGCAGCTTGTCGACATCGGCCAGCGTCGCCTCGGCGGTCGCGGCAAAGGCGTCGCGGTCGCTATCGTCGCGCATCCCCCGCTCGACCCGTGCGCGCAGGCGTGTCAGCGGCGTGCGGAGCTGGTGCGCGATATCGTCGCCGATCCCGCGCATGTCGCCGACCAGCAGCTGGAGCCGGTCGAGCATCAGGTTGATGTCGGCGCAGAGCAGCCCGAAACTGTCGGGATCGCCCGGCACCGGCAACCGCCCGGACAGGTCGCCGCCCAAAATCCGCTCGGTCAGGCGGCGGACCGCATCGACCTGCCGCGCCGCCCGCCGCCCGGCGATCAGCCCGAAGACCAGCGCGATCAGGATGCCCGGCACCAGCCCGATCAGCAACGACTGGCCGACCAGCCGCATCGATGCGACGGAGTCGTCCAGATCGACGCCGACCAGCAGGCGCGTCCCGTCCGGCATCGGACAGAGCTGCACCCGCGCCTCGTCGCTGCGCTTGCCCGGCAATTCGGTGGGCACGACGGTGGCGACGAACGACCCGCCGCTCGGCGCCCCCGGCGGCAGGTGCGCGACATTGCCCGCGATCCGCCGTCCGCTGGCATCGAACAGCGCCAGAAAGAGGTCGCGATGGATGTCGCGGTCCAGCTTCTCGCGCAGTTCCTCGGGCCGCTCCTCCGCCGGGGTCAGGCGGAAGAAGGTGCAGTCGTCGCTCAAGCGATGCTCGATCTCGCGCCGGTGGGTGTCGCCTGCCAGCACCCAGAAGACCGCCGCCAGCGCCAGCGATTGCAGCACCAGCATCGCCGCCAGCGCGCTACCCCAGCGCCACGTCGCCCGCGCGCGCGGATCAGTGGGGAAGATCGAAGACATAACCCTGCCCCCGCACGTTGCGGATCAACTGCACCTCGCCCTCGCCGTCCACCTTGCGGCGCAGGCGACCCATATGGACGTCGACGACATTGGTATTGGGCTCGAAATTGTAACCCCAGACGTCCTGGAGCAGCATCGAGCGGGTGATGATCCGCCCCGGCCGCCGGACCATATAGTCGAGCAGCTTCAACTCGCGCGGCAACAGCGCCAGATCGCGTCCGGCACGCGTGGCGCTCCCCGTCAGCAGGTCGAGATCGAGCGGCCCCGCGATCAGCCGCGTCTCGCGCGTGTCGTTGGGGCGACGCAGCAGCGCCTCGACCCGCGCGATCAGTTCGACCAGTGCGAACGGCTTGGGCAGATAGTCGTCGCCCCCGGCGCGCAAGCCCCGCACCCGGTCGTCCAGGCTGCCGAGCGCGCTCAGCACCAGCGCAGGCGTGCGCTGCCCGCGCGCGCGCAGGTCGGACAGCAGCCCCAGTCCTTCGCCGTCGGGCAATTGCCGGTCGAGGATCAGCAGGTCGAACGTCCCGCCCTCGACCAGCCCGGATGCGGCGGCCAGGGTGGCGGCGTGGCAAACCTCATGCCCGGCGGCGCGCAGTTCCAGAAGGATTTCCTCCGCCGTGCCCGCATCATCCTCGATCACCAATATCCGCGTCATGTCGGCGTGTTCGCAACAGACGGCAGACGGCGTCAATGAAATTACGATTTAGTATTGATAGTCATTACGAACAGAACCGATCCTGCCCGCCGGAATATTCCCTAAATCGGGATTTAGTCGACGCCATCCGAACAACTCGTCTAACGGGCGGAACGAATACCGCCGGGAGGACAAGATGCGGATCATGGCTTTGGCAGGACTGGCAGTGGTGGCCGCCGCGCCCGCATCGGCGCAGCAGGCGATGACGCTCGACGCGCTGGTCCAGAACGTTGTCGCAGGCAATCCCGAGCGCCAATTCTACCAGCGCCAGATCGAGACGGCAGGCGTCGACCGCGAAGCGGCGGGCCGCTGGGCCGATCCGGAAGCGGTGGTCGAGTTCGGCCAGCGCCGCGCGCAGGACCCTACCAGCGGTGCCGTCACCGGCGAAGGCATGACCTATGCCGTATCGGTGGTCCAGCCGATCGAGTTCGGCGGGCGCATCGCGCTGCGCCGGGCTATTGCTGATGGGCAGGTCGGGCTGGCGAGGATCGGGTTGCAGCAGTTCGACGCGACGCTGGCGGCGCGGGCCCGGTCGCTCGGTTACGGCTTGTTCGCGGCGGACGAAAAGGCCGCCGCCGCGCGCGAGGTGGCGGGGCGGATGCGCACGCTGGCCCGCGTGATCGTCGCACGCGATCCGGCGGGCCCCTCGCCGCAGCTGGAGGCCGCTTCGCTCCAGGCGAGCGCGATCAGCGCCGAGCGGACGGCGGCGGCGGCGGATGCCGAGGCGAACTCGATCCTGTACGAACTCAACCAGTTGCGCGGCGCGCCCTTTGCCGCACGCATCCGCATCGTGCGGCCCGACATGTCGCTGCCCGCCCTCCCCTCGGGCCAGGTGCTGGCCGACCGGGCGAGCGAGAATAATTTCGAGCTGAAGGCGCTGCGCGCGCAATTCGCCCAGCAGGGACTTCGCGTCGATCTGGCCCGCAAGGCGCGTATCCCGACTGTCAGCGTCGGCCCCTATTACGACCGTGCCCGCTCCGACATTCGTGAGACCAATTACGGCGTTCGCATGTCGACCACCATCCCGCTATGGAACCGCCAAGCGGGCGATGTCGCGATCGAGCAGGGCAAGCAGGCTCAGGCCAATGCCACCCTGATCAACGCCGAGCGCCGGATCGCGCGCGACGTGTTCGACCAGGCCGCGCAATATGAGGCCAAGCGCGAGGCGCTGGCCAAATGGGACGCCAATTCGCCACAGCGTTTCGCGCAGGCCGCCGCCGATGCCGACCGCAATTATCGCCTCGGCGCGATTCCGCTGACCACCTATACCCAGATCCAGCAATCCTATGTCGAGGCGGTCAATGCCGTGCTCGACACGCGGCGCGAGGCGCTGGAGGCGCTGCTCCAGCTGCGCGCGCTCAACGGCGGGGCGGCGCTCGCCCGATGAAGCGCTGGCTCGATCTCGTCACCCGCCACCGGCTGGGCGTCGCGCTGGTCGCGGCACTGATCGCCGCGATCGGGCTGTGGTCCTTCGCCAATCTCCAGATCGACGCCATTCCCGACATCACCGGGGTTCAGGTGCAGATCAACACCACGGTCCCGGCCCTCGCACCCGAGGAGATCGAGCGGCTGGTGACGCTGCCCATCGAACGCGCGATGGGGGGGCAGCCGGGGCTGGACCAGACGCGCTCGCTGACCAAGACCGGGCTGAGCCAGGTCACGCTGCTCTACAAGGACGGCACCGACCAGCTGAAGGCGCGCCAGCTCGTCACCGAACGGCTGGCGGCGGTGCGCGACCAGCTGCCGCCGGGCAGCACGCCGCAGCTGGCCCCGATCACCACCGGACTGGGCGAGATCTTCTACTATACGCTCGAATGGCGAAAGCCGCCGCCGGGGCTGGACGCGCAAGCGCAGCTGATGGCGCTGTACGAGGCGCAGGAATATACCTTGCGCCCGATGCTGCGCGCGGTCGCGGGTGTCGCCGACGTCAACTCGAACGGTGGGCTGGAAGAGCAATATGTCGTCGAGCCCGATCCCGTCCGGCTAACGATTCACGGCGTCACCGCGGGCGAGCTGGCCGCGGCGGTCGCCCAGAATGTCGAGAATGCGGGCGGCGGCATCATCCGACGCGGCCCCGAACGCTTCACCGTGCGCACCGACGCCCGCGTGATGACCGCCGAGCAGATCGCCGCCATTCCGGTCAAGTTCGCGGGCGGCGTCCTGCCGCTGCAGGTCCGCGACCTCGCGCGCGTCGTCACCGGCGCCGCCCCGCGTCAGGGGGCCGCGACCCAGAATGGTCGCGAGACGGTGCTGGGCACGGTCATGATGCTGGTCGGGCAGAACAGCCGCGAGACGGCGCTCCGTGTTCAGGATGCGCTCCCCGAAATCTCCGCAGCACTGCCCAAGGGCATGGTGATCGACCGGCAATATAGCCGCGCCGATCTGGTCGATCAGACGATCCACACGGTCGAGCGCAATCTGGGCGAAGGCGCGCTGCTGGTCGCGATCGTCCTGCTGTTCGTGATGGGCAATTGGCGCGCCGCGCTGATCGTCGCGCTGGTCATCCCGCTCGCCTTTCTGGTGACGGTCAGCGGGATGCACGCCATCGGCCTGTCGGGCAATCTGATGAGTCTGGGCGCGCTCGACTTCGGGTTGATCGTCGACGGCGCGATCGTGGTGGTCGAGAACAGCCTGCGCCTGCTCTCCCTGCGCCGCGCCGAAAAGGGCGAGGAGCTCACCGCCGACGAACGCCGCGACGCGGTGGTCCATGCCGCCCGCATGGTCGCGCGGCCGACCTTCTTCGGCATCGCGATCATCGCACTCGTCTATGTGCCCGTGCTCAGCCTGGGCGGGGTTGAGGGCAAGCTGTTCCAGCCCATGGCGCAGGCGGTGATGCTGGCGATCGTCGCCGGGCTGCTCTGGACCTTCACCATCGTGCCGATGCTCTCGGCTTGGGCGTTGCACGCGCCTGCCCGCCCGCACGGCGAGGATGGGCCCAAGGGCTTCGTCGCGGTGGCCGAGCGGGTCTATACCCCGGTGCTGGAACGCTCGCTGCGTCACCCGGCGATCCTCGTCCTCGGCGCACTGATGCTGCTGGCGGCGGCGTTCCTCGCCTTCAAGTCGCTCGGCTCGCAATTCACGCCGCAGCTGGACGAGGGCGCGATTACCGCGATGGTCTATCGACCGGTCGGCATGTCGCTGGAACAAAGCCTCGCCATCGAACAGGCGACCGAGCGCGCCATCCGCCGCAAATTCCCGCAGGTCAGCCATACCTTCTCGCGCATCGGCACCAGCGAGGTCGCGACCGACCCGATGCCGCCCAATGAGAACGACCTCTATATCTTCTATAAGCCAGTCAAGGACTGGCCGACCGGCGACGGAATGCCCCGCACCAAGCAGGAACTGATCGCCGGGATCGAGAAGGTCGCGCGGCAAGTCTATCAGGGCCAGAATTTCGAATTCGCCCAGCCGATCGAGATGCGCTTCAACGAGATGCTGGAGGGCGTGCGCGCCGACGTGTCGGTCAAGATTTACGGCGACGATTACGACGTGCTGGAACGCGCCGCCGGACAGGCCAAGGCGATCCTCGAAACGCTGCCCGGCACCGAGGGCGTCGAGTTCGAGACGGCGGGCCGCCCCAAGAGCATCGTGGTCGAGCTGGACCGTGCCGCGCTGATCCGCCTGAACCTGGGCGCGCAGGCGGTCAACGACGCGATCCGCGACGCGCTGGCGGGGGCCGAGGTCGGCTTCATCCCGCACGGCCCCGCCCGCCATGCCATCGTGATCCGCATGCCGGACTCACTGCGCGCCGATCCGGCGGCGATCCTGGCGCTGCCGTTGCGGGTCGGCGACTATGGCATGGTGCCGCTGTCCCGCGTCGCCCGGCTGAAGGAAACTCGCATCGTCGAGCCGATCCTGCACGACGACACCAACCGCCGTGCCGCCCTGATGGTCAACCTGTCGACCAGCGATCTGGCGGGCTATGTCCAGCGCGCCCAGGCCGCGATCGACGGACAGGTCAAGCTGCCGCCCGGCTATCGCATCGAGTTCGGCGGGCAATATCACCAGCTGGAGGCCGCGCAGAAGCGCCTGTCGATCGTCGTTCCCGTCGCCCTGATCCTGATCTTCGCATTGGTCTATGCGGCGCTCGGCAGCGTGCGGGAGGCCGCGATCGTCTATACCGGTATTCCCTTCGCGGTGACGGGCGGCGTGCTGGCGCTATGGCTGCGCGGCATGCCCTTTTCGATCACGGCGGCGATCGGCTTCATCGCGCTGTCGGGCATCGCGATGCTCAACGGGCTGGTGCTGATCGACCATATCAATAGCTTGCGTGACGGCCGCGAGGGCGATCCGCTGCCCGCCGAGGACGCCGTGCGGCGCGGTGCCCATGACCGTTTGCGCCCCGTCCTGTCGACCGCGCTGGTCGCCTCGGTCGGGTTCATCCCGATGGCGATCGCCACCGGCTCAGGCGCGGAGGTGCAGCGGCCGCTCGCCACTGTGGTCATCGGCGGGATCATCACCTCGACGATCCTGACCCTTGTGCTGCTGCCCAGCCTCTACGCCTGGATCGAGCGCCGCCTCAGAACCGTTCATCCTGAGGGGTAGGCCGCGTGAACGAGACCCGTGCCCATGCCACGGGCGAACCGCATCTCGTCCACCAGGACTGGCCCATCGTTCATCTCTACGTATCGACCGCTCCGGGATCGGTCGTCCTTGCCGCTTATGGCCGCAGCGCTCCGATCAGCGCGTCGCGGGCTAAGGCAACGCGGGGGTGGCGCAGGGAGGATTTGGCCCAGACGAGATAGAAGGCGTTGGTCGGCACGCGGACAGGTGCCGCAATCTCGACCAGCGTGCAGGCCGCACGCTCGGCGCTGGTGAGATAGCCGGGTAGCACCGTCCAACCCAGGCCGGCGCATAGGCCAGAGCGCAGGACGCGCAGATCCGGTGCGGTCAGGGCGGGAAGCCGCGCGACCTCGATCTGGTTCGCCTCCAGCCAGTTGCGCACCAACGGCCGGTCGAGGTCATAAGCAAGACAAGGCACCCTATTGAGCGCCTCGCTGAGCGGCATGCGTCCCATTTCCTCGGCTATGGCGGGCGCGGCCACGGCTCGCAGGTCTTCCGAGCCGATCTCCCGATAGGCCAGCCGTGCGTCCTCCGGCCGAGATGCCGTGATGCCCAGGTGCACCTTGTCATCGAGCAGCATGGCATAAAGCGCATCACGCCCACCGATATGCAGGCGCAGATCAAGCCCGGCGTCGAGCAGAGGCCCCAGCCTTGGCGTGATCATCTCGCCGAGAAGGTCGGACGGCGCGGCGATATGCACCGTGCCGGACATTTGAACCGACCGTGCCCGTGCCATGGCCAGGGCGGCTTCGGCCCGGTCGAGGCTGCCGCCAATCGATGCGGCGAAATCGTCCGCGATCACCGTGGGACGGACACCGCGCGAATGTCGGTCGAACAGCGGATGGCCGAGTTGCGCCTCGAGCGACGCGATATGCTGGGACGCCGCGGGCTGCGTGATGCCTAGCGCACGCGCCGCGTCGCTTAACGAACGACGGCGATAGACTTCGATGAACGTGCGCATCTGTGGAAGGGACATTGCGGTTCCATAAATTGATTTATGGATGAGGGCCATTCCACTTGGGTTTCATGATGAGCTATCGGGCTTATCCGATTAAGCATCGACCGGACAGACGGGTAATGGAGGCTGCATTCTGACAGGCGTTGGTGCGAGCCATTGCCGCGACGGCATCGTCACTCGCCTCGATCCGGCACGCAAAGGATCTAAACCGATGACACGCATTCTCATGATCGCCACGTCAGCCGATCGCATGACGCCCGGCACCGAGCCGACCGGCGTCTGGCTCGAAGAACTGACCACGCCTTACTACGCCTTCCGCGATGGGGGTGCCGACGTGACCTTGGCCTCGATCAAGGGCGGCGCGATCCCGGTCGACCAGCGCAGCGTCAACGCCGATGGCGAAAATGATGGGTCGGTCGAGCGCTATCTGAAGGATGAAGCGCTGAAGGCCGAAGTGGCCGATACGCCCGCTTTCACCAGCATCGACACGTCGGGTTACGACGCGGTGTTCCTCCCCGGCGGGCATGGCACGATGTTCGACTATCCCGGCAGCGAAGAGCTCGCGCGACTGGTCGAGCGGTTCGACCGCGAAGGCAAGATCGTGGCCGCCGTCTGCCACGGTCCCGCCGGACTTGTTTCCGCCAAGAAACCCGATGGCACGCCGTTCGTGGCGGGGCGCCGGGTTGCGGCCTTCACCGACAGCGAGGAATGCGCCGTGGGCCTTGATCAGGCCGTGCCGTTCCTGCTCGAAACCCGCATGAAGGAACTGGGCGCGCACCATGAGGGAGGCCCCGATTTCCAGCCCTTTGCCCTGCGCGACGGCAATCTGGTGACCGGACAGAACCCCGCTTCGGCCACACGCACGGCGGAGCTGGTCATGGAAGCCCTCAAGGCAAAGGCCGCCTGATCATGCGCTATCTCCACACCATGCTGCGGGTTGCCGATCCGGAGGTTACTGTTCGTTTCTTCGAACTGCTGGGCCTCAGGGAAACCCGGCGGATCGAAAACGAGCAGGGGCGATTCACCCTGATCTTCCTGGCGGCCGACGAGGATCATCGCGGCGAAGGCAAGCCCGGCCAGGCCGAGGTCGAATTGACCTATAACTGGCCGCCCGAGGATGGCAGCCTCGCCGAGACCTACACCGGTGGCCGCAACTTCGGCCACCTCGCCTACCGCGTCGAGGACATTTACGAGACCTGCGCCCGGCTGCAGGCCGGCGGGGTGACGATCAATCGCCCGCCGCGTGACGGACATATGGCGTTCGTCCGCTCGCCCGACGGCATCTCGATCGAACTACTCCAGCAGGGCGAACACAAGGCGCCTGCCGAACCATGGGCTTCGATGCCCAACGTAGGAGAATGGTAATGGCCAAGCTTTTCGAACCCCTGGACGTGGGCGGGATGTCGCTCAGCAACCGTATCGTGATCGCGCCCACCCGACGATCCGACGGGCGTAGGTGTCGATGACGAAGGCGACATAGACGAAGCCGGCCCAAGTCGCGACGTAGGTGAAGTCCGACACCCACAGCAGGTTCTGCGCTGGCGCGTAGAC
>NZ_LDTF01000044.1 GCF_001477495.1 Sphingomonas yabuuchiae
GGGGGCCCTCGCGCGGATCGAACCGTTTGCGGACGGTGGGGTGAGCGCCAGCACGCCGCTGACGCCCGCCCTCGATCTGGGGCTGGGGCTATGGGGCGGGGCGCAGCGCGATGCGCAGCGGCTGGATATCGGGCCGACTCTGGGCATCGCCCTGCCCGTTGCGGATCGGCGCGTTCGCCTGTCGTTCGACTGGCGGCAGCGGGTGGCGGGGCAGGCCGCACCCGATTCCGGTCCTGCGTTGACGCTGGCGGGCGATTTCTGACGCTTCGACACTGTTCCGAAAGGTGCGCGCGTCTATAACGCGGCCGTGGACCTGTATCTTCCGATCGCCAACCTGTCGGTCAATGCGCTCGTCATCATCGCGCTGGGGGCGGGTGTGGGCCTGTTGTCGGGGATGTTCGGGGTCGGCGGCGGGTTCCTGACCACGCCGCTCCTCATCGTCTACGGCATTCCGCCGACCGTCGCCGCCGCCTCGGCCGCCAGCCAGGTGACGGGGGCCAGCGTCTCGGGCGTGTCGGCGCATTGGCGGCGCGGCGGGGTCGATGTGAAGATGGGCGGCGTGCTGGTCGCGGGCGGTATCGTCGGGTCGTTCGCGGGCGCCTGGATCTTCCGCCTGCTCCAGGCGAGCGGACAGATCGATACGGTCATCGCTATCGTCTATGTGCTGATGCTGGGGTGGATCGGATCGGTCATGGCGCGCGAGGCGGCCGGGGCGATCCTGGCGCAGCGGCGCGGGCGTCCCCAGAAAGCGGCGCGGCGGCGGCATCATCCGCTGGTCGCGGCCCTTCCCTTCCGCACCCGCTTCTATGCCTCGGGCCTGTATATCTCGCCGCTGGCCCCGCTGATGCTGGGGTTCTTCACCGGTATCCTGACCATATTGCTGGGCGTCGGCGGCGGCTTCATCCTGGTCCCGGCGATGATCTATATCCTGGGCATGGCGACCAATGTCGTGCTCGGCACTTCGCTGTTCCAGACCTTGTTCGTCACCGCCGCCGCGACGATGGTCCATGCCACGACCACCAAGGCGGTCGATATCGTGCTGGCCGGGCTGCTGCTGGTCGGATCGGTGACGGGGGCGCAGGTCGGCGCGAAGCTCGCCACCAATGCCAAGCCCGAATATCTGCGCCTCGCGCTGGCGGTCATCGTGCTGCTGGTGGGCTTGCGCATCCTCCTGGGGCTGGTGTGGCGGCCCGAGGAAATCTTCACGGTTCAGATGCTGTGAAACGCCTTTCCGTCACGCTGGCGCTGCTGTCGCCGCTGTTGATGGCGCAGGCCAAGCCGGTGCTGGTCCCCGACGTGTCGCAGCGCGATATCCAGATCGCCTACAGCTTCACCGGCGCGGAACTGCTGCTGTTCGGCGCGATCCTCTATCCCGGGGGCCGCCCGCCCAGCGACGACCGGCCCACCGACATCGTCGTCGTGGTCAAGGGGCCGACCCAGTCGATCCTGATCCGCGAGAAGGAGAAGATCGCCGGTCTCTGGGTCAATGCCGGGCGGCTGCGCTATCAGTCGGCCCCGTCCTTCTACGCCATCACCTCGTCGCGACCGATCGAGCGGATCGTCGACGACCGCACCCGCGCCATCTACGAACTCGGGCTCGACAGCCTTCAGCTCTCGCCCGCCTCCGCCGCGCCCGCCAATGTCCAGGCGCGCTTCCAGCAGGGGCTGGTCGACCAGCGGCGCCGCAGCGGCCTGTATGTCGAGGCGCCACGCGCCGTCGAGATCACCGACGACGTGCTCTACCGCGCCCGCGTCACCATCCCGGCGCGCGTGCCGGTCGGACGCTTCACCGCCGAGACCTTCCTGATCCGCGATGGCCGCGTGCTGGCCGCCGCCGTGCGCGACATCGATATCCGCAAATCGGGGTTCGAGCGTTTCGTCGCCCGCGCCGCCGACCGCGCCGCCATCCCCTATGGGCTGACGGCGGTGGCACTGTCGATCCTGCTCGGCTGGACCGCAGGCTGGATCGCGCGGCGGGTCTAAGGATCGGGAAATCTTAAGATTTCCAACCTAGCGTTGTCGTCCTCCCATTCCCCATGACGGCGTGTCCATGTCCTCCCTACCGTCTGCTGCCCCCCATTCCGCCATTGATACGCCGGTCATCGGCTGGCTGCTCGCCATCGCCGGGTCGTCGGGGCGGATCGTGCTTGACCGCCAGGCGCTGGCCGCGCTGGCGGAGGCGACCGACCCGGTGCTGGCCGCCGCCGGACAGGTCGCGATGCCGGTCAAGGTCAAGCGCGGCGATCGCTGGATCATCGGCACGATCCGCTCGCTCGCACTCGACCCCGCCGGCGACGCCGCCGCGCTGACCACCGAGATCGACCTGATGGGGGAAGGGATGCGCCAGCCCGAGACGGGCGCGCTGTACGGCTTTCGGCGCGGCGTCACCTCCTATCCCATGCCCGGCGCGACGATCCATGCGATCACCAATGACGAGCTGGCGGGCATCCACCTCAATCGTGCCCAGACGACGGTGACGATCGGCACCGTCCACCCGGCCCGCACGGTGCCCGCGACGCTGGCGGTCGACGCGCTGCTGGGGCGGCATTTCGCCATCCTGGGATCGACCGGCACCGGCAAGTCCACCGCGACGGCGATGATCCTGCACCGCATCTGCGAACGCGCGCCGCTGGGCCATATCGTCATGATCGACCCGCATGGCGAATATGCCCGCGCCTTTCGCGACACCGGTAGCATCCATGACGTCGGCAATCTGCGCATGCCCTATTGGCTGATGAACTTCGCCGAGCATTGTGAGATCCTGCTCTCGGCCAGCGGCGAACAGCGCCAGCACGACGCCGATGTCCTCGCCAAATGCCTGCTCGCCGCCCGCATGCGCAACCGCGCCGCCGCCGAACTGCCGCGCGTCACCGTCGACACACCCATCCCCTATCTCCTGTCCGACCTGACCGCGCAGCTGGGCCAGGAGATGAGCAAGCTGGAGCGGGTCGGCGACATCGCCCCCTATCAGCGGATCAAGTCCAAGATCGAGGAGATCAAGAGCGATCCCCGCTATGCCTTCATGTTCTCAGGCATGCTGGTCGCCGATACGATGACCGACTTCCTCGCGCGCATCCTGCGGATGCCGGGGGACGGGCGGCCGATCTCGATCATCGACGTATCGGGCGTGCCGTCGGACGTGACCAGCAGCGTCGTCGCGGTGCTGGCGCGGATGATCTTCGACCATGCCATCTGGACCCATCCCGCCGAGCGCCGCCCCGTCCTGATGGTCTGCGAGGAGGCGCATCGCTACATTCCCGCACAGGCCGAACAGGATTCGGCGGTCGGACGCATCCTGTCGCGCATCGCCAAGGAGGGCCGTAAATATGGCGTCTCGCTGGGCCTCGTGACCCAGCGCCCGTCCGACCTGGCCGAGGGCGTGCTGTCGCAATGCGGCACCATCATCACGATGCGGCTGAACAACGAACGCGATCAGGCGATGGTGCGCTCTGCGATGCCCGAGGGCGGGCGCGGCCTGCTCGACACCATTTCGGCGCTGCGCAACCGCGAGGCGATCCTGTGCGGCGAGGCCGTCAGCTTCCCGATGCGCGCCAGCCTGGACAATCTGGCCGAGGACAAATGCCCGGCATCCAGCGACATGACGATCACCGCGCTGTGGGCGAACCCGTCGGGGGGCAACCGGGTGCTGGCCGAGACGGTCGGCCGCTGGCGCGCGGCGGGGAAGTAACGCCTTCCGGCTTTAGCCCGCCTCCCCACCTTCGTTCAGCCTGAGCGAAGTCGAAGGCCAAGGGATGACTTGGCCAAGCGCGGAACGTGCACTTCGACTTCGCTCAGTGCGAACGGGGGTTGGGATTGGAAAGAAGCCTTACCGCCCCGGCTTCACCGCCAGCAGCGCCTGCACTTCCCGCCGGAAGGTCCGCAACTTCGCGCCCGACAACACCGCCATGCTCGCCAGCTTCAGCGTGCGCGGGTTCACCACCGCGCCGTTCTTCCACACTTCCCAGTGGAGGTGCGGGCCGGTCGACATGCCGGTCGAGCCGACATAGCCAATCACCTGCCCCTGTTTCACATGCGCGCCCGAGCGGACGGCGAAACGGCTCATATGGCCGTAGCCGCTGGCGACCCCGCCCGAATGCGCCAGCTTGACGAAATTGCCGTAACCGCCCGAGCGACCGGCGAACTGGACGACCCCGTCCATCATCGCATGGATCGGCGTGCCATAGGGCGCACCGATATCGGTGCCCTTATGCATCCGCATCAAGCCCAGGATCGGGTGGACCCGCTTGCCGTAGGACGAGGTCACGCGCCCGGCGACCGGCATCCCCATCGCGCCGCGCTTCTCGCTCTGGCCGTTCACGTCATACCATTGGCCGTCCTCGTCATCGGCCAGCCGCGCCAGCTGCACCTTGCGCCCGCCATGGTCGAGCCCGGCAAGCAGCAGCTTGCCGAGCCGGGTCTCGCCGGTCGCGGCCCGCTCGCGCTCGATGATCAGGTCGAAACTGTCCGAACGCTTCACGTCGCGGCCGACCGACATGCGTGACGCCAGCGCCTTGATATAGGCCTCGACCACCTTGGCGGGTGCCCCCGCCGCCCGGACCGATCGGTACAGGCTCGATCCCGCCAGTCCTTGCAGGCGCAGCGGCGTCCGGTCGATCGCGATGGGCGTCTGCGTCATCTCGAACCCCTGCGGCGTGCGGGTCAGCGTGACCGCCAGATCGAAGCGCGCGCGCAGCTTCATGGTCTCCAACGGCCGCGCGACCGATCGGCTCGGCCGCCGTCCCAGGGTCAGCGCGACACGAGTGCCCGACGGGATCGCCTCGCCCTCCGTCACCGGCTCGATCAGGGCGGCGGCGGCGCGCGCCTGGTCCCGCGATACGCCCGCACGTTGCAGCACGCGGTCGAGACGGTCGCCCGAGCCGATGGTGGCGGACAATTCCATCATCGGCCGCTCGGGCGCTTCGGCCAGATGCAGGACGAGCCCGTTGGCGGCCAGACGCTGCCCGCTGTCCGCGCCCAGCGCCAACGGTGCGATGGCCTGCGCCCGCTCATGGCTCCGTGCCTCGCCGGTCAGGGGAGCGGGCGCCTGTCCGACGATCGGGCGGTGAAAGCCCGGCGCCATGGCTATGGTCGCGGCACAGAGCGCCGAACAGGTCGCCAGCCCCCGCCACCAGTCGCGGCTGCCGATCTGGGTTCCCAGATCGGGCACCCAGTCGATCTCGCGGGCGGCGATGCGCCAGCGCGCGAGGCGTCCACTGGGCAGCGGGGCCACACGGCCGATGGGGCGCGTGGCGGTTCCCCCGGACAGGATCAGGGCTTCGTCGGTGGCAAGGAACATGAGAGGCGGTGCGTTTCCGTGAAATCGTAGAACAGCGTCGCCGATCCCCCCCGGCGTACAGGATTTTGCGGTGTCGCCCGTGGCTTGCAAAGTCAAAGCCGCTGCGTCCCGCCGCCCCGATGCTGCGGCAAGACGTGGCCGGACCGGGCCAAATCCCGCCTGCGCGCGACGATCTTGCTCCATGCCGTTGCAACCGCGCCCGCGAAGCCCGATGTAGGGTGTATGACAAGCCGCGTATCGGGCGCCGTGACGGCCGTTCTCGGGCCGACCAACACCGGCAAGACGCACCTCGCGATCGAGCGGATGTGCGCGCATAGCAGCGGCATCATCGGCTTCCCCCTCCGCCTGCTCGCCCGCGAGGTCTATGACCGGGTCGTGGCGCTGAAGGGGCCGAGCCAGGTGGCGCTGGTCACGGGCGAGGAAAAGATCCTGCCCCCCGACGCGCGCTGGTTCCTGTGCACCGCCGAATCCATGCCCGACCGCGACGTCGCCTTCATGGCGCTGGACGAGGCGCAGCTGGGTGCGGACCTGGAGCGCGGTCATGTCTTTACCGATCGGTTGTTGCACCGGCGCGGCCGCGACGAGACGATGATCCTGGGATCCGAGGCGCTCAAGCCCATGATCCGTGCGCTGGTGCCAGATGCCGAGATCATCGCGCGGCCCCGTTTCTCGACCCTGACCTATGCAGGCGCGAAAAAGATCAGCCGCTTGCCCAAGCGCTCCGCCATCGTCGCCTTCTCGGCGGAAGAGGTCTATGCGGTGGCCGAGATGCTGCGCCGTCTGCGCGGCGGCGCGGCGGTGGTGATGGGCGCGCTGTCCCCACGCACCCGCAACGCACAGGTCGAGATGTTCCAGGCGGGCGAGGTCGATTATCTCGTCGCCACCGATGCGATCGGCATGGGCCTGAACATGGACGTCGCGCACGTCGCCTTTGCCGGGCTGCACAAGTTCGACGGTCGCCGCCGCCGTCGCCTGACCGTGGCCGAGATGGCGCAGATCGCGGGTCGCGCCGGACGGCATCATCGCGACGGGACGTTCGGCGCATTGGCCGAGGAAGGGCCGGACTCGTTCCTGCCCGAAGAAGTGCTGGCGATCGAGGAACATCGCTTCCCCCGGCTCGACCATCTCTATTGGCGCAAAGGCGATCCCGACCTGTCGAGCATCGATGCGCTGATCGGGAGCCTGGAGCGCAAGCCAGCCCCCGGCGTGCTGCGCGCCGCCCCGCTCGCCACCGATCTTCAGGTGCTCAAGCGGCTGGCCGACGAACCCTGGGTGCGTGACCGGGTGCGGCGGCCCGCCATGGTCGCGCGACTGTGGGCGGCGTGCGGCATTCCCGATTTCCGCAAAGTGGGCATCGATCCCCATGCCCGCTTCGTCTCGCGCGTGTTCGGCCATCTCTCCGAGGGGCTGGGCCATGTGCCGCACCAATGGTTCGCCGACGAGATTGCGCGGCTCGACAATATGGCGGGCGATGTCGAAACGCTGGCGGGTCGTCTCTCCGCGATCCGCAGCTGGGCCTATATCGCCCAGCGCGCCGACTGGCTGGCCGATCCCCGCCACTGGGCCGAGCGCACGCGCGAGATCGAAGAGCGGCTGTCCGATGGGCTCCATGCCAGCCTGACCCAGCGTTTCGTCGACAAGCGCACCACCGCGCTGATCCGCCGCATCGGCGCCGATGCGGGCGCGCTGCCCGTCACCATCGGGCCGGAGGGCGAGGTGCTGGTCGAGGATCACCCGATCGGTCGACTGGAGGGGTTCCGCTTCACCGTGGAGGCGGGGGCGCGGGCGAACGACAAGCGCCTGTTGCTGGCGGCGGCGGAGAAGCGGCTGGGCACCGAGCGGTCGCGCCGCGCCGAAACGCTGATCGCCGCCGGGCATGACGCCTTCACGCTGGTCGAGGACCGGCTGGTCTGGGACGGGCATGGCGTGGCGCGGCTGATACCGGGACCGTCATTGGGGCGGCCGGTGCTGCGGCTGGAACGCGATCTCGATTGCCTGGCCCCGATCCAGCGCGAGCAGGTAAAGGCCCGGCTGGATGCCTGGCTGGCGCGGTCGCTCGACCGGCAACTACCCGCGCTCGTCCGGCTGGCGGGGCTGGCGCGCGAGGCTAAGGCGTCGCCCGCGATCCGCGCCGTCGCCGCCGCGCT
>NZ_LDTF01000045.1 GCF_001477495.1 Sphingomonas yabuuchiae
GGGATGGGGGAGGGCAGGGCGCCAGGCAATGCGTTCGGACGAGCGGACACACGAAAAAGGGCGGCCACCGAAGTGACCACCCCTTCATTCCCGCGAAGGAAACCGTCAGCGAATTACGCGACGGTCTTCATCTTCTCGGCGGCGACCGCCAGGCGGTTGCTGAGCGGCTGGGCGATCTCGCCGGCCAGCTTCATCATGTGCTCGGTCGAGCGCGAGGTTTCGGCGACCATCGAGTCGAAGCTCGAACGGGCGAAGTCCGACTGCAGCTTCATGAACTCGGTCGGAGACTTGACCTGCGACAGGGTCTGCATGACCTGGCTGACCTGCTCGAACGAGCGCTTGGCATAGTCGGCCGCGCCCTGACCCAGCGTCTCGGCGCCCTTGGCGGCGATCTTCGACGATTCGACGACCGCTTCCAGGTTTTCCTTGTTGAAGGCGATCATGTCTTCGAACAGCTTGGCGCTCTTTTCCATACCGGCCTGGGTGCGGGCCTGGGCTTCGCCGAACATCGCCTGGGTCTTGGCGGCGGTGTCCTTGGCGGCGTTTTCGATGGTGCTCGTGGCTTCCATGATGGTGTCCTTGGGCTTTGAGTCCGCCGAAACCGCGGCGGTCGGGGAAGAAAGGGTAGGGGCTGCCGGTTCCGGCTTCGGCTCGGCGGGCTTGGCCGCTTCGACCGGCTTGGCCGCCGGAGCTGGAGCCTCTGCTACCGGCGCGGCCGGAGCCTTGGGGGCCGGAGCGGGCTTGGCAGCCTTAGTGACTGCCGGGGCAACGGTGACGGGCGCGGCCACGACCGGCGCGACGCTCTTCTCGGCGGCCTTGGCCGGAGAGGTCAGCGGCAGGCCGGGGCTCGCGGGCGCCACCGTCTTGGCGACGGGTGCCGCAACCGCAGGCTTGGAGGCGGAAGGGGAATCGGAGGGAAGACCGGGCAACGTCTTCGCGGCGGCCGGCTTGGCGCTGCGACGAGGCTTGGCCGCCGGCTTCGCGGCGGGGACGGTCGGCTTGGTCTTATCCAACAGCACTCTCCCGATTTGTTGCGCTGCACAATAGCGATTCGCGACGACGAAATCAAGCCTATTGTGCAGTGCAACAAAACCGAAATTAACGCTGTCTGACGTAGCGTCCGGGCGCTTCGTCGAGGGCGGGAAGCGCGCCCTCGCCCGGCACCCGCGCACCCGCTGCCGCGACGGTGGCGGAGTCGCGCTGGCGCAGCCAAGTGGCCCAGTCCGGCCACCAGCTGCCCTTGGTCTCGGTCGCGCCCGCGACGAACTCGGCGAGTGTCGCGGCGGGGGTGTCGTTGGTCCAATATTGATATTTGCCGGCGGCAGGCGGGTTCACCACGCCCGCGATATGCCCCGAGCCCGCCAGCACGAAGCGCAAGGGGCCGGTGAACGCTTCGGTGATCTTCCACACGCTTTCGGGCGGCGCGATATGATCCTCGCGCCCCGCCTGGACATAAGCGGGGGTGGCGACCTTCGTCAGGTCGAGCGGCACGCCCGCCACCGCCATCGCGCCGGGCTTTACCAGCATATTGTCGCGGTAGAGATCGGTCAGATAGCTCAGATGCCATTTGGCGGGCAGGTTGGTGACGTCGCCATTCCAATGGAGCAAATCGAACGGCACATAATCGCGCCCCAGCAGATAGTTGTTGGTGACGTAATTCCAGATCAGGTCGCGTCCGCGCAGCAGGTTGAACGTCATCGCCAGATAGCGTCCGTCCAGATACCCCTCGGGCGACAGGGTCGAGATCAGCTTCAACTGCTCGTCATCGACGAAGTGCAGCAGCTCGCCCGCCTTGGAGAAATCGACCTGCGCGGTGAAGAAGGTGGCGCTGGCGACTTTCGCCGCCTCGCCCTTCGCCGAGAGATAGGCGAGCGTCGCGGCCAGCGTCGTCCCCGCCACGCAATAGCCGACGCTGTGCACCGCCTCGACCGACAGCAGCTCGCGCACCGTGTCGATCGCCTCGACCTGGGCGGTGACGTAATCGTCCCAGATCACGTCCTTCATCGTGGCGTCGGCCGACTTCCACGACACCATGAAGACGCTGAACCCCTGGTCGACCAGCCATTTGATTAGGCTCTTCTCGGGCGCGAGGTCGAGGATGTAGAAGCGGTTGATCCACGGCGGAAAGATCAGGATTGGCACCGCCGCCACCTGTTCGGTGGTCGGGGTATAATGGATCAGTTCGTACAGGTCGGTGCGCTTGACCACCTTGCCCGGCGTCGCAGCGAGGTTGCGCCCGACCTCGAAGGCGCGCGAATCGCTGTGCGTCAGCTGCCCGCGCCCCAGGTCGGCCATCATGTTCTGAAGGCCTTTCAGCAGATTCTCGCCGCGCGTCTCGACGATCTTGTCGAGCACTTCCGGATTGGTCGCGGGGAAGTTGGTCGGGCTCATCGCATCGATAAAGCCCTGTGCGGCGAAGCGGATCTGTTCCTTCTGCTTCGGATCGACGCCCTCGATCGCATCGACGCCGCGCAGCATATGGTCGGATATGACCTGGTAGCTTTGCCGAATCCAGTCGAAGAGCGGCGACTGCCACTGCTCGGCCTTGAAGCGACGGTCGGGCTTGGGGGGGGCGCTCGGTTCGGCGGCGGGGTCGACGAAGCGCTGCCACAACTTCATCGAATCGGACCAGAAGTCACGGACCCGACCCATGGTGGCGGGGTCGTTGAAGCCCGGCACCACCGGCATGCCCTCGGGCGGGGGCGACAGCGCGGCCTCCATCATCATCTGCTGCGCCCGGCCCATCACCCAGGTCCAGTGTTGCAACTCTTCCAATGTGGGCATGGCAGGGACTGTCGCGGGGCGGGCGGTCATCGCATCCTCTCGTTCGTGTAACCCCGTCTTAGCGTCAGGATATTGCGCCGTCATGTCGGGTCGCGTTGGGAAACGAAAGACGCTAAGGTCCGGGTCCCAAATCGTTACACAGAGGGACCCATGTCCGAAGAGTTCTACCGCATCAAGCGCCTGCCGCCCTATGTCATCGCCGAAGTCAACGCGATGCGGGCGGCGGCGCGCGCGGGCGGCGAGGACATCATCGATCTGGGCATGGGCAATCCCGACCTGCCGCCGCCCGACCATGTGCTCGACAAGCTGGTTGAGGTCGCCAAGAAGCCCGACGCGCACGGCTATTCCCAGTCCAAGGGCATTCCCGGCCTGCGCCGTGCCCAGGCGAATTATTACGGCCGTCGCTTCGGCGTCGACCTCGATCCCGAGACCGAAGTGGTCGTCACCATGGGCTCGAAGGAAGGGCTGGCCAGCCTCGCCACCGCGATCACCGCGCCGGGCGACGTGATCCTGGCGCCGAATCCCTCCTATCCGATCCACACCTTCGGCTTCATCATCGCGGGCGCGACCATCCGCGCGGTGCCGACGACGCCGGACGAGGCCTATTTCGAGAGCCTAGAGCGGGCGATGCACTTCACCGTGCCGCGCCCTTCGGTGTTGGTCGTCAACTATCCGTCCAACCCGACCGCCGAGACGGTGGACCTGGCCTTTTACGAGCGCCTTGTCGCATTCGCGAAGAAGCATGAGCTGTGGGTGCTGAGCGACCTCGCCTATTCCGAACTCTATTATGACGGCAGCCCGACGCCCTCGATCCTTCAGGTGAAGGGCGGCAAGGACGTCGCGGTCGAGTTCACCTCGCTGTCCAAGACCTATTCGATGGCGGGGTGGCGCATCGGTTTCGCGGTCGGCAACAAGAAGCTGATCGCGGCGATGACGCGGGTAAAGTCCTATCTCGATTACGGCGCCTTTACCCCGATCCAGGCGGCGGCCTGCGCCGCGCTCAACGGGCCGCAGGACATCGTCGAGAAGAACCGCCAGCTCTATCACAAGCGCCGCGACGTGCTGGTCGAGAGCTTCGGTCGGGCGGGCTGGGACATTCCGAGCCCCAAGGCCTCGATGTTCGCCTGGGCCCCACTGCCGCCCGCGCTCGCGCATCTGGGCAGCCTGGAATTTTCCAAGCAGCTGCTGACCGAGGCCAAGGTCGCGGTCGCGCCGGGCGTCGGTTACGGCGAGAATGGCGAGGGTTTCGTGCGCATCGCGCTGGTCGAGAACGAGCAGCGCCTTCGCCAGGCTGCGCGCAACATCAAGCGGTATCTGCAATCAATGGGCGTCAACACGCCGGGTTCCGCCAAGGCGCTCTGACGCGCTGGGCCATCGGGGCGGGTTGCCAATCGGCCGCCCGCCCTACCATGTCGTATTTCGGCCCCCTTCGATCCGATCGGGTCAGGCGGCTTGCGCGTGCGGGCGTTGGAAATGGCGGCTTCGCTTGACGATGTACATCGCCTCGTCCGCCTGCCGGATCAGCCGGTCGAGCCCCTTGTCCGCTGATCCGGTCGCGATTCCGATGCTCAGCGACGGCGGACAGGGCGAATCGACGGCGGCGACCACCGCGCGGTCGAAACGCTGGGATAGCGCCTTGCCCAGCGCCTCCGCCTCGGCATGGGCGGCGGCGGGCAGGACGCAGAGAAACTCGTCGCCGCCGATGCGTACCACCTGTCCGCGCGCACCCAGTTCGGCCTGGGCCAGATCGACCAGCAGCCGCAGCACCATGTCCCCCGCCGCATGCCCCTGCGTATCGTTGAGCGACTTGAAACGGTCGAGATCGATCAGCAGCAGGGCGACCGGGCCGTGCCGGGCGATCCCGCTCTGATCCAATCCGAATCGGTTCAGCGCGCCGGTCAGGCTGTCACGACAGGCCTGTTCACGCAGTTCGCGCTGGGTACGCTCGGACTCGATCAGCAGCAGCGAGAAATGGGTCAGCGTCACCATGATGATCGCGGTGCCGACCGCCCAATGCGCCATCAGGCTGGCCTGGGCGTGCCAGGCGGGAAAGGTGAATCCGATCAGGTTCAACACCATGTTCAGCAGGAAGGCGATCGTCGAGAGCGCGAAGATCACCGCCATGATGCCGGCGGTCATCAGCCTTTCCCGCCGCGCGATGCCGGTCACCAGCCAGGTGAGCGACAACAGGCACAGGATGCGGGCCATGCCCATCGCCGCCACGGTCCAGCGGACGTCATACGGGTCGAAGAGCAACAGCGCGACCAGCCCCGCCCCGGTGGCGCCGAACAGGATCATCAGGATGCGTGGCGGCGCCCGGCCGCTCATGGTCGCGGCGCTGCGCATACTCAGGGCAAGGCCGATCACCAGGATCAGGTTGAGCAGGCGTTCGACCGGCAGCGTGCTGGAGCCGTCGAAGAGCAGCGCCAGCCCGTTGGCCAGACCGATCAGGATTTTCGCCAGCCCCCAGTCGCGCACCCATCCGCCGCGATCCTGGCGCGTCAGGCCCGGGGTCAGGTGAAGCGCACCGATGATGAAGTGGCTGATCGCGGCGATCACCTGGATGGTAAAGACGTCGAGAATCAAATTATGGGTTCCGTAGCGGGCATGGCACGACCCTTCGTGAAAGCCGCGACGCGATCTTAACTTATGACATGTTGAGAAAAGGTTGGCGTGAGGTCGGCCTTCATGGTGGCGGACCCTGCGTGAAGGATTGATCCCATGGCCACCCAGCCGCTACGGCAGAGGCAATCCCGCCAACGGGCCACGCGCCTGTCGGGGGCGCCAGAACGGCCGACGGAGTGACATGTGAGTAACGAACTCGAAGAAATGCGTGAGCATCTGCTCGTCGCCATCGCCGCGGCGCCCGCGCTGGATGCGCTGGAGACGGTGCGCGTCGATGCGCTGGGCAAGCAGGGCCGCATCACCCAGCTGCTCAAGACGCTGGGCAAGATGAGCCCCGAGGAACGCCAGGTCGAGGGGCCGCGCATCCATTCGCTGCGCGAGACCGTGACCGAGGCGCTGGCGAGCCGCAAGGCAGCGCTGGAGCAGGCGGCGCTTGACGCGCGGCTGTCGTCCGAGCGGCTGGACATGACCCTGCCGGTCGACACCGCCAGCTTCGGCACCGTCCACCCGGTCAGCCAGGTCATGGACGAGCTCGCCGAGATCTTCGCCGACCTCGGCTTCGCGGTCGCGACGGGGCCGGAGGTGGAGACCGACTGGCACAATTTCACCGCGCTCAACATCCCGGAGACGCATCCGGCACGGGCGATGCACGACACCTTCTATCTGGCGGGTGTCGAGGCGGGCGGCGACGAGCGGACCGTGCGCCGCGTGCTGCGGACACACACCTCGCCGGTGCAGATCCGCACCATGCTCGACCAGAAGCCGCCGATCCGCATCATCGCGCCGGGCCGCACCTATCGCTCCGACTCGGACGCGACCCACACGCCGATGTTCCATCAGGTCGAGGGGCTGGTGATCGACAAGGGCATCACGCTCGGCCATCTGAAATGGACGCTGGAGACCTTCCTGAAGGCGTTCTTCGAGCGTGACGACATCGTGCTGCGCCTGCGCCCCAGCTATTTCCCCTTCACCGAACCCTCGGCCGAGGTCGATGTCGGCTACACCATTGAGAAGGGCAAGCGCGTCATCGGGGGTTCCGGCGGCGGCTGGATGGAAGTGCTGGGCAGCGGCATGGTCCATCCCAAGGTCATCGAGGCATGCGGGCTCGATCCCAATGAGTGGCAGGGCTTCGCCTTTGGCTGCGGCATCGATCGCCTCGCCATGCTGAAATACGGGATGGACGATCTGCGCGCCTTTTTCGACGGCGATATCCGTTGGTTGAAGCATTACGGGTTCGCGAGCCTCGACGTACCCACGCTGTCGGGAGGAGTCGGCGCATGAAGTTCACCCTGGGCTGGCTGAAGAGCCATCTGGACACCGACGCCTCGCTCGACACCATCGTCGAGGGGCTGACCCGTATCGGCCTGGAGGTCGAGGGCGTCCACAATCCGGGCGAGGCGCTGGCCGCGTTCCGCGTCGCGCGCATCCTGTCGGCCGAGCGGCATCCGCAGGCGGACAAGCTGCAGGTCCTGTCGGTCGATGCCGGTGACGGCCCGATGCAGGTCGTGTGCGGCGCGCCCAATGCGCGCGCTGGCCTGGTCGGCGTGTTCGGTGCGCCGGGGGCTTATGTCCCTGGCCTCGACGTGACGCTGAAGGTCGCCGCCATTCGCGGCGTCGAGTCGAACGGCATGATGTGCTCCGCGCGCGAGTTGCAGATCGGCGAGGGCCATGACGGCATCATCGAACTGCCCGAGGATGCGGCCATTGGCACGTCTTTCCCCGACTATGCGGGGCTGAACGATCCGGTCATCGACGTGTCGATCACGCCCAACCGCCAGGATTGCATGGGCGTCCACGGCATCGCGCGCGATCTCGCCGCCGCAGGGCTGGGCACGCTGATCGCGCCGACCGTGCCGCAGGTGCCGGGCGAGGGCGCGGGGCCCGACGTGCGTATCGAGGATGCCGAGGGCTGCCCCGCTTTCTATGCGCAGGGCGTCTCGGGCCTGACCAATGGCGAAGCGCCCGAATGGATGCGCCAGCGGCTGACCGCGATCGGGCAGAAGCCGATCTCGGCCTTGGTCGACATCACCAATTACATGACGGTCGATCTCGGCCGCCCGCTGCACGTCTATGACAAGGCCAAGCTGTCGGGCGGTCTGGTCGCGCGGAAAGCCCGCGAGGGCGAGACGGTCGAGGCGCTGAACGGCAAGACCTATACCCTGTCGGAAGGCATGACCGTCATCGCCGACGACGCGGGCGTGCACGATATCGGCGGCATCATGGGCGGCGCGCATTCGGGCGTGTCGGAGACGACTACCGACGTCATCATCGAATGTGCGTACTTCACCCCGGAGGTGATCGCGCGCACCGGCCAGACGCTGGCGCTGACCAGCGACGCACGCACCCGGTTCGAGCGCGGGGTGGACCCGGCCTTCCTCGACGACGGCCTCGCCATCGCGACCTTCCTCGTCCTCGAATATTGCGGCGGCACCGCCAGCAATGTGACCCGCGCAGGCCAGCCGCCGGTCGTAGCGAAGACCATCGCCTATGATCCCAATCTGGCAGAGACTCTGGGTGGCCTCGCCATCGCGGCCGACCGGCAGAAGACGATTTTGGAATCGTTAGGCTTCACCGTCACCGCCGACTGGCAGGTGACAGCTCCCAGCTGGCGTCGCGACGTGGACGGCCCCGCCGATCTGGTCGAGGAAGTCATCCGCATCGAAGGCATTGACCATGTTCCCCCGGTGGCGCTGCCCCGCGCGCCCGGCGTCGCGCGTCCCACCGCCACGCCGCAGCAGAAGCTGGAGCGTCGCGCCCGCCGCGCCGCCGCCGCACGCGGCCTGGACGAAGCGGTGACGTGGAGCTTCATCAGCGAGGCGCAGGCCGCGCCCTTCGGCGGCGGCGCGTTCACGCTCGCCAACCCGATCAGCGAGGATCTGAAGGTCATGCGGCCCTCGCTCCTCCCCGGCCTGCTCGCCGCGACCGAGCGCAACATCAAGCGTGGCGCGACCGCCGTTCGCCTGTTCGAGATCGGCCGCCGTTACCTCGAAGAGGCCGAGCGGCCGACCCTCAGCGTCGTGCTGGCGGGCGACAAGACGCCCCGCAACTGGCGCTCGGGCAAGGCGCAAGGCTTCGACGCCTATGACGCCAAGGCCGAAGCCATTGCGCTGCTCGCGCAAGCCGGTGCGCCGGTGGACAATCTGCAGGTGATGGGCGAGGCGGGCGATGCCTGGCATCCCGGCCAGTCGGGCACGCTGCGCCTCGGCCCGAAGACCGTGCTGGCGGCGTTCGGCATGGTCCACCCGACGGTGCTCAAGGCGTTCGACCTCGACGGCGCGGTGGCGGCGGTCGAGCTGTATCTCGACGCGATCCCGCCCAAGCGCGCGACGGGCTTCATGCGGCCCGCTTACACACCCCCGACGTTGCAGTCCGTGAAGCGCGACTTCGCCTTCCTGGTCCCCACCGATCTGGCGGCCGACCAACTGATCCGCGCAGTGCGCGGCGCGGACAAGGCGGCGATCACTGCCGCACGCGTGTTCGACGTGTTCGCAGGTCAGGGCGTGCCCGAGGGGCATAAGTCGGTCGCGGTCGAGGTGCTTCTGCAACCCTCGCAAAAGAGCTTCACCGACGAGGAACTGAAGGCCATCGCCGACAAGATCGTCGCGGCCGCCGCCAAGCAGGGAGCGCAGCTTCGTGGCTAATGAGGAAAACTGGGTCCGCATCGGCAATGACCATCTGTCGGCGGCGATCAATCCGTTCGGGGCCGAGCTGTCCTCGCTGAAGGACGCAGACGGGCGCGAGTTGATGACGAATGCGGACCCGGCTTTCTGGACCGGCCGCGCGCCCCTGCTGTTCCCGGTGATCGGCGTGACGCGTGACGGCATCCGCTTGAACGGCCGGCATTATCCGATGGCCAAGCACGGCTTTGCCCGCCATTCGATGTTCGAACTGGTGACGCATGAAGCCACCCGCGCGGTCTTCTCGCTGGGCGACAGTGAGGAAACCCGCACCTCCTATCCCTTCGCCTTCCGGCTGGAGGCGGAGTTCCGGCTGGAGGACGCCACGCTGGTGATGGAAATCCGAGTCCTCAACCGGGGCGAGGAACCGATGCCCGCCAGCTTCGGCTTCCACCCCGCCTTCGCCTGGCCGCTGCCTTACGGCAAAGCACGGGCCGATCACCGCATCGTCTTCGAGAAGGACGAACCCAGCCGCCTGCGCGAGATCGCGCCCGACGGCCTGATCGCCGAGGCGCGCCGCGACAGCCCGCTCGACGGGCGGCTGCTCCATCTGGCGGACGATCTGTTCGCCAACGACGCGCTGGTCTGGGATCCGGTCGAGAGCCGCAGCGTCACCTATGGCGCGGACGGTGCGCCGCAATTGCGCATCGCCTTTCCTGATACCGACAAGCTCGGCATCTGGACCAAGCCCGGTGCGGCCTATGTCTGTGTTGAGCCCTGGCACGGCATCGCCGACCCGGAAGGGTATGACGGCGACTTCTTCGACAAGCCCGGCGTGTTCGTCGTGCCGGTCGGGGCAGAGAAGGTCATGCAGATGACGGTGACGCTGGCGGGGTAAACGTCTCTAAGCCCCTCCCCTTCAGGGGAGGGGTTGGGGTGGGGCTTCCCCTCAAGTCCCAGGCTTGCGGAAGCGCCCCACCCCCGGCCCCTCCCCTGAAGGGGAGGGGAGATTTGTCAGGGGCCTGTCTTGTGCCACAATTTGCTGTAACAGGCGCAGCATCTCGGGCGCTCGGATGCGCCATTTCCTTATCTGACAGAGCCGCCCATGACTTCCCCCCGCCGTACCTTCGCGATCATCTCGCACCCTGACGCCGGTAAGACCACGCTGACCGAAAAGCTGCTCTATTTCGGCGGCGCGATCCATCTGGCGGGCGAGGTCAAGGCGCGCGGCCAGAACCGGCGCGCGCGGTCGGACTGGATGAAGATCGAGCAGCAGCGCGGCATCTCGGTCACCTCCTCGGTGATGACGTTCGAGAAGGACGGCGTGACCTTCAACCTGCTCGACACGCCGGGCCACGAGGACTTTTCGGAAGACACCTATCGCACGCTGACCGCAGTCGATTCGGCCGTGATGGTCATCGACGCGGCGCGCGGTATCGAGGCGCAGACGCGCAAGCTGTTCGAAGTCTGCCGCCTGCGCTCGGTGCCGATCATCACCTTCATCAACAAGGTCGACCGCGAGGGGCGTCCGCCCTTCGAACTGCTCGATGAGATCGCCGACATCCTGGCGCTCGACGTAGCACCGATGAGCTGGCCGGTCGGCATGGGCGGGTTGTTCGAGGGTATTCTCGACCTCACCACCGGCAAGGTCAGCCGTCCCGAGGGCGACAGCCGCGCCTTTCACGGCAAGGTGGACGACGCGCCGACCCTGCCCGCCGAGGTCGCCGAAGAGGTCGAGCTGGCCCAGGCCGGCTATGCCGAATTCGACGGCGAGGCGTATCGCAACGGCGACCTGACGCCCGTCTATTTCGGCTCCGCGCTGAAGGACTTCGGTGTCGCCGAGCTGATCGACGCGCTCAGCCGCCATGCGCCGCCGCCCCGTCCGCAGCCCGCCGAACCCGCGCCCGTTTCGCCCGAGAACAAGGAAGTCACCGGCTTCGTGTTCAAGGTGCAAGCGAACATGGACCCGCAGCATCGCGACCGCATCGCGTTCATGCGGCTGTGCTCGGGCACCTTCAAGCGCGGCATGAAGCTGACGCCGACGGGCCATGGCAAGCCGATCGCGGTCCACTCGCCCATCCTGTTCTTCGCGCAGAATCGCGAAGTCGCGGACGAGGCGTTTCCGGGCGACATCATCGGCATTCCGAACCACGGGACGCTGCGGGTCGGCGACACCCTGTCGGAGCGGGCGGACGTGCGCTTCACCGGCCTGCCCAATTTCGCGCCCGAAATCCTGCGCCGCGTGGCGCTCAAGGACCCGACCAAGACCAAGCAGCTGCGCAAGGCGCTGGACGACATGGCCGAGGAGGGGGTGACCCAGGTCTTCTATCCCGAGATCGGGTCGAACTGGATCATTGGCGTCGTCGGGCAGCTCCAGCTCGACGTGCTGCTGTCGCGACTGGATGCGGAATACAAGGTCGCGGCGGGGCTGGAACCCGCGCCGTTCGACACCGCGCGCTGGATCACCGCCGAGGACCCCGCCGACCTGAAGGCGTTCATGGACCTGAACCGCTCGGCCATGGCCAAGGATCGCGACGACAATCCCGTCTTCCTCGCCAAGAGCGCCTGGGAAGTCGGCTATGTCGCCGATCGCTATCCCAAGGTCCGCTTCCTCGCCACGCGCGAGCGCTGAGACGGAACCGGAGGCCCGTGTCGCGGCTTCATGGTACATGATCGAACAGGGAATGCCCATGAACCACGCCGCGATCGAAGCGACCTTCGAAGCCAATGAGAAGCTGATCCGCCGCCGCGCGCTGAAGGCCGGGGCCAAGGCGCTGACTATCGGCACCGAAAGCCTGGCCGAGACGATCGACGCCATCGGCGATGCCTATGGCCTGACGGGCGCACAGCGCCGCCAGCTGGAGCCCGGCATGGCGATCGAGGCGCAGGAGATCGTCGGCAAGCTCAAGGGCTTTGTCGGCCCCGCCGCGCTGTTCAGCGATCTGCGCGGCGGTGCGGGGCTGTTGTCACAGGCCAAGGCGGCCGGGCGGCTGGCCAAGACGGCGCGCAAGATCGGCCAGGGCGGCCTAGCGGCGGGTCGCGTGGCGGCGCGTGGCGGACGTGCGGCACGGGGGCTGCCCTGGGCGGCGCTGGGCGTGGCGGCCTGGGGTGTCGGCAATGGCGGCTGGTTCTGGTGGAAGGCGCACGCCTATAACCGGGCGTGTCGGGATTTGTTGATGGGTGAGGTGGTTCAGCCTGCCTGATTTGGTTCGGGGACGTGGGCTTCGACTTCGCTCAGCCTGAACGGCTGTTCTGATCGGGGCTTTTCCCTGAACCCCGTTCAGCCTGAGCGAAGTCGAAGGCCACGCCCACGCCCACGCCCAACGCTCAACGCCCGGCCCGGTCGTCCCAGGCCAGTCCCTCGACCAGCGAATCCCGAATAGCGCGCAGGATCGCCGCGGGGTCGTCCTTCGCCCGCGATTCGCTTTCCAGAAGCTGCTGCACGCCGCGCACGGTATAGCCCTGCTGATTGAGCAGCTGGTCGATGCGCCGGATCAGCGCCATGTCCTCGGGCCGGTAATAGCGGCGATTGCCCGCGCGCTGGACGGGCTTCAGCTGCGGAAAGCGGCCTTCCCAGTAACGCAGGACATGCTGCGCCACGCCGGTCTCGCGCGAGACCTCTCCGATGGTGCGCAATGCACCATCGGCCTTGCCGCCATCCGTGGGCCGTTCGGGCCTATCCCGCCGCGACAATACGGTCGCGCATCATCTGGCTGGCGCGGAAGGTCAGCACGCGGCGCGGTGCGATCGGCACCTCCACCCCGGTCTTGGGGTTGCGGCCGATCCGCTCCCCCTTGTCACGCAGCACGAAGGTTCCGAACCCCGAAATCTTGACGTTCTCGCCGCGCGACAGTGCCTCGCACATCTCGACGAGAATCTGCTCGACCACATCGGCCGAGTCGGATCGCGACAAGCCGACTTCCTGATGCAGCGATTCTGCCAGGTCGGCGCGCGTCAAAGTTCCAGCGTTGGTCATTTGGCCATCCCCCAATGGTATCTGGCGATCCGGTATCATACCGCCCGATGGGACCGAAAGGGATTTATCTCCGTTAATGTCAATCGATTGTTCAGAACCGGATCACGGCAGCACCCCAGGTAAAGCCTCCGCCCATCGCTTCCAAGACTAAAATGTCGTTTTCACGGATGCGACCATCGCGCACCGCCGTGTCGAGGGCGAGGGGGACCGAGGCCGCTGAGGTATTGGCATGGCGGTCGACGGTGACGACCACCTTTTCGGCGGGCAGGTTCAGCTTGCGCGCGGTCGCGTCGAGGATGCGGGCATTGGCCTGGTGAGGGACCACCCAGTCGACATCGGCCGAGGTCAGGCCCGCCAGACCCAGCGATTCCTCCATCACCTGCGCCAGATTGACGACGGCATGGCGGAACACCTCGCGCCCCTTCATCCGCAGCTTGCCGACCGTGCCGGTGGTCGACGGGCCGCCATCGACATAGAGCAGGCCGTTGTGGCGGCCATCGGCATGGAGCTTGGTCGCCAGGATGCCGCGCCCCCCTTCATCGTCGCTCTCGCGCGCTTCCAGCACCATCGCGCCCGCGCCGTCGCCGAACAGGACGCAGGTGGTGCGATCCTCCCAGTCGAGGATGCGGCTGAAGGTCTCCGCGCCGATCACCAGCGCGCGGCGCTGCACGCCCGAGCGCAGCATCGCATCGGCGACCTGCACGGCATAGAGGAAGCCCGAGCAGACGGCGGCGACGTCGAACGCGACGCAATCGTTGATGCCCAGCATCGCCTGGACCTTGGTGGCGGTCGCCGGGAAGGTCTGGTCCGGCGTCGCGGTCGCCAGCACGATCAGGTCGATATCCTGCGCCGACAGCCCGGCGGCGGCGATCGCGGCCTTGGCGGCGTCGGCGGCCAGCGTCGCGGTCGTTTCCTCGGGGCCTGCAATGTGGCGGAAGCGGATGCCGGTCCGCTCGACGATCCACTCGTCGGAGGTGTCGACCTCTTGCGCCAGTTCTTCGTTCGACACCCGCCGGGTTGGAAGTGCCGACCCCGTACCCGTGACGATCGAACGAATCATGCGGCGTCCTCGAAATTCAGGAGATCCTCGGCGATGCGCCGGGTCAGGTCGGCGCGCACCATCTTGGCCGCATTGCCGATCGCGGTGGCGACGCCCAGTTCGTTGGCACTGCCATGGCTCTTCACCACCACGCCGTTCAGGCCCAGGAATACCGCGCCATTATGGTTGTTGGGGTCGAGATGGTCGCGCAGCAGCTGCGTCGCGGGGCGCGAGATCAGGAAGCCGATCTTTGAACGGGTCGACGAGCGGAAGGCGCGCTTCAACAGGTCGCCGACGAAACGCGCGGTGCCCTCGGCGGTCTTGAGCGCGATATTCCCGGCAAAGCCGTCGCACACGATCACGTCGACCTCGCCACGGGCCAGCTGGTTGCCCTCGATAAAGCCGGTGAAGTTCAGCGGAAGGTGATTCTGGCCACGCAGCACAGCGGCGGCGTCGCGAATCTCGTCGGTGCCCTTCTGGTCCTCGGACCCGATATTGAGCAGCGCCACGCGCGGATTGTCGAGTTCGAGCAGGACGCGGGCATAGGCCGCACCCATCACGGCGAACTGGACGAGGTTGCGCGCATCGCACTCGGTATTGGCGCCGAGGTCGAGCATGACGACGTCATTGTCGCCGAGCGTGGGCAGCGGGGCCGCGAGGGCGGGCCGGTCGATACCGGGCAGGGTGCGAAGCGACAGCTTGGCCATCGCCATCAGCGCGCCGGTGTTGCCCGACGAGACGGCGGCGGCGGCGCGGCGCTGCTTCACCAGATCGATGGCGATACCCATCGATGTCGTCCGCGCACGCCGGATCGCCTGGCTCGGCTTTTCATTCGAGCCGACGATCTCGGGCGCGTGGACGATTTCGGACGCGGCGGACAGGTTGGGATGGGACTTCAGCCCCTCCGCAATCTGCGCCTCGTCACCGACCAGGAAGAACCGCATGCCCTCGAAGCGGCGTCGCGCTCTGGCGACACCGGCGAGCATCACGGCCAGCCCGTCGTCGCCGCCCATCGCATCGACGGCGATCCAGGCGTTATCGGCCATGGGTATCCTCTAACGGTCGTTCAGGTGAAGGTAGAGGGATCAGCCCTCGACCGACACGACCTCACGGCCGTTATAGTGGCCGCAGGCGGTGCACAGGTTGTGCGGACGCTTCAGCTCGCCGCAGTTCGGGCATTCCTGGAATGCCGCGACCGTCAGCGAGTCGTGGCCACGGCGCATGCCGCGCTTGGAGGGCGAAGTCTTTCTCTTGGGGACGGCCATTGCGGCACCTTATCAATCGAACAATGGGTGGAATACGCCACGATCAGCACCCATTGCGCGCCCGGATCGACGACCCGGCCGCGTGAGCACCCAGCCGGACGCATCGCGAAGCCCCGCGCCTATAGCGAGTTTTGCCGATGTTGCAAGCGTGGGCGCCAAATGGCACTCCCCGGTATCCGGCAATTTACAGGAAAGACGGCATTTATGGTCCTGCCCGTTACGCTCAGCATCGCGGCGGCGGCCGCCATCGTCAATTTGTGGCTGGCCCTGCGAATCGTCATGGGGCGATTCCGCGGCAAGGTGATGATCGGCGACGGCGGCGATTCGCGACTCGTGGCGGGTATGCGGGCCCAGGCGAATTTCGTCGAATATGCGCCCTTCGTCCTGATCCTGATGGGCCTGATCGAGTTGGGCGGCGGGTCGTCCTTCTGGCTGTGGATCGCGGGCGGCGCGTTCATCGTCGCGCGGATCGGCCATGGCTGGGGCATGGTGCGACCGGCGCCCAATATCGGGCGGGCCGGGGGTGCGATTGGCACCTGGGCCATCCTGGCGTTGTTGGCGGGCTGGGGAATCGGGATCGTCTATGCGACCCAGGCCGTTCCCGCCCCGACCACGACCGTCGTAAGGATCGACCGCTGATGACCCGCCTGCCCCTGATCGGCCTTGCCGCCCTGATGCTGACGGTATCGCTGACCGCCGCCGCGCCCGACCCCATTTCGCCGCAGCGCCTGTCGGCCGATGTGAAGACACTCGCCTCCGACGCCTTTGAAGGTCGCGCGCCGGGGACGCCGGGGGAGACGAAGACGGTCGACTGGCTGGTTGCGCAGTTCAAGGCGATGGGCCTGCAACCCGGCGGCCCGAACGGACAATGGACGCAGGCCGTGCCGCTGATCCGTACCCAGATCGGACAGGGGACGATGCGGGCGGGCGCGATGCCGCTGGTCCAGGGGCAGGGCGTCTATGTCTCGACCGTGCGGCCGGTCGACCGGGTGGCGATCAAGGACGCGCCCATGGTCTTTGTCGGTTACGGCGTCCATGCGCCCGAACGCGGCTGGGACGACTTCAAGGGCATCGACCTTAAGGGCAAGATCGCCGTCTTCCTGGTCAACGATCCCGATTTCGAGGCGGTGGCGGGCAACGATGCCAAGGGCAGGTTCGGCGACCGGCGCATGACCTATTACGGCCGCTGGACCTATAAGTATGAGGAAGCCGCACGGCAGGGCGCGATCGGCGCGCTGATCGTCCATGACACGGCCGGGGCGGGCTATGGCTGGGCGACGGTGACGGCCCCGGCGGGCGAGAATTACGATATCGTCCGCAGCGACCCGACCTCGCGCATCCTGTTGCAGGGCTGGCTGTCGGGCGAGTCGGCTGGCCGGTTGTTCGCCGCCGCCGGGCTGGACCTGGCGCAGCAGCGCAAGGCGGCACGGCGGGCCGACTTCCGGCCGGTGGAATTGAAGGGGCAGACCTTCTCCGCCGACCTGCCCGTCACCACCGTGCGCGCCGAGAGCCGCAACGTGCTGGCCAGGCTGCTCGGCAAGTCGCGCCCCGATGAGGTGGTGATGTTCGGCGCGCATTGGGATGCCTATGGCAAGGGCAAGGCGGATGCGCAGGGCCGCACGATCCGGCCCGGCGCGAATGACGACGCGCTGGGCGTCGCGGGCGTGCTGGAACTGGCACGCGCGTTCAAGGCCGCCCCGCCGACCGACCGCAGCCTGGTCTTCGCGCTATGGACCGGCGAGGAGCGCGGGCTGTTGGGGTCGGAGACCTATGCGGTGAAGCCGGTCTATCCGCTTGGCAAGACCGTCGCCAACCTGACGCTCGACATCCTCCAGACGGCGGGACCGGCCAGGGACGTGATGCTGGTCGGTGACGGCCAGAACGATCTGGAGGACCGGTTGAAGTCCGCCGCCGCCGCGCAAGGCCGTACCGTGACGCCCGAGGCGCTGCCCGAGCGCGGGCTTTTCTATCGCGCCGATCACTTCTCGGTCGCCAGGCGGGGCGTGCCGACGCTGCTGCTGATGGCGATCAGCGGCGCGCCCGACCTGATCTCGGGCGGGCGTCCGGCGGGGCAGGCATGGCTGGACGACTATATGCGCTGCTACCACCAGACCTGTGACGCATGGGATGCCAAGTGGGACCTGCGCGGGGCGGCGGCGGATGTCGGGCTGCTCTACCGTATCGGGCGCGATCTGGCTTCGTCCCGCGATTGGCCCGAGTGGCGCGCGGGTTCCGAGTTCAAGGCGATTCGTAGCGAGAGTGCTTCGGAACGACGGTAGTCCCTTGGCCTTCGACTGCGCTCAGGCTGAACGGGGTTTGGGGTTTGGACCCAGCCCCCGTTCAGGCTGAGGGAAGTCGAAGCCCACACAAAACGCTCACCCCAGACCCAGAACCCGGTCCGCCACGAACGCATTGCTCTGTCGCTCATGCCCGAAGGTGCTGGGCTGACCATGACCCGGAATGAACGCGGTTTCGTTCCCCAACGGCCAGAGCTTCTCGACGATCGAGCGGA
Source organism: Sphingomonas yabuuchiae (assembly GCF_001477495.1). Classification (GTDB taxonomy): domain Bacteria; phylum Pseudomonadota; class Alphaproteobacteria; order Sphingomonadales; family Sphingomonadaceae; genus Sphingomonas; species Sphingomonas yabuuchiae_A. Next base: position 17,819 of record NZ_LDTF01000045.1, read on the forward strand.
TCAGCGTGTCGTGATCCCCGCCCGGCAGGTCCGAACGCCCGACCGAGCCCTGAAACAGCACATCGCCCACCAGCGCGAAATGTGACGGCGCATGGTGGAAGATCACATGCCCGCGCGTGTGGCCCGGCGTCTCGTACACATCCAGGGTCAGGTCGCCGATCGTCACCGTGTCGCCTTCGGACAGCCAGCGGGTCGGCTCCAGCACCTGGGCGGGGATGCCGTAAGCCTGGCCATCCTCGTCCAGCCGCGCCAGCCAGAACCGATCCTCTTCCTGCGGCCCCTCGACGGGCACCGACAAGGCATCGGCCAGCGCCTTGGCCCCGCCCGCATGGTCGATATGGCCGTGGGTCAGCAGGATCTTCTCGACCGTCACCCCGGTCTTGGCGATGGCGTCATGGATACGCGGCAGGTCGCCGCCGGGATCGACCACCGCCGCCCTCATCGTCGCGGTGCACCACACGATCGAACAATTCTGCTGAAGCGGGGTGACGGGCACGATTGCGGCCCGGAGCGGCGGGTTCTGGGGAGCACTGGTCATGCCCCGGCGATAAAGGCTGGGACAGCCCGGGCCAATCGATACTTGCATGGGGGGGCAGGCGACGTGCATGGATCGTCATTCATGGCGCGTCCCCTTCCTCCTTTCATCCTGCTCGACGATGCCCGTGACGGGGGAGCGGCGGCGCGTCTCTACACGCGGCCGGTCCGCATCGTCACCGCACACCGGGCGGACGAGGTTCCGGCAGCGCTGGACGCCCTGCGCGCGGCCAGGAAACGCGGGCTCGAGGCGGTCGGCTACCTGGCCTATGAAGCGGGTGCGGCCTTCGAGCCCGGCGTGCCGCCCCGCCCGATCGACGGCCCGCTTTTGTGGTTCGGCCTGTTCGAGGGATATGAGACCGTCGAGTCGGCGTCGCTGCTCCCCGATCCGGCGGGCGGTTGGATCGGCGAGATGGTGCCCGAGCTGGACGCCGCGCGCCATGCCGAACAGTTCGCCGCCGTCCAGGCGCTGATCGAGGCGGGCGACCTGTATCAGGTCAACCAGACCTTCCGCGCGACCGCGCCGGTGCTCGGCGATCCGCTGGCGCTTTATGCGGGCCTGCGCGCCCGGTCGTGCGCGGGCTGGGGCGCGGTGGTGGCGACCGGGGATGCGACGATCCTGTCGCTGTCCCCCGAACTCTTCTTCGCGCTGGAAGCGGGCAAGCTGACCGCACGGCCGATGAAGGGCACCGCGCGGCGCGAGGACGATCCGGCGGCCGATGCCCGCGCGGCAAAGGCCCTGCGCGACGATCCCAAGCAGCGCGCCGAAAATCTGATGATCGTCGACCTGATGCGCAACGACCTGTCACGCGTCGCGCGGGCGGGCAGCGTCGCGGTGCCCGAGCTGTTCGCGGTCGAACCCTATCCGACGGTGCATCAGATGGTGTCGACCGTCACCGCCGATCTGGCCGAGGGGCGCGACGCGCTGGACGTGCTGGCGGCGATCTTCCCCTGCGGCTCGATCACCGGCGCGCCCAAGATCCGCGCGATGCAGGCGATCGCCGAGATCGAGGACTCGCCGCGCGGCCTGTATACCGGCGCGATCGGGCGGCTGGATGCCAATGGCGATGCGATGTTCAACGTCGCGATCCGTACCCTCGTCTGGCAGAACGGCGAGGCCCATGCGACGCTGGGCATCGGATCGGGCGTGGTCGCCGACTCGGTGGCGGCGGACGAATGGGACGAATGCCTGGCGAAGGCGGCGTTCCTGGCCGGGGGGCGGCCGGATATCGACCTGATCGAGACCATGGCCTTCGATCCGCTCGAAGGGATTCAGCATCTGGAGGCGCATCTCGCGCGGATGAAGGCGAGCGCCACCGCGTTGGGCTTCCGCTTCGACCGGCATGATGCGCGCAACGAGTTGCAGGCGGCGACCTTCCGCCTGCGCGATGTACGGCGTATCCGGTTGCTGCTGGCGCGCAGCGGCGCGCTGGTGGTCGAGGTCGGGCCTGCGCCCGCCCGCTTCGACGGCGTGATGCCGGTGCGCATCGTGCCGCTGCCCGTCTCGCCGCTCGATCTGCGGTTGCGGCACAAGACCAGTGCGCGCGGCTTCTATGACGCGGCGCGGGCGGCGGCAGGGACCGGGGAAGTGGTGTTCGAGACGCCCGACGGCCTGCTGACCGAGGGCAGTTATACCTCGCTGTTCGTGCCGCGCGGCGATGTCCTGGTGACGCCGCCGCTGGCGCTGGGGCTGCTGCCCGGCGTGCTGCGCGCGCATCTGATCGAAACGGGCCGCGCGATCGAGGGTACGCTCACCCGTGCCGATCTTCGAGACGGATTGTTGCTTGGCAATGCGCTTCGCGGATTGTTTCGTGCACAGATGGTTGCGGATTGAGGGGATGGCAGGCTAAGGCGCGCCCGCAATCTCCTGACGCAAAGGTTCCGTTTCATGCAGCCCTCCGCCGCGCTCGGCCGTATCAGCCCGTCCCCCACGCTCGCCATCACCAGCCGCGTGATGGAGCTGAAGCGCGCCGGTGTCGACGTGATCGGACTGGGCGCGGGCGAGCCCGATTTCGACACGCCCGACTTCGTGAAAGAGGCCGCGATCCAGGCGATCCGCGACGGCAAGACGAAATACACCAATGTCGACGGCACGCCCGAGCTGAAGGCGGCGATCGCGGCCAAGTTCGCGCGCGACAACGGCCTGACCTACAAGGCCGATCAGATCAGCGTGAATGTCGGCGGCAAGCACACCCTGTTCAACGCGATGGTCGCGACGATCGATGCGGGCGACGAGGTGGTGATCCCGGCGCCCTACTGGGTCAGCTATCCGGACGTCGTACAGTTCGCGGGCGGCGTGCCGGTGATCGTCAAGGCCGGGCCGGAACAGGGGTATAAGCTGACCCCGGAGGCGCTCGACGCCGCCATCACGCCCAAGACCAAGTGGGTCATCCTGAATTCGCCGTCCAACCCGACCGGCGCGGGCTATACGGCTGACGAGCTGAAGGCGCTGGGCGAGGTGATCCTTCGCCACCCGCATGTCTGGGTCTTCGCCGACGATATGTACGAGCATATCGTCTATGACGGCTTCCGCTTCGCCACCATCGCGCAGGTCTGCCCCGAGTTGTACGAGCGCACGCTGACGGTAAACGGCTGCTCCAAGGCCTATGCCATGACCGGCTGGCGCATCGGCTATGCGGGCGGTGCGCCCTGGCTGATCAAGGCGATCGCCAAGCTCCAGTCGCAGTCGACCTCCAACCCCTGTTCGGTGGCGCAGGCGGCGGCGACCGCAGCCCTGACCGGCGACCAGAGCTTCCTGGCCGAGCGGAACCAGGCGTTCCAGGCGCGGCGCGACATGGTGGTGGCGATGCTGAACGCCATCGAGGGCATGACCTGCCCGACGCCGGAGGGCGCCTTCTATGTCTATCCGTCCTTCGCGCCGCTGATCGGCAAGTCGACGCCCTCGGGCCGGTTGATCGACAGCGACGAGGCGTTTGTCGGCTATCTACTCGACGATGCGAAGGTCGCGGCGGTGCAGGGCGCGGCGTTCGGCCTCTCGCCCGCGATGCGAATCAGCTATGCGACCTCGGACGCATTGCTGCGCGAGGCGTGCACCCGCATCCAGACGGCGTGTGCCGCGCTGAAATAAATTTCGCGGCGCTGCACCGCGAAAGCCAGCCGATCCGGTCGATACGTCGGATTGGCTGGCTTTTTCATGGCCTTATATGCGCCGCAGCAATAAGGCTTAACTGTGGCATGAACGACACGTCCACGTGCCGTTAATGCTGTGTTTCCTAAATCGCCATTGTCGGAACGGCGCCGATCGACCAGATGGCGCCCGGATGATCGCTGACCCGACCGGGGAGCGACCCGTTTAGACAGGTGAAGTGAACGATGCGTGCCCTCCTCAAGTCCAGCTTCGTGTGGCAGTTCGCCGGCGGATTTGCGCTTGGCGCTCTCGGCCTCGTGGTCCTTCACCCGGCGGAAGCACCCAGCCGTTACGGTTCGGCGCCGGTCGAGGCGGTTCGCTAAGGGGCGGATTCCCTTGGCCTTCGACTTCGCTCAGGCTGAACGGAGCGGAGGGAGGGAAGGCTACCCGACGACAGCCGTTCAGGTTGAGCCCTTCGGCTGGCTGGCAAGCCAGCCGCTCAGGATAAACTTCGGCGCGCAGCGTCGAAGCCCACGCCCCGACGCTCAGCCCCTAGCCGAACCCCAAAAACACCCCATATCCCAGCGATGCGTAACACCCTCTGCATCGCCATGGCCGCGACCGCATTCGGAGCGGTCGCTCTGTCCTCCCTTCCCGCCAGCGCCGAGCGCGCCGTGCCGTTGCCCAGGGCGACGGTCGACGTACCCGCGACGCCCCGCCCGCAGGTGGCCGTGCTGGCGGGCGGCTGCTTCTGGGGCATGGAGGCGGTGTTCCAGCGGGTGAAGGGCGTGCGCTCGGTCACGGCGGGTTATGCGGGCGGGCGTCGCGAAGATGCGAACTATGCCGCCGTCTCGACCGAGCGGACCCGCCATGCCGAGGCGATCCGCATCACCTATGATCCTGCCAAAGTATCCTACGCCACGCTGCTGCGCGTCTATTTCGCGATCGCCCATGATCCGACCCAGGTGGGCGGCCAAGGCCCCGATCGCGGTCCCAGCTATCGCTCGGCGATCTTCGCGCAGTCGCCCGAACAGGCGAAGGTCGCGCGCGACTATATCGCGCAGCTGACCCGCGCCCATGCCTTTCCCCGGCCAATCACGACCCGGATCGAGCAGGGCGGCTTCTTCCCGGCCGAGGCGGAGCATCAGGATTTCTACGACCGCAACCCGATGCACCCCTATATCGTGCGCTGGGACAAGCCCAAGGTCGCGGGCTTCCGGGCGGGCTTTCCCGATCTCGCGCAGGCGGGGTGAGCCACCCAATCCTCCCCGGCACGGGGAGGGGGGACCATGCACAGCATAGTGGAGGGGGATCGCCCCAAATAGTGTCCCTTGTGGAAGCCCCCCTCCGTCAGGGCTGCGCCCTGCCACCTCCCCGTGCCGGGGAGGAGTGATCGTCAGGCACTCCGCGTCAGCGACAGGAACACGTCTTCCAGATCGGCTTCCTTGGTCGAGACATCGACGATGCCGTACCCATCCGCCTGCACCGCCGCGAGAACCTGACCGGCATTCACCTTGTCCTTGGCATAGGTGATTTCCAGCGTGCGGGTCCCCTTCAGGACGATCTTGCCGAAGCTGGCATGGTCGGGCACCGCCGCCACGTCGCGGTCCACCGTCACCGCGACCACCTTTTCCTGCGCCTTGCCGACCAGCTCACGCGTCGGCTCGTTGGCGACCAGGCGACCATGGTTGATGATCGCGATCCGGTCGCACAGCTCCTCGGCCTCTTCGAGATAGTGCGTCGTCAGCACCACCGTCACGCCCCGGTCGTTCAATTGCCGGACATAGGCCCAGAGCTGCTGGCGAAGCTCGATATCGACGCCCGCCGTAGGTTCGTCGAGGACGAGCACGGGCGGCGAGTGGACCATCGCCTTGGCCACCATCAGCCGCCGCTTCATGCCACCCGACAGGGTGCGCGAATAGGCGTTGGCCTTGTCCTCCAGATGGACCGCGCGCAGCAATTCCATCGACCGCCGCTGCGCCTTGGGCACGCCGTACAGCCCGCCCTGGATCTCCAGCGTCTCCAGCGGCGTGAAAAAGGGGTCGAACAGAATCTCCTGGTTGACGATGCCGATCGACGCCTTGGCGTTGCGCGGATGCTGGTCGATGTCGAAACCCCAGATCGAGGCCGATCCCTCGGTCTTCATGACCAGACCCGCCAGGATGTTGATCAGCGTCGACTTGCCCGCGCCGTTCGGCCCCAGCAGTCCGAAGATCTGGCCGCGCGGCACGTCGAAGCTGACCCCGTCGAGCGCGCGCTTGCCGCCCTGATAGGTCTTGGCGATGCCCTGGATCGAGATGGCGGCGTCTGTGCTGGCGGTCATGGGCGTAGCGATAGGCCCGTGCGCGGGACAGGCCAAGCCGGTTTTGCCCCTCTTTGGGCAATTGCACGGGCGGCCACGCCTTGCTATCGCGCGAGCCTATGTTGCCGCCGCCCGAAACCACCCGCGTCACCCAGACCCGCGTCGCTTGCGACGGTGCCACCGACATTCCCGGCGGCGCCGCCCTCGGCCATCCCCGCGTGTGGTTGCAGATCGACGAAACCGGCTATGTCGATTGCGGGTATTGCGATCGCCGTTTCGTGCTGATCGGTGGTCCGGCGGACGGTGCGGACCAGGCGCAGCTTCCCGACCATGGGGATGGTGCCGGGCGCTAAATGAGACTCACGCCCCTCCCGCAGGCGGGAGGGGATGGGGGAGGGCAGGCCACGAGCGACGGTCTCGGTGAGACTCCAAGCCCTCCCCAAACCCCTCCCGCCTGCGGGAGGGGCTTAAGAAGAGGGGTTATCCCCGAACCAACCCCGCCCACGGCAAGTCCGGCCCCTTAGGCACAATCCCGGTCGGGTTCAGCTCCAGATGGCTGGCATAATAATGCGTCTTGATGTGATCGAGATGCACCATCGCCGCGATCTCCGGGATCGCCAGCATGCGTTCCAGCAGGCCCTCCAGCGCCGGATAGTCCTGCACCCGCCGGACATTGCATTTGAAATGCCCATGATAGACCGCATCGAAGCGGACCAGCGTGGTGAACAGTCGAATGTCCGCCTCGGTCATCCGATCGCCGACCAGCCATTCGCGACCCGTCAGCCGTTCTTCCAGCGAATCCAGCTCGGCGAATAGCGGGCCGACCGCTTCGTCATAGGCCTCTTGGCTTTTGGCGAAGCCGCATTTGTAGACGCCGTTATTCACCCGGTCATAGACGGGGGCGTTGACCGCATCGATCTCTTCGCGCAGGTCCGTGGGGTAGTAATTCCCTTCGCGCGCGCCCAGCCCGTCGAACGCGGTGTTGAACATGCGGATGATCTCGGCCGACTCGTTGCTGACGATCGTATCGCGCTGCTTGTCCCACAGGACCGGCACCGTGACCTTGCCACTATAGCCGTCGCGGGCTCGGGCATAGAGCTGCCACAGATAGTCTGCGCCGTGGAGCGGGTCGCCGGTACCGCCGCGCTCGGTGGCGAAGGTCCAGCCATTCTCGCGCATCAGCGGATCGACCACCGACAGGCCGATCATGTCCTCCAGACCTTTAAGCGCCCGGACGATCATCGTGCGATGCGCCCAGGGGCAGGCATAGGAAACATAGAGGTGATAGCGCCCCGCTTCGGCGCGGTGGCCGGTCTGGCCGTCCGGGCCGGGTTCTCCGTCCGCCGTCACCCAGTCGCGAAAGCCGGAATCGGGGCGCTTGAAGCTGCCCTTATCGTCCGACTTGAACAGCCTGTCGGCGTGCCAGACGCCGTCCACCATATTGCCCATGCGTGATCTCCTTTAAGGGAGGGTACGCATGTGGCGGCGGAGCGATCCCCTCATTATTCCTCCCCTGCAAGGGGAGGGGGACCATGCGAAGCATGGTGGAGGGGTGTCCCCAGCAGTGAGGATCGGGAACGTCGCGACCCGGGACACCCCTCCGTCAGGGCTTCTCCCTGCCACCTCCCCTGACGGGGATCATTGCAAAACCCGATTGCGGTGAACCGAGCGGGTATTTTGGATGGGCTGGCGGTCAGCGGCCCCGCCCGCTGACCAGCGGGCGGTGGATGGCGGGGTACGCAAGCGCTGGTGAGCAGGTTCGAGGGGCGGAACGGGTTCAGGTGAGACGCAGTGCGGTGGTCATGTTGTAGGCCAGGGCAAGCAGAAAGCTGTCGTTGCGGTTCCTGACCAGCCCCTTGTAGCGTACACAGTCGAAGCCCCGCCATCGCTTGAGGGTGGCAAAGACGCCCTCGACCTGGGCGCGGATCGGCGCGATCAGGGCATTGTGTCGCCGTTGCCACCGGGTCAGCGGCGGGCCGCCACCCCAGCTCTTGTGCATGATCCGCGGCTTGATGCCTTGCGCGCCCAGCCACTGGCGGCGGGCGCGTCTGGCATAGGCCTTGTCGGCATAGACCGCCCTTTCGTCGCCGCAAACCAGATCGTCGGCGGGCACGGTATCGTTGACGTTGGCCGGGGGCAGCACCAGCCGGCGGATCAGCCGACTGCCATGATCCACCCCGATATGCAGCTTGTAGCCGAAATGCCCGCC
>NZ_LDTF01000046.1 GCF_001477495.1 Sphingomonas yabuuchiae
GATCTGGGGGGATGAGGGCATCGTCTGGATCAAGCCCCTCCCCTTCAGGGAAGGGGTTGGGGTGGGGCCTTTCCACCAGCGTCCGGTTTGCGGAAGCGCCCCACCCCCGTCCCCTCCCCTGAAGGGGAGGGGTGGATGGTAGCTCCCACCCTCCTGCTCCTCGCCGCCTTGGCGGGCATCTGGTGGTTCCAGAAGGGCGATCTGGGCGCGTATCGGCGGTTTAGCGCGTTGAACGACAGCCGTTCGCGGCGGATGCGGTTCCGCCTCTGGCTGGCGCGTTCGGCGCTGGCGTTCCTGCTGCCGGTGCTTGTCGGGCTGGCGCTGCTCGCCCGGACCGATGCGCTGGCCGTGATGCCGGATGAATTCGCCCCCATCGCCGCCACCATGCCGCCGATCCTCGACAGCGGCGAGGCGATGCAGGGGATGCTGATCGGCGGCGCGGTCGGCGGGCTGGCGATCGGCGCGGTGCTGGCGCGCATGCGCAAGCGCAAGCCGCTGGGCAATGTCTCCGCGCTGCTGCCGCGCGAGCGGCGCGAAGTGAAATATGCCGCGGCGCTCAGCATCATGGCGGGGGTGACCGAGGAGGCGTTCTTCCGCCTCTATCTGCCGCTGCTGGTCGCGATGGCGACGGGGCAGGCGGGGATCGGCTTTGTCACGTCGCTGGTGCTGTTCGGGGCGATGCACCGTTATCAGGGCTGGGTCGGGGTGGTCGCCACCACCGCACTGGGGGCGGTGATGACCGGATTGTATCTGATGACAGGCAGCCTGTGGGTGGTGATGCTGGTCCATGCGCTGGTGGACCTGAACGGGCTAGTGGTGACCCCGGTGTTGGGCGGGGTGCTCAAGAAGTAACCTGTTCCCCGGCGAAGGCCGGGGCCCAGTTTCGGCAAAGTTCATGGTGTGTCCAAATGGCGAGGGGGAGGCGAATGTCCCACATCCTCGCCAATCCACCGCCACTGGACCCCGGCCTTCGCCGGGGAACAGGTCAGTTTTTGGCCGTGCTCAGTTCTTCAGTCGCCAGCCGGTGCGGAAAATCCAGCCGATCCACGCCAGGCATGCCAGCAGGAAGAGCGCCGTCACCCCCAGGCTGACTCCCGGCGTCACGTCCGAGGTGCCGAAAAAGGTCCAGCGGAAGCCGTTGATCAGATACACGACCGGGTTGAACAGCGTCACCGTCCGCCACGGCTCCGGCAGGATCGTCACCGAATAGAAGGCACCGCCCAGGAAGGTCAGCGGCGTGACGATCAGCAGCGGAATGACCTGCAACTGCTCGAACCCGCGCGCCCAGATGCCGATAGCGAAGCCGAACAGCGAGAAGGTCACCGCGACCAGCAGCAGGTAGAAGAGCATCGCGACCGGGTGCAGGATCGTCAGGTCGACGAACAGATGGGCGGTGGCGAGGATGACGAGGCCGATCACCATCGACTTGCTCGCCGCCGCGCCGACATAGCCCAGCACCGTCTCGATCGGCGACAAGGGCGCGGACAGGATTTCATACATCGTGCCGGTGAATTTGGGCATGTAGATGCCCAGGCTCGCATTCAGGATGCTCTCTGAAAAGATCGACAGCAGCATCAGGCCCGGCACGATGAACGCGCCGTAAGGCACGCCCGAGACCTGGTTCATCGCCGATCCGATCGCGGTGCCGAACACCACGAAATAGAGCGTCGTGGTGATGACCGGCACCATCAGGCTGGTCCACACCGTCCGCCGGAACCGCGCCATTTCGAAGCGATAGATCGACCAGATGCCATGCAGGTTCATGCGCGTGTCCCCTCGACCAGATCGACGAAGATATCCTCCAGCGAGGATTTGTAGGTTTCCAGATCGTTGAACCCGACATCCATGTCGCCCAGCTTGCGCAACAGCGAGGGGATGCCGGTCCGCTCGGCGCGCGCGTCGAAGATGTAGCGCAGGCGCTTGCCCTCATCCTCCAGCGTCAGGTTCCACTCGGCCAATTCGGGCGGGATCGCCGTCATCGGCTCGGCCAGGGTCAGCACCATTTCGCGCTTGCCGAGCTTTTTCATCATCTCGGCCTTTTCCTCGACCAGGAGCAGCTTGCCCTTGGCGATCACGCCCACCCGATCGGCCATCTCCTCGGCCTCTTCGATATAGTGCGTGGTCAGGATGATCGTGACGCCCCGCTCGCGAAGCCGGTGGACCAGCTTCCACATGTCGCGGCGCAGCTCGACATCGACGCCCGCGGTCGGCTCGTCGAGGAAGAGAAGGTCAGGTTCGTGGGACAGCGCCTTGGCGATCAGCACGCGGCGCTTCATGCCGCCCGACAGCTCCATCAGCTTGGCATGGCGCTTTTCCCAGAGCGACAGGTCGCGCAGCACCTGTTCGACATAGGCGGGGTCGGGCGCGCGGCCGAACAGGCCCCGGCTGAAATTGACCGTGTCGATGACCCGTTCGAACATGTCGACCGACAATTCCTGCGGCACCAGCCCGATCTTGCGGCGTGCGCCCTTATAGTCGCGCAGCGCATCATGCCCGTCGACCCGGATGGTCCCGGCCGAGGGCGTGACGATGCCGCAGACGATGGAAATCAGCGTCGTTTTCCCTGCGCCGTTCGGTCCCAGCAGCGCGAAAATCTCGCCGCGCCGAATCTCTAGGTCGACCGGCTGGAGGGCGGTGAACCCGCCCTTATAGGTTTTGGTCACGCCCTCGACGGACAGGATCGGGTCAGTCATACGGCAGTCCCCCGTTGGAAGACCGCCGCCTTATCAACGGTTTCGCGCTTCGGCGACGGCCTTTTGCAATTGTTCGAGCGGCAACGCGCCCGACAGGATGCGGTTGCCGACGATCCAGCTGGGCGTGCCAGTCAGGCCAAGCCGCCCGGCGGCTTCGAGATTGCGGGCGATCTCGGCATCGGCCTGGGGCTGGAAGGCGGCCATCTTGCTCATGTCGACGCCCGCCTTGGCGGCGGCGGCGGCGATGGTCGCGTCGCTGACCGGGCCACCGGCATAGAGCGCGTCATGAAAAGCGGCGAACTTGCCCTGCGATGCGGCGAGCAGGCTGGCGCGCGCCGCCGCCTTGCTCGACGGCGCCAGGATCGGCAACTCGCGATAGACGATGCGCAATTTCGGATCGGCCTGGGTCAGCTGCTTCAACAGCGGCAGGCTGGCCCGGCAATAACCGCAATTATAGTCGTAGAATTCGACCAGCGTGACATCGCCCTTCGGATTGCCGGTATAGGCATTGCCGAACGGCTTGGTCAGGTCGCCGCCGATCGCCGCGACCGCCTTGCCCTGTTCGCGGTCCTGCAGGCGCTGCATCGCCTCGGGGATCACCTCGGGATGGTCGAGCAGATAGGCGCGCACGCTGTCACCCGAGGTGCCGCCCGGCGCGACCAGCGGAGCCAGGGCCAGCGCGGTACCGCCACCGACCAGGCCGCCCAGGGCCGCGACGGCGGCCAACGTCTTCACGCCCATCAGCGGCGCTTCTTCTTGGAACTGGCGGCGGCGTCGGCAGAGGTCATGGCGATATCCTGCGCCCGAATCCATTCGGACGTATTGGGGGTGAGATTGGCCATCGCATAGCGGGCGCTCTGGATGGCGGTACGGGTGTCGCCCATCATGCTCGCCCGCTCGGCGGTGGCGAGTGCGGCGCGGGGTTCGTCGCCCATCTGTTCATAGGCGGTGCCCAGCTGGACCCAGGCAAAGGGATTGTCCTCGTCCCGCTGGACCGCGACTTTCAGGACCTTCACCGCCTCGGGCAGGTTGCGCTTGTCCTCGGTGGCGATCAGCGCATGGCCGAAGGTCGTGGCGATCAACGCATTCTGGCCCGAGCCCATGGTCGCGGCACGTAAAGGCGCAAGCGCCTCTTGCGGCTTGCCCGATTCCAACAGGATCTGGCCCTGGATTTCCTGAAAATAGGGGTCCTTGGGATCCTTGGCGATCAGTGCGGCGGCCTCCGCCTCGGCTTTGTCGGGATAGGCGGCCTTGTGATAGGCATAGGCGCGGGCATAATGCGCATAGACCGATTGGTCGGTGTCGGGATATTTGCTCAGCGTCGTCTCGGGCGGCGAGACATAGCCGAACAGCTTGGCCTTCACCCGCAGGAACCGTTCCTGAAGCCTGGCATCGATCGGCTTGGTCCAGGCGGGCGATCCCTGAAGATCGGCGGTCAGCGACTGGATACGCACCGACGACAGCGGATGGGTCTGCGCGAACGGATTGATGTTCGTATAGCCGTAACGATATTGCTGGTTCTGCAACTTCTTGAAGAAGCTCAGCATCCCCTTGCCGGTCACGCCCGCCGTGGTCAGATAGCGCGCGCCCGCCGCGTCGGCCGCCGATTCCTGGTTGCGGCTGAAGGCGAGGACGTTGTTCATCGCCGCCTGCTGCCCCGCCGCCATCACGCCCATGCCCGCCGCACCGCCGCCCAGCGCCAGCGTGGCCAGGCCCAGCACCATTGACAGCAGTTGCATCTTCATCGCGGGCTTCATCGCCTGTTCGCCCAGGATGACATGGCCGTCGGCGATATGGCCCAGCTCGTGCGCGACGACGCCCTGCACCTCGTTCACATTGTCCGCCGCCTGGAGCAGCCCCGAATGGACATAGACGATCTGTCCGCCCGCGACGAAGGCGTTGATCGAATCGTCGTTGATCAGGACGATCTTCACGTCGCGCGGGGACAACCCGGCGGCCTTGATCATCGGCGCGGACATTTCCGCGAACAGCGATTCGGTTTCCGCATCGCGCAGGATCGACTGCGCGGCGGCCGGCTGCGCCCAGATCAGGACCGTAACGGCGAAGGCGGCGATCAGACGCTTCATGCTTCCTCTATCGACGGGTCGGTTGCGCGACACAACCGGGTTTGCAGGTCATGACAGTGGAGATGGCCTCTGGCACAAGGCGGCTGAACGCATGGCGAACGAAAGGGTGGCGCGACGATGCCGATGATCGATGCGGGACGGGTCGCCCCAATGCCGTCCCTTCCAGTCTGTGACATCGCGGGAGCCCGGCCCGAGACGCGGCGGATGGCGGATTTGCCGAAGCCGGTGCACGATGCGCTGCTGGCGGCGGTCGGCCGCCCAGTCGCGGAAGCGGGGGCGCCGTTCAACGGATCGGATGTGGTATCGCCCGAATCGCCGCCGGGTGTGCGCTTCCTGCGGGCTTATCGGGTGCGGGGCCTGTGGCTGGTATGGGTCGAGGTGGGCGGCATCGGCCACCGTTTCCACCTGTTCGCCTTTCGCGATGCGGGGAAGGGGGCGATCGTCACCGTGCCCGTGCCGCGCGATGCCAGCCGCAACCTGTGCACGGCGTCGCAGGCGATGGCGGCGAAGGGCTGAGTCACCCCCCCCCCATCAGGGGATTATTGCAAAACCCGATTGCGGTGAACCGAGCGGGTATTTTGGCTTGGCTGGCGGTCAGCGGCCCCGCCCGCTGACCAGCGGGCGGGGGATGGCGGGGTATTCGAGCCCTGGTGAGCAGGTCCGAGGGGCGGAACGGGTTCAGGTGAGACGCAGCGCGGTGGTCATGTTGTAGGCCAGGGCAAGCAGAAAGCTGTCGTTGCGGTTCCTGGCCAGCCCCTTGTAGCGTACGCAGTCGAAGCCCCGCCATCGCTTGAGGGTGGCAAAGACACCCTCGACCTGGGCGCGGATCG
>NZ_LDTF01000047.1 GCF_001477495.1 Sphingomonas yabuuchiae
ACGTGTTCGGGCGTCGGTAGAGCGCCTCCAGCCCCATCCGCTTCATCGGCGTCGCGACATGAAGCCGACCCACCGGCGTGCCCTCCTGCCGGAGCAGATCGCGCAACATTCGGCTGCCCGCGAACGGGTAAAGCAGGTGCAACTCGTCGATCCGTCGCATGATGGCCAGGTCGGCCTCCGGTACAGGGCGCGGCAAATAGTAAATGCTGCCGCGGCTGATCCCGAGCTGCCGCGCCTGGGCAATCAGCGGCAGCGCATGACCCCGGTCGATCATCGCTTTGCGCTCGGCAACAGACCGGCCTTCCCGAGCGCACCGGCCAAAAAATCGTTCGCCAGCGTCAGTTCGCCGATCTTCGCGTGCAGCACCGTGATGTCCACTGCAGGCTCGGCTGCGACGGGTTCCGCGCCGAACACGTCCGCTGCGCCCTCCAGCAGTCGCGCCCGCCACTGGTTGATGAGATTCGGATGCACGTCGTACTGCTGGGCCAACTCGGCCAGCGTCTTTTCGCCCTTCACGGCAGCCAGTGCCACCTTCGCCTTGAACGCCGGGCTGTGGTTCCGGCGCGGTCGCTTGCTCATCTTGCCTCCTGCTCGCGGCCAGCATGGCCGCTGTCACATCGGCAATCCACTTATCCCCGCTGTGCAGATTTCCCGAACCACCTCTAGGTGGAGCGGCTCGCCCGCACCGTGCAGGCGGTCACCGGCGACACGGTCGAGATGGCCTGGGTGGACCAGGGCTATACCGGCCAGCGGGCGGCCGATGCCGCAGACAAGCATGGCATCGCGCTCGAAGTCGTCAAACTGCCACAGGCCAAGCGCGGCTTTGTTCTCCTGCCGCGCCGCTGGGGCGTCGAGCGGTCATTCGCCTGGGCAACCCGCTTCCGCCGTCTCGTCAAAGACTATGAACGCTATGCTCAAACACTCGCTGGACTTCACGCCGTCGCCTTCGCCTGCATCATGATGAAGCAGGCTGCCGCGATCGCCGCAGGTTCATAACAGCCTCTAGGGCCATCCTGATATTTTGCAATAATATGCTTTACTAGATCTAGCGACACCCTTCGCTTGACGAAAGACCAACATTCGCGCAGAGTTTTATCTAAATATATCTCTATAGCCGTCATTTTGAGCAATTACGTTGTCGAGCATGACTTGGGGACTATCAAGCCTTACGTAGTTTGAGTGGTCACGGCAGTCGATCATGACCCAATATTGATTACCGAACACGTCAAGGCCGGGATATGGCGATGAATTGGCATTCAAAACGCTGCACCTCCCTTTGAGAGGATAATTTGTAGACTCGGGATGGCAGATTGCCGAGCCACTACCCCTCTCAGAAAAACATCTATTTTGCGGGACCCAGCTTTCCCACCGAGTGAAGCCATATTCTTTGGAGAAGTAATATTTCTCCAAGGCATTGTTCGTCTGATACAGTGCCTTATTAGCAAAGTGAAAAGAGCGTATTGCTGTTAAGGATTTTCCAGCTTCAAAGTGATAGGCGCTTGGCCTGTTCCAATACGTTACTCCAGCGGAGTTACCATTTCCACAGTCGGGGCGATTAGGCGTCACTTGTATATGATATGTTTTAACATTGACACTTGAAGATTGCGGCCAAGTGCTCGGAGGATTTGAGGTAGGAAATAGAATCCAGCCACCCGCACGCTGCGCCATATTTGCAGCGCTGCCGGTTGATGACCAAATCTGATCTTGGCAGCCAGGGTCTGAGGTCCGGACGTAGGACGCGTACGGAGAATGGTTCAGATCAATCAGATCATAGGCGTCGCGATTTTGGTCCCAATTGAATGTGTAATTTGACTGGAAGTTCCCTTGCAATGATTTAGTTATTAATATTTTTGTATATCCATCCATTCCCTGGACTGGAATGCTATTTGAGCCCTCGTATGTTGATATTGAGCCGCCATTCCATTTTTCGAAGTCAGTCATAATGTATGGTGAATTTTCGCCTACCCTGATATTTCGCCGAACTGAACAGTTCGACGGGTTACCAGAAATAACGTTATCTTTGTCATCTGTGCAAACGTCTTGCACGAGATAATCATATAGCTCAACGCCATTTTCTACGGATTCAGGGGGTGCTGTGCAGCTGTATTCCTGAGAACAGTCTTCGATCTGTCTTTGCGCCATATATCTCGAATTGTAGCCATCAACAATTCGGATATTTGAGTCAGGCTGCTTATATTTTCTGCTTGCTGAATGATATTGTGCGAACAATATGTATCCGGCTGATATTGCAGAAACTGCAATAGCGGCGGCCTTATGTCTCATATAGCGAACCCCCTGCAATGACCTTTTTAATTATTGTATACTATGGTTTTAATATAAAATTTAATTCCATGCAGGCCATTCGCCGATCGCCGCCTCGCCAATGACGCAGCCATTTGAATACAATCCATAAGATCCAAGTCTTGCAAATTTTACAATTTGGCCCGACGATATTGCCGTTAGAATCATAGCTCTTATATTATCATATTGCGGGTTGTCTTTTTTAAGGAACACCACATTGGAGCCATTGCAGCTTTGGCTACCCAAATGCACTCCTATTTCGCCATAGAACCCATATGCTATAGAATAGATCTTACCAATATATGTACCATCTGAGGTCGTTCTTTGGGCATCTGCAATCGCCGGATTGGCAAAAAGTGCGGCAAAAACCGTCATATATTTGAAATATTTCATAGTCATGAAGCCTCATTTTCCTACGTTGCTATATATTTACACTGTTATCAGTTGATAAAGTTGAAATTTGTAAGTCATATGGCATGTTTTAATCAGATATTGTAATGCTTTTCTTGTAACAAGTAATTTTTATTTTAATAAGGCAATGATAGTATTTTACTTTGTTTAGGTGTTTGATCCCACGATTTGATGGTGAGATCCTTTCGTTGGCATGGAAGGATGCCGCATGGGACAGGTTCGTCATGTGTGCGCCACGACCACGCACGCCGTCGGAGCAGCAATACAGCACGCCAAGCTTCGCTCGCGACGCTGAGCCGCGAGCTGGGGGGCAACCCGAAGACGGTCGCGAAGTGGCGCAAGAGGGCGACGGTCGAGGATCTGAAGACCGGGCCGAAGGCCCCTCATTCAACGATCCTCACCGAGGCGGAGGAGGCGATAGTTGTGGCGTTCCGACGCCACACATTGCTGCCCCTGGATGACTGCCTCTATGCCCTGCAGCCGTCGATACCGCACCTGAGCCGGTCAGCGCTGCATCGTTGCCTACAGCGGCACGGCATCTCCCGCCTGCCAGACGTCGAGGGCGATAAGCCGAAGCGACAACGCTTCAAGCGCTACCCGATCGGTTTCTTTCATATCGATATCGCTGAGGTGCAGACTGCCGAAGGCAAGCTCTACCTGTTTGTCGGCATTGACCGCACCAGCAAGTTCGCCGTCACGCAACTGGTCGACAAGGCCGATAGGCGCACAGCGTCGGAGTTTCTCGAACACCTGCTGAAAGCCGTACCCTACCGCATTCACACGATCCTGACCGATAACGGCATTCAGTTCGCTGAGCAGCCACGCAACCGCAACACCGCCTGGTCCCGCCAGATGCGCTTCGACATGATCTGCGAGGCCAACGACATCGAGCACCGGCTCACCAAACCGAACCCTCCGTGGACCAACGGACAGAGCCTGCCCCGGCGAAGGCCGGGGTCGAGCGGATGAACCGGACCATCAAGGAGGCGACCGTCAAACGCTTCCACTACGAAAGCCATGACCAGCTCCGGACCCACCTCGCCGATTTCATGGCCGCCTACAACTTCGCCCGACGACTCAAGACGCTCAGCGGGCTCACGCCCTACGAATACATCGCCAAGATCTGGACGTCAGAGCCAGACCGGTTCATCGTCAACCCAATCCACCAAATGCCGGGACTGAACACTATCGGGATGAACCAGGCGGCGACGGAGCAAAACAAACGGGGCGCTTCCCAGCGCCCCGTCCGCAATCACTTCATCGACATACCCGACATGTCATGGCCGGCATGATCGCCGCCCTTCATGTCCTTGCAGCAGTCGCCTTTGCCGTCCTTGCAGCAGTCTTTACCGTCCTTGCAGCACTCCTTGCCGGCGCAGCAATCGGCCGCAGCGAAGGCCGTGGCAGGAACGAGCGAGAGAGCGATAGCGGCCGCAACAAACTTGATGGTCTTCATGTGAGCATTCCTTGAAATGTGATCGTTGGATGTTGGTCGATCACACCGCTCGCGGGGGCGGGGGAGCAGGGCCACCGCAGTGGCCTTCAAGATGCGGATGAGCGGCCATGATCGGCGAAGCGGCGACAGCCGGCGCGATCGTGGCGGCGAGAATGGGATGCGAATCGACAGCAATGCAGCCGCCAATGCACGCCTGCGAGGAAGGGCCCTTGATCGGCTTCTTCACGGGCTGATCGCAGCCCGCCATCATCTGCATATCAGCTGCGGCGATTGGCGTCGCAGCGACTGCAACGGCCTCGCAAACCGGCCCGACCCGCAGGACAAGCATCACCGCCAGGAACGATAACGCGAGAGCACGAACAAGGCGGCCGAGGCTCATGAGCCCGCTATAATGCGGCCGCATCGGGCTGGTCTACAAAGCTTTTGCGAAAAGTGAGATCGGCCGTTCGGCTCGACGCTGGCGCCTTATGGGACGGGGTAGAAACGCAAACCCACTTGACCAACGGCCCGCGTTAACGGAACACAAAGGGAACAAGTAGAGTCTAACCCTTATGTCCGCCGCCCTTTCTTCCGTCGCACCGACCATAGCGCATTTGCGGACGATCGCCACAACCGCGCGATGACGCAGCCCTCCTGGCGGTGATCGAGGATGCGGTGCGCGACGGCACACCGTCTGCCATCGTCGCCGAGGCGAGCAAAGTCTCCATGGTCGCAACCCGCCGTCTGCAGCTGGTAGCGGCCGAGGCTGACATGCCCGTCCTGCTTTTGCGCCGTCGACGTGGTCTGGGCGAGGATCCGCTCGCCGAACCATCTGCGGCCTGGACCCGCTGGAGGATCGGCACCGCACCGTCCGAGCGGCTTGATGTCGCGGGTGTGGGAAGGGCGAGATGGGCGGTGGAGTGCGCTCGCCAGCGTGGGGGTGAGGGGTTCTCCCTGATTGTGGAGGGCAGCGATGAGACGGGTCGTCTCGCTGTTCCTGCCGGACTTGGCCATCGAGCGGCTGAGACGGTTGGAACGGTCCGCTTCGCGGCAGCCTGAACGGCCTGTCCTGGAGCTGCCGGTAGATGACGACCCCGGCGCCTGTTCGGTGCCGCGGGGCGGCGGTTGGCGGCCAGGTGCGCGGTGGGCACGCGAGGGCCTGCCTTCCCGCGCCGACGTCGAGACACAGATTGCGGCGCTGCCAACGCATGCGCAGCCGCCCATGCGCGAGCTCGGCCGTCGATCAGAGGCAGCAAGCCACCCTTATAAGACGGTAATCGCAGGGCATCCCGCGCGAAAAGCATCGCCATTGGATATTAAAACCGATGGCCTTCCACCCTTGGCACTCATTGGCAAAGCTGGCCGGCGCGAGGAGGTGGTTGCTGCGTGCGAAGGCGCGCGGGCGCTTGGCATCCATCCCGGTATGGCTACGACCCACGCGCGCGCGCTGGTATCGGATCTCGACTTCCGTCCGGCCGAGCCGGAGGCTGATGCTGCACTCCTCGATCGCCTTGCGCTGTTCGCGGTTCGGCGCTGGTCGCCGATTGCTGCTGTCACGCCTGCTGATGGGCTCTGGATCGACCTTGCGGGCTGTGCGCATTTGCATGGTGGCGAGGAGCGGTTCTGCAGGCGGCTGATCGCCTTCTGCCGTCGTGCCGGCTTCACAGCGCGCGTGGCCGTCGCTGACACGGCAGGCGCGGCCCATGCCCTCGCTCGCTTCGGCCGCAGCGAGCTCACCCGCGTCGAGCCGGGTGGACGGGGCCAAGATCGTCTCAGCGCGCAGCACCACGGCATATGACTGCGTCGAGGACGTGTGGCGCCGGTCTGGCGCGCAACGTGCCGCGATCGAGAAGCTGGCGGACGGTGACGCCTTCCACAGTTTCGGCGCCGATCGCCGGCAGGGACTCTGGAAGGTGAGGGGGCTCGGCGAGGCCCCATTACCGCTCTTCGCCGCGGCGGACCGCGCGGCCGAGACGCTGAGCGCGGAAGGGATTGAGCCCGAGGTGCAGCTACGGGCGCTGACCGACGGCCGCGAGGTAATCGAGGATTATCGCAACCTCCAGCTGTCGCTCCGCGCTCACCCGCTGACGTTCGTGCGCGACGAACTGCGACGCCGCGGCGTCACCCGCTGCGCGGATCTCGCCAGCGTCCGCGACGGCCGCCATGTCGAAGTCGCGGGCATCATCCTAGTCCGCCAGAAGCCTGGTTCCGCGAAGGGTGTGCTGTTCATCACGATCGAGGACGAGACCGGCGTCGCCAACGGCATACTTTGGCCCGACCGCTTCGAGGCGCAGCGCCGCACCGTGATGTCGGCTTCCATGGTCGGTCTCAAGGGGCGCGTGCAGAAGGAAGGCGAGGTGATCCACGTCATCTGCGACCGGATCGTCGACCATGGCGACCTGCTGCACCGTGTTGGCGACATGTCCTTCCCGCACCGCACCGGCCGCGGTGACGCGGGCCAGCATCCAGGCTCACCGGATCGCGGGGACAAAGGATGGCAGCCTGAGCCGCGCAACCAATACTGGCCGCCCCACGCGGACGGTAAGGATCCAGAGGACGTCGTGCGCTTCAAATCGCACGACTTCCACTAATCCGTGTCGACGCTGCCTCGGCACCAGCGCGTGGTGATCGCGCTGTCGGTGCACATCCTGCGTGCCGGCGTGGCCAGGTGCTCGGAAACAACGGTCGACGGCATGGAAGTCCGGCTCGCGCTACGCTGTCTTCTGCCCCACTGCCCTGAACGCTGGCCCCTCGAGCTCTATTGGGATGCCGCATCCCAAACGAACGAAATTGGCAGAGCCCAAGGCGTGACGGCCGCGTTTAACGGGATCGTTCGCCAGCTTCGCAAGGCGGGACGCTATGAGGACGTATCCCCGCTGTGAGCAAACGGCCGACGATCGAGGCACCGTACAAAACGCTCGGCGAATGGGCGACCGATCGCGCCGACATGCGGATCGCATGCGCCTGCGGCCGGAGCATGAATATGCCAGCAAGTCAGATCCTCGAACGCTTTCACGGCGACGGCGATGTCGCATCGAAGGTCATTCGGCTGCGATGCCGAGGATGCGGTCGCCGCGGCCATGCCTCGGTATCGTCGGTGCCGATCCTGCGCCGCTAAGGCATCAGGCATCAGGCATCAGGCATCACCAACGGTCAGGGCAGACCTTCCGCCATCCGCCTTTCCAGCCATGCCGGGCACCTCATCAAGCTGACGAAGATCGGTGAATTTGCCGCGCTCCTCACGGTAGCGCACAATCTCGAAGCCGTGACCTTTAAGCTCGAGGACGGCCTCCAGCTGCTCGGCCGTCGCTGTGTTTACGTTGACGAGAGATCCGTCGTTCATAATCGTCCTTCTCGGTAGTTGGAAAAAACAAACGACAAGCAATTCCGGTTCAGACCGACGCGAAGGAATATTGTGCTACAGGGAGGGATGGCGCCCGGTGACAAATATGACGCTCCAGGCACGAGCCCGATTGCCCTAGGGCGAGACCGGCCGGTGCCATGTCGCTTTGAAAACGATCAGCATTGCCTGGACAGCCTACATCTGCGATCTGGCATTCAAGGACGGTGAAGGCCCGTCCCTGGGGCGTAGGAACCCCTCTGATGGTGTGCACCGGTTGAGAGCTTCTCGGCCGGGTGGCTGTCGTGCATGTCCAAGGTTCTGCCCAAAGACGGCAGCGCCTTGCGGCACACGCAGGGTTCCTAACGCCCGGCTCTGGCAGCCGGGTACCGCCTCTTTGTTGATGAGGAGGCGGTATGAAATCGATCGATCGGGTGAAGGCTGAGGAGCAGTATTTCGCGCTCGACATGATCTGCAACATCGTTGTGACGTACGAGCAAGCGACCCGCGGAAGGCGTGGTCGGGAAACAGGTTTGATGACCCGGGCCGGTATGGATGTCTTTGAGGCGCTATCATTCCAGCGCGGGGCCTTTGCCCGGCCTGTAGCGCTCAGACGCGAAGATTTGATGAAACGCTGCCAATTGAATGGTCGCCGAATTGATCAAGCCGTCCGACGCCTGATCGCTGAAGGTTTCATAACTATCAGCGGGCTACCCGACCAACGTATGGTTCAACTCTATATACCTGCACGTGCGTTTAAGACCTTTCAGCACATCGTCAATGGCCCGGAGGGAGGCTCCGCAAGAACCCCGCTTGAGCGCGACGAGTTAGATATTGCTCTCGCCTGGCTTGATGATCCATCATTTGAAAATTACGCTGAGTGGGAACCTATACTGTCCAAGGACCGCTGGCTCGGTCGTTCCGACCGACCTGATTCGGAAGATCAGCTTCAAAATTACGAGCCAAATGCCTGATCCTAAGGTATGATGAAGCTATGCCTTACGCACCACTATTGCTCTCCGTTCCCGCAATTTAGAAAAGACACTTTCCGTGCCAGATAGAAATGACACCCCTTTGTAGCAGCGGGGGCAGCGTGGAGCCATCCCACAGCGCAGCGCTGCCCCCGCTGATGCGATAACCTCCCGGCTCCTGACCCCGGACCCGCTGCGACAGCAGCGAGTCCGGTCACACCGCGAGAGCTTTCCCACGAGGATGGTAAATTGGGCACGGGTCTTAACTGCACCCAAGCGGTGATGGCGGATGCTTCCCGTCGAGGCTAGTATCGCGAAATGGCTATGAGTCGGATTAGTCGGTGGCTCGCCGCAGCGCCGTTCGCCTTATTCTGTATTGCTCTTTGGGCATATGCAGGCTGGGCATACAATCGCGCTCCCCACGTCCATGACTTGTATAGGATTGTCAATCATCCTACGCAGCACCACCAAGCGGAGGGTACTGCTCTGTACTTGTTCGGATTTGTCGCAATGGCAACCGCCTGCGGAATGCTGGCAGTTTACTCGTTGAACAGCACCGCCGAGACTTCTGCATCTCGGCGTTTCGGACTGGCAGTTATAGTGATGCTGGTTCTTGGCATTAGCGCATTTACGCGCGTCCAATCGGTTCGAGCGATTTATGGTTTTTAGGTAGCGACAAACCACCTCGACCCTCCCGCAAACGAACGGCGGCCGAGAATGGCCGTGCCGAGTGAGGGGGGAGGCGCGCCTCAGAGGCCAGATTTCCCGAAATCTGTTCCCGATTGCTTTTTCCCAAAGCTGCCCGGCCGACATGGGAAAACGGGAAAGCTGGAAGCGCCTATCTCACGTACTCGCCCAGCCCACGCCCGATCAGTTCGTCGTTCGACAGCCGCGGCCCGCGTTTCAGCTTTGGGGTGCATAGCCGGCGCCGGTCCACCTTCGCGGTATCCGGTTGCGGGGAAGGAGTGAAGATCGTGAAGGACCCGGAACTGCGCGCCGGCTCGTTGTTGTTCCGCTTCCGGTGATGGGGCCTCACATCCTGCATGGCCTGCGCCATGGCGAGCGCCGCTCCTAGGGTCAGGACTCATTGATCACAGCCAGAAGATGACGGTGGCGGCGAGTGCGATGGCGGAGAAGAATGCCGTGGGGCAGCGATCGTAGCGGGTTGCGACGCGTCGCCAGTCTTTGAGGCGACCGAACATGATCTCGATGCGGCTGCGGCGCCGGTAGCGGCGCTTGTCGTACCTGATGGGCTCGTTGCGGGATCGCCGGCCCGGGATGCACGGCTGAATGCCTTTTGCCTGGAGCGCGTCTCTGAACCAGTCGGCGTCGTAGCCGCGGTCGCCGAGCAGCCATTGCGCCTTTGGCATATCGTCGAGCAGTGCTGCCGCTCAACACCTTACGGTCATCAACACGCGGCTTGCCGTGGCTCTTGGGAAAGAACGGACGCAGCCGTTCCATCTGTTCGTCCGTCAGCCAAAACAGGTCGCTCATTCCGGTCTCCTCGCGGAGCCTGAATCAGATCGTCGCCCTCACATCAATGGGTCCTGACCCTAGGCGCTTGCTGTCGACGATCTCGGCCTGGTTCACCTGCCGCATCTTGTCAAAGACGGTGTAGGGGAGGGCCCGATGGTTGTGCCGTACCTCGATACGACCGTCGGGATACTCGCAGATCTGAACACGCTTGCCGGCGAGCGATCGGGCTGCGGGCGTCGGGTCGAGGATGAAGATCGCCTTGTTGAAATGGATCGAGAGTGACTTGGTCACCGTCCGCTCCTCGCGCCAGACCATTTCGGCGTCGACGTCGTCAGAAGGGGCAAGAGGGCGATGCGCATCGAGGGCGACGCGGGGAGGGCGGGCAAACCGCTCATTGTGCTGCGCTAGATACGTCGGGAGGAAGGCGTTGGCGTGTTCGATCGATGAGACACCTTCAAGCCGCATCGCCTTGACCAGTCGGTCCTGCAACGTCCCGTTGGCACGCTCAACGCGGCCCTTCGCCTGCGGCGAATTGGCGCAGATGATCCCGATATCGAGCTTGTCGAGGGCGCGGCCGAGATGGGTCATGCCGTCACCCTCGGCCGTGGCGTTGTCATTGCGAAAGGCGCTGTGCTTGTCCGAATAGAATGCGACCGGCTTGCCGTGCCGCTTCAGATACGCCGTCGTCGCGCGCATGTAGGAGAAGGTGCTCTCGCTCTCCGCCATCTCGAGGTGCATCAATTCACTGGTCGCATCGTCGATATAGACCAGGAGGCTGCAGCGCGGGCCGCGCCCCTCGAACCAGTCATGGTCCGAGCCGTCGACCTGGACGAGTTCGCCACGTCGGTCGCGACGATGTCGCATCTGATGAAGCTGAGCACGTTTTGCCCGCTTGGCAGTCCACAGGCCAGCCTCCATCATCATCAGGCGGAGCGTCTCGTGCGAGATGGAGATGCCGTGCCGCTCGGCAAGATATTCCGCCGCCAGCGTCGGACCGAAATCGGCATAGCGCTCGCGGAAGGCGTCGCTGAACCGGCGGTTGCTCGGACGCCCGCGCTTGCGAGATATCAGGCCGGACGGACCTTCAGCGCGCAGCCGCGCGAGCAGCTTGAACACCTGGCTGCGCGCCAGGTCGCCTTCCCAATGGCCAAAGTCGACCCGCTTAGCGATGTCTGGCGGTCGAGCCGCGATGGTGTGAGCGGGCGGAATGTTCAGGCCGCGTGGTTTGCGAGCGTAGCGACGTCGGCGTTTCCGCCTGCCTGTGGGCAGCAGGCGCGCCAGCTTGGCGGCCTGACCGTCGGGCCCATACACGAACTGGTAGATCGTCTCATGGCTCACCCGCAGCAGGCCTGCGGTACGGTGCCGAAGGTAGCCGGCGATCTGCTCCGGCGACCAGGCGGCTTTCAGTCGGTCGACGATATAGCTGGCGAGCTCGTGATATCGGCTGATTTTCGCGCCCCTAAGCCGTCGCCCAGCTGCCATCGATTGAGCAGTCAGTGGAAAGTATCCGCGAAACATCGGCTCTTCGTCGAACCGGTGATTGCGCTTCAGCTCGCGGTAGATCGTCGACGCATGACGCCCGAGCTCGGCCCCGGCTTGGCGTGGACTTCTGCCGGCGCTCGTCAGCTGATATAGTTTGCGCCGTTCGTCGAGATCCAGATGCGTGTAGCAGCCCATGCGCAATCCTCAGGTGACTGGAGCCCGCACTTAAGCCGGGTTTTCGCACTTCGATCTAGAATGCACCCACTCTGGCTCCTTCAGTTCGATAATATTTCTTATGTAAAGTGTGGCGGTTTGCGTGATGGGGTGTGGAATCCATTACTCATGCATCGATCGGAACCTCAACGATCGCTAATCCCTGGGATACTAGAGGCTATTATGAACCTGCGGCGATCGCGGCAGCCTGCTTCATCATGATGCAGGCGAATGCGACGACGTGAAGTCCGGCGAGTGTTTGAGCATAGCGTTCATAGTCTTTGACGAGACGGCGGAAGCGGGTTGCCCAGGCGAATGACCGCTCGACGACCCAGCGGCGCGGCAGGAGAACAAAGCCGCGCTTGGCCTGTGGCAGTTTGACGACTTCGAGCGCGATGCCATGCTTGTCTGCGGCATCGGCCGCCCGCGGGCCGGTATAGCCCTGGCCCACCCAGGCCATCTCGACCGTGTCGCCGGTGACCGCCTGCACGGTGCGGGCGAGCCGCTCCACCTCGCCGCGGTCCTCGGCGCTGGCTGGCGTGACATGGAGGGCCAGCAGATGGCCCAGCGTGTCGACGGCCATGTGGATCTTCGAGCCCTTCTTGCGCTTGGCCCCGTCATAGCCGGCACGCTCGCCGCTCTCGGGCGTCGATCGAAGCGTCCGGCTGTCGATGATCGCAGCGGTCGGCTCGGCCTTGTGCCCCGCTGACAGCCGCAGCACCGCGCGCAAGTCGTCCACCAGCGCCTCAAAGCAACCTGCCGCCAGCCAGCGCTGCGTCTGCTGGTACACTGCTGCCCAGGGCGGCAGATCGTTCGGCATCCACCGCCATGGCGCGCCCGTCTTCACAATGTAGCGAAGGCCGTCGAACACCTCCCGCAGGTCATGCTCCCGCTGCCCGGCATCCTCGCGTTGCAGCAGTAGGTACGGTGCAACCAGCAACCATTCCTCGTCGCTGACGTCAGATGGATACGGCTTGCGGCAAATGCTCATCCAACACCGGATGAATCAGCAAACCTCTCAAGTCCATAACAGCCTATAGATTCGACTGCAGATCGCTGGGAATGGATGGAGCGGTCTCATTCACTGTTTGAAACTCTGATCCCGACATCATTACCCAGGCGGATACCTACACGCCCCTTGGATCGACGTTCTCGGTTATACGCCTCGTTCTTGCTGATCATTTGATTATCGCGGCGGGCCGCGAGAGGTTTCGATTGCCGCAGGGCCTCGGCATCGGACGGCAAATCTTCGCTCAATTGTTCGGAGGCCGCCGCCTTTGCCTGCGATTGCGCAGCGCCGCTACCCATCGAAACGGGCAAGATCATCGCGGCCAGAAAAATACCGATCATACGGTCCTCAGTTCGTTCATGAGACTCGTCATAGCCGATGACGTCCCGGCCGATAGCTAATAAGCGACTTGGCCAAGCCTTTGCTGTCTCAATCTAACATAGCTTAGAGCGACGATAAACCATGGCGGAAGATAGGCATATTCCGGGACGGTCGTAATCTGCATCAGATATATCGATATCACGGCGGCTATGATCGCTACCGTATCACCCTGATGTTTTAGCCGAAAACTTGGGTAAAGTACGATAGCGGAGAAGCCCAGAAATCCGACAACGCCGATGTTTGCCAGAAGATTCGACATCATATCCAACGAACGCACGGTTCCAAAGCCCAGCCCGAAGGCGAACCGGACAATGTTGCTTCCGATGATAACAGAAGAGTGATCTACGAAAGAGGTAAGTCTTTCATTACCGGACACCGTTTCCATCTTTTCAAAAAGCAGGGTATTCAAGGCATTTTGAATCGGATCGAACGTCGCATAAAGGAGCGAGGATACGAAGATGAATGCCCCGATGTACAGGACAAATTCCTTCCTTTGACTAATCTCGATGAAGGCTATGCCAAACAGGAGACCAATGACCGCCGTCGTCGACGTTGACAGAAACAAGGATAGAAATAGGATGAAGAATATCAGCCACCATTTGCGGCCATAGGCGTAAACGGCAAAAGGCGTCACGGTCAGGGCGTACATCGACGGCTCGCCAACTAGGCTTTTCAGGCGCATGAAACCTGCGCCGAACAGGTTGGACGGCTGAATCGCGCTGCCGGTAGCATAGTCGCCCTGCCCCCGCCCTTCAGCTACCGAATTGAGGTCACCGAAGTTCCTGTTCGACAAAAAATCTACATTTTCATGAAAAATTGCGTAAAATATAAATTCGTAGAAACCATAGGCTACCAAGAAAAATATTCCAAAGAACGCCCACTTTATGAATGACTCTTGATAATATTGCGTCATTATGAAGAAAAACATCAACGCAGCCATAAGGTATATGCCTTGCGTGACATGAGATTGTCTCAGCAGGCCATAGACGTAAATTTCTCTGATAACCGTCAAATTGCTGAGATCCGGGGTATCGATAAGATATCCTGACAGACTCACGGCCATATAAACGACGTAGAGGGATATAAAAAGAAATAGGAAGCCGAGAAGCTTGAAATATCTCCGATCGTTACCCAGCAACAGAAGCGGCGCTGCAAGCACGAGCATGAATGCAGGCGTCGTCCCCTGAACGGGCAGCAGCAAGATACTTTGGATCGGAGCTAAAAAAAGCAATATCGGAAAGTACCAGTCCCGAACCAGTCCATCGGAAACATGCAGGTAAGGAGATTTTGCTCCGATCTTGCTCGGAACGGTATCTGGCAAAGACGCCATGAGTCGGATCTCTCTTACGAAATACGATGAAGATTTAGAGACTTTATCGTGAACTGATGGATGGACGTGGAGGGCTGGACGTCACCAAGAATTTCAAGGATGGGGTAGGAGCACGACGCCGATTCGGATGCCACATAATAGCCGGGCCTCTTAGGGTCGGCGAGGAAAGGCGTGGCTTTGTTCCCGCACAGGAAACGGAATGTCAGCGCCGAGAGATTCGGATTGGAACGCGATGGCGTCTGTACTGTCAGGGCGTAGCGCCCCGGCGACGCCGAGGTCCGTTGGCGCGCGAATGTAGGAACACCGCGTCCGTCCCAATCAATGGTCAGCTGGGACCGGCCATTTTCTTCCAAGGCGCCCGCACTGAACCCCTCACCGGTCATCATCTGCCATTCGAACGGAATGACCTCTCCATCCAGCGAGGCGGATTGCGCCGATCGGGTGAAGTCTGGATCGTTGAGCGGTTGCGAGACGCCCTTTTGGGTCGACTTCCAAATGTCGAAGGCCAGATCCGGACGTCCGGTCCTCTCCAGCATCGTCACATTGGCGACGATCTCATCCCTGTCCAAACCCCCGCGAGCCGCCAGGGCCCGCAAGACCGCATAACGCCCGGTCAGCTGTTCCGGGGACTGCATATGCTCCATGGAGGTCAGATAGACCGCGCGCCAACTCGGCCGCTGCGCCAGTCGTCCGACGATGTGACCTTGAAAACTGGCATCGATCTCCATCATGGCCAGGATGGGGACCAGCTGTTCCATCAGCTGCTGCCGTCGCAAAAGCGCGTCGCTTATATTCAGCGCATCCGGCAGATCATTGTTCTTGCCAGCGACAAGAAGCGCATTTTGCAGCGAGACGGTATCTCGCCAACCGAGCCTGCGGATATGGGTCATCCACGGCCCGATGGCGGCACCGCGATAGCTTGCCCGGACCATGGCGACATCGACCAGTCGCTGCATCAACGGGCTCGCCGTCAGCGCCGTATCGACCGTGGAGTCCGAAACCGCCGACAAAACGGCGTTTTTCTCCGATGTCTGATCCGCGAGAGTAGCGGCACCGGACAACTGGTTGAGACGGTTGACGGAGTAGGACGCCATCAGGCCGTACCCCGTCAAAGCCGACACAGCCAAGGCGACCAAGGCCGCGCCCAAGCGACGGCCTCCTGCCGATACGACGCGATCAGGCATTTCGGCTGCCGTAGTCGTAGCTGTAGCCATATTCGACACCATAGCCATAGCCCAGACGACCTGGATCGAACTTCAGCAGCACGACGCCCGCCATGGCTCCGCCACCCTGGGCGAGGCGGCCGAGCGAAGCCTGGACCGTACGGGCCGAGTTCCGGCCGGACTCGACGACATACACCGTGGCATCGACGGCGCTCGACAAAATGATCGCATCGGCCAGCCCCAGGACCGGCGCGGAGTCGACGAGCACGACGTCATACCGAGCGCTCAACTCGCCCAGGATGGTGCGAACCTGCGGGCTGTCCATTAGTTCGGTCGGATTGGGCGGAATATCGCCCGCGACGATGAGGTCGATATTGGCGTCGTGCGTATGCCGGATCGCCTCGTCGAGCGTCAGTTGCCCGGTGACCAGATTGCTGAAGCCGTCCTTATTGGCCATGCCGAACAGGCGATGGGCATTGGGTCGACGCAGGTCGAGGTCGACGATGATGACCCGCTTGCCCAGTCGTGCCAGGCTGAGCGCCAAAGCGTGACAGGCGGTCGACTTGCCCTCGCCCTGTTGCGTGCTGGTCAGCATCAGGGTGCGCGGCAAACCGTTCGGCGAAATCAGAGACAGGCTGGTCCGAACAGAATTGTAGGCATCGGACTGGAAGGATTTGACATCCGCCAGCTCCACCGCCGGGTCTTCCGACGAGGGAACGACACCCAGCAGCGCCAATCCCGTCGCCGACCGCACTTCGTCCGGCGTGCGAAGCGAATGGAACAGCTGTTCGTACAGGAATACGAAGAGTGCCGACAGCATCAGGCCGAGAATAAGAGCCAGCGCGATGTTGAGCGGAAGCTTCGGCCAGGACGAGCGGTCAGGCACGCTGGCGCGATCCACGACCGACAGATTGTTCGTCTGAACCCCCGACTCCGCGTTCAACGCATTGTAGCGGCGCAGAAGCGCCTCATATTGCTGCCGATTGGTATCGGCTTCGCGACGAAGGATCGACAGTTCGATACCCTGATTCTGCTCCGCCAGGGTGCCGCTCTTCAGCTGGTCGATCTCGCCGGACAGCTGCTGCTCGCGCCCACGCGCGATCTCATAGGCATTGCGGATACCGGAACGGATATTGCCCGCCAGCGAGGCGATCTGCCGGTCGATCTCGTTCAACTGGGCCTTGGCCGCGGCCACCGTGGGATAATCCTCCCGACGTGTGGTCAACTGCTGCCGGTACTGACTCTCGATATCGGCGCGCTTGTCGATAAGCTGCTGAATGGCATTGTTGCTCAGCACGTCCGGCGTGCTCAGCGGATTCAGGCGAGAAATCTTGTTCCATTTCTGCTCGGCCGCGATCCGTTCGGAAACCGCACTCGCATAGGCTTCGTTGAGCTGGACGAGCTGGGCCGTGATCAGCGACTGAGGTCGCGCCGACTCCCCGTTGTTCGACGAATTCCCGGCCGCATTGGCGGCATCGACGATACGGGTGCGACGGGCGTAATTGACGACCGCCTGTTCCGACTTTTCGAGCCTGGCCTGAGCCTCCTGCAACTGGCCGCGCAGGAAATCCAGGGCGTAAACCGAGCTGCCAGCCTTCCGTGCCAGATTGGATCGGATATAGGCATCGGCATAGGCATTGGCGATGCGCGCCGACAGTCGCGGATCCGGGCTGGTGAACGAGATGGCGACGATACGCGTCGTACCGGTATATCGCGCCGCCATCGCCTTGCGCAGCACATCGAGCACAAGCTCGCGATGCGCATCACGAGGTGACATGCCCACGGGCACGTCGCCCGCGTCCTCATGCTTGTGCATGGCATCGAGAAATGCGTTGCCCTGGAACAGCCCCTGGCGTTCGGCCACCGCTTCCGCGACGCCGCGGCTGCGGATGATGTCGAGCTGGGTTTGCAGGAAGCGATCGGAATCGATCTTGCTGGCTTCGGATTCCCGATCCGCCTCGGTCCCCAGGACCTTTTCCGCTTCCTGTCGGACCTCGACCGACGCGACCGCCTGGTAGAGGCGGGTGCTCAACAGGGCGACGACCACCGCCAGAACCAGGCAGACACCGAAAATGCCAGCGATCCACCATCGTACGCGATAGGTCGCAGCCCATATCTCGCGCAGCGTAATTCCCGACGCCTTTGCATCGGCTTTTTCCGTTACGGTGCCGGGCAAGGCTGGCGCAGCGGAGCCGTCAAAAGGAAATTGCATTCTACTGCGCCCTATTAGCGATTGAGTGCGACAAAGACGGCGCCCAGGCCCGGCAACGCGGCCACGGCAGTGCGCAGCAGCGACGACGCCTCGGAGAAGCCGACCACGATCGTATCGGATTGCTGGATCTGCGGATCAGGCGAACGGCCCGCGCGGATATCCCGCAGATCGAAGCGGGCGACATAGCGTTTTTCGCCCTGCTGCCGAATGACGATAACCTCGTTGAGCTTGGCCAGCTCGGTCACGCCTTCGCCCAGCGCCACGGCTTGAGAGAGAGAAAGCTGCGCACCCGGAATCTGATAGACGCCGGGCTTCTTGACTTCGCCGTCGATCGTCACGGTGAAATTGGCGGCCCGCTCCAGCGAAACCGAAACACTGGCGTTTCGCAGGTAGCGGGCGTTCAACAGCGCCGAAAGGCGCTGTGCGACTTCGAGGGTCGACATGCCCGAGACCTGCAGTTCGCCCAGCAGCGGATACGAGATCTTGCCGCTCAGCGAAACCGGCAGGCTGTCGAAGGACAGTTCCGGTTCCCGGAAGACCCGGACCGTAATGGTGTCGAGCGGCCCCAGACGATAATCCTGGCTTGCCGTAGGGGTGATGATACCGCCGCGCTCGGCGGGAGGCAGCGTATCGCCCAGGGGGACGCCGGAACCGCTGGCACAACCAGCCAAAAGTCCGGCAATCATCAGCGACGACAAAAGTTTATGACGCAAGCGATAACCTCTGAATTTGCCTGGGCCAGGCCGCCCTATTCGGTGCCCCCGTAGCAGCAGCCTCCCATCACCTTCAAGAAAGATCGTGCGCCGACCTCAAACCAAGGGTCGATCCCTTGCTCTCTCGACGGGGCGGAAAAGCGCAGCCAATGCGATCGTGCAGAATATCCAGGCAGCGGGACGCCGTAACGGATAGTCGAGAAAACTATGGATCATGAATAGAAGCAGGATCGTGAAGCCCGCCGTCATTTCATTGCGGCGGAAGTTTTTTTTGTTTAGTGAAAGCCACAGTTTTACGCGACCTAACACCGCAACGATCATGGCCAGCAATATCAGCAGCCCCGGGACACCCGCTTCCAGGATGAGTTGAAGATAATCGTCGTGAATGGCGTTTACATAGCTTGGCTTGACCCAGGCGAGCTGTTCATGCGCGGCGAAAAGCGTCGCAAATGATCCAAGTCCGCTCCCCAAAACCCAATATTCCTCGATCAGCGGACGTGACCAAAGTAAAAAAGACCAGCGGGCGTCGTCGTCAACTTCTCCGACCCGCGTCGAAACGGTCCGAAAGACGTCGCTGGAGGCGACGGCAAGGACAAGCGCGACCAGCGTGACGACTGCGGCGATGCGCCAGCGCAAGCTGATCTTCCGGGCGATATGGAAGAATACGATGATCGCGGCCAGCCCGCCAAGGCCCAGACCCGCACGGCTGTTGGTCGTGACGATGCAGATCAGGGCCAGCGCGACAAAGCTGCCGACGATCACGCGGTGACGGCCCTGGTCCGTCGATGGCGCCAGGCCCAAGCCGAGCAGCACGATGGTACAGGCAATCGCCATCGCCATGTGGTTCTTGTTCGCGTAGAAGCCGAGCATCGTGCTGCCCATGTTGCTGACTTGCAGCTGGGGCCAGCCATTGCTCGCCACCTGCGAGAAACCGACACAGATGCCCGCCAGCAGCATGCCGACGACCACCCATAACGCCGTCCGGAACTGGCGATCGTTCAGGCGCAGCAACAGCATGGTCAGCGTGACGAATCCGATCGCGAGTATGGCGACAAGCGCCGTGCTGACCGGTTCGATCGACAGCGGTTGCCAGCTATCGGCTATGCCTGCCAGGCTGAGCGTCCCCAAACGCAGGTCCTGACCCGGCAGGGCATGCCAGAGACCCGGCGGCAGGGGTATCATCTGCAGCAGCGGGATGACGGCCACCCCGATCAGCCCGACCCGCGCCGCGATCGGCAGGCTTTGCATCGCCGACCAGCCGCCCCGCCAAAGCGTCACGCCGGATACCAGAATCGTCGCGATCGCGATGATCACATAGGCCAGCGTCCAATTTGCCAGCCCCCCGCCGAGCAACGCTAGGCAAAAAACATAGCCGGTGGTGAGGGTCAGATCGCCATATCCTGACAATCGGGATCTTATCCCGGGGCGCGTGCGCGAACGGCGCCCCCTCCCTTTGCCCGCCATGGGTAATCTTTGCTGCACCGCCATCGCTCTTGCATCCGAACCCGAAAATCCCGGCGCTGATCGGCGATTGCCCCCCATTTGTCCAGTCGTCTGATATCGTTCAGGAACGTGCAGGAGGCCAGAACGTACAGGCTGGCGACCGTTACCGCGAGCAAAGGATCCTCATCGCCGTGCATCATTCGCGTCGCAGCCTTCTGGCCGCCATGTCCACGACCCCGCTCATTCCTTCACACGCGTCGCTCGGTGTTCAGACCGCCTTGTCCGGTTCCGCCAATGCCATCGACAAGATCGCCGCGACGCCGGAGGAGTTCGGTGCGGTCGGCGATGGGGTGACCGATGACTCGGCGGCCATTCAGCGCGCGATCGACGCTCTGGCCCGCCGCGACGGCGATGGCATATTGATGCTCCGCCCTCGCATTGCCTATCGGTGCGATACCGGATTGCACTTCGATGCGTCCCGCCTGTCGCTATGGGGCAGCGGCCTGCTCGACTTCGCGCGCTGCCGTGACACCTGTATCCGGATTTCCGCCTCTTCCGTCGCGCCCGCCCTGACCCCTGCGCACAACTATGGGCATCGTGGGATGATTTCCGGGGCACTGCGCCTTCGGGGCGGGGGTGCGGCGCGTACCGCGATCGGCATTCTGTTCGACACGGACGAAAGCGGCACGTCCACCCAAATGCTGATCGAGAATTTCTCGATCTCGGGTTGCGCCAATGGCGTGGAGTTCCGGCGTCACGCTTACAACAGCCTGTTCCTGCATTGCGACATATTCGACTGCAAGACCGCGATCTGCTGGCGGAATGCGGAGGATAACGGGGAGCGCAACACGTTCATCGGTTGCGCCATCTTCAACTCCGACGTCGCGGTCCGAATGGAACAGCCCGACGGCGCAGTGTATCTCAACAACTGCTCCCTCGATTATACATCGGTTCTCTATGACGTGGCAGGCGGCCGAATTTTCGCGACCGACTGCCATCACGAAAGCGATCGATGGACCGGCCGCCCGTTCCGTTGTGCCGGAGACGGGGCGGGCATCCATGTCACGGGGGGAATCATCGTGGGGCAGGCCGATCCGTTGCCCTGCGACGTCATGGTCGCAGTCGGAAAGAGCGCGTACGTTCGATGGGACGGCGTCTTTCTTCATAACATCATCCTCCGACAGGGGAATGACCGCGTCCCGTGCTGGGCCGAGGGTGAAGGCGACATGCATATTGCGCGATGCGAAACGACGGAGTTCGACCGGCTTCCTTTTCGACTTCATGCCTCGCGCACGGGTCTGTCGGATCCCGATTTTGCAGCGTCGTCCTGGGAGGATCTAGTCTGGCGGACTTATGATACGCGTCCGATAACCGATCGTTACGGTACGGCCGCCAGCAATCTGCAACTGCGTAGAGTACGAACGCCAGGCGAGACGGCGCTGCTCGTCGCCAATGCGCCGAACAACCCCTCCGCCGGGGCCGTCGCCCTCATCGCCATGCCGGTCAGGCCGGGCGAAAGCGTCCTGTCCGGCTTTCTTATCCGGCGCGATTCCCGGCAAACGGGAAGTGGTGGCGTGGCCGATGTTTGCCCGACCTGGTTTCGGATCGACGGCATGGATGCCAATCGTGTCCCCGTCGTCGTGCGTTCGCATTCCGTCGGCACGCTAGAGGTGAATCCCCCCGTCGACCGCTTCGTACCGGTCACCCCCTTGGCATCGCGGACAAACCGGACGGCGCCATCTTGGGCGACGCATTTCGGGATGGTCGTCGATATGACGAAGGCCAAAGGCGCGGCCTTTCTGTTTAAAGGACTATGGGTTGATTTGACCTGATCATGCCACCGGGCCACGCAGGTCGAAAATTCCGGGCTATCGGGTTGGTAGATGACTGGACTGTTTTAGGTTCTGCTTTATTCAGCGCACCATCATGCCTACCATCACGCTCAGCACGGGCCGCTCCTTTTCCGCAGACCCGGCCATCTCCATCCTGGACGCCGCGCGCAATGCTGGCGTCGTCCTGGAATATAGCTGCCGGACCGGCCGCTGCGGCATCTGCAAGGCCCCCAAATTGTCCGGGGAAACGATCTTGCTTCGCCCCGAGGACGAAAGCCTGACGCGTGACGAAGCGGACCAGGGAGTCATCCTGACCTGTTGTCGGGCCGCGGTCGCCGATGTCGCGTTGGACATCGAGCCGCTCGACCGGCTGGCCGGTCTGGAGATCAAGACCATGCCTGCGCGGATCGTCTCGATCGAGCGGATCGCGGCCGAGATCGTTCGGGTGACGTTGAAGACCCCCCCGAGTTCGCCGATGCGCTTCGTCGCCGG
The DNA here is from genome assembly GCF_001477495.1 of Sphingomonas yabuuchiae. Lineage (GTDB taxonomy): Bacteria > Pseudomonadota > Alphaproteobacteria > Sphingomonadales > Sphingomonadaceae > Sphingomonas > Sphingomonas yabuuchiae_A. The sequence continues at coordinate 22,205 of NZ_LDTF01000047.1, forward strand.
TCAATATGTCGACGTCATCGCCGACGGGGCGCGGCGCAGCTATTCGCTCGCCAACGCGCCCCGGTCGGACGGCCTTCTGGAGCTTCTGATCAAGCGGTATCCGGGCGGTCATCTCAGCCGATACTGGTTCGAACAGGCACAGCCCAACGACTTGCTGCGCCTGGAGGGCCCGTTTGGGACATTCTTTCTGCGCGATCAGATGCCGGAGAACATCGTCTTCCTGGCGACCGGCACCGGCATCGCCCCCGTCAAAGCGTTGCTGGAAGAGCTGGCCGCAATGTCGGAACCGGCCGCCCTGCCCCGTATCCGGGTCTTCTGGGGCAACCGGGAAGCGGAGAATTTCTGCTGGGATCCCGTTGGCTTAGGCCTTGAAATCGGATTTCACCATCTGCTCTCGGGCAAAGATAACGAATGGGCGGGACGACGCGGTTATGTCCAGGATGCCGTCGTCAAGGACGGATTTGATCCCGCCGCCACCGTCGTTTATGCGTGCGGCTCAAACGCGATGATCGCGTCCGCGCGCGAAGCATTGTTTACGCTCGGCCTTCCGGCTAGGCGCTTTTTCTCCGATGCGTTCGTAAGCTCTAATTGAGGTTCCCGCGATGAAGGCAGTTATTTTGGCCGGAGGCCTCGGCACGCGCTTTGCCGAGGAAACCAGCCTTCGCCCCAAGCCAATGATCGAAATTGGCGGTCGCCCGATTCTGTGGCACATCATGAAAATATATTCGGCGCATGGCGTGAATGATTTTGTGATCTGTTGTGGCTACAAAGGCTATGTGATCAAGGAATACTTCGCCAATTACTTCCTTCACATGTCGGATGTTACTTTCGACATGCGCGGCAACGAGATGATCGTTCATCAGAAGCGCGCCGAACCCTGGAAGGTCACGTTGGTCGACACGGGCGACGACAGCATGACGGGTGGTCGGCTCAAGCGCGTGGCCGACCATGTTAAGGATGAGGAGTTCTTCTTCTTTACCTATGGTGACGGGGTCGGCGATATCGACATCACCCAGTCGATCGACTTCCATCGTCAACATGGCAAGCTCGCCACGATGACGGCGACGTACCCGCCCGGCCGTTTCGGCGCGCTGGAGATTGAGGACGGTCGCATCACCCATTTCCTGGAAAAGCCCAAGGGCGATGGCGGTATGATCAATGGCGGCTACTTCGTCTTGAGCCCCAAGGTCATCGACTACATCACCGAAGATGCGACCATCTGGGAGCAGGAACCGCTCAGAAACCTCGCCACCGATGGCGAGTTGATGGCGTTTGAACATCATGGCTTCTGGCAGCCCATGGACACCTTGCGCGACAAGCAGCATCTCGAAGCCCTGTGGGAGGGCGGCAAGGCACCGTGGCGCGTATGGTGAAGGGCGACGTCGCGCCGGAATTCTGGTCGGGCAAACGCGTTTTCCTGACCGGACATACCGGCTTCAAGGGAAGCTGGATGGCCTTGTGGCTGCAGCAGATGGGCGCGCAGGTCACCGGTTTCGCATTGGCTCCGCCGACCAGCCCCGCTCTGTTCGAGGTCGCGCGTGTCGCACACGGCATGACGTCGATCATCGGCGATATCCGCGATCAACAGGCCTTGCAGGAGGCCCTCGTCGCGGCCGATCCCCAAATCGTGATCCATATGGCGGCCCAGCCTCTGGTTCGGGCCTCCTATGACGATCCGGTCGGGACCTATGCGACCAACGTCATGGGAACGGTGCATCTGCTCGAAGCGGTGCGCAAGGCCCCGAACGTGCGCGCTGTTTGCGTTGTAACCACCGACAAATGCTACGAAAATCGCGAATGGGTCTGGGCCTATCGCGAGGATGAGGCAATGGGGGGATATGACCCCTACAGCAATTCCAAGGGATGCGCTGAACTTGTCGTGTCCGCCTATCGGCGCTCTTTCTTCGGAAAGGACAGCGGCGTCGCCCTGGCTTCGGGACGCGCGGGCAATGTCATCGGTGGAGGCGATTGGGCGGTCGATCGGCTGATCCCCGACATTCTGACCGCCATTGCCGCCGGGGATCCTGTCACGATCCGCAACCCCCTGGCGATCCGGCCGTGGCAGCATGTCCTGGAGCCGGTCGGTGGCTATCTCGTCCTGTGTCAGGAATTGTGGAACGATCCGCAAGCGGCTGCGCAGGCCTGGAATTTCGGTCCCCGCGATGAGGATGCCCGGCCCGTCCAATGGATCGTCGAGCGGATGTGCGCCCTGTGGGGAGAAAACGCCCGGTGGGTCCGCGACGAGAGCGTCCAGCCGCACGAGGCGCGCTATCTGAAACTGGATATCTCCAAGGCCCGCGCCGGTCTACACTGGCAGCCACGCTGGCCCCTCGCCGAAGCGCTTGATCGCATCGTCGCCTGGCACCGCGCCTGGCTGTCGGGTAACGACATGCACGAATATTGTCTTTCAGAGCTGGAGCGCTTCGCCCGCGCCAGCCACACCATTGCCGCATAGGATAGATTGATGACCGCTGACGACCTTCGTAAGCAGATCCGCGCCCTCGTTACCCAATATGCGGAAACCCAGTTCGCGCCCAAGCCGTTCGTGCCCGGCGAAACGGTGATTCCGCCCGCCGGAAAGGTGATCGGGGCTCCGGAAATCGAACTGATGGTCGAGGCCTCGCTCGACGGCTGGCTGACGACCGGCCGTTTCAATACCGAGTTCGAGGCGGGGCTGGCCAAATTGCTCGGTGCGCCGTTCGTCCTGACGACCACGTCGGGCTCGTCGGCCAATCTGCTCGCCCTGTCCTGCCTGACCAGCCACAAGCTGGGCGATCGCCGCCTGAAGCCGGGCGACGAGGTGATCACGGTCGCGGCGGGCTTCCCGACCACCGTCAACCCGTCGATCCAGCACGGCCTGATCCCCGTGTTCGTCGACGTCGACGTGCCGACCTACAATATCGATGCCAGCCTGATCGAAGCGGCGATCACCGAAAAGACCGGTGCGATCATGATCGCCCATACCTTGGGCAATCCGTTCAACCTGGCGGAAGTCCGTCGCATCTGCGACAAGCATGACCTCTGGCTGGTCGAGGATTGCTGCGACGCGCTCGGGGCGACCTATCTGGATGCCAAGACCGGCGAACACAAGAAGGTCGGTCTGTGGGGCGACGTCGCGACGGTCAGCTTCTATCCGGCGCACCACATCACGATGGGCGAGGGCGGCGCCGTCTTTACCCAGTCGATGGAACTGAAACCGATCATCGAAAGCATCCGCGACTGGGGCCGCGACTGCTATTGCGCCCCTGGCTGCGACAATACCTGCGGATCGCGTTTCGGCCAGCAGCACGGCACGCTGCCCTTCGGCTATGACCACAAATATGTGTATTCGCATCTCGGCTACAATCTGAAGATCACCGACATGCAGGCCGCCTGCGGCCTGGCCCAGCTCGACCGGGCGGAAGGCTTCGTGGAAGCGCGGCGTCGGAATTTCGATCTTCTGACGCAGCGGCTGAAGGGCATGGAGGAGATCTTCATCCTACCCGAGGCGACCCCTAACTCGAACCCGTCCTGGTTCGGCTATCCGCTCATGATCCGTGACGGCGTCGATGCCAAGCGCGTCGATGTGACCCGCTTCCTCGACCAGAACAAGATCGGCACGCGCCTGCTGTTCGCCGGCAATCTGACGCGGCAGCCTTATTTCCAGCACGTCGACTATCGGGTCGTCGGGGATCTCACCCGCACCGATCAGATCATGAACAATACCTTCTGGCTCGGCCTGTTCCCCGCACTCGGGCAGGATCACTTCGATTATGTCGGCGAGAAGCTCGAAGAGTTCTTCGGCCTGAATTTCTAAAAAAAGGCGTACGATGAACATCGAACCGACGGATATTCCGGGGTGCCATATCGTCCAGGCGAATGTGCTGCGTGATACGCGCGGCACGTTCGTCAAGACATTCCATTCGGACCGTTTCGAGGAACTGGGTCTTCGTACCGATTGGCGCGAGGAATATTTCTCGACCTCGGTCCGGAATGTCGTGCGCGGGATGCACTTTCAGAATCCACCGGCCGACCATGCCAAAATGGTCTTCTGCCTGGTCGGGGAGGTCCTGGACGTCGTGGTCGACCTGCGTGTCGGTTCGCCGACCTTCGGGCGATCCGTCGGTTTTACCCTGAGCGCCGAGAACGGGCGGGGCTTGTACCTGCCCAGCGGATGCGCCCACGGCTTCGTGTCACGGACCGACCTCAGCGGTATGTATTACAAGGTCACCAGCGTGCATTCACCCGAACATGATGCCGGCATCGCGTGGGACAGCATCGATTTCGACTGGGGTGTTGCAGCCCCCGTCCTGTCCCCGCGGGATCAGGCGCATCCGAAGCTCCCGGATTTCCAGTCGCCTTTCATGTTCGAGGGACGCTGACACCATGCCGACAGCATTGGTCACCGGGGCGACAGGCTTTATCGGCGGGCATCTGGTCAAGGCCCTGTCATCCTGCGGATGGGACGTTCATGCGACCATTCGCGACAACACGCCGCCAGCCGTCACCGCGCATCGGCTGGACGGAACGCAGGCGTGCCTGAACGACATCCTGGCGACGGTCCGCCCCGATGTCGTTTTCCATCTGGCCTCCCTGTTCCTGGCGGATCACCGTGCCGACCAGGTCGAACCGCTGGCGGCAGCCAACATCGTCTTCCCGATGCAGCTGGTCGAGGCGATGGTGCAGGCCGATTGCCACAAGTTGGTCAACACCGGCACGGCCTGGCAATTCGACAGCCAGGGCGCCGTGGCCCCCGTCAATCTCTATGCCGCGACCAAACAGGCCTTTGAGGCCATTCTGCCCTATTATCGCGACGCGCGTGGGCTATCCACGATATCGCTTCGACTCTTCGACACTTATGGCCCCTCGGACCCGCGCCGCAAGCTGATCCGCATCCTGCTCGACGCGGCGACGATCGGAGAGCGGCTGGACATGTCGCCCGGTGAACAGATCGTCGACCTGACGCACATCGATGACGTAGTTTCCGCCTTCCTCGGCGCGGGGCAACGCCTGCTCGACTCAAACGAGCCGTTGGATGAGGAATTCTTCGTGTCCGGCGAACGCCAGTCGGTCAAGGCGCTTGTCGAGATCGTCGGCGAGGCGCTTCGGAAGCCGATCTCGGTTCATTTCGGCGGTCGTCCTTATCGCCCCCGCGAAGTAATGCTGCCGGTCGAGCCGGGTCAGCGGATCATGCCCGGATGGCAGCGCCGACGTTCGCTTGTCGAGGCTCTTCCGGCGATGGTGTCCCTCTGATCTCCGCTCTGATCGCCCGCATCCGGGGCAATCCCGGGTTGTTGGCCGGATTTCTAGCCCAAGCGCTGCAATATGGCGCGGGGCTGATGCTGATGCCTTTCGTGGTCAGCCGGCTGACGCCCGCCCAAGTCGGGATCTGGTATGTTTTCCTGGCGGCGCAAAGCCTGGCGGCCGTCGCCGATTTCGGCTTTCAGCCGACCCTGGCGCGCTTCTTCGCCCTGGCGCGTTCCGGCGCGCAGGAGATCACCCGTCATGGCCTTGGCAAGACGGGGAACGGGGAACCCAATATTCCATTGACGCGTGCGCTTCTCGGCGCCGCACGCAAGCTGTACCTTGCTCTTGCCGGTGGCATATTCCTGCTGCTCGCCGTGTTCGGAACGCTCTATATCGCCGAACTGTCGAGGAAGGGCGGTTTGCCCGTGCAGCAGATATGCGGCGCGTGGCTGATCTTTGCCCTGGCCATTGCCGCCAATCTGTATTTCCTGTGGATCCCCGCCTTTCTGCTCGGCTCCGGGCGAGTGGTGCAGAATTATGCTTTCCTGATTCTTTCCCGTGGCGGCTTTGCCCTGTTCGGCATCATCATCATCGTGGCCGGTGGTAGATTGACGGGCTTGGCGATCGGCTTCCTGGCCAGCCAATTGGCCGCCCGTGCGGTGGCCTGGTTCCTGTTGCGCAACACGGTGGCCGCGCATTCGCGAAGCTGGAATTCCGCGGAAACCCGACCCGTGCTTTCGGCGATCTGGCCGAATTCCAGCCGCCTCGGCCTGGTGGGGATCGGCGCCTTCCTGATCTCCCGATACAATGTCTTCCTGATTTCGAGTTCCCTGGGGCTCGCGACATCCGCCCAATATGCCATCTGCCTGCAGATCCTGAACGGCATCGCCTCGGTCGCACAGCTCCCGGCGCAGGCACGGCTCTCCGATATCGTCAATGCTCGGGTCGGACCCGACAATAGCAATCTCAGAAAACTCGTGATCAGCTCATGGGCCTTTTACTGGTTCCTGTTCCTGTGCTCGTCGATTTTCGTGATTGCATTCGCCAGTCCGGCGCTCGCCCATATCGGTAGCAAGGTTTCCATATTGCAGACCTCGACCTTCGCGATGCTGGCCATGGTGGTCGCGTTGGAGGGTTTTCACTCGCTCAATGGATTCATCATCACGACACGCAACGCCGTTCCATTCGTCCTCCCGGCGCTTTTATCGGGCGTGGGTGTCGCCATCTCCGCGAGCCTCGCCGTTCATTTCGGCTACGGCGTTACCGGCGTGATCCTTTGCCAGGGAATGGTGCAGATCGCCTATAACAACTGGAAATGGCCGTTCATGGTCTATCAGGAAATCAAAAAATGACGCCGATGCCATTTCGCGACGCCATTCAGGACGATGCGGAAACGAAGTCGACCTTATATTTCGAAGGCGTGCTGCCTGACCAGCCCGTCTTCACGATCGCTATTCCGACCTTCAATCGACCGGAGCTTTTCCGGGAGACGCTGCACAGTGCGCTGTCTCAGAATACATCGATACCCTTTGAAATCGTCATCATCGACAATGCTTCCGAACCCGCGAACGTTCAAAACATCGTTCAACATCTCGGTTCACTCGGGCCGATCCCGGTCCGCTATTATGTGAACGACACGAATATCGGGATGTTCGGCAATTGGAATAGATGCATATCATTGGCACGAGGTCCGTGGTTCACGATCTTGAGCGACGATGACATATTGCTTCCGAACTATATGAGCACCATGTTTACGCGGATCGATCTGAACGATCCCTCTCGATCATATGCATGCTGCTTCGGAAATCTGGATCAGAGGGAGCAAAAGCCCCGCTCCGAGTTCGTCACGCGAGTGCTGACCCTGATAAAGCGGTTCCTTCGGTTCGGCTTTTCCAAGGCGATCCATGTCACCGCGAAACGCATGTATTGGTCCAATATCGCGGGCAGCAGCCTTGGCGCGATATACTCGGTCGCCACGGCAAAAAGCATCGGCGGATTTTACCCGGAGGATTTTCCCAGTGCCGACTATTTCTTCCATGTCCGAGCGATATTGACGGGAAAGATGGTGCAGTTTGCGGACGAACTCGTACGGGTTCGGATGCAGGTCAACGAAACCATGAATCCGTCGACCTCGCTACGGGCGGTCGCCGTCAATCATCGGCTTCGCATGGCTCTCGTCGCGAGCCGCAATGTACCGCAGAAATGGGCCGACTGGTCCGCCATCTTGCTGGCCTATGACCGCATTGCGGCGAAACGGATCTGGGGAGTTTCACTCGACGCAGATGCCCTGTTCGCGCAAACCGGCGTGCCGGAAAAGCCGAAACCCTCGATCCTGGTATGGCTGAAAAAGGCGATCATGGGCGGCGTGTGAGCGGCCGATCGACGCGCCGAACCAGATAGCCTCTTGTTACGGCAGGTCAGCATCCCAAAGCACCTGCCCCGCGCCTGTCCGGTCGAACGGGGCCTTTAGCCGGGCTGCATCATCCCAGACGGCATGATCGCGGCTTCAGGCGGGGTGGGGCACCGAACTGTCTGCCAGCCCGCCCCCTCGTTCGGCTACCCCCCGATCTTTCGTCAGAGGCCTGAAGCCCTGCCCGGCTTTCCCGGGCGTTTCCCGTCAATACGCGTTTTGATGCGACAGGACCCGGAACGTGGCGAAGATGATGATAATGTCGCGCCACAACGACCAGCCGGAAACATATTCCAGATCGGCTTGAAGTCGGTTGACCAGATCGGACTCCTTCTCGGTCGCCCCGCGGAAGCCCCGGATCTGCGCCAAGCCGGTCATGCCCGGCTTGACCGCGTGCCGATGCCAATATCGACCGTCAATATCCCAGAACAACCGGTCCTCCGCCTTCGACTCCAGCGGATGTGGTCGTGGTCCGACGACGCTCATATCGCCCGTCAGGACGTTCAGGATCTGCGGCAATTCATCGATGCTGGTCTTGCGGATAAACGCGCCGACGCGGGTCACCCGGCTATCATTGCGGCTGGTGGACTTGCCGCCCGACAGGTCGTTCTGCGCCGCCCGCATGCTCCGGAACTTGTAGATATGGAACACCCGGTTCCCCAAGCCGACGCGCGGCTGACGGAAGAAGACCGGTCCCTTGCTGTCGATCTTGATCAGAATGGCGACCAGGATCATCAGCGGCGCCAGCAACGGCAATGCCACCATCACCACGGCAACATCGAATGCCCGTTTCAGGATCTGATCGGGAAGGTCGAGCGGAGCACTGGCGACCGCCAAGGTGGTGTTGCCGTCGTAATTGCCCAGTCCGATCGCACCGATTTCATCCAGCTCTTCGGTCACGATTTCGGCGTTCACGTTGCTGCTCTTGAGCACGCTCACCCAATGCGCGCGACGCTCGACCGGACACATGACGATCACGCGGTCCGCCGTCTGCAGGCAGCGGCCAAGCCGATCGAGCATCGCCGGGCTGTCGAGGCGCATGCCGATCTTGTCCTTGGCGGCGTCCAATATGATGCTGCCCGGATGAGGCGCCCTGGTCTGGGGGCCATCCAGGATGACGACCTCGTTGATCGTCACTTTGCCGAGAAGCCGATGCGCGTAGAGAGCCAACCAACCTCGGAACCCGATGAGGAAAAACGCCGCCAGCACGGCACCCGCGCCCACGACGCCGCGCGAAACGCCTCCCACAGCCTGCAGGAAAAAGGCAATGAGGCCGACAAAACCGATGGACAGAAACAGGGCACCCAGCGCCTTTGCGACGCTGCTGCGCGCCCGCGCGATCGCTGCCATCGTGAAGCCATGCTGACCAAGCGCCAGGAACATGTACACCGGCAAAAGGGCGGCAAGCGTATTGAGGGCCTGTCCGTCCAGCGGATTGCCGTAACGGATCGCCGCAGCGATCGTGAAGGCGGCGATGATGACGATCGCATCCCCTGCAACCGCCAAGCCACGAATATTGCGCCTATTTTTTACCCGCCGGTTGAGTGCATGGACAACATCCGGCAGCGCCGATCCGTCAATGCTGGAGATATTGCCGGACGATCCGGCGTCCGTCGTAGTTCCTTCGGAATTTTCGTGCATGATAGACATATCGCCTGCTGGCCGCCGGTTTTCGCTGGTAAAAGGCACTGAAGAGCTCCCTTAGGCACGCGGCGAATATGCCATCCATAGAGCAAGAACAATCCGTTATCGTACCGAATAAAGGCCATTCCGCCAAGCGGCAGGCCCGGTCAGTGCGGAACGGACTTTGCTCCGCCCGGCCCGGCCGCTGGGGATAAGCACGGGAAACAGGCGTGGTAATGTCGCCTGCCCTGGGCTAGGCACGCTCATCACACTTCGTCTAACGGGATAACGCTGGTTTATGGCTCGTGAAATTTATGGTCGTCGTCGCATCTTGGTCACAGGCGGCGCGGGCTTCCTGGGATCGCATCTCATCGATCGACTTATCGCGCGCGGCGACGAGGTCGTTTGTGTCGATAATCTTTTCACGGGCGACAAACGTAACGTCGAACATCTGCACGGCCACAAGCAGTTCGAGTTTATCCGTCACGACGTCTCGTTCCCGCTCTATGTCGAAGTCGACGAGATTTACAATCTGGCGTGTCCGGCATCGCCGATCCACTATCAGCACGATCCGGTCCAGACGACCAAGACGAGCGTCCTGGGCGCGATCAACATGCTGGGCCTGGCCAAACGCTTGCGCTGCAAGATCTTCCAGGCCTCGACGAGCGAAGTTTATGGCGATCCCGCCGTCCATCCGCAGCGCGAAGATTATTGGGGGAATGTGAACCCCATCGGCTTCCGGTCCTGCTATGACGAAGGAAAGCGTTGCGCGGAGACCCTGTTCTTCGATTATCGCCGCCAGCATGGCCTGCCGGTGAAGGTCGCCCGCATTTTCAACACCTACGGTCCGCGCATGCATCCGGCGGATGGCCGCGTGGTGTCCAACTTCATCATCCAGGCGCTCAAGAACGAGCCTATCACCATGTACGGCGACGGGTCGCAGACGCGATCCTTCTGCTATTACGAAGACCTGGTCGACGGCTTCCTGCGCCTGATGGACACGGAGGACGATTTCACGGGTCCGGTCAATATCGGCAATCCCAACGAGTTCACGATCCGCGAACTCGCCGAGCATGTCATCGAATTGACCGGTTCGAAGTCGACGATCATGTCGCGCCCCCTGCCCCAAGACGATCCGATGCAGCGGCAGCCTAACATCGATCTCGCCCGCGAAAAGCTCGGCTGGGAACCCCGGGTCCAGCTCAAGGAAGGTTTGACCAAGACCATCGAGTATTTCGACGGCCTGCTCCGCGAAAAGCTCTGACGATTGCCCCTTCAGTCCGGTAGGTTGAGACCATCGATTCTATCGGACTTTTTTGGTTTCGTACGCGTTACACAACATCCGATATCAATAGCCCGCTAAGACCATGAAGCAATTTGCACGGTAGGAAGATCAATGCGGCAAGATAGAGTGCTCTTCTTAAATCACTCTTCCGAATTGGGTGGCGGCGAACTTTCCCTTCTGGAGTATCTTGCAGGGCGCCCGGACAATAAGGCCGTGGTCCTGTTCCAGGATGGTCCGCTCCTCGATCAGCTTCGCAAACACGATATCCCGGTCGAAATACTGGCTGGCATGGACGGCGTATTGACGATGAAGCGTTCGTCGGGCCTGGGTGACAGCATCAGGGCCGCGCTCGGCGGATTGGGTAGCATTGATCGCCTGGCACGGCGGATGCGATGGGCCGACATGGTCTATACCAATTCCCAGAAGGCGACGGTCATCGGCGCGGTCGCCGCCATGATCGCCCGTCGCCCCATGATCTGGCATCTCCATGACATTATGACGTCACCGGGCTTCAGCGGAACGGCGCGCAAGGTCGCGATCGCATTGACCAACCGTGCCGCGAAGCTGGTCATCGCAAACTCCCAGGCGACGGCCGATGCCTATCGGCAAATCGGCGGAAACAAACCCATCACCGTCATTCCCAACGGAATCGATCCCGGCAAATTCCAGGATCAGGACCGGCGTCACAATCATTTGCGACTAGCTGAAGAACTGGGCATCGGAAACCAGCCGATCCTAGGCCTTTTCGGGCGGATCTCGCCTTGGAAAGGACAGGACGTCGCCATCCGCGCCTTGGCCGACATACCCGACGCGCATCTCGTCCTGGTCGGAGGCGCCCTGTTCGGCCAGCAGGACCTGCTGGAACAGCTCAAGTCGCAGGCCGTAGCGGCTGGCCTTGCCGATCGCGTGCACTTTCTGGGCTTCCGACGCGATATCCCCGAACTGCTCAGCAGTGTCGATATCGCGTTGCATTGCTCCACCGAGGCCGAGCCCTTTGGTCGCGTGATCGTCGAGGCGATGATGGCTGGTACGCCGGTCATCGTCACGCGCGGTGGGGGCGCCACGGAAATCGTCACCCAGACGCAGAGCGACCTGATGGTACCGCCTCATGACCCCGAAGCCTTGGCGGCAGCGGTCAATTCCCTGCTCGAGAATCCGGATCTGACTTTGGCTCATGCCCGAAGCATACAGGCCAAAGCCATAGAGCTTTACGATATAGCGAAAGTGAATCGGAAGATCGACGATGCTATAGTATCGCTATCCGTCGGGTAAGTAACATCAGCGACACACGGCCGAAGCCTCATCAGCCCCCTCACACGCTTCGTCGTTCGCGCAGTTCGAGCGTATGCGATCCGCTTCGGAATCGCACCGTCTCTTGGTCGGAAGACACATGTGCAATAATCCCTCGACAAGGAAGGACACGCAGGCTCGATTCGCCATGGATCGGCCAGCGGGCCTCCCCCACCGTCCTCAGCTCAATAGGCGCACGCCCCTGTCCACAGCGTGGCAGGTGATCCCGTCGGGCATCATGCGCCGCGCATGTCCTTCATCGCGTTATCGACGACCTCTTGGATATTGGAGTGGAATTTCCTGGTCGAAAATCGTTCGGCATTGGCCCGACAGGCCTGCGGGCTGATGGCATGCAGACGCGTATCCAGATGCTGTACGGCCGCAACGATGGCGTCCGGTGTCTGGGCGTCGAAGAAGACACCGGTCTGATTGTCCCCATCCCGACCCAGCACGGTCTCCAGTGCTCCACCCTTGCCATAGGCGATGACGGGCGTGCCACAGGCTTGGGCCTCGACGGGCGCTATCCCGAAATCTTCCTCGGCCGCGAACAGGAATGCCTTGGCGCGCTGCAGATATGAGACGACAACGTCATTGGGCTGCCCTCCCATGACGGTCACGTTCGGCCCTGCTGCCGCCTTGACCGCCGACATTTCGGGACCGTCGCCGATGACCACCAGCTTGCGATCCGGCATTTGGCGAAATGCCTCCACGATCAGCGGGATACGCTTGTAGGGAACCAGGCGGGACATGGTGACATAATAGTCCTCCCGTACATCACCGATATTGAACCGGTCGATATCCACCGGCGGATAGATGATCTTTGCCTGACGCCCATAGGCCTTGCGGATGCGGCGCGCGACAAATCCCGAATTGGCGATCATGTGATCGACGCCATGGGCCGTGCGCGTATCCCAGATGCGCATATAGTGAAGGATCGTCCGTGCGATCGCACTTTTGATCCCGCGGGTCAGACCGGCTTCGCGCAGATATTGATATTGCAGATCCCAGGCATAGCGGATCGGGCTGTGCACATAGGCGATATGTACCTGATCCGGGCCCGTGATGACGCCTTTTGCCACGTTGGACGACGACGAGATCACAAGGTCGTAGCTCGTCAGGTCGAACTGTTCGATAGCGATCGGCATCAACGGCAGATAGGAACGATATCGCTTCCGGGCACCGGGCAGACGCTGGATGAAACTCGTGTAAACGTTGCGGCCCTTCAGGAACCCTCGATACTGCTCGTCGAGATAATCCACGATACAATACAAATCCGCCTGGGGATAAATGTGCATCAGTTCCTCGACGCACGCTTCACCACCACCCTTTAGCGTCATCCAGTCATGGACTATCGCGACCTTCATTGATGCTTTCCAATATCTGATAGAGTAAAGCCGGCTTATTGGTATGAGCGTTATAGCCCTTCCGCTACTGATGCGTGGTTTCCTAGCACGTCCTCCGAGCCCTCGGCCATCAACGCCTCAAGCTGCCTTCCATGTCGCTCCCGATAGGCTTGCGGATCATGTGCGGGTGTTCCGAAAACGGGAGGACGGAAAGGTTGCGGGGCAATAGGTTCATGGGTGACGTTCAGTTCTCGTCCGCCTTCTGCCCGATGACCATACTTGGCATAGACGCCGACTACAGGTGGATATGCCCATGTGTCGAGACGGAATCGCCCAGCTCTTTCAGCCAGCGCCTTGGCGGAGGCGGAGGACGCGTCATACGGTATAGCGGCAGAGCCGGAGACCGTCCGCAAGTCCCCTTCTCCCACCCCGTCAGGCAAACAAATCGCGGATGGCACACGCCCGGAACCGATTCCGCAACCTCCGTCGGCGATGCTCCCCGGCGTCATGGCGCATGTGGCAGGCCTGGCACAGCGCCGCCAGGTTGCGTGGTCGGTTGTCGCCGGGGTCGTGGTTGAGATGCGCGCTGGCCAGGATCACGCGGGTTCGGCGGAACGGCAGAGGCGGAGCGATGCCCGCCAGGCCCGGTTGCGCACGGACCATGGCGACAGGGCTGGGCAGCGCCCTTACCCCCCTGCCCCGGCCGTCGCGCCAGCGGGCGCGGGTGTCGTCCCACCAGGTGCCGTCGCCCAGATGGACGATGTCGCGGCCATGGGGCCGCCCGCAATGCTCGCATTGCCCCTTGGCGCGGCCGAAGCGGATCAGCGCGGACAGCTCGCGCCAGTCGATCGGGTAGAGCCAGCGATGTTCCCGGGCGATCGGCATGGCCCTTTGTGAATCCATGGGCGGCGGAGCAAAAGCGAAAACACGTCTGATTCAGAAAACTCATCAAACTCCTCAAAAATCTCAAGAAAACCATATCCCGTGGGTTAGACCGTTAGATCAGAATTAAAGGGTTAAACCCCGTTTCCGGCTACCTAAAAGCCTAGAAATGCGTGACTTTCGACAAACTGCGTGTTCCCGACATATCGTGTATTCGTTCCCGGAATATCGTGACCGTCGTTCCCGATGTATCGCCCAACCGTTCCGGGAGTATCGTTGCCCGTTCCCGATATATCGAAAAGCGGCGAAAGACCCCGCCGGAGCGTGTTGGATTGAATCAGTTTCAGACCGATCGCGCGCGGCAAGGTTCAAACTTGTCGGCGACGGAAACGGGGGATCGTCGAGCGCATCGGACACGCGATATTTCGGGAACGCATCCGGGAGATGCGTCCTCCGGATGTCGAAATTTCAGCGGTCGGAAATTCCAGTGAGGGGGGTGCTATTCCCGCGCCCCCTCCCCTATCGTCAGCGGAGCAGGTGTCGGTTCTTCGCGTCGAAGCGGCGAACATAGCCGATAAAGGCGTTCTGATAGCTGACCGGCGTGCGGGCGGGATCGCCCTCGACCCAGGCTTTGAATTCGGCGTGCAGGGTCTGATAGTCCCAGCCCGGACATTCGGAGCGCAGCAGCGCCAGCGTCGCGTCGGTGATCTCGCCGAAGGTCGAGCGGGTCGACAGGCTTTTCACGCTGCGACGGATCAGCGCGCTGGCATCCATGTCCCGGTCGGCGGAGATGGCGGGAGGTGGCGGAGTGTCCTCCCGCGTCGAGCCCTTGGGCTGGGGGGCGGCAGCGGCCTTGGACTTCTTCCGGGGCGCAGGCGCGGCTGGCGCGGCCCCCTCCCCTTCCGCTCGCCTGCGCATCCGGAGGCTCGGCTCACGCTTGCCCTCGGCCTGTTCGAGCGTCAGACCGTAACCCGGCAACTCGTTGCGTTCGGCGATCTTGGCGATTTCGAACTTGAAGCGGCGATATTGCCCCTCCGCCCCCGATTTTTCGAACAGGGTCGGCATGGAGATGGCGAAGCCCCCCTCCCCTGCCCCGCCAGCGTGTTTGCGCGCGACCTTGTACAGCCAGCGTTCGCGGCCGCCCGAAATGTCGAAATAGGCGCGGTCGATCGACAACACGCCTCCCGTCATCAGGACGCCCTCGTAGAACCAGCTGGACAGCTCGATCGTCATGCCGCGCGAGCGTTCGGTCTTTTCGTCGACCAGCTGCGTCCAGCCGTCGAGCCAGCTGAACGTCGCCTCGCGCCGGTTCTCGGCGCGGATATTGGTCTTGACCGTGGTCGATACCAGCCGGTCCAGCGCCTGGCCGAGCAGCTCATAGGCACGCCCCGTCGGCTGGCGTCCGATCGCGCGGAGCAGGTCATAGGGCATCAGGTGCAGCTTGCGCGGCACATCGTTGATCCCCCGCCTGGCCATGTCGGCCAGCATCGAGGCGCAATAGATCAGGATGTCGGCATCCCAGATCGTCGCCATGCCGTAATCGGGATTGCCCGACACATGCACCCACAACTTGCCGTCGGGCGAGCGATAGTCGATAGGTTTCACCCGTTTCGATTTGGCCAGGCTGAAGAAGGGCCTTTCCATCATCTCGCGCTGATCGCGCAGCGGCAGGTCGGCGAGATAGGGCAGGAACAGCTCGAACTGTTCGGCCGATCCGTCCTTGGGCTTGGTGCTCATGCGTCGTGATCCAGCGGCATGTTTCCCCGGGGAAACATACGGGATGGGCAGACGGCGGTGTTTCCCCCGGGAAACATCAGCGCTGAAGCCCCTGCCCCGTCTGCTCAAGATGCTCCAGAGCGCCGCGCAGGGCCTTTACGATTTCCTCGACATCCGCCCCCGAACCGGCATGCAGCCGCACCGTCACCCCCTGTCGGTTCACCGACTGCACCGACAGAACGGGGCGGCCATAGCGGCTGTGATAGCTGTAACGCTCCGGCTCGCCGTCCTCGCCCAGCATCATCTTGCGCGCGGTCAGCAGGCGGTGGAGCACCTCGCTGGCCGGGATGGGCGGCTTGCCGTCCTCGCGCCGTTCCGCCTGTTGGCGCGCGATATACTGGGCCACGCCGGTGATGGCGGGCGCCTCCATCGGGTCCTGCATCGCCTGGGCCAGCGCATAGCCGGGCTTGAGCTGCACCTCATGCGGCGAGGCGAAGGCGCCGACCACCTCGTCGGGCAGCGCGGCGACCTTCAGCATCTTGGACAGCCAGCCCTTGGACAGCTTCAGCCGCTCGGCCATGCGGGTCTGGTGGTTGCCATAATGGGTGGTCAGCGCGGCCAGGTAATTGCGCGCCCGTTCGAAGTCCGAGACATCGGCACGCGCGCGATTTTCGAGGTCGGCAAGGCGGAACGCGGCCTCGTCGTCCAACTGGGCGACCTGCGCCACGAAGACCATGTCGGGATAGCTATTGGCGCGCAGCCAGCTGATCGACCAGTGGCGGCGGGTGCCTGCGATCACCTCGTAATCGTGATCGGGATCGCCCTCGATCCGGCGGACCACGGCGGGCACCTTCTGGCCCCCTTCGGCGATGATCGAGTCGATCAGCTCGCGGCAATGCGCTTCGGTCAGCAGGTCGTAGTTGCGGGCATTGCCCGACCAGATCTTCACCCGCGCGGGGTCGAGCAGCAGCTGCGTGACCTGCCGCACCTCGCCGCTGGCGACACGGGCGAGCGCGGATTCGCGCCCCAGCAGCGTGGTGCCACGACTGCGTTCCGCCACGGCCTCGCGAATCGGGGCAGGGGCCTCCGCCTCTTCCTCCGCCAGCAGGGCCGCCAGATAATCGGACTGTTTACGCGCCATCTTATGCCTCCCGCCCGGAACATAGGCAGAACATTATCGTGTAGGAAAGGGGAACCCGCTCAGGCTGCCGCATGGATCACCGCTTCCTCGCTGGCGGGCTCGACCCGGCCCCAGCTCTGGCGGACCAGCTGTTCGACCTGACGCATCGCCTCGTCCAGATTGGCGCGGCAGCGTTTGTGCGTCTTGGGCGTGCCGATCGGCTTTTCCAGCTCATAGACGGTCATCATCCGCATCGCGGCGTGGCTGATCTCGGCCGATTCGAGGATGGGGACGGGGAGGAGCGCGGGGCCGAAGCTCTGCTCCATGATCGCGCGGACCATGGCGTGGCTGGGGTCGTTGCCGTCGAACTTGGAACAGATCAGCCGAACGAACTGGTAATCCACCTCGATACCCGCGCCCGTCAGCTGGTTGAGCACCTGATCCATCATCGACAGGAACTGAACGGTCGAGCAGAAATCGGGCGTCGTCGCGGCCATCGGCACCAGAAGGGCGTTGGCCGCCTGCATCACCGCGAGGCTGATCGTGCCGAGGGCAGGGGGCGGATCGAGCAGCACCACGTCGTAATTGCGCGCCAGATCGGCCAGCCCGCGCTTCAGCTTGCGGAAGCGCGCGGCCAGTACCGATCCGCCATCGCTGCCCGCTGCGGCCAACTCATATTCCACGTCGAACAATTCCAGGTTCGACGGGATCAGGTCGACATTGGGCCAGGGCGTCGGCTTGACCGCATAGGCGAGGTCGGTCTGGGTCGGGTCGATCGACAGATAGGGGTAGAGCGTCTCTTCGCGGGTGACGTTGAAATGCGGGTTGAAGCCGAACAGGGTCGTCGTGGTCGCCTGGCTGTCGCAATCGACGACCAGCACCCGGTAGCCCTGCACCGCGAAATAATGGGCGAGATGGGTGGTGACGGTCGACTTGCCGACGCCGCCCTTGAAATTCTGCACCGCGATGATCGCCGGGATGTCGAGCGGCGCGCGCGCGGGGGAGGCGCCCAGCACCTCGCGCATGTGCAGCAGTTCCTCGACCGTATAGCCCTGGCGACGGCCATTGTCGGTGGTCGGGGCAGGGGGGAGGCGGCCGTCTTCCTCGGCCATGCGGATGCGGTTGGTCGAACAGCCAAGCAGCTGCGCGGCCTCGGCAATGCCGAAGCGGACGTGCAGGCCTTTCCGGCTTTCGGGCAGGAATGCCTTGCGCCGCAGCCGCTCGATCATCCGCTCGCCCGCGCTGGCCAGATCCCCGATCTGGGACAGCATTGCATGATCTTCCGCCACTCGCGCACCCCTTGAAGCTTTTGGGGTTGGTTAATGGCAAAGTTCATTCAATCGGGCAAGGCGGCGCGGATGTTTCCCCGGGGAAACTTATCCCTCCCGGCACGGGGAGGGGGACCAGCGCAGCTGGTGGAGGGGGGCTTCTTCATAGGACATCCCTTACGGAACGCCCCCTCCACCACCGCTTCGCGGCGGTCCCCCTCCCCGTGCCGGGGAGGATCAGGATACCATCATCCACACCGCCATCCCGATCATCATCAGATTCTCGGTCAGAGACAGCGCGCCCAGCGGCACGTTGCTCGATCCGCCGACACAGGCACATTTGAGTTCGCGCCGGTCGATATAGACCGCCTTGACCACCGACACCGCGCCGACGCCCCCGATGAACAGCGCGAGCGGCACCGATAGCCATTTCGCGACCCCCGCGATCATCAGCACCCCCGCTAGCGCTTCGGCAAAGGGATAGACATAGGAATAGGGGACCCAGCGCTTGGCGAGCAGGTCATAGCTGAGGAACATGGTCGCGAAGCTCTCGACATTCTGGAGCTTCAGCAGCGCCAGCACCGCCATGCTGAACGACACGAACCACTCGGCTGCGCGCATCGTGAAGGGCGTGGCATAGACCGCCTGGCTGGCCGCCAGTGCCATCAGTGCGGTCATGACGAAGAGCGCCGCGACCGGGCGATAGCTGATCGCCTTGGGATCGGCGACGCGAAGCCCAAAGAAGCGCCGCAGATCGTCATAGCCGCCCACCCGCTCGCCCCCGATGAATATCTGCGGGGTGGTCTTCACGCCATGCTCGGCCTTGAGTGCGTCGGTTTCCTCGCGGGTGCGGAGCCAGCGGTCATCCACCTCGTAACCCTGTCGGCGGAGCAGATCCCGTGCCTTCAGTCCATAGGGGCAGGTGTGGGTCGGCATCACCATGCGGTACAATATCGCTTTACGGGGCATGGTCATGGTCCTTCTCCGGCTGGGGTCCATGCGCCATATGGCATCCGTACCATGGTACGGAGTCAAGACATGGCCGATTTGACCATCGCCGGACTGGCGCATGAAGGCGGAGTGGGGGTGGAGACGATCCGCTATTACCAGCGGCGCGGACTGATGCCCTTGCCCGAGCGGGCACCGGGGCCGGGCGGGGCAGGGGGCATCCGTCGCTATGGTGAAGGCGATGTGCGGCGGTTGCGCTTCATCCGGTCGGCGCAAGCTGCGGGCTTCACGCTGGAGCAGATCGGCGAGCTGCTGGCGCTCGACGCGACCGACGACCGGGCGCGGGTGCGGGACCTGGCGAAGACACGCATCGCCGCGCTCGATGCGCAGATTGCGGGGTTGCAGAGGGCGCGGATGTCGCTCGCCCATCTAGCGCAGGAATGTGGGAGCGGCGGGGAGGGGGCGTGTCCGATCCTGATGTCGTTCGAGGGGTAAAGTGCTTTTTAGCCCCTCCCCTTGCAGGGGATCATTGCAAAACCCGATTGCGGTGAACCGAGCGGGTATTTTGGCTTGGCTGACGGTTAGCGGCCCCGCCCGTTGACCAGCGGGCGGTGGATGGCGGGGTATTCGAGCCCTGGTGAGCAGGTCCGAGGGGCGGAACGGGTTCAGGTGAGACGCAGCGCGGTGGTCATGTTGTAGGCCAGGGCAAGCAGAAAGCTGTCGTTGCGGTTCCTGGCCAGCCCCTTGTAGCGTACACAGTCGAAGCCCCGCCATCGCTTGAGGGTGGCAAAGACGCTCTCGACCTGGGCGCGGATCG
>NZ_LDTF01000048.1 GCF_001477495.1 Sphingomonas yabuuchiae
TCGTTCGGCTTTGGTTCGCCAGCACCTTCGTAGCGATAGAACTTAGTCTGATGCATGCCGCTCTATCGCAACCGCGTTGACTGAGGCCCGCATGTCAGCCGTTTATGGGTTCACGACCTAACCAAGGGCGGTTGTAGTGCTCCGCCTTTTGATCACGCGGCCAGCGAAAAACAGGAGCAAATGGTCGGCAACAACGTGCGCCATAGTTCCGAAGCCGATGCCGTCGAAGCGAGCGGCACTTATAAGCGTTTGCATGTCGCCGACTAAAAGCCAGGAACCGACGACGGCCGCGAAAACGGCAATGCTACGAAGACCCATCCCTCACCTCATGAATTAGGATCACCATGACGTGATTTCGCCACGTCCGCTATTGGGCGAGAGCAGACGGTTCACTATTGACCTCGCAGGGTGTTGCTGGCGGCCGTGTACAATGCCTATGCGTATGGCGCTGGGCGGCTCTTCTGCTGAGCGCGCGGCCGAGGCGACGCTGACCATGCCTGGTGATAAGCTCAAAGGCGCAAGGCTGTGCGCCTACTTGTTTTTCTCATCCAGACCTCGCGACCAAGGAGCCCAAGCTCATGACCATCCATCGCATCGCCTTCGTCGCTGCGCTCGCCGGTGCCTCACCCGTGCTCGCACAGCAGACCGGGCCGACCGTCAAGGTCGAGACCGGAAACCTTCGTGGCCAAACTGCTGACGGTGTGGAGAGCTGGAAGGGTATCCCCTTCGCTGCCCCCCCAGTCGGCCCGCTGCGGTGGCGCGCGCCGCAGCCCGCCGCCAAGTGGACCGGCGTACGCGAGGCGTCGCGATACAGTTCGGACTGCATGCAAAAGCCTTTCCCGAGTGACGCTGCCCCGCTCGGTACCAGGCCCGCCGAGGACTGCCTGTACGCCAATGTCTGGAAGCCTGCAGACGCCAAAGGCAAGCTGCCAGTGCTAGTGTGGATCTATGGCGGCGGCTTCGTCAACGGCGGTGCCTCGCCCCCCACCTACGCAGGCGCGAACATGGCTAAAAAGGGCATCATGTTCGTCAGCTTCAACTATCGCGTCGGACGCTTCGGCACCTTCGCTCTTCCACAACTGACCCAAGCCAACGCCGATGGCGGGCGGCTCGGCAATTACGGGATCATGGACCAGATTGCTGCGCTCCAGTGGGTCAAGCGCAACATCGCCGCATTCGGGGGGGATCCAGCGAACGTGACGGTGGCTGGGGAGAGCGCGGGCGGCATCTCAGTCCACGCACTCATCACCTCGCCCGAGGCTGAGGGGCTGTTCCAGCGCGGGGTGGTGATGTCAGGCGGTGACGCGCGCGCCTTCACCGGCAACACACTCGCCGATGTCGAGACAATCGGCGTCAATTTCGCGCGCTCGAAGGGGATCGATCCCACCGCGCCCGACGCGCTCCAGAGGCTCCGAGCTCTCTCTGCCGAAGATGTGACCGATGGGCTGAGCATGGCGGGCATGGCCGGAAAGCCAGGCAGCCCACCGACAAATTCCGGCCCTTTCGCCGACGGCAAGGTCGTGGTCGACGTCCGTAAAGCCTATAACGACAACCGCTTCTCGCGGATGCCAATGATGATTGGCGCGACCAGCGCCGACATCGGTGGAAAGAGCGGGTTCATGATCGCAGGCGGGCGCGAGGCCTCAGCGATGCTCGCCGACAAGGGCGTGCCGGTGTGGGGCTACCGATTTTCTTACGTCGCCGACTCGTTGAAGCAGCCAGGTGCGGGCCACGCCACCGACATTCCATACTTCTTTGGCAACACCCGCATCAAATACGGTGCCGAGACGACTGCCAAGGACGAGGCCGTCGGCGAGGCGATGAGCACCTACTTCGCCAATTTCGTAAAGGCGGGTAATCCGAATGGCGGCGGGCAGCCGCTGTGGCCGCGTTACACGCGTGCGAATGACATTATCGCCGACTTCGCGACGACCGGAAAAACGGTGGTCGCGCGCGATCCTTGGGGCGCGGGGATCGATCGGGCGAGCCAGCGCATGGCGGCAGCCAAGGCCTCCGGGCACTATACCTCGTTGACGACGCCGATCGGCCAGTTGCTCGACAATCCGCAGACGCGCGCGGTGCTCGAGAAGCACGTCTCCACCTTCCTCAAGAGTCCACAGATCGGTATGGCGCGAGGCGTCACGCTCTTTGCCCTGCAATCCTACCTGCCCGACCAGTTCAGCGACGCAACGCTCGCCAAGATCGACGCTGATCTCGCGACGGTGCCGGTCGCCAAGTAAGATTTGTGATCGTGCTGGCCGCGTGCTTAGACCATCATACCGAGTGCGAGATGGAAGGTAGCGCCGCAATGACCCACAATCGGTCATTCAGCGCGGCCTTGCCTCTTCCCGGTTTCTGCCGTTCGTTCACCTCGCAACAGGTGCCTCCCTTACAACCCAATCGGATGATCGAACGTCTGGCGTTGGGAGGAGAGCGGTCCGTCCGCTTCGAAGCGCGAGACGGCCAAAACCGTCAATTCACGACCGGCCTTCTCACTGCCCAGCCAACCTCCGCACAACGGCGTTGCTCACAAAGGCCGCTGTCAATGACTTGCTTGCGGACCCATTGCACACGAGACTGCAAAGTCCCAGGCTCGAACTCTACGAAGAGGCGGCCTGCGTTTCGGGGCAGAGCCGCCCATTGGCGGAGGTAGGTCTTGAGCACCACCTGCCCGACCGGTGCACCGTTCCAGAGGAAGTCACCGTTGCGCGGAACGCGAAGGGAGTAACCGTTTAGGAAGCCGGTCGAACCGTCGAATGGAAGCCGGGCAGGATCATGTTTTTGGTCTCCCATTCCCGGCGTAGTGGCGTCGCTAGGCAATGCGAAACCGCACAGCACCGTCGCCGCAGCTATGACAATGCATCTCATCGAACCGACCCTATACCAACTGGCCGAACGTCCACTATCGGAAATGCCGAACAACGCCCTCTATGACCAGCTTTGGGCGTAAGCGGTCGCCCTGCCCTCCGATCAGGACGACCCAAACCCGGCCGTTCGCACATGCCTTCTCGCTTCCCGAAAGCTGCCGCTCGTTCATATTAGCGCACCGACTGCTTCAGCGAGTCCGAACGGCCAGGCGGAACGGCGGACATTGGGTGATGGGGTGGACGCCCCCCGACGGCATCGATGTGCCAGAGTGGAGGTGTTGATCACCACTGAGGGAGGCGTCCGTGTCAGAGGCTACCACGATCGGGCTGGATATCGCTAAGCATGTTTTCCACGCGCATGGCGCTGACGAGCGCGGCGGGCAGGTGTTCAGCCGCAGGTTGAGCGTAAGCGTGGCCGCTAGGCCGAGCAGGCCATTGCCCGCTATATCGACGGCTTCTACAACCCCGTCCGGCGCCACTCCGCGCTCAACTACACCAGCCCGGCGCAGTTCGAACAAACCGCGCCACGCTGAGCAAATGCCTCTCCATTTGAGCGGGGCAAGTCCAGCCAGCATCAACCTGAATGTCGGGTTCTGGGCGAGAGCGGCCGCCCTCCCCTTCGCCACGATGACCCAGAAACGGTCATTCGCGCTATTTTCGTCGCTTCCCAACTTCAGACATTCATTCATGTTCGAAGCGGGAGCCGTGCAGCTAGCATCAGCGCGAGCTGGCCGTCGTAAGCTGTCTCGTAAACGATGGTGAATTGAGAATCATCGCGCGACGGTGACAGGTTCGATCAAATCCCATCGGTTGCCATAAAGGTCCTCGAAGACGGCCACGATGCCATACGGTTCATGGCGAGGCTTCTCGACGAACCGGATGCCCCGCTGGGTATAGGCAAGGTGGTCACGGGCGAAGTCATCGGTTTCGAGGAATAAGAACACCCGACCGCCACTCTGATCGCCGATCGCTCCACGTTGCCTGTCACCGACAGCCCGCGCCAGTAGCAGTCCGCTCGCCGCGCCATGCGGCGCGACCAACACCCACCGCTTCCCATCTGTCAGCGCTGTGTCATCGCGTAACTCGAAGCCAAGCTTTCCGACGAAAAAGTCGATGGCAGTGTCATATTCGTCAACGAGGAGGGCGGTCAGATTCAGGCGCTGCGGCATCCGGTGAAGCTGCCCTAATCCGAGCGTCGAGCCAACGCCTGCTTCCCATCGGGATCGAATATCGGGACCGTTAAGCCGTTCCCGAACGTCAAACCTTTCGGGAAATGGGAGAGCATAGATCATTGAAGCGGCCGCCCCCGGCGAGCTTCCCGAACCTTGGCGTCGTCGTGGCTTGCAGCGAACGAAAGCCCATTGACTCTTAATTCTACATATGTTGTAATTTGGCATGGCACGGAACAGACAGCCCTCAAAACAGATGCGCCTCCTCTTGGCGGTTCTGTCGACCCAGCGCAGCGAATGGCGACACGGCTATGACCTGCTGAAGGACACGGGGTTGTCGTCGGGCACGCTGTATCCCCTCTTGATGCGGATGAGCGACAACGGGCTGGTCGAGGCGGAATGGCGTGAGCCTGCACAGCCAGGGCGCCCGCCCCGCCATGTCTATCGACTGACCGCGAACGGTTTTGCGTTGGCCATGGAACTGACCAGCGGAGACGGGGCACTTTTCGGCAAGGAGATGCTGGCATGAGGATGTCATTGTCCCAGGCGATCATGGCGATCGCCACCGCGTGCATGGGCGAGGACCGTCAAACCTGGTCCCAGGCGATGAATGCCGAATATCATAGCGCAGCTGCCGAGGGGCAGGGACTATCCTTTGCGGCGGGCTGTTTCGTTGCGGCGTGGCGGGAAATGTTGGGCAGCGCTGCAGGACGTTTCGTCCTTACCAGCTACGCCATCGCGCTGGGCATCATGGTTCCGATGGCAACGATCGAGATCGGCTGCGCGGTCTTGGGCTTTCCCTATCTCTATCCCGATCAGCATGGCCTTCCGGGTGCGCTTATCCTTGGCGGTTCCCATGAGGCGTTGCTGCGCCCCACCTATCTGGGAGCCATTCCGGCAATTGCGTTCATTCAACTCATGGCTGGGGCCGGGCACCTGCGACTCGCATGGTCGCTGCTGGAGCGCGATTGGTCCAGCGCGCTTCGCTGGTCGCTGTGGACGCTGGCCGGAATGACCACGCTCGTCATCTTCATGGGTGTGTTCTTCCTCGATAGCCGTCAGGCGCTCATGCAGGGCTGCGTCGTCGGGATCGAGCTGGCCATCCTCCTGGTCATCATGCGTCGGCACGCCGA
The DNA here is from genome assembly GCF_001477495.1 of Sphingomonas yabuuchiae. GTDB lineage: Bacteria > Pseudomonadota > Alphaproteobacteria > Sphingomonadales > Sphingomonadaceae > Sphingomonas > Sphingomonas yabuuchiae_A. Next base: position 5,170 of record NZ_LDTF01000048.1, read on the forward strand.
GCTTCACCGCTTCGCTCCAACCGAGCATCCCGGCTGATCCTCTAGCCGACGAACGACGGACGATCGAATGCGAAGCTTCGGGGTCATGATCCCGGAGACGGTGAAGGCACGCCTGCGTGCTGCCCATCACGGCCATTGCCCACGCTGAGGCGATGCCTCGGCGATCCATGGAGAGGTTGCATGCTGCGTTTGCCTTTACATCGCTCAACTATATTTCTGGCCGCTGCCGCGACGATCGCAGGCCTCGCCAGCGAAGCCATCGCCCAACCGGAACGCGTTCGATCAGAGGCAGCAGCGCCATCACCTTTCATGGGGCGATGGGAACTGGACCTGACGCGCATGCCCAGCACCTACGGACCGCCTCCCAAGCGGGTCATCTACAGCTTTCAGGACATCGGTGAGGGCACGTGGCGGATGGTCGTCGACATTACCGGTCAGGACGGCAGCGTCCGGCACATGGCGGCGTCCTATCGTCCAGACGGAAAGATGGCACCCAGCGAGGGAGAAACGAGCGAGGCGGACAGCGTGGCCGTCATGACGCCGACACCCAATGTGCTCGTGCTGAATATCGCGAAGGCAAAGAGGCTGGGATCCGTGCGCGTCTACATCGTGTCGGCGAACGGCAACGACATGACCGAATCCGCAGCGGGCCTCACCGACAAGGGAGAGCCGTTCGTCCGCAACTTCCACTACAGGCGATTGCGCTGAAGCGCTGACCGCTGCTTCCACCTGACCACCGGATCGCACGGCCAAGTCAGGGTCAGCGTCCAGCCCTTCTGACCGGCACGCCGTTTACCGGAGCGGCATCGCCTCACCAATACAATTGGTCATCAGCCGCGTGCGAGCCACGCCACGGAGGTTGGCGGCCATCATAAAAGGCAAAGCCATGAAAAGCTCATTGGTGTTGAACGCGCTTCTGCTGTCTGCCTGTGCCACGCAACGCACCGTGCCCCATCCGCCCCCAGATATGGTAGTGCACTACGCTGATCTCTCGCTTGAGACCCCGGCTGGACGCGCCAAACTTGTTGAGCGCCTAGACCAGGCAACGCGATACTTCTGCGCTGCCTATGACCCGCAGGACGAGACAGCGATATTTGACCCGCATCTTGCCAGCGCTCGATATTGCCGGGGCTATGCGACCATCTTGCTCCTGAACAGAGCGCCTGCTGCCGTGCGCCGCGCATATCGTGAGAGCGTCGGCAACAAGTAGGTCGGTCTTGGCGCCGGGCTATGACGCTTCGGCCCCCGTACGGGCAGCGATGCCGAGGGTTCCCGTTGGGATGGTGAAACGGGAATGCTGCGGTGAGCTTCAGGCGCTCATCTGGTTTGTATAATCGGGAAGCTCGATCCGGTTGGAGTCTCGTGCAAAGGCACTCGAGAACGCCTTCTTTACCAGCGGTGTACCGGCAATCCGCATCGCGCCGCGCATGAGCATCAGCTCTAGCGCGTTATGCGGCCACAGCATGCGCGGCACGATCTTGGGTACGTTCTGCCCCTCCTTCACGAGCGGGCGCATCACCTTTTCATAGCGATCCAAGGCCGAGGCAATATCCGCCTGCTTCGCGATCTCGCCGGCGAGGACATAACCTCCCACGATCGCGAGCGACGTCCCGATGCCCGAAAGCGGTGACGGAGCCCAGGCGGCGTCGCCGGTGAGGACCACGCGATTGTTGGACCAGCGCGGCATGTGAACCTGCCGCAGGACGTCGAAGTAGAAGTCGTCGACGTCCTTCATCACCTCGAGGATGCGGGGGAACTCCCAGCCGTCGCCGGCGAACTGGTCGAGCATATACTGCCGCTGCTGCGCGGGGCTCCAATCCTGCTCGCCCTCTGGCTTCTTGTGGATGCCGACATAGGCCCCAAGCAGGCCGTCTCTCGACGGCTTTAGCGTCGCGCCACGCCCGTCCACCGTGTTGTAGACCCGCGCATAGTCGGTGTCGTGCGACTGCCGCGGGATGCTGAAATAGGCGATCATGAGATCCATCCAGCGCGGCTGGTTCTCGCCGGGGAACAGCAGCTCGCGGGTGTGTGATCCCACGCCCTCGGCGACCACGACCAGGCCGTAACGCGCGATCTCTCCGCCCTTGAAGGTAACCTCGGCACCGACGTCGTCCTGAGACACGGCCGCAACGCTGTCGCCGAACCGAAAAGAGGCGCGCTCGCGCGCGGCGTCGTAGATCAGCCGCGCGATGTCTCCGCGTCGGATCTCCAGCTCGGCGGTGGGAGCGTTGTCGCTTCCAGTGGCGCCGGCTTCGAAGCGCGCGATAGTGTTGTTGTCCTCATCCACCCACTCAGTGCCGAGCTCGGGCGTGCTGCGCTCGAACGCCGCCTCCTCAAGGCCCATGCGACGCAGCACCTCACGCGCGCTGCCGCGCACGTCTACGTTCTGACCACCTTCCCTGAAGGCAGGTGCCTTCTCGACGACGTCGACCTCGAAGCCGAAGCGGGTCAGCCACCATGCGGCAGTACAGCCGGCGACACTGGCGCCGGTCACGAGGATGCGTCGGGACATGGATTAAACTCCTTCCCGGCAAGAAACATCACGCGTGATATTATGTTCCGGTTGGGCTTTCCAGGTTGGCGATCACGCGCGCGAGCAGGTCGACGACCAGCGCCGTCTCCTGCGGCGCAAAGCCGCTCACCGCCTTGGCGTTCATCTCCAGCAGCGCGGCGCGGCCGATCGCCGCTGCGTCCCGACCGCGGTCCGTCAGGTCCACGGTCGCGGCGCGCTTGTCCGCTGCGCTCGCTAAGCGCGTAATCATCCCCGCCCCCTCCAGCTTATCGAGCAGCGCCACCATCGCGGGCTGCTTCACGGCAGAGTGTCGCACGAGATCTCGCTGGAGCATCGGCCCCTTCCACGAGAGCAGTAGCAAAGGCCCTATCAGCGAGAGCGTGAGGCCATGCTCGCGAAGGCGGCCGTCCACCAGCCTGTTGAAGACGCGCGCCGCGTGGTTCGCGAGATAGCCGGGAGCTACCGCCGCTTCCGGATGGACAGCTTCAGCATCAGTTTTGATGATATCCTTAGTCGCCTCTGTCACGGGGAGACAGTAGGCTGTGCCGTCCTGTTTGAAAATCCATCGGACGACCGGGCAGGCGCTGGCGCAAGGACGGTTTTCCCGATTGGGAACCCGTAGCGGGAAAGCAGCCTTTCTGACCGTGCCGAGAGGCGTCAGTGGCATCGGCTTTCCCGAAATATGTTCCCAATTGCTCTTTCCCGAAATTGGCCTTCGAGGATGGGGAAACGGGAATGGTCAGGCTGAACCAATGGCCGATTTCGGGAAGACAGATTGCCTGCCTGAGCGTCCAGGTTGGGCGGATGCAGCCGCACTACCCTTCCGTCACGACAGACCCAATTCCAGTCGTTCGAACGTACCTTCTCGCTTCCTGAAAGCTGCCGCTCATGTAAGCGCGGTCTGGAGACCGCCTTGCGGTAGCGCCGGTAGCCGGGATGCTTGTCGCCTTTGACGAGGGTGCGGGCGGTGCGGGAAGTTATCGGTTCTACGACCAGTCATACGAGCACTCGTATGACTGGTCGGATGGAGGTGGTTGGCCGGGTGTCAGGCCGGCGCCGATGGTCGGACACGGAGAAGCTGGAGATCCTGGCGGAGGCGTTCCGACCGGGGGGTCGGGTCTGCGATGTCATCGCGCATCGCGAGGTATCGAGCAGCCTGATCTACACGTGGCGCAAGCAGCTGCGCGAAGGCAAGTTGGCCGGGGCGATGCCGTCGCTGCCGGTATTTGCCGAGGTGCAGGTGGCGGAACTGACGCCGCCAGTGCCACAGCCGGCACCATATCCATCGGGGCTCATCCAGATCGAGTTGCCGGGCGGCGTGCGGGTGAGTGTCGACGCGAGCGTGGATGCGGGGGCGCTGGCACGGGTATTGTCGGTGCTGCGGTGAACCCGCATTCGGGTGCGCTGTTCGCGTTCCGCGGCAAGCGGGGGCATCTGGTCAAGCTGCTGTGGTTCGATGGCCAGGGACTTTGCCTGTTTTCCAAGCGGCTCGACCGGGGCCGGTTTGTCTGGCCGGTGACGGCGACCGGCACGGTGACGCTGACGCCGGCGCAATTGTCGATGCTGCTAGAGGGCATCGACTGGCGGCGTCCCGAGCCGACGTTCACGCCGACGCTGGCGGGATGAAAACGGCGGTTTTGCGGCACTTTCCCTCGCTCACTGACCTGCAATCTGCTATGGAGACAGCGTGTCGGAAGCGCCCGTTTCCCCTGCTGATGCCACCGCGCGCATCGCCGCGCTGGAGGCTTCGCTCGCCCGGGCCAATGCCGCGCTGGCCGCCCGTGACCTGCTCATCGATACGCTACGCGGACAGATCGCGCGGCTGCGACGAATGCAGTTCGGCGCGTCGTCCGAAAAGCTGGGCCGCGAGATCGAGCAGCTCGAACTGGCGCTGGAGGAACTCGAGACCGAGCGCGATGCGCCTGGACCTGAGATGGTTGACCCTGGCGTGGCGGTTCGGCCGGTGCCCGTCCGCAGTCTGCCCGGACATCTGCCGCGCGAGGAGGTCGTCCATGAGCCGGCGTCCGGTGCCTGCACCTGCCCGGACTGTGGCGGTGCATTGCGCGCGCTCGGCTTGGACGCGCACGAGATGCTCGACATCGTGCCGGTGCGCTGGCGTGTCGTGCGCAACGTCCGCCCCAAATATAGCTGCCGGTCCTGCGAGAAGATCGTTCAGGCGCCCGCCCCGGTCAGCGCCGTGGCCAGGGGCAAGGCGACCTTCGCCACGCTGGCGCATATCGTCGTCTCCAAGTTCGACCACCATTTGCCGCTATACCGCCAAGCCGAGATGATGGCCGCGCAAGGGCTCGACATCGACCGCTCGACGCTGGCGGGTTGGGCCGGACAGGCTGCGGCACTCCTCGACCCCATCGTCAGTCGCATCCGCGACGAGGTGCTCAAGGCCGACAAGATCCATGCCGACGACACGCCCGTGCCGGTGCTCGACCCCGGCCGGGGCAAGACCGCGACCGGGCGGCTGTGGGTGTACGCGGCCGACGACCAGGCATCCGGTAGCACGGCGCCGCGTGCGACCTGGTATCGCTTCACGCCAGACCGCACCGCCGCGCACCCAACGTCCCATCTCGCCGGTTTCCGCGGTTTCCTCCAGGCCGATGCGTATGCCGGTTATGACGGACTGTATCGTGGTGGCGTGACCGAGGTCGCCTGCTGGGCACATTTCCGGCGCAAGGTCTTCGATCTGCACGAGCGGTCGCCGACGCCGCTGACCACCGGCATCCTCGAGCGGATCGGCGCGCTTTATGCCGTCGAGGCCGAGGTCCGCGGGCAACCGCCGGATATGCGATGCCGAACCCGTCAGGAGAAAAGCCGGCCACTGGTCGATGACCTGCGCGCGGTGCTCGACGCCGCCCTGCGCCGTCTGTCACCGAAGTCCGACATGGCCCGGGCCATCGCCTATGGCACGAAGCGCTGGCCAGCACTGTCGCGCTTTCTCGATGACGGCCGCCTGGAGATCGACAATAACATTGCGGAGCGTGCGCTACGCGGTGTCGCTCTCGGACGCCGCAATTGGTTGTTTGCCGGTTCTCGCGCAGGCGGCGAGCGTGCCGCTGCCATCTACACCGTCATCCAGACCTGCAAGGCGAACGGCGTCGACCCACCGGCGTATATCGCCGACGTCATCGCCAGGGTCGCAGGTGAGTGGCCTGCCAGCCGATGGGACGAACTCATGCCGTGGAACTGGTCTCCCGAACCTGCCAGACTGGCGGCATGAGCGCCGAGACCATCATCCGCCTGCACATCGCCCTGGACGACATCGAACCCGTCATCTGGCGCCGGGTCGACGTGCCGGTCACCGCCAGCCTCAAGATGCTCCACGACATCGTCCAGGCCGCGATGGGCTGGGAGGACTACCACCTGTGGCATTTCGAGGCCGGCGACCGGCGCTATGGCGTCCCCGACCCGACGTGGCCGGAGAGCGGCATGACCGCTGCAAAAAACGTGAAGCTCGCAACGCTCATCGACCGCGGCGTGCGGGAGTTCGTCTACACCTACGACATAGGTGACGACTGGCGGCACACCATCACCGTCGAGGCGGTCGGCCCCGGCGAACCCAACGTTAAATATCCACGCTTCGTCGATGGCGCCCGGCGCGGCCCGCCCGAGGATGTCGGCGGCTTGCCCGGGTTCGAGATGTTCCTCGATGCCATGGCCGACCCCAGCCACGAAGAACATGACCGCTTACGTGAATGGTATGGGGGACCCTACAACGCCACCGACTTAGACGAACGCTTCACCCGCCGCGCTGTCGCTGCCATCGCCATCCGCCGCCACGCCGGGAAACTCGCCTACCAGAAGAGCCGCGCTCAATAACAAGGCGGTCTAGCGGCCACGCTTACCCGCTCATTCATATCAACGGATTAGCTGATTGAGCGAGCCCGCTCGGCCATTCGGAACGGCGGAGATTGGTGGGAAGCCGACGTTGCATGATGTCGGGCTGCCACTAAATTCGCGGCATGATCTGCAACATCATCGACAGGCGAACGAGGCCGTATCGCTGGCGCGAGGTTAACGCCATCATCGAGGCGACTTCGCATGACAATGCCTGCGAGGATGCGGACCAACAACGACCGACCAATTACGATCTGACCTACGACCAGCGTGAGAATGTCACTGTCGCGGAAGCGATCGCGTGGGCCAACGAAGAGGTGTGTCCGGTGACGCTGTACCTCTACGACAAGGGTACCGGGACTACCTGACCAATGCCCTTTTCGGGTAAAAAGCGGTCGATTGGCCCCGACTACTTTGATTGGCTCATAGGTCTAGAGAACTGGTGCTCATCAAATAGCTCGACAGTGGCCAACTTCGGCCCCTCGTTCCAGATTGAGACCCAATTATCTGGGTGAATGTCGATCGAGTGCGGGTAGCCGTTCTGAAGGATCACAAGGGCTTCGCCTTTTGGCGGAACCTCATACTGGTCGCAAAGTGGCTCGACGAAGATCGTCAACGGTGTTTCGAGATAATTGCGGATAGGCAATCGCAAAGGGCTGCTCCATCATTCCAATGCCTCATGCTGGATCATCCCAAGAATGTCGGCAAGTGGGCGCAAGCGGTCGCCCTTCCCCTCCGCCACGACGACCCACAACCAGACATCGGTAGCGTTCTACAAGGCATCCTATTTCCGACGTTCGTTCAGGTTCGAAGCAGCCGCCGATGCCTGATAAACCGCTCTCTGCACGACCGCACAATGCCCGCCCCACAAGGTTGGCGAAGCCGGAAATCTAATAAGGCAGCACAGGTAGTTCCGCTGCGCGTCTCTGGCATTCCTCGGGGGCGCTTCACGATCATAAGCCCGGGTGCATGCTTCGCCCAGGGGCCATCGGCAAGCTGACGATGTTTCAAACGGAACGATCACGTTCACTTCTATTTATGACAATATGCTGTCATTGCTCGGTGCCGATACCACATGAACGACACTCCTACAGAAGCACGCGAGCTCGCACTTGCCGTTTTTGCTGCCAGCGGGCGCCTGGTGAGTGCCGGCAATACGCTAGTCGAGCATCTCGACCTCACCAGTGCTTGGTGGCAGGTGCTCGCGGCGCTGCGCTATTCGCCAACACCGCTGACGGTCGCGTCGATCGCGCGTGCGATGGGGCTTACCCGGCAGGCGGTGCAACGGATCGTCGATCTTCTCGAGGAGAAGGGTTTGGTGGCGTTCCAGCCCAATCCGCAGCACCTCCGCGCCAAGCTCGTCACGCTGACGACGGCCGGGAGCGAGGCGGTGGTAGGTGCCGAGAACGCCGTCGCGCCGATCGATATGGCGATCGTTGATCATATCGGACCGGCCCGCATCCGTGATGCCATTTCCACGCTTCGGGCAATGGTCGCTGTCATCTCCGAGCGCCTCGACGAGCGGGATGCTCCCTCAACATCTCGGAAAGGACCCTCATCATGATCCTCATTTCCGGTGCAACCGGTGGCATCGGCAGTGAAATCTGCCGGTTGCTAGGCCAGGCAGGCACGCCGTTCCGCGCGATGGCCCGCCAGCAGGCGCAGGTAGACGCCTATCGGAAAAAAGGGACCGACGCGGTGCTCGGCGATTTCGACCGGCCCGATACGTTGCCAGCCGCATTCGAGGGCATCGACACGATGTTCCTCATCACGCCGCCCAATCAGCGCCAGTTCGAGCAGGAAATCACTGCGATCGACGTTACCCGCCAAGCTGGCGTCCGCCGCATCGTCAAGCTGTCGGCATCCGACGCCAATATTCGCTCGACCGTGCCCTGGGCGCAGACCCACGCCCGGATCGACCATCATCTGCGCGCGTCGGGGATCGACTGGACGATCCTGAAGCCCACGGCGTTCATGCAGAATTTTCTGTGGTTCAAGGATGCTATCGCCAAGGGCTTCCTGCCCCAGGTCGCCGGCAAGGGGTCGGTGTCGTGGGTCGATACGCGCGACGTGGCGCGAGTCGCCGCCACGGTCCTGAGCCAGGACGCTCACGTCCGCGCGACGTATTTCCTTACGGGTCCGGAAACGCTCGATATGAACGCGACGGCCGAGCGCCTCGGCGCGGTCGCGGGGCGCAAGGTGCGCTATCTCGACTTGCCCAATCCGCTGTTAGCCGCGCTGCTGCGCGTCACCGGTAATTCGCGGTGGATGACCAAGGGGCTCGTAAACCAGTTCGCCGACGTGGTTGCCGGTCATCACGACATCGACCCTACCTTTGAGATCGAACGGCTGACCGGCACCCCGCCGCACGACCTCACCGCCTTCGTGCGCGATCACCGCGATCAGTTTATCAGCTCGCCGAGGCAGCGCGCGGATGCCGCTCAATTTCGTCCAACCGCAGTGTAATCGCCTTGCTAGGCAGATGGATGGTTAGCCTCTGCCGTTCCTGTTCGTTGAAACGAGCGGCCTTGATCAACAGGTCACGGATGGCCGCGCGACCAACGACCCTGTCACCTCCTAGCCATCCACTACCGAGGGCGATCTCAGGTGCTAGAATGAGGAGGCCATAGGCGTCAGGGGAAACATGCTCATTTATGACGGTGATGCCCTTTCGCTCTAAATTCATGTTCCTCTTAACCTGAGAATCTCGGCTTGGCGACCGGTGGGCTTTCGACCCATATTCAGACATTCGCGGCTAGTTCCTTGCCGCCCGACTTCAGTCATTCATTCAGGTGTGCGAGCCGTTCTTCCCCCAAGCGTTTTTCGGGTAGATCGGCCAAAAGCGCTGCCTGCTGAAGACGCACGACGCTAATCGCGCGGTCTCGCCGATCCGTGCGTCAGGCACTGCCCGTTCATGTGGCTACACCTGTCGCATGCCTCCATCGACGCAGAGTTTGGCGCCGGTGATAAAGCTGGCTTCGGTGCTGAGGAGGAAGACGGCAGCGGCGGCAACCTCGTCGGGGCGCGCCATGTGGCCTAGCTGGATTGGCGCGACGCCATTGACGCGGATGCGTCGCGAGGCCTGCTCGGAAACCCCGCTGCGCCCCTGATGTAAAATCGTGATTACTTAATACATTATATATGATTAACATGGTTTAGCTTCGGCATGAACGTTCGTGCCAAATTATTCGCCTCACTCGCCGCCCTTGGGCTGACGATCGCCTTGATCTCTGGCCTCTCTTTCTGGAGCATGGACCGCAACAGGATCGCAATCGACGCTATCATCAAGGATCGCGTCGCGCCGATGCGCGATCTGAAAATCGTTGCCGACAAATATGCAGTCGATATCGTCGACGCCTCGCATAAAGCTCGAAACGGCAACATCACATTCGCACAGGCGGCGGATAAGGTTCGTCGGGGATCGAACACGTTGCACGATCGGTGGAAGGCGTATTTGCTGACCGAGATCGACGGCAGTGAAAAAGTGCTCGCCCAGAAGGCTGCAGCCGATATGCGCATCGCGGACCAGCGCGTCGCCCAACTTCAGGCAATCCTCGACCGCGGCGATGAGGTAGCACTCAACGACTTCGTGCGCACAAAGCTATATCAGAGCATCGACCCAGTCTCGGAATCAATCGCAAATCTGGTCGACCTTCAGCTCAAGATTGCTGAGCAGACCGGCAATGATGCCAGCGTTGAGGCACATACCAAACGTGCAATGATGATCGCGTTGATAATTGCGGCGCTCGCGGTACTTGGCGTGTCGCTCTACACGATTTCTGGCAAAGTGGTCATGCCGCTCCGTCGGCTGGCATCCGCGTTACCAACGCTGGTGACGCAAGGCGGCACCGTCGAGATGCCGCATCTCGCGCAACAGGACGAGATTGGTGAGATTGCGCGCGCGGTTGACGATTTCCGGCGCGCGGTAATCGCCAACGAGCAGGAAAAAACTCTCGTGGTTACGCGTGTCACCGATGCCCTGGCAGTCGGGCTCGCTGCGCTCGCGCAGGGTGACCTTACCTCGCGGATCGACGGCGATTTCCCCGATAGCTACGCTGCTGTGCGTGCCGATTTTAATAAGGCAGCACTCTCGTTGCACGACGCGTTTGCGCAGATCGCACAAGCGGCGGCTGGCATCGACAGTGGCACCCGCGATATCCGGCAGGCGTCGGATGACCTGTCCCAGCGGACCGAGCAACAGGCCGCCTCGCTGGAGGAGACCGCAGCAGCGATGGACGAGATTACATCGACAGTGCGCAGCACCGCTGGACACGCCACCAAGGCCAATGATGCAGTGCGTGGCGCCACCTTCGAGGCCGAGCGCTCCGGCGACGTGGTACGCCGTGCAGTTGAGGCCATGAGCGGGATCGAGCGTAGCTCCAGTGAGATTTCGGAAATCATCTCGGTGATCGATGGCATTGCCTTCCAGACCAATTTGCTCGCGCTGAACGCCGGGGTCGAGGCTGCACGCGCTGGCGATGCCGGCAAGGGATTTGCCGTCGTCGCATCTGAAGTGCGTGCGTTGGCGCAACGCTCGGCCGAGGCTGCAAAAGACGTGAAGACGCGTATCAATAGCTCATCAGTGCAAGTAACGGCAGGCGTCGAGCTGGTCGCCGAGGCGGGGGCGGCGCTTGGCCGCATTGTGGGGAATATCAATGAAATTAGCGGACTGGTGTCGACTATCGCCGCATCAGCCGCGCAACAATCCACTGGATTACAGCAGATCAACACCGCAGTGTCGGAGATGGATGGGGTCACCCAGCAGAATGCCGCCATGGTCGAACAGGCTACCGCAGCGGCACGCAGTCTAGCACACGAAGTAAATGATATGATGCGGCAGATCGGACACTTTCGCCTGCGCACAACAGCGACAGGTGCGCCGGTTTCCTACCTCGACCCGCCTCAGGAGCGCCTCGTGAGTGGAAGCAACCGTCGAGGAATGGACGCCAAACTCAATACGGCCGGCAACACGGCGCTCGCTGTCCAAGACGAGGACTGGTCCAGCTTCTAGGTGTTCAGTCCCCACATCTGGCGGATTGGATCGACGCCAAAGAGGTCGGTCCTTTTCAAATATACCTCAAATTGACCCACATCCGGACACGCAACCGGCACATCTTGCTTCCGAACTCCCGCCATTCGTTCATGTCAGCGAAAGCCGGGTATGTGACTCAGTCTCTTCAGACTGTCAGGCCGACGAAGATAGCGCCTGTCCGGCCACGATCCTGTGCCACCTCGAACGCCTCGTTGATTTGGTCGAGCGGGAAGCGGTGGGTGATCAGCGCCTGCGTCTGCAGCACGCCACGCGCCACCAGATCGAGCACCTCGACCTGTTCGGCATGGATGTCGTGAAAGGCGAAGCTGGCGCTGGGGATCAAGGTGATCTCGGACATCTGGATGCGCTGCCATTCCAGCGGGATGGCGATGTCGCCGGCATCGAAGCCACCGACGATGACGACCTTGCCGCCGCGCCGCACCAGCCGCGTGGCGAGCGGCAACGTCTCGGGCATGGACTCGCCGCCCGCGCATTCGAACACGATGTCGGCGCCCCGATCGTCGGTCAGCGCGCGGATCCCGGCCTCGGGGTCCTCGTCATCCGAATGGATGGTGCGGTCCGCGCCCAGCCGCGCTGCCGATGCGAGGGCGTGCGGCATCCTGTCGATGATCGTCACGGTCGCGCCGCTGGCCTTGGCGAGCATCAGCTGGCCGAGCCCGATCGGCCCGGCCCCGATGATCGCCACGCGCGTCCCGATGGTCAGGCCGGACAGATGCTGGGCATGCAGCGCCACCGCATAGGTGTCGAGCAGCGCGGCGTCATCGAACCCCACACTGTCGGGCAGGCGGTGGAACTTGTGCTGCGGACCGACGACATATTCGGCATAGGCGCGCGAGACGCTGGCGCGGCGGGTGGGATAGAGATCGGGGCAGCGATTATATTGCTGCACCCGGCACCATTCGCAGTGACCGCAGCCCAGCACGGATTCGACCAGCACCCGGTCGCCGACCGCGACGCGGGTGACCGCCGGACCGACCTCGACCACCTTGCCCGCCAGCTCATGGCCCATGATGCAGCAGTGCAGTTCCTCCTCCGCCTTTTCCCAGTGACGCAGGTCGGTGCCGCAAATACCCGCCATCCGCACCCGCGCCTTGACCCAGTCGTCGGCGGGCAGGCGCGGCTCCTCGACCTCGGCGATCTCAAAACGGCCATCGGCGGTCTTGCGGGCGGCTTTCATGGCGTGGCTCCCGTATGGGCGGCGGGTAGCTCCTGCCCCGCCGCTATGGTGGTGGATGTCAGCCCCCTCCTCCCAAACGGGATGTCGCCGTCCGCCAGAGCAGCGACCAGCGCCCGCCCGTCGCGCAGCCCCGCATCCCACCGCGCCCGCACGGTGCGGGGCGAGAAATCCAGCGCCTTGCCCGCGACTTCATCCTGCTGGTCGGCATAGCGCAGCTGCACCAACATGACCGATGCCGCCGCCTTGTCTTGAGCGGTGGCATAATGCTCCTGCCAGCGCACCATGGTCCGGCGCGACTGGGCGGCGAAGACCAGGTCCTGCGTTCGACTGATCAGACCGCCAAGAGTCGGCGCGCGCGGGCCAGCCAATGGCAACAGGTCGACGGCAATGCACAGCAGCGGTGCGTCACCGGGATCGGCCAGCACGGCATCAAGCGGTAGATTGGCCGACAACCCGCCATCGACATACGGCACGCCGTCGATCGCAACCGGAGGAAAGGCAGGCGGCATGGCGCAGCTTGCGCGGACATGGTCGGGGGCAATCCTGTCGCGCCTGTTATCGAAGACGATCTCAGCGCCGGTATCGAGCGCCACCGCCTGCGCCATGTAGCGGATCGCGCCGTCATTCAGCCGGTCGAAATCGACGAGCCGGGCCAGCGTGTGCACCAGCGGTGTCGTGTCATAGAGCGCGGGCGCGGGGCGTTCAGCCAGGGCGGTGCCCAGCGGCGCGAACAGCCCGCGCCGCCCGCCAAGCAGCGTCGCGATCACCTCGGAGCTGCGCCGCCAGCTGTCGATCATATCATCCCATGCCGAGACGGCGATGGCGCCGGTCCCTTCGGGCCGCCACAGATCGGTCAGCCGCGACAGGCGATCGGCCGGGGCGCTCCCCGCAATGATGGCACCATTGATCGCGCCCGCCGAGGTGCCGACGATCCAGTCGAGGGAGATACCGGCCCCATGCAGGGCCTCAAAGACCCCGGCCTGATAGGCCCCCAGCGCATTGCCCCCGGCCAGGACCATGGCGATGCGCAGATCGGGCGGCAGGAGCAGCGTCATGGACCGACAAACCCGCGAACGCCGGGATGGTGGCGTGGCAGGCGCAGTAATATCGTGAAAACTCAATGATATGGATCAGTCCCCGCAGACATTGATGGCAACCCCGGCCGCAAGCGGGGCGTTGCCCGACACCCATGCCCCTGGACCCGCAAGCCGAGCTGACCACCGCCGATCGCGAGCGCGGCTTGCGGCTGCTTGTCGTCGAGGCGGGGTTTTCGGGCGGCGCGGCCGCGCTGACCAGCGGGGTGATCCTGACCGCCTTCGCGCTGCATCTGGGGGCGTCGAACGTGATGGTCGGCATTCTCGCCGCGATGCCGTTCCTCGCGCAGTTGCTTCAGCTTCCCGCCATCCAGCTGGTCGAGCGATGGCGGCGGCGCAAGCGGATCGCGGTCCTGTCCAGCCTGGTCGGGCGCACCATGTTGGCGGTGATGGCGGTACTTGCCTTTTTCAGCGGGACGACCGCGCTGCTGATCTTCCTGGGCGCGCAGATGCTGCTCTGCGGATTGAGCGCGGTCGGCGGATGCGCCTGGAATAGCTGGATGCGCGATCTCGCGCCCGATAATCGGTTGGGCGACGTCTTTGCCCGGCGGACGGTATGGCTGACGGCGATCAGCCTGATCCTGGGGCTGGTCGCCGCGCTGGCACTCGATTGGACGCGCACGGGATCACCCGCGCGAGACATGGTGTTCGCCGCGATGTTCGCCAGTGGCTGCGTCACCGGGCTGATCAGCGCACGGATCGTCGCAATGATGCCGGAACCGCTAATGCCGCACGCCCCCGGCCCCATCAAACTGCGAGCCCTGCTGGCCCAGCCGCTCCATGACCCCAATTTCCGCCGATTGCTGGTCTTCGTGGCCAGCTGGCAGTTCGCGATCAACCTCGCGACGCCCTTCTTCACCGTCTTCATCGTCCGCCAGCTGCATTTCGCGGTCAGCTTCGTACTGCTGCTCAGCGTCGCCAGTCAGCTCGCCAATATCCTTGCGCTGCGCCTTTGGGGGCGGCTCAGCGACCGGTTCGCCAACAAGTCGGTGCTGGCGGTGTGCGCCCCGGCCTATATCCTGGCGATCGTCGCGATGATCGGCGCGTCGCAACTGGGCGACCGGGGCGCGGTGAAACTGTGGCTCATCGGGCTTCACCTCGTCATGGGCGCGACGATCGCGGGCGTGACGCTGGCCAGCACCAATATCGCGCTGAAACTGTCGCCCAAGGGGTCCGCTACCGCCTATGTCGCGGCCAATGCGATGACCACCGCCATCGCGGCCGGGATCGCACCGATCCTGGGCGGGTTGCTGGCGCAGTTCTTCGCCGCCCGCCAGTTCGAGCTGGTGGCGCGCTGGCGCAGCCCCAACGGCATCTTCTCCCTGCCGATCACCCTCACCGCCTGGGACTTTTATTTCCTGCTGGCCGGGCTGATCGGCCTCTATGCGATCCACCGCCTGTCGCTGGTGCGCGAGCAGGGTGAGATCGAGCGGCGGGCCATGGTCGGGCAGGTGCTGAACGAGACGCGGCGCAGTATCCGCAACATATCCTCGGTCGCGGGGCTGCGTGCCGCGACCGATCTGCCCGGCGCACTCCTGCGCGATGCCCGCACCCGCATCCGGTTGAAGCGCGCGCAGGCGGCGCGGGCGGGACGAATGCACTGACCCAGTTTAGCGGAACGCCATTTGCCCGGAACTCCGTTCTTTCTGAGGGGGTTGGCGATCATCCCGTCCCCCTTTCGGAGTTGTGCCATGCCCCGAACAGCGACGGCCGAAGCGCCGCCCGCGATCAGCCCCCATCTGCTGGATCTGCGCGAGCTGCTGCGCGACGAACCCGCGCCCCTGGTCGATTTCATCGTCGGCGACCTGACGATCCGGCTGCATAGAACCGCGACATCGGTGTTCGCGATCGTGCGGCGCCAAGGCAGCACCGGCGGGCTGGCGGTGCGCGCCGCCTTTGTGCCGACCAGCTTCGATTGCGCGGTGCTGCCGCCCGAGGGTGATGAGCTCGCCCGCCTTCGTCTGACCAGCGCCATGGGCGAGCATGTCATCTCATGCCTTGCCGACCGGCTGGCGATCGAGCGGCTGCGCATCACGACGCGATTTACCCCCGCCCGGCCGATGGTCATGCCCCCCGCCCCGCGCGATCTCTATCCCTTTGGCGCAGGCGACGATCCCCTGCGCGCGCAAGGGGTGGTGGAAGCGTCGCAGCGCGGGCTGAACACCGGACTCCTTTATTTCCGTATCGACGCACCGACCTTTGGGAACGTCCTCTACATCCAGAATTTCACCGCCTTGAACGACTATTTCCGCGCCACCGGCACGAACCCGCGCGAGGCGGTGGCGGGTAGCTGGCCCGAACTGGGCTATGCGCTGCCCATCCCCGAGGCCGACGCCGATCCCGCCGAGGTCGCGCTGCCGGCGGGAGAGCGCGTCACGCTGTCCGACACCATCCTGGTCTTTCGCCATCGCGCGCCCCCGCATGAACGCGAATCCGCCCGCCAGTTCGTGCAGATGCTGGGCAGCGCCTATGACCTGCTCGAGCCGCCACCGGTCGCCTATCGCGACTGGATCGACCGTGCCGAGCGAGCCGCACGCGATCTGGACGAAGCCCCCGCCGCCACGATCCGCCATTACGGCCATCGCTATGTCCATCCCTATACCGGTGCCGAATATCCCGACATCATGGTGCAGATGTCGGTCATCGCCGCACTGCACCGATGGGGCAATTGGTGCGGCGAGCCGCATCCGCTGGAAGCGGCGCTCAAGGCGGGGCTGCCGCGCTTCTTCGACGAAAAGCTCGGCACATTCCGCCGCTATCTGCCCAATGTCGGCAAGGACAAGAACGCCGATGCGGTCGACAGCTGGTATCTGTATCACCCGCTGCTCAACCTCGGCACGCTGGCGTTGGATGGCGATGACGAGGCGCGGGCGCTGTTCCTGAAGGCGATCGACTACGGCGTGCGGGTCGCGCGGCATTTCGACTATCGCTGGCCGATCGAATATGACGTCACCGACTTCTCGATCATCACTGGGCAGGCCCCCGTCGACGGGCGCGGGCAGACCGATGTGGGCGGCATCTATGCCTGGGTCATGCTCCAGGCGTTCGAGCTGACCGACGACAAGACCTATCTCGACGAAGCGCGCGCCGCGATCGACGCCGCCATCGGTCTGCGTTTCGACATCAATTATCAGGCCAATCTGACCGCTTGGGGGGCGGCGGCCTGTATGCGGCTATGGCGGATCACCAATCGCGACGTCTATCGCGAGCAGAGCTATGTCTATCTCGCCAGCTTCCTGCACAATGCGGTGATCTGGGACAGCCGGATCGGCCACGCCGCGCATTACGAGACGTTGCTGGCGGTCACCTGTCTTCAGGACGCGCCGTACATGGCGATGTACGAATGTTTCGACAGCTATGTCGCGTTCGAACGCTATCTGGACGATGGCGGCCCCGACCTCGACCCCGAGGCGCGGATGCTGATCGGCGAATATTGCCGCCATGCCCTGTCGCGCGCCTGGTATTATTATCCCGACGCGCTGCCCCCCGACGCCATCGCCGAGGAACAGCGCGAGGCGAACGGTCATATCGACAAGACCCTCTCCTTTCCGCTGGAAGATCTCTATCCCGATGGTCAGCCCGCCGGGCAGGTGGGACAGGAAGTGTACGGCGCGGGCGCGGCGTTTATCTTCGCGACCAGCGCCTTCCATTCGGTCGAAGGCGCGCCCTTCCGCCTCTATTGCGACATGCTGGTCCGTGCGGTCGAACAGATTAGCGACCATGCGCTGTCGATCCTGCTCGACGGGGGCGAGACGCGCACCGCCTGGCTGCGCCTCGTCCGGTTGAAGCGGTGCACGCTGACCGACAGCCGCGTCACCACCGCCAGCGGCGAGACCATCGAACCCGATACGGTCAGCGCCGACCGCATCGATTATTGCGTGCCCGCCCATGGCCGCCTGATCCTGACCTGGGAATAACGCATGACCAAGAATCCCACCATGTTGTCCGGCCGCCGCATCCTGCTGACCGGGGGCACCACCGGCATCGGCCGCGCCGCGCTGAAGGCGCTGGCGAACGAGGGCGCGCGCGTCCTGACCTTCGGACGGCATCAGGAAGCGCTCGACGCGGCGCTGTCCGAGATCGATGGCGAGGTGATCGGGATCGTCGAGGACGCCGCGACGCGCGACGGCATCGACCGGGTCTTCGCCGCCGTCGACGACCGGCTGGGGGGCATCGACATGCTGGTCGCCTGTGCCGCACTCGGCGCGCAGCCGATCCATGAGATGGCCGAGGAGGACTGGCGCTATGTGATCGACGCCAACCTGACCGGCTATCTCGCCTGCGCCCGCGCCGCGATCCTGCGCATGCAGGACCAGGGGGGCGGCCATCTGCTGTTCGTCGGTTCGATCAGCACCGAGATCAAGGCGGCGGGCGAAAGCGTCTATGCCGCGACCAAGGCGGGTATCCAGGCCTTTGCCGAGACACTGCGCAAGGAGGTCGCCGACAAACGCATCCGGGTCAGCGTAATCCAGCCCGGATCGGTCGACACCGAGATGCAGGAATGTAGCGAAGAGGAGAAGCAGGCCGCCGTCGCAGAAGGCCGGATGCTACCCGCCGAGGATGTCGCCGACGCGATCCTGTTCGTCCTCAGCCGCTCGGCCACTTGCGACATCGTCAATCTGCGCATCGAGCCGCTGATTCAGAAGACCGCCTGAGGCGGGCCGTCACAGTCCCACCCGCCGTATGACCAACCCCACCGCCGCGATCCGCTCGACATCGGCATAGGTCGGCTTTTCCAGTTCGTCGCCGAAAATGTCGGGGTCGAGTTCGGAATAATCGATCTCAAAGCCGATGGCGGGCAGATGCTCGGCCAGTGCCGTACGTAGCACGTCCTGCCCATCGACGACCGAGGCTCCCGTATGCAGGATCAGCCGCCCCTTGGGCTTGAGCAATGCCAGGGCCTGTAGCGTCCAGTCGAGCGAAAGCTGGCCGCCATACAGGTCGCCGCCATCACGATAAGCCCGGCGATCCGCATCGATCATGAACGGCGGATGGGTGACGATCTGGTCGAAGGAGTCGGTCAGCTCTTTCGGTGCGGACACCTGCTCGACGCTGTGCGCGACACCGGCATGTTCGGCGTTGATCGACGCCAGGAACAGCGCGCGCGGATTGATGTCGGCCAGCGTCAGATGCGAGCCGCGAGCGACCCGCGCCGCGACGATCCCGCCCACCCCGGCGCCCGCACCATAGTCGAGGATGTGCCGCGCACCGGTGTCCATCCGCCCGATAATGAGCTTGGCGAACCGATAGCTGTCCGGTCCGAGAAACACGGAGTCCGCCGCCGTGGTCGGATAGGCGGAATGGAGAAACAGCGTCCCCTCGACGCGCGACACGCGCAACGTGGCTTGCAACAAGCCGTCATCACGTTGGACCAGCATCTCCGCCGCGGCCAAGGCTGCGCGCAGTTCTGCATCCAATACCGACGGCGAGAAGGGCAGGCTCCAGCCTAGAATGTCGCGCAAATCGGTCGCAGGCCGACCCCCACGATTGACGAGGACCCGCGCATGGGTGGCAGGCGTCGGCGTCACGAACGTATAATGGCGTGCCTCCAGCAATTGCAGGAGATGGAACAGGCCCTCGCGCTGCTTTGCCGATCCGATCGGAGCCCGGATCGCCGCCGAGCCCTGGTTCTTTTCCTCTATCACATTATTATCCTTATATTTTCTCCTTCAATAATAGAGGTCGAGCGCAGTTCCCGCGTTCAATATGGATCAGTCTGTTCGCTGGCCCGGCTGCGCTTGTTCGACTGCTCCCTGCCGTCCGCGTCTGGTTCCGAAAACCAGCATGACCAAGGCACCCGCCGCTCCCGCGACCAGCACCGACGGACGGACCCCGAGGCGGACCGCCGAACGGTCGAGCATTACCTCTCCTCGACCGATGACGTTGACCAGTCGCGGGACAAGCTGTGTGTCGATGAAAAATTTGGAGGCCGAAGGACCCGAGGTCTTTTTCAGCATATAGTCGCGACCGACCGTCATGGCATTTCTCCTTTTTAAATCCGTATCTTAGATCAGATTTGGGATAGCCACCGCCGCCACAGGGTTAACGACAGGACCCGGCGAATGTTTCGTACGGAAACGCCCGCCGCCCCGGCAGGAGATGCCCGATGAAAGCCACGTACAAGCCGTATCGCCTCCCCTCCGGCGGCTGGGGCTCTGCGCGCTCGGTCGGCAATATCCTGCGCCGGGAGAGCGTGCTTGGCAGCGCCAGCGTCGCGCTGTCGCGGCATAACAAGGTCGATGGCTATCAGTGCAACAGCTGCGCCTGGGTCAAACCCGCCACGCCGCTTCCCTTCGAATTCTGCGAGAACGGCGTGAAGGCGGTGGCGTGGGAATTGACCGCGCATCGCTGCACACCCGCCTTCTTCGCCGAACATACGGTCAGCGAGTTGCTGACGTGGGATGACTATCATCTGGAACAGCCAGGCCGCCTGACCCATCCGCTGCGCTATGATCCCGCGACCGACAAATATGTCCCGGTATCCTGGGGCCATGCCATCGCGGAGATCGCCCACGAACTTCGCGCCGTGGAAGACAAGCAACACGGCACCGTCTTCTACAGCTCCGGCCGGTTGTCGAATGAAGGCAGCTATCTTTATCAGCTGTTCGCCCGGCTTTACGGCAACAACAACCTGCCCGACAGTTCGAACATGTGCCACGAGACGACCTCGGTCGCCCTGCCCGCCAGCATCGGCCAGGGCGTCGGCACGGTTGATCTGGGGGACTTTGCGACCACCGACTGCCTTATGTTCTTCGGCCAGAATCCGGGCAGCAACTCGCCGCGCATGCTCCACCCGCTGCAGGAGGCCAGCCAGCGCGGGGTGCCGATCATCACCTTCAATCCGCTTCGCGAACGCGGGTTGGAGCGGTTCCTGAACCCCCAGTCGCCAACCGAGATGCTGACAGGCAAGGATACGCGGATCAGCTCGGACTATCATCAGGTCAAGAATGGCGGCGATCTGGCCGCGATCGCAGGGATCTGCAAGGCGGTGCTGACGCTGCACGACGACGCGCTGGCGGCGGGTGAGCCACCGATCCTCGACCTCGCCTTTATCGACGAGCACACCCACGGGTTTGAGCGTTTCGCCGACTGGCTACGGGTACAGGATTGGGACGAGCTGGAACGGCGGTCGGGTCTCCATCGTGCCGATCTCGAAGCGACCGCGCTCATCTATGCCCGCGCGCAGTCGACCATCGGCATTTATGGCATGGGCCTGACGCAGCACCGTGCGGGGGTCGAGACGGTGCAGATGCTGGTCAACCTGCTCCTGATGCGCGGCAATATCGGGCGTCCCGGCGCGGGCATCTGTCCGGTCCGCGGCCACAGCAATGTCCAGGGCCAACGGACGGTCGGGATTACCGAAAAGCCCGAGCTATTCCCCCTCGACCGGCTGGGCGAGCAATTCGGTTTCGAGCCGCCGCGCGAGGCGGGATACAACACGGTCGAGGCGTGCGAGGCGATCCTCGAAGGCCGGGTGAAGGCGTTCTTCATGCTGGGCGGCAACTTCGCCCGCGCCATCCCCGACCAGGGCCGAATGGAGCCCGCCTGGCGCCGGATGCGGCTGACCGTCAATGTCCTGACCAAGCTCAACCGTACGGCGCTGCTCCCCGGCGAGATCAGCTATATCCTGCCCGTCATCGGGCGGCTGGAGATAGACGAGACTGCAGCCGGGCAGCAGGTGCTGTCGATGGAGGACACCTCCGGCTGCGTCCACGGCAATCGCGGAATCCGCACACCGGCCTCTCCGCATCTCATCAGCGAGATACGGCTGTTGTGCGAACTTGCCAAACAGGTCTTCGAGCCCAACCCCAAGGTACGGTGGGACGATTATATGACCGACTATGCTGAGATCCGGCGGGAGATCGCTCACACCCTGCCTGACAATTTCCACGACTATGAAACGCGCATGTGGGAGCCCGGCGGCTTCCAGCGCGATCTGCCCGCCAAACGGCGCGAATGGCAAACCGATACCGGCCGCGCCAATTTCGTCACACCGGAGGCACTCGACGAGGATCTCGACATGCCGGACGTCGGGCATGACGCGCTGCGGCTGATGACCCTGCGCAGCAACGATCAGTTCAATACGACCGTCTATGGCTATAACGATCGCTTCCGGGGTATCGACGGCATCCGCAACGTCGTGCTGATGAACCGATCCGACATAGAACGCCGGGGGCTGAAGGTGGGACAGGCGGTGACGTTGCGCACCGTCGCCGATGACGGGGTCGACCGGCATCTGTCGGGGATGATCGTCGTCGCCTACGACATCCCGGTCGGGTGCATCGGCGGCTATTATCCCGAGTGCAACGTCCTGATGCCGGTCTGGCATTATGCCGTGGGCAGCAAGACGCCCGCCGCCAAGTCGATCCCTGTGAAGGTGACGAGCGACGGCGACGCGATCCTGGAGCCGGGAATGGAGGATCATTCGATGGCATGACCGGCGCGAACCGGCTTTCGACGATCGGCGGTCAATCCAGGGTATAGAGATAGGCCGCGATCGCGCGCGCTTCCGCCTCGCTCAGCCCTTGTTCCGGCATACCGGTGCCGGGACGCATCTTCTGGGGATGCATCAGCCAGCGCGTCATCGTGTCGGGATCGTTGGGGAAAGCGCCCGCAATATGCGCACGGGTGGCGATCTTGGACAAAGATGGCCCTACGCTGCCGGACGCGCCTGTGATTCCGGGAATATCATGACAGCCGCCGCAGCCGCGCTGCACGATGGCGGCACGCCCGCAATCGACCCGTCCACCGGTGATCGCCTCGGCACGCGTGCGTGTCTTCGCGCGTGTCTCGGCATAAAGGGTTATCCCTGCGATGACCGCCGCGAGCATCGCGAGCCCGAACAAGGCGGCAAGCCACATCAGTGTCGCAGGCACCGGACGCCTAGGCATGCGCGATCCTCAGCAGACGCCGCATGACGATCAACGCGGCCGCCGCATGGACGACACCGCCCGGCACCCACATCAGCAGGCCCGCCAGTTGCTGATCCTCGGCGGGCGTCAGGCCGAAGGGCGCAAGGCCCAGCCGGGCATAACCGACATACCAGGGGCTCGTTGCGAAGGCCATCAACGCTCCCAGCGCGCCCGAGACGATCGAGGTCGCGACCAGGCACAGGGCGGCGGTTCCGGCCGCGACGTGGCGGCCGAGCATCGCATTCCAGAAGAACAGCGCACTGACGAGGAATGACAGGTGCTGCGCCGCGTGCCAGCCTTCATGGGCAAGCGCCAGGTCGAACAGGACGGGCGCATGCCACAACCACAAGGCCGTCGCCTGAACGAGCGTCGCCGTCACGGGTGCCGAAACCATGCGCCACGGCACCGCGATGACGGGCGCCATGACCAGCGATCCGATGGCGCGCCGCCCAGCCGCCGGGAAAGCCCACAGCATCACGGGTAAAGGCTCGGCCAGCACCAGCAACGGCGCGGCGACCAGCATGATCAGCTCATGCTCGAACATATGCGCCGCGAAGGATCGCTCCCCCGCTTCATGGAGCGGCGAGACGAGCGCGATGCCGAGGATCAACCACCCCGTCGCGAACAGCCGTGCCCGCCGCCCCCATCGCGCCCTGCCCTGCCCCGAACGCCGCGCCAGCCGCCGCCACCCGACGGCGAACAGCAGTAGCGCGAACAGCAGTGGTACGATGATCCAGGGATCGAGGGTCCAGCCGGGCGGCTCGTCATGGGGCTGCCCGGTGTCATGCGCCCAGGCCGGGGCGGCCAGAAACGCCAGCGCGACCATGGCTTTCACGCGACGCATGGCGGAATCGATAGAATGGCGAGCGTCTGGAAGAGGATTGCGAGCGCGAAGAAGCCCGCTACCAGCATAGCGGACCGTGCCAGCCAGACGTCCGAAAGCGGGCTCCGCCGCGCCCGATACGGCCAACCGAACCACAGGGCGCCAAGGCACAGGGCAAGGCTGATGACACCCCAAGCGATCCCCAGGCCCGAGCGCGTGCAATCGCCGTGTAGCACCGCCGACAGCCCCTGCTCGAAGGCGAACCAGATGATCGGCGGCACGACGAGCCCCACCCAGGCGCGGGCACGGATCCTCATAGCGCCCGCGGCGCCCAATAGATCAATGCATAGAGCGGCAGCCAGGTCAGGACGACGAAGGACCAGTAATTGGCATTGTCCTCCACGTCGGAGAACTGGTCGTCGCCGATCTCATGTGTGAACAGCCAGACCGCCTGGACCGCGCATTCGGCCCATTCGGTGACGATATGCGTCGTATGGAGCACCAGTAGCAGCCACAGGACCGAGCCATAGCCGTCCCGGTCCCACCGCACCCCCAAATGGGCGAACTCCGCCCCGCGCAAAGCCATCAGGACCAGGCCGATCAGCACCAACCCCGCCATGCCCCAGCGCACCGCCGCCGCCTTTTTGGCGCGGGCGCAGCACAGCACCCAGAGGTTCGGCACCGTGCTGAGCACCAGCGCGGCGGTGAAGATCCCGCTCCACAACAGGCCGGGCAGCGCATCACCGGCTGGTGGCCAGACGGCACTCTGCGTCATCAGATAGAGATAGGCCGCCGCCGCCAGCGCGAAGCCTGTCCCTTCGATGACCATGAAACCGATATTGCCCCACCAGACCAGGTGCCGCGCGCCGATCGCACCGGACGGCAGGCTCGACAGGTCGGCGACGACCTCGAACGGGCGTGGGGGTGACGTGGTCATCCGCGGTTCCTTCGTGGGCGCTGCGGCCAGAACCAGCCGGTCAGCGCCGCGCCGATCGGCACCGCACCGACCACGATCGCCCACGGGGTGAAGATGCTGGCGATGAACATCACGCTGACCGCCAGCGCGGACAGAAGCGGCCAGATCGAGGGCGATGCGCTTTTCTGGCGATAAAGCGGATCGGCATCGGTGACGGAGGTGATGAGTACCTCGCGTCGCTCGATCGCCACCCCGTCCGCGACGCGCAACGGAGCAGCGCCGTTCCACATCGGCGTCAGGCTGTCGACCATCGGGGTATAGGCGAGGTTCCAGGACGGTGCGGGCGCCTCGCCCGCCCATTCCAGCGTCGAGCCGCCCCATGGGTCCGGCCCGGACGGCGCCCCCCGCCAGTAACAGACCAGCGCATTGGCGACGAACACCAGACCGCCCGCCACCGCAATCACGCTGCCCAGGGTGGCGACCTGGTTCAGCCTTTCCCACCCCATGCCCGCAGGATAGGTATAGACCCGGCGCGGCATTCCCAGCAGGCCGAGCAGGTGCATCGGGAAGAAGCCCAGATTGAACCCGCCGACGATCAGCGCGAAGGCGATCCGCCCCCAGCGCTCCGACATCATCCGACCCGTCGCCTTGGGATACCAGTAGCAGAACGCCCCGAAGAGCGGGAACATCGCGCCGCCGACCAGGACATAATGGAAATGCGCGACGATGAAGTAGCTGTCGGTCAATTGCAGGTCGAGCGCCGCCGACGCGGTCATTACCCCCGATAGCCCGCCGATCACGAAGGTCGTGACGAAGCCGATCACCCACAGCATCGGCGTCGCCAGCCAGGGCCGTCCGCTCCATATCGTGGCGATCCAGCAAAAGATCTGCAGTCCGGCGGGCAGAGCGATCGCCATGCTGGCGGCGGTGTAGAAATTGTTGCCGAGACGCGGGAGCCCGACCGCGAACATGTGGTGCACCCACAGACCAAAAGCGAGCGCGCCGATCGACAGGATTGCCAGCACGATTACCGAATGCCCAAAGAGCGGGCGGCGCGAAAACGTCTCGACGATCGCCGAGACGAAGCCGGTTGCGGGCACGAAGATGATGTACACCTCCGGATGGCCGAAGAACCAGAAGAGGTGCTGGAACAGCAGCACGTCCCCGCCCCCGGCGGGCGAGAAGAAATGGGTCGAGACCAGACGGTCGGCGATCAGCATCGACGTCACCAGCATGATCGCGGGCATCGACAGGATCGTCATGATCGACGCGACGAGCATCGCCCACAAAAAGACCGGCATCCGCGCCAGCGTCATGCCGGGCGGTCGCATCTTCAGGATCGTCGCCGCGACATTGACCGAGGCGGCGAGAGCCGCGACCTCGGTAAAGGTGATCATCTGCGCCCAGATATCGGCGCGGTGGCCGGGGGCATAGGCAGGGCCGCTGAGCGGGGGATATTCGAACCAGCCCAGATCGGGGGTGATGTCCAGGGCATGGCTGATCCACAGCGTCAGCACACCACCGAGATACAGCCAATAGCTGAACGCCCCCAACCGGGGAAACGCCATGTTGCGCTGTCCCAGCATCAGGGGAACCAGCCAGAAGGCCATGGCCTCCATGACCGGCACCGAGACGAGGAACAGCATCGTCGACCCGTGCAGCGAGAAGCTCTCATTATAGAGTTGCGGACCCATGCGGACATTTTCGGGCGTCGACAGCTGCCAGCGCATGTCGAGCGCCAACATGCCCGCCAGGAACATCAGGAGCAGCGCGGTGACGATATAGCGTGCCGCGATCCGCTTGTGATCGACGGTGGTCAGGAACCCCCACAACCCCGGCGGGTCGCGCCACGTCAGCGACAGCCGGTCCAGCCGCGTCTGTTCGGGCCTCATCGCAGGCGCTCCAGATAGGTGGCGAGCGCATCGGCATCGGGCCCCGACAATGGCACGCTCGGCATCGCGGTGCCGGGCTTCAAGGCCTGGGGCTGCGCGATCCAACCCTGAAGATTACCCCGCGTCATGGTCAGCGTGCCCGCCGCGATCGAGCGCCGCGCCGCAAGATGCGTCAGATCCGGCCCCGCCCGCCCCGACGCGCCTGTTCCGCGTATGGTGTGACAGGCGGCACACGGCCCCGCGAAGACCGCCGCCCCGCGCGACGCGACGGCGGCGGCCGGTCGCGCCTGCGTCGCCAGCCAGGCATCGAACGCGGCTGCGCTCTCCACCTTCACGTCGAGCGCCATATGAGCGTGCTGGGTTCCACAGAATTCGGCGCACTGGCCGCGAAACCAGCCGATCCGGCGCGGCGTCAGGTCCAGGATATTGCGGCGCCCGGGAATCATGTCGAGCTTGCCCGCGACATTGGGCACCCAGAAGCTGTGGATCACATCCGCCGAGCCCAGCGCAAGCCGCGTCGTTCGGTCGCGTGGCAGGTGCAGCTCGTTGGCGGTCTCGATCCATCGGCCGGTGGCGGGATCGCGATATTCGATCCGCCACCACCATTGGTGTCCGGTCACGCGCACGATCATCGCGCCGTGCGCCCGTGAGGCGAACACCGCGCGGTCCGCGACGAAGCTGCCGATGATGAGGACGGTGAGGCCGACGACGATCACGATGGCCACCGCCCACAGGCCCCGCTCGGGGACCACCGCCGCATCGCTTGCGGAACGGGCGCGCCACAGGCTCCAGCCCAATCCGCCGAGAACCAGCATATAGATGACGCCGCATACGCCCATCATCAGGAGGAAGAGGCTGTGCAACGCCGCCGCCTGATCACCACCTGGTGCCAGCGGCGACTGAATGCCCTGACACCCGGCCAGCGACAGCAACGCGCCGGTCACGATGATCCGCATCATTGCGGTCCCCACCATGCCGCCCCCCGGGGTTCGGCCTGCTGGTCGAGTGCCTGTCGCCGTCGCTTCTCGGGCATGTGGCGCTGCAGATCACGGGCATAGGCGGTCAACTGCCAAAGCGGCTCGACCGGAATGCGCGTCGCATAGGCCCGGTCGCCATGACCATGGGCGATCGATGTAAAGACCGCGGCAAAGCCCCCGCCCCGCTTCCATCGCCCATCGGTCAGGTCGCGCGCACCCTGCGCACCGTCGCCATGGCATCCGGCGCAACCGTAATAGAGGAAATACCGGCCGCCCTGCGCGACCTGCCCAAAATTGTCCTGATAATAGGCGATGCGTGGGTCCTGCTCACCGATCGGTGCGGTTTGCGGTACGGTCGGACCGACCTCCCGCGCCTCGCTGCTGCACCCGCAAAGCAACATCGCGAGTACGGCCGCCCGCGCCCGTCGCATATCAGCCGCGGGCATGGTTCGATGCGCACCGGATCAGGCTGGCATCGCTCCCCTGATTTCGCCTCTCCGCCACACAGCACTCCGCCAACATTGACGGATAGCTTTAGCCAAAAATACGAAGTGTTCGATGATCCACGTCAATATGCCACATCCGCTACCCACATGGATCAATGATCGACTTATGACTTCATATCTTTTTCTGACACGCGAGAATTACGATCGCCACCGACCAGCGGTTAAAATCTATATCACAGATGCACAAAAAACCTTTTAACCGAGCTGAATTCGGAACGCCGTCCTTCTGCCTCCGTTATCCCATTACGAAGCGGAGAGCGCGTGATGAAAGCAGTCGCCTGGCACGGTATCGGCGATATCCGGATCGACGCGGTGCCCGACCCCCATATTCAGGAACCAGCCGACCGCCTTGTTCGCCTGACCATATCGGCAGTTTGCGGCACCGATCTTCGTCTCGTGCGCGGCACATTTGCGCGGATGCGGGTCGGCACGATCCTCGGCCACGCAGGCGCCGGCGCGGTCGAGGCATTAGGCGATCTGGTGCGCGGGTTTAGCGTGGCACTGCGCGGCGAACTGTTGGAGCACCCGCGCATCCACATCCGCGACGTCTATCCGACCTTCGTCGATATGCCCGGCGTGGATCACACCGGGAATTACACGGGTGTGAAGCGGTCGCCACCCGGTTCGCTGACGCCCGAAACCGTGACAAAGGCGATCGTCCTGATTGCCGATCACCCCCGCGATCATCCTGAAGCTGGACCAGTTGCTGATCCCCAATCTGGCGGTCGGCGCCGCCTCCGAACGGCGACGGAAGGCCTGCGTCATGGGCGTCGGTACCGTGTTCGGCGGTCTCGCCGCGATCAGCGCATTGGCGATGCGACGCGAATAGCCTCGTCCTATCGATGCCCGCCGCTGTCGGCATATGGGACGACCGAAATTCGAGGCGCTATCGATCTGAAATAAGGAGGAAATGATGACCGACGACAAAAACAAGCAAGGCCGACAAGATCGTAGCAGGGTCGCTGGCGAGGAACCCTATGAAGTCGCGTATTTCGCATCAAAGCATGGGCTATCGCAGGGGCAGGCTCGCGAATTGATCGCGCGTATCGGCAATGATCGCGCCGAGCTGGACGCCGCGGCGCAAAAACTGACGGGTCGACGCGGCGACGGATAAAGCCTCGGCTAATCCTGGCGGTCGCCGCCGCTGTTGGACGCGTATCGGCTGATCGCCAAAAACATCTGGTCCCTTGCGCTGCTCGCCACCTTCAGCCCGTCCGCCCTCAACCGGAATTCGTGAGTATGGCCACCACGCCGTCACCCTTGAATGATAATCCGAACCGAGACGGGGACGACGGTTGGTCCGCTTCCATGACGAGAGCGGCCAATCATCGGGCGGCTTCCGTGCCATTTGCGCGCAAGTTCGGCCGCGCACCGCTGCCACCACACCATCCCGATGCGCTGATCAACGACGTCGTTTACGACCGGATGATCGATCCGAATTGGTCGGCCTTGCAGCGGACCTTCGTCGACAAGGAAACGGCCAAGGCCGAGGCACAGCGACGCTTCCCCGCCCTTCACATCCCGAACACGCTGGCCGTCATGCCGGTCGAGACGCTGGCGTCGCCCGAGCAGCTCTTCGACCGGCTTCGTCCGTATATCGGTACGGACGCCGTCGCGAAGCCGACCCATGCCAGTGGCGGCGTCGCGTTCCTGCGCGATCTCGTCGATCCTGCGGCTTTGCGTGGACTATATGACCTGGCTTCGATCGATTACGCGGCGATCCTGCACGAAATGCAATATTGGCGACTGCCGCGAAAGATCATCGTCGAAACGCTGATACCGGCGCATCGCTTGGGACCGCCCGACGATTACAAGTTCCATTGCATCCATGGCGAGCCGCTATTGTGCCAGATCGACCATGGGCGGTTCGCACAGCCGTGGAGCCGATTGCTCCGTGTACCGCAATTCGATGCGATGGATGAAAGAGATGGCCTGACCGTGCCAAACGGTTTCGCCATGGCGACGCGCGACCGGCTGGATATGATGATCGCCGCTGCGGGCGCGCTTTCGGCGCCGTTCGAGTTCGTCCGCGTCGACCTGTACGATGGTCGCGGCGGCATCTATTTCGGAGAACTTACCTTCACGCCCGCCGCGTCGCTGGGCATCGCGCCATCCAGCGCCGGTGTTCATCGCGAAACGGCGACGCACCATATCTACAGCCGCACCCTCATGGACGCACTCCGCAACGCGTGGAAGGCGATCTAGCGCCCTTCGATCAGTGCCTTGATCCGCGTCGCCATGGCTTCCATGGCAAAGGGCTTGGTCATGACATGCATACCCGGTTCGAGCTGCCCGTTACCGACCGCGGCATTCTGCGCAAAGCCAGTGATGAACAGGACTTTCAAATCGGGTCGGGTCACCCGGGCGGCATCGGCCATCTGACGCCCATTCATCCCACCCGGCAAACCGACATCCGAAACCAGAAGATCGATCCGCACATCGGATTGCAGAACGCTCAGCCCCGCCGCTCCGTCGGCCGCCTCGATCGCGGTATAACCAAGTTCTTCCAGCACGTCGGTGACCAGCATTCGCACTGATGGCTCATCATCGACGATCAGCACCGTTTCGCCCGACCTGGCGCGGGGGGCATCGGCCAGGTCGGCGACATCGTCTTCCGCCTCGGCGCGGCCGATATGCGCGGGCAGATAGATACAGACGGTCGTGCCCTCTCCGGGATGGGAATGGATGCGAACGCTGCCGCCCGACTGGCGGGCAAAGCCATAGATCATCGACAGGCCATGGCCGGTGCCGACGCCGATCGGCTTGGTGGTGAAGAACGGGTCGAACGCCTTGGCGACGACATCGGGCGTCATCCCGGTCCCCGTATCGGACACGCACACGGCGACATAGCGCCCCGGCTCCATTTCGTGAAAGCGTGCCATGCGTTCGTCCAGTGTCCGGTTGGACGTTTCGATGGTCAGCCTTCCCCCATCCGGCATCGCGTCCCGTGCGTTGATGCAGAGATTGAGCAGGGCATTTTCCAACTGATTGGGATCCACCAACGTGGCCCATAGCTCCGCCTGTGCGACATAGCGGGTATCCACGTCCGGGCCCACCGAGCGCATGATCAGCTCGAGCATTCCATCGATCAGCCGATTGGGGTCGATCAGCTTGGGGTCCAGCGTCTGGCGTCGGGAAAAGGCGAGCAGGCGGTGGGTCAAGGCGGCAGCGCGCTTGGCCGCACCTTGCGCCGCCGCATTATATTTCTCGACATCGCCGATCCGACCCTGTCCGATACGGATCGCCATCATCTCCAGGCTGCCCGTGATGCCCGTCAGCAGATTGTTGAAGTCATGCGCCAGCCCGCCGGTCAACTGTCCGACCGCTTCCATCTTCTGGCTCTGGCGCAACTGTTCTTCGACGCGGCGATGATCCGTCATGTCGCGGCCGATCGAGTAGAACAAGTCGGCCTCGGGCGCCGTGGCCCAGGAGATGACATGATAGCAGCCGTCCCGTCCGCGAAACCTGTTCTCGAAATGCGCCGCCTCTTCCCCCTTGGCGAGGCGTGCGAACTCGGCGGCCGTCGCCTCGCGGTCCTCCGGGTGGATCAGGTCGAAGAAATTGGCGCGGAGCAGTTCGTCTTCGGTCCAGCCCAGCATGGCCGTCCACGCGGCATTGACGGTGTGGAGGCGGCCATCGGCGCTGCATACGTCCATCAGGTCGCCGGACAGCTGCCAGATCCGGTCGCGTTCGCGGGTGCGTTCGGCGATCTCCTCGGCCAGCGTGTCGTTCTGTGCCCTCAACGCGATCTCCGCCGCCTTTCTTAGGCTGGCATCCTTGAAATAGACGGCCAGCCCGCCGGTCGTGATCGGATGAATATCGATGTCGACCCATTTGCCCAAAATCGGTGATTTCGCTTCGAGGCGGACGGCGATGCGCTCGGCCATTGCGCGTTGATGAGCGTGATAGGGTTCGCTGCCGCCCGCCTGGGGAAACTCATCCCAGCAGATTTTGCCGATCAAGTCCTGGGGCGCCCGCCCCCAAAGCTCGCCCGCCTTACGGTTGACGTAGGTGAAGCGCCACTGCGCATCCACGGCATAAAATGGGTCCTGAAGCGACTCGGTCAGCTCGGCGAGCATCGCGTTGGCACCGCTTGTCTCTTTGCGACTATCCTCCAGATCCTGAACGGCGCGACGCTGATCGGTACGGTCGCGCAGGATCTTGACGTAGCCCCCTTCCTCCAGCCGCAGCGGCATCAGCTCGCCCAGCGCGAAGAACAGGCTGCCGTCGCGCCGTACGTGCCAGCGTTCATCGGCGGCACGTCCCGCTTCATCGGCATGCCGCATTTCCCGACACGGCACGCCGTCCGCGCGATCGTCCGCCGTGAAGATGATCTCGCCAGACTGGCCCAGCGCTTCGTCAGCGGACCAGCCGAGCACATGTTCGGCCCCACTATTCCAGCTTGTAATGAGACCGGCGGAATCGAGGGAAATGATCGCGTAATCCATCGCGCTTTCGATGATGGCATTCGCAATGGCGGCTTTACGCTTCATCGTCTGTCAAACCCGTTGGAGTATGTCGCTCATCAATCGGCCTTGGCTTGGCCGATCATGTCAGCGCAGCGACCCAGTCCGCCACCTGATAGGCGGCAAATGGTGGGAACAGCGCGGCGCCATCTTCGTCCTGTTCGGCTTGCACGCCGCTCCTGACCGTCAGATAGGGCAGCGCTTGGCGGACCAGAATGTCGACCAGCCGCTCGCGATCCTCGGTGCGAAAGGGACCGATGATGACCGCGCCCCGCAGATCCTCCGTCAACAGGACCCGGATCGCCTGCGACAGGTCGTCCATGGGGCCGATCACCCAACTATCCCCTTGCTTCAGCACGCTCGCGACATAATCGACGGCGAAATTGATCCGGGCCGCCAGCAGGAGGACCGGCTTGGCCATGCCGCCCCCTTCTCCGTGGGTCATGCGGCGCTGCGTCCCCCCGCCAGGGCGGCCAAACCCGTTATCTCGGCTTCCTCAAGCATCGGCTTCAACCGGCGATAGGTCGCCAGCGCCTGCCCGACGACCTGGTCCATATTGTAATAGCGATAGGTTGCCAGCCGCCCGACGAAACTGACATGCGGTTCGGCCAGGGCCAGCGCCTCATAGCGTTTGTACAGCGCCTGGTTCTCGTCGCGCGGGATCGGGTAATAGGGGTCGCCCGTCGCGCTGGGATATTCATAGGTCACGCTGGTCTGCGGCGCGGTCTGGCCGGTCAGATGCTTGTATTCGGTAATGCGCGTATGGGGGACGGCCTCGTTGGGATAGTTGACGACGGCGACGGGCTGATGCCGTTCCTCGTTCAGCGTCCGATGCTCGAAACGCAGCGAGCGATAGGGCAAGCGGCCGTAACGATAGCTGAAATATTCGTCGATCGGCCCGGTGAAGACCAGATGGTCGTGCGGATAGGCATCACGGACATCGGCATAATCGACTCCCAGCAGCAGATCGATATTGGGATGGCTGAGCATCGCCTCGAACATGCGGGTGAAACCTTGCGCGGGCATCGCCTGATGGCGATCGCCGAAATAGCGGTCGTCGGTGCAGGTCCGGGTCGGCACCCGCGCGGTGACCGACTTATCGAGTTCCGATGGGTCCATGCCCCATTGCTTGCGGGTATAGCCTTGGAAGAACGTCTCGTAGAGTTCGCGCCCGACCTTTGAGATGACCACATCCGCCGATGTGCGGATCGGGTCGACCGGCTCGGCGCGCGACGCCAGAAACGCCTCGACCTCCGCATCGCTCGACAGGTCCAGACCATATAGCGCGTTCAGCGTCGTGCGGTTGATCGGCATCGGCACCAGCGTGCCATCGACATCGGCCAGCACACGATGCTCATAGGGCCGCCAATCGGTGAAGCGTGACAGATACTCGAAAATGTCGTCCGAATTGGTGTGGAAGATGTGCGGACCATAGCGATGGACCAAGATGCCCGCCGCATCGTGATGGTCATAGGCATTGCCCGCGATATGCGGTCGCCGGTCGACGACCAGCACGCGCTTACCCCCATCGGACGCCAGCCGCTCGGCCATCACCGCTCCTGCGAACCCCGCGCCGACGACCATCACGTCATAGCGGTCCTGTAGCGGCGGCCAGGTGACGGGGGACACGATGGGCTCGTGCCGGTTGCGCCCGGCGATCTCCGCCTCGATCAGCGCGGTCATCTCCAGTGCCGTGCTGCTCCACGAACCGCGTGACAATTGCCTGTCCGCCTCGTCGCGCCAGTCGTTTCCGGCGGCGCGCAAGGCCATCGCCGCTTCGCACGCGGCCACGAAGGCGGCGGGCGTGTCGGCGATGGTCACCCCCGCCAGGGCACCATAATGGCGAACGACATCGGTGATCGGCGTCGAGACGACCGGGCAGCCCGCCGCCAGATATTCGGGGGTCTTGGTCGGGCTGATGAACCGCGTCGCCTCGTTGATCGCAAAAGGCATCAGCGCAACATCCCAGCCCGCCATATAGTCCGGCAGCGCCGGGTAAGGCCGCCCACCGAGATAATGGATATTGGCGCGACGTGGCAGATCGGCCTCGTCGATCTTTACGACGGGGCCGATGATGACCAGCGACCATTCGGGATGGGCGTCGGCCAGGGTTGCCAGCAGTTCCAGGTCCATCCGCTCGTCGACGACCCCCGCGAAACCGAGCCGTGGGTACGGCAACGGCGCCTGATCCGCCGGTTCCTCGCTCCCCGAACGTGCGCGGCCGAAATGCGCGGCGTCGATGCTGGACGGAAAGACGTGGACATTGGAATGGCGGCTACGTTTCGCCTCGTACAGACTGGTCCCGCCGGTGAAGACCAGATCGGCCCGCTCGATCAGCCGCTGCTCCCGCTCCAGCAACTCGGGCGGCGCGCCCTTGAACGCGGACAGTTCGTCCATGCAGTCATAGACGATGCACGCCGCCCGGACATGGTCCGAAAAGGGCAGCATCATCGGCGTGTAATACCAGCGAAGGACCGGGCCGGTCACCGCCTCCAACACGGTGTCGAGCAAGGTCGCCAGCGCCTCCTCCTCCCGCCCGCGCAAGGCGTCGTCGAGTTGCGGGGTCAGGACGACCACACCGCTGTCGGGGCAGGTCCGGCGATACAGTTCGGACGGTCCGGGGCGATATTCCGGTTCCTCCCAGAACAGCACATCCTGCGTCGCGGCAAAGCGGGTCATCAGATGCTGTGGCCGTTGAAAGACGAAGGCCCAGCGAAGGTGACTGAAGCAGATCAGCGTCGATCGCGGACGGCGGTGGTAAAGACCATGGGAGCTATGGGCGGCGCTCGACAGCTGGGCGGTCACGGAAGCTCCTCTTCTATCTCTGTTACAGAACAGAAACATCCCGCCGCTTCGCCAAGTTCCTGATAACTTATTGATTATAGATGCAAATCAGTCAGTTTCCTGGAACGTCGCCAACCCCGATCCGTTGGGGCCGGGGGAGACGCTCATGGACAGCCTGGAACTTTGGGGTGGTGTGGAATGCACCGTCAATCGCACCGCCACAGGCTATAGCGATCAGGTCCGCTTGAGCGGGCATCACGATCGGATCGCCGATCTCGACCTGTTTGCCGGACTGGGTCTGAGCGCAATCCGCTACCCCGTCTTGTGGGAACGTGTGATGCGGGAGGGACGGGTAGCGGATTGGTCATGGACCGACGAACGGCTTGGGCGACTGCGCAAGCTGGGTATCCGTCCAATCGCCGGGCTGGTCCATCATGGCAGCGGGCCGACCCATACCCATCTGCTCGACGATGGATTCGCCGCCGGGCTGGGCGACTATGCGCGACAGGTCGCCGAGCGCTATCCGTGGATCGAGGACTGGACTCCGGTCAACGAACCTGTGACCACGGCGCGCTTCTCCGCGCTCTACGGCCATTGGTATCCCCATGCTCGGGACGAAGGGGCCTTCTGGCTGGCGCTGTTCAACCAGATCGACGGCACAAGAGCCGCGATGCGGGCCATCCGCCGGATCAATCCGGCGGCGAGGCTGATCCAGACCGATGATCTCGGCCGCACCTATGCGACCCTCATCTTGGGCGAGCAGGCAGCGTTCGATAACCTACGACGCTGGGCCGGATGGGACCTGTTGTTCGGACGCATCACGCCGGACCACCCACTTTGGGCGCGGATCGGGAGCTTCGGGTTTTCCGACCGCCTGCGTCGCATCGCCGACGATCCTTGCCCGCCCGACATGGTCGGGGTGAACCATTATCTGACCAGCGACCGCTTTCTCGACCATCGGTTGCAACGCTATCCGCCGCGCAGCCATGGCGGCAATGCGTGCCGCGCCTATGCCGATGTCGAGGCGATACGCGTCCTCGATCCGCCACCCCCCGGCCTGGTCGGAGCCCTCCGCGAAGCCTGGGACCGTTACGGCACGCCCATCGCGGTGACGGAGGTGCATAATGGCTGCACCCGCGAGGAGCAGTTGCGCTGGGCGGCCGAGGCGTGGGACGGCTGTGTGACGCTTCGTCAGGCAGGGGTCGACATCAGGGCCGTCACGGCTTGGTCGCTGCTGGGTTCGCAAGGATGGGACACCCTGCTGACCCGCCCCGGCACCTATGAACCGGGGGTATTCGACATATCCCATGGCGTGCCCCGGCCGACCGCCCTTGCATCCTTGTGGAAGGGGTTGCCGACCGGCGCCGAACGCCATCCGGTCGTTCATGCCCCGGGCTGGTGGCGGCGTCAGGAGCGGCTTGTCTATCCCGCGATCCCCTATCCGATCAAAACACCGCCATTGCGCGACGCGCGCTCGGATCCGGTTCTGCTGATCTGGAGTAATAACGACGCTCTGGCCCAAGCGTGGTCGGAACTGTGCCGGAATCGAGGAATCGCCCATTGTGTAGCCGCATGCGAAACGCGGGATGGAAACCGTCCGCCCGATATGGCCGCCATGCTGGATTCTATCGAGCCATGGGCTCTGGCTCATCTCGATGCCGAAAATGTCGCCGATGCGATCGGGCTGGCGCGTGTCTGTCAGGACAGGCGGGTCGCGGGCCTCCACCTCATCGCCGGACGCGCCTGTCTCGCCCCGAATGACATGTCCCCACCCGTGCAGGAGGGCGCTCGGTCGCCGATACCCCCCGGCGCCTTGATCATTCCTTTGGGACGAGAAGGCGGATTTGCAGACCGCCGATCCGATCCTGCCGTTATGAATGCTGCGCTAGACCTGCTGATCGATGGTCAGGATGGATTGCATGAGACCGCCCGATCATTGGTAGGGAGCAGCAGCACCATAGATGGTTTCGGAGCGACCACCCTCCAGTTTGACGACGCCATGACTGCGCACGGGCGACAGGCAGCCATTACTGCGGCCGTCGGCGATGCTGCTCAAACCTGGAAAACGGCCGTTCTCAGCCGCCCCCTTCAAATTCTATAGCCGCTCTCAAGCGTGCCGACTTTCCGCCAGTTTGCGACCCCAGCGCATCGCCGAGCTACCAGGGAGCGGCCGATCGTACTCTTGGGGCTGTAGTGCGAGCAACGAGGAAAACGGCCGCTTTTGGTATCAGCTGGCGGCAAGCTATCAGCCATTTTCAAGGCGCTTTGCTACCGTCCGGCTACGGATGAACGAACGTCTGCTTCCTCATGATCCTCGCCCGAAAGCGGCCAATCCGCTTCCCACCACAAAAGTCCAGGTGCATCCCATCCGGCGAAGGTTCGGCACAGGAGGTATTAGGAAAGGCTGGACGCGTGTGCTGCTAAGCTTCGGAATGTAATCGACCAGCGCGGGCGCGTCAGCGGAGCAATGCTGTGTTCCCAGTCATACCGGGCAGGTCCGCTCATGTGATAGGCCGCGCGCGGATCGAGCGGCACCGAGACGCGATCGAACCCACCCGCATGCCGCTTCCGAAAACGCATGACGGCCGGTTCGCCAAGCGAAATGCCAAGGACATGACCGTAGATCGGACGGTCGCGGTGCCAGCCGATCCCGGCACCTGGATCGTAGCGGATCAAAAGCGCCTGGATCAGGGTGGCGGGCTCGAGCCCTGAAAATTTGGCCGCCCGGTCACGAAAAGGCCGCAACCAGTCCGGGATCGGCGGGGCGTCCTTGGGCCGCCCCACTTCGAAATCGTAGCTCCATCCGAAGGATGTGGTCAGCCGCTTCCCAGTCCAGCCCTGGAACCGAAACGGCGTCAGAGCGGTGGCATCGATACGATCAATCAGCATCCGCTCGTCCGCAGGATCAATCAGATCATGGCGGGTGATGAGGCCCGGCAAAGCGGGCATATCGAACAGGTCGAGCATCACGCTGCCGCCTCTACGAAGATGGGGAGTTCGTCGGCCGCCTCGGTCTGTGCCTGGACAAAGTTGGATACCGTCACGCCGACCAGACGAATGCCCTTCTGGGTCGGCAGGACCGATCGGATCAGGTCGAGCGCCGTCCGGTGCAGCGCCTCACGAGTGGCAACGACCATCGGCTGGCTGCGTCTGCGCGTGATCTGGTGGAAGTCACCATATTTGACCTTCACCGTCACCGTGCGGCCGAACGCCTGGCGGCTTTCGCACCATGCCCAGACATCATCCGCCATCTTAAGCAAACCGGCCTCGATCTCAGCGGGTTCGGTTAGGTCGCGGTTGAACGTCGTTTCCGACCCCGACGATTTTCGCACGCGGTTCGGGTTAACCGGCCGGTCATCTTCCCCGCGCGCGATGGCGTGATACCATTCGGCGGAACTGCCGAAATGCTGCTGAAGGAATGCCAGCGACTTGGCCTTGAGGTCAGCCCCCGTCTCGATGCCGAGTCGCTTCATTTTCGCGGCCGTGACCGGTCCGACGCCGTGGAAACGGTCAACTGGCAGCGTCTCGACCCACGCCCCGCCCATCTCAGGCGTTACTGCGAACTGGCCATTGGGCTTGCGGTGGTCGGAAGCGATCTTGGCGAGGAACTTGTTGTACGAAATGCCCGCAGACGCGGTCAGCCCTGTCTCTGCCAGAATGTCGGCGCGGATCGCCTTGGCCGTCCGCCATGCCGTTTCCAGCCCCTGTTTGTCGGCGGTCACGTCGAGATAGGCCTCGTCGAGCGACAGCGGCTGGATCAGGTCTGTGTAGCGCGCGAAGACCGCATGGATTTGGCGGGAGACATCGCGATAGACCTCGAATCGGGGCCGCACAAAGATCAGGTCGGGACAGCGGCGCAGTGCCGTCACCGACGGCAGGGCCGACCGCACGCCGAACGTGCGCGCCTCATAGCTCGCCGCGGCCACCACGCCTCGCGCCGCGGCGGAGCCAACCGCGACCGGCTTGCCGCGAAGCGTCGGATCATCGCGCTGCTCAACCGACGCGAAGAAGGCGTCCATATCGACGTGAATGATCTTGCGCGTGACCATGCCGCAGAGCCTATCGCATTTGGAACGAATTGGGAACATATGCCGGTCCGACAAACGAGACTGACGCGCAACCGTCTGGTGATGGCTCCGAAATTCCGTCGGCACGTTTAGGGTGCCATGAAGACGATCCGCTTGCCCGACGGCACAACTGTCCCCGCGCTTGGCCAAGGCACCTGGATGATGGCTGAGGATCGGCGAGTTCGATCAGAAGAAATCGCCGCCCTGCGCGGAGGTATCGATCTCGGTCTGACGCTGATCGATACGGCCGAAATGTATGCTGATGGCGAGTCCGAACGGCTCGTCGGAGAGGCGATTCAGGGCAAGCGGGATCAGGTCTTTCTTGTCAGCAAGGCCTATCCGCAAAATGCGTCGCACGATCGCCTGCCCCACGCCTGCGAGGCCAGTCTCGCGCGGCTCGGCACCGACCGGCTAGACCTTTATCTGCTGCATTGGCGGGGCAGCGTGCCACTGGCTGAGACCGTCGAAGCGATGGAGCGACTGGTCGACGCGGGCAAGATTCTCCGTTGGGGCGTCAGCAATCTTGATGCCGATGATATGGAAGAGCTGGTCGCCAGCGGTGGCGAGGCATGCGCAACCGACCAGATTCTCTACAATCTGACCCGGCGCGGTCCCGAGCACGACTTGCTGCCCTGGCTTGCCGAACATGCAATCCCGACGATGGCGTACAGCCCCGTCGAGCAGGGCCGCCTCGTCGGCCATGCCGGGTTATGCTCCCTCGCAGACGAAATCGGTGCGACACCCGCCCAGCTAGCGTTGGCTTGGCTGTTGGCGCGCGACAACGTCATCGCCATTCCGAAGGCTGGCCGAGTTGCGCATGTGCGCGACAATCGAGCTGCGGCTGACCTGACCCTCGATGCAGCCACCCTCGATCGTTTGGACGAGCTGTTCCCCCGCCCCAGGGGCCGGGTGCCGTTGGAGATGCTCTAGGCGAAGCGGTAAACACCGCCCGCTTCGGCCGCGACGAAGCGTTCGGGGGCGATACTCGCAGCACGCAATGCCGTGGCCAATTCCCCAACGGGCTCTTCGCGTGCCTCATCGGTCAGCTGGAACGTGCCCCAATGGATGCCGAGCGCTCGCCCCACCCCTACATCGTTGAGGATCCTCACGGCGTCGGCCGGGTCGACATGCTGGTCGGCCATGAACCACCGCGGCGCATAGGCACCGATCGGGATGAGGGCGAGGTCGGGAGGGCCCAGGCGATCGCGCACGTCGCCGAAGATGCGCCCATCGCCATAGCCGGTGTCGCCGACGAACCAGATCGAGCCCGCCCGGGTTTCCAGATAATGCCCGCTCCAAAGCGTCATGCGCGTGTCGCTCGGCCAGCGGTTCGACCAGTGATTAGCCGGGGTCAGCGTCGTCACGATGCCGCCGCCGAGGTCGAGCCGATCCCACCAGTCGCCGGTCATACACCGTGCTGCCGGTACCGCCGCCCGGACGACCGCGTCGTTGCCGAGCGGCATCGCCATCAGCGGATCGTGCGCGGCGTGGAGGCGCCGCAGCGTGTCGACATCGAGATGGTCGTAATGGGCGTGGCTCAGCAGCACGACATCGATCGGCGGCAGATCGTCGAACGCGATCCCCGGCGCGGTCACCCGCTTTGGCCCGACGCGGCGGAACGGGCTGGCGCGCTCCGACCAGACCGGGTCGGTAAGGATGTTCACCCCCGCCGCCTGGATCAGCAGCGAAGCATGGCCGACCATTGTCACACACAGGCCATCGATGCGCGCCTCAGGCTTGGCGGGCGTCACCGGCAGCGACTTCGGCCATTTGGCAGCAGCCCCCGCCAGCTTCCAGCGCAGGATGGCGCTCAAGCCTCGATCGGTACTGGGCTGCCCCGGATTGAAGAAGCGCGTACCGTCGAAGTGATCGCTCGGCGGACCGTCATAATAGCGGTTGCGGGCCATGGTCAGGCAACGCTCATCAGCTGCGAGGGATAGGCTGTCAGCAAGCTGAGCGCGTCCTCCACCGGGGCGGTCAGCCAGCGTTCCTGATCTTCGGCCAGCACGATGACCGGCATCGCCTTGGGGTGCCTGGGCGCCACCAGCGGATTGGGTTCAGTGGTGCAGAAGGCATAGACCCGGTCATGATCCTGGTCGACCTTCCAAAGCCCGGCGAAGCACGGCACCGCCTGATCCTCGACGGAGAACCACCAGTTGGTGTCGCTTGGCGCCTTCCGATCGGATG
Source organism: Sphingomonas yabuuchiae (assembly GCF_001477495.1). Taxonomy (GTDB): domain Bacteria; phylum Pseudomonadota; class Alphaproteobacteria; order Sphingomonadales; family Sphingomonadaceae; genus Sphingomonas; species Sphingomonas yabuuchiae_A. Next base: position 46,385 of record NZ_LDTF01000048.1, read on the forward strand.
CTGCCTTGGGTTCGGAGAAGCGGGTGAATGGCACGAGACAACGATGTTCGGCCTTCATCAGCCAAGGCTTCCACATATTGCTCTGCATGTTCCGGGCGTTGGTCCACCATTCGTAGAGAAAGGGCAATTCCCCCTCGCGCGCCGGGCGCTTGCGCGGTTTGCGGGTCGGGAAGCCCCAACGCATTGTGCTGAGCACCCGTCGGCCCTCCTCGACACGAACGACATAGCCGGGTTTGCCGGGCGCCGCGTAATCCTTCTCGACCTCCAGCGTGTTGCTCGCATCGTCGACTGCAGCAAGCGCGTCGAAATAGGTCCGCGGATCGACCTTGATATTGTAAAGATTACACATTCGCTTGTTCGATCACGACCGGTAGCGCGAGACAAGCTTCTTCCACGTCGCGGCATCTGGATAGGGCAGAGCAGCGCCAGTGGGCGGGTCCCGCCCGATCACCACATGGGGACGCTGGGTGCGTCCTTCCGCCTGACATGTCGAGCAGCATAGCCGCCGCCCCACCAATCCGAGCGTGCCGTCCCAGCCTCGGCGGCAGAACAGCCACCATAGCGCAACGGCATCGAAGACGCGGACGTGACCGCATTTTGGACAGCTGAGGCGCAGCGTGCGCTTGTGCAGGGCACACTCCTCCAACGTGCGCAGACGCCGCCCGATATGATCGTGATCGGCCCCTGCCCCGCCTTCCTGGCTGCCCCTTTCACGACCCTCATCTGCCACGACCCTGTCCCGTTCCGATTATCGATCCGCTTCCGCAACGCCTTGACCCGGCTGCGGAATCAACGGAACATATAGCGAACATATGAGTCGCAGCAATGATGTCTTCTACCGCCCCACCCCTCGAAACATTGGCCCGCCTGCGGGGCGCCATAGGCGCTGTAGGCGGCGGTGAGGGTGCGGTCCTGCCTTTCGGCATCGAAGCGGTAGACACGCGATTGACGGGCGGCGGCCTGGCGCTCGGCGGTCTGCACGAGACGTCTTCGGCGACACCGACCCTTACGGATGATGCGGCTGCCACGCTGTTCGCGGTCGGGATTGCCGCGCGCGCAGCAGCGCTGAGCGGTCGCCGGGTGCTCTGGGCGCTCACCCGGTTCGATCTCTATGCGCCGGGTCTCGAACAGGCCGGCCTCAGCCCTGCCACGCTGTTCTTCGCCGAGGTACGTGAGGACAAGGACGTTCTGGCCGTCATGGAGGATGGCCTGCGCCATGGCGGGCTTGCAGCGGTGGTTGGCGAGGTAAAGCGCGCCGATATGGTCGCGACCCGGCGACTGCAGCTGGCGGCGATGACGGGAAATACCCCTGCCCTGCTTTCGCGCCGCTGGCGCCGACAGGGCACCTGCCCACTGACCGAGCTGTCGGCGGCGATGACACGGTGGCGGATCGCCTGCGCGCCCTCCGCGCCGCTCCCCGCCCCCGGGGTCGGCCGCCCGCGCTGGATGGTCGAGCTGGCACGCCAACGGGGTGGCCCGGGCTTCACGATGGAATTGGAGGCATGTGATGACACGGGTCGCCTCGCTCTACCTGCCGCATCTCGCGATCGAGCGACTGCGGCGGCTGGAGCGGCCGCGCGCGCTGCCTGAGCCGAGGCCCGCGCCCATACTGCCGGTCGACGACGACCCCGGTGCCTGCTCGGTGCCACGGGGCGGCGGCTGGCGTCCCGGTGCGCGCTGGGCGCAGCAAGGCGCTGCGCGTGGGGCGGTCGAGGAGCAGGTAGCGGCGCTGCCGCTGCATCAGCGACCGCCGATGCGCGAGTTGGGCCGCCGGTCCGAGGCAGCGGATCACCCCTTCAAGCGACTGGTCGCAACGGACCAGCGTCAACCCACGGCGGCGTCTGTGACGCACCTCGTGCCGATGGTGCTGGCCGAGCAGCTCGGGCAGCGACAGGTCATCGCCGCCGCTTGCCCGTCGGCGATGACGCTCGGACTGACCCCGGGCATGGCAGTGACGCAGGCACGGGCGCTGATCCCGGATCTCGACATCCGACCCGCCGACCGGGCGGCAGATGCCGCGTTGCTGGCGGATCTGGCACTGCATGCCGTGCGTCACTGGACCCCGACCGCCGCGGTCAGCGGATCGGACGGGCTTTGGCTGGACCTGAGTGGCGTCGCGCATCTGCATGGCGGCGAGGCGCGCTTCTGCCAGCGACTGGTCCGGTTCTGCCGACGTTTCGGCCTGACCGCACGGGTCACGATCGCCTCCACGCCGGGCGCAGCTCATGCGCTCGCCCGTTTCGGTCGCGATGCCATCCTGCTGGTTCCCGGCGGACAAGAGGCGCAGGCTCTAGCCCCCTTACCTCCTGCCGCACTCCGCCTGACCCCGGAAGCAACAGTGGCGGCGAACCGGTTTGGGCTCGACCGGATCGCCGATCTCCTGCCGCTGCCACGCGGGCCGCTCGCCCGGCGGCTAGGCGTGGCGAGTGTCCGCCGCCTCGACGAGGCACTGGGGCGTGTCCCCGAACCGATCGTGCCGGTCGTGCCCGAGGAGACGCCGGTCGCAAAGCGCCGGCTGCTCGAGCCGATCGGCACCGCTGAGGCGATCGAGCAGGTGATCGCCGACCTGCTCGCCGACATGATGCTGGTGTTGCAGGCGCGCGGGCGCGGTGTGCGCACATTGGTGCTGCTGCTCGACCGGATCGACGGCAGCGTGCAGCGGCTCGCGATCGGCACCGCGCGCGCGACCCGCGATGTCGTGCATCTCGCCCGCCTCTTCCACCTGCGCATCGAGCGGATCGATCCGGGTGACGGGATCGAGACGATGCGCCTCGCCGCGACGCGGATCGATCCGCTGGGTGCTACCGCGGTAGCGGGCGACCTGACCGGCGAGGCGGCGGTGCCCGACGTCGCGACGCTTGTCGACCAGATCGCCGGCCGGGTGGGCGAGGCGGCGCTGTTCACCGCCGCGCCAGTCGAGAGCGACGTGCCCGAACGCGCGGTACGCCGCGCGCCGCCGCTCGCCGCGCCGACTGGCTGGCCGACCTGGCGCCGGCCGGTACGGCTGCTCAGCCGGCCCGAGCCGCTGACCGGCGTGCTCGCCCTCCTCCCCGACGCACCGCCGCGCCGCTTCATCTGGCGCGGGCAGGTCCATGCGGTGGTGGCCGGAGATGGTCCGGAGCGCATCCATGGCGAATGGTGGCGGCGCGACGGCGAGGTCTGGGCGGTGCGCGACTATTTCCGGGTCGAGGACGACACGGGCGCACGCTTCTGGTTGTTTCGCCGCGGCGACGGGGTCGATGCCGCAACCGGCGATCTCAGCTGGTACCTCCACGGGCTATTCGGCTGATGGCGGCCCCCACCACGACCTATGTCGAGCTTCAGGTGACGAGCCATTTCTCGTTCCTGCGCGGTGCTTCGTCGCCCGACGAGCTGTTCGCCGCTGCCGGGCTGCAAGGCCATACCGCGCTCGGCATCGTCGACCGGGGCAGCGTCGCCGGTCTGGTGCGCGCCTGGGAGGCCCAGAAGGCCACGGCCGTGCGAATGATCGCCGGTGCGCGCGTCGATCTCGACGATGGGCGGGCGCTGCTGCTCTATCCGACCGACAAGACAGCATGGTCGCGGCTGACCCGGCTACTGACGTTGGGCAAGTCGCGTGCTGGCAAGGGCGGTTGCACGCTCGGCTGGAGCGATGTCGTTGCGTGGAACAAGGGGCTGATTGCGGTTCTGCTGCCAGGCGAGGCGGATGCGGCGACCGCTGCGTATCTAGAAGAGCTGCGCACAACCTTCGGCGCGCGCGGTTATTGCGGCCTCGCCTTCCGCCGCCGACCCGACGATGCATTGCGGCTGCACGACCTCGCCGCGCTCGCCGGCGAGGCAGGCGTCCGCGCCGTCGCACTCGGCGACATCCTCTACCATACCCCGCAGGCTCGGTTGTTGCAGGACGTCGTCACCGCGATCCGCGAGAAGTGCACGGTCGACACGCTCGGCTACCGGCGCGAGCGGCATGCCGACAGGCACCTTAAATCGCCAGCCGAGATGGAGCGGCGCTTTGCCGCCTTCCCAGATGCGATCGCCGCCACCGCCGCGATCGCGCGCGCCTGCACCTTCGACCTTGGCGAACTCAGCTACCAATATCCGCAGGAGCGGGTAGTCGAGGGGCTGACCGCGCAGGATGCGCTCGAACAATTGACCGAGACCGCCGCGGCGCGGATGTTCCCCGACGGACTTCCGAAAGCCTATCGCGACCAGATCGCGCACGAGCTCAGGCTGATCGGCGAACTGGGTTACGCGCCCTATTTCCTCACCGTAAACAGCATCGTCGCGGAGAGCCGCAGGCGCGGTATCCTCTGTCAGGGGCGCGGCTCCGCCGCCAACAGCTGCGTCTGCTTCGTGCTCGGCATCACCAGCATCGACCCCATCAAGCACGAGCTGCTCTTCGAGCGCTTCGTCTCAGGCGAACGCCGCGAACCGCCCGACATCGACGTCGACTTCGAGCATAAGCGGCGCGAAGAGATCATCCAATGGATTTATGACACCTATGGGCGCAACCATGCCGCGCTGACCGCCGTCGTCACCCGCTACCGCGCGCGCGGCGCGGTGCGCGAGGTCGGCAAGGCCCTGGGCCTGCCCGAGGATCTGACCAAGGCGCTCGCCGGCCTCATCTGGGGGTGGAGCCAGGAAGGCGTCGGCGAGAAACAAGTCACCCAGCTCGGCCTCAACATGAACGACCGGCGATTGCGCCTCGCGCTGGAACTGTCGCGCCAGCTCATCGGCGTGCCGCGTCACCTGTCACAACATCCCGGCGGCTTCGTCCTCACCCATGACCGGCTCGATGATCTTGTGCCCATCGAGCCCGCCGCGATGGTCGACCGGCAGGTGATCGAATGGGACAAGGACGATATCGACGCGCTGAAGTTCATGAAGGTCGATGTGCTCGGCCTCGGGATGCTCGGCTGCATGAACCGCGCCTTCAACCTGCTCGAGGAGGCCAAAGGCGTCCGCGTCGGCATGGCCGACCTGCAGGACGATGACCCGGACGTCTATGCGATGATCCAGAAGGCCGACACGCTCGGCACCTTCCAGATCGAGTCCAGAGCGCAGATGAGCATGCTGCCGCGCATGAAGCCGGCGCGTTTCTACGACCTCGTCATCGAGGTCGCGATTGTGCGGCCGGGGCCGATCCAGGGCGACATGGTCCACCCCTATCTGCGCCGCCGCGAGGGGCGTGAGAAGCCCGACTATCCACGCCCCGAATTACGCGCGGTGCTGGAGAAGACGCTGGGCGTGCCGCTGTTCCAGGAACAGGCGATGAAGGTCGCGATCGTCGGTGCAGGCTTCACTGCGGTCGAGGCGGACCAGCTCCGCCGCGCCATGGCGACGTTCAAGTTCACCGGCGGGGTCAGCCACTTCTACGACAAGCTGGTCGAGGGCATGGTGTCGCGCGGCTACCCCCGCGACTTCGCCGAACGGACCTTCAAGCAGATCGAGGGTTTCGGCTCCTACGGTTTCCCCGAGAGCCACGCCGCCAGCTTCGCCAAGATCGCCTATGCCAGTTGCTGGATGAAGCATCATCATCCCGACGTGTTTTGCGCGGCGCTGCTCAACGCCCAGCCGATGGGCTTCTACGCGCCCGCCCAGGTCGTCCGCGACGCGCGTGAGCACGGCGTCGAGGTAAGGCCGGCCTGCATCAACGCCAGCCGTTGGGACTGTACGCTAGAACCGACACGCGGCCGCTATCTCGCCGTGCGGCTCGGACTGCGCCAGGTGCGCGGCCTTGCCAATGCGCATGGTGCGGCGATCGTCGCGGCGCGGGGGGACGCACCTTTCCAGTCGGTCGAAGAGGTGTGGCGGCGTGCGGGCGTGCCCCGTGCAGCGGTCGAGCGACTGGCCGAAGCGGATGCCTTCCATGCGCTGCGCGAGGATCGCCGTCAGGGGTTATGGAAGGTGAAGGGCTTGGGCGAGGCCCCCCTCCCCCTGTTCGCCGCCGCCGATGCGCGCGAAGCCTCGTTCAGCCCGGAGGGGCTGGAGCCGGACGTACCCTTACGCCCACTGACCGAGGGCCGAGAGGTAGTGGAGGATTACCGCGCGCTGCAATTGTCGCTGCGCGCCCACCCCCTAGCCTTCCTGCGGCAGGATCTCACCCGCCGCGGCATCGTCCGCTGCGCCGACCTTGCCCACATCAAGGACGGCCGCCACGTCGAGGTCGCCGGGATCATCCTCGTCCGCCAGAAACCCGGCAGCGCCAAGGGCGTGCTATTCATCACGATCGAGGACGAGACCGGCATCGCCAACGGCATCCTCTGGCCCGATCGGTTCGAGGCGCAGCGCCGCACCGTCATGTCGGCGGCGATGATCGGGATGAAGGGCCGGGTCCAGCGCGAAGGGCTTGTCATCCATGTCATCTGTGACCGGATCATCGACCATGGCGGGCTGCTCGCCCAAGTCGGACAGATGGACTTCCCTCATGCGACCGGCCGGGGAGACGGTGCGCGCCATGCCGGGTCGCCCGACCGGGGCGATGCCGGCTGGCGACCGGGCCCGCGCGACAGCTACTGGCCACCGCACGCTAATGGCCAGGATCCCGAGCAGGTGGTGCGGATCAAGTCGCGCGACTTCCACTGACCCACCATGTCGCGCCATCAGCGGATCATCATAGACTTGTCGCTCCACATCCTGCGCGGGGCCGCCGCGCGGTCGGGCAAGGGCAAGGTCGACACCATAGAGGTGCGGCTCGCGCTTCGCTGCCTGATCGCGCATTGTCCGGAGCGCTGGCCGCTCGACATGTTCTGGAACTCCGCCGGAACCGATCACGACATTGGACGCGCCCAGGGCTGCACCGCGGCGCTGAATGGGATCGTGAGACAACTTGGATTGAGTGGGTCAGACCAGCTTTGAGTCAGCAAATAAGCCTGACGCGGCAAATTCTACAGAATTTAGGCTGCATTTAAATATATTTGTCGCATCTATATTCGGCTGTAATATCTAGCTCACAAAATCAAAAAGTACATCCGCATTTCCCTCAGAAAAGGAAGAACTCTTCTCGATATTTTTTATGTCATATTTGGGCGGTGAGGGTGTATTAACCCCCACCGCCACAAAACATCAGCGCCTCCGCCGGCCATTACCGCCTCGACTGCTGCCATATCGACTGCTGGGACCTGTTACATCGCCGCGGCGTCCGCGCCCGGAACGACGTTCACTGGACCTGCTGCTGCCCGTACCGCGCGTTGACGCCGGTTTTGCAGATTTACGACGGCGCGGCTGCTCAACCTCCTCTTCATTATCAGGTTCGTCGTCCGTCACATCTTCAAATTCGGTGTTCTCCGCCATTAGCTCGAGAAAACCGTCAAGGTTGTCGGCCACGTCTTCCGAACTGAGGGGACTGCTGACAGCCGGGACGGCGTCAGCTGGCGTCGCCGTCGACACATCGCCGTGCGACGGTGCAACAGGCGTGGAAGCCACAGCAGTTGGCTCAACCCTGGTTTTGCGCAAAGCGCGGCAGTCGATTTGCCAGGGGCCATACCGACGGGTGCCATGGACTGCCCGCACATCCGACCAAAAACCGGCAAAGTCGAAGCCGGCCGGCAACGCCGCTGCTTGGGCTCGGCTGCGGTGGTACAGCGCCAAGTCGCGCAATAGGTCATTCTTGATGGCACATGCCCCGCCAATGGCCACCAAGGTGTCTTTGAAAGGCACCTGGCTGAGGCCTTCGAGCATGCGCAAGGCGAGCTCGGGGGTGTAATCCCGCTGAATGTCGCGCTGGTCCACCCTACCGTTCTTAAGCTTAATGCGGTTTTTGGCGCTGTTGGGCTGCTTGATGAGATAGTGCAATGCTCGCGAAATACTCTCCTCATGAAGGAGTGGGAGAATGTGCACCGGCTTACCTCCCAGTGACGAATGCCATGCGCCAGAGCTATTGTGTTCTGCCATCAATGTGCGGGGACAGAAGTCGTTATGATCGGTCCAGCCAAAGCCATGCACGTGGGGCATGATGAGACGGGAGCGCCGAACAGACCCGGCGGGGAGCTCCGTGGAAGCCAAGTGGGTGCCGTGTTCCAGCAACTGCATTTGCCAGGACGGGCTGATGCACGAATTGTCCTCGTAGTTGGAGACAGGTTGCATCTCCAGGCGTAGAATGGCCGACACGCCATCCCATTTGCGGATCATGTTGGTGGCTTTCAGCATGATGGCTTTGGAACGCAGGTCAGGTTTGGCGTCAGTTGTGAGAAAAGTGTCATCAAAGCCGGTGACGAAAAAGAAATGTCGATGGGGATGCTGTAGGCGTTCGGATTGAATACGCGCTTCAAGGTACAGGGCGGTATGACGAGTGATTCGCAGGTCGCTGGCTAGCATGTTTTCAGCGCGAGCCTCGATGCCCAGCGCAGCCTTCATCACTAGCTTCTGGAGGTCAGTGCCGTTCATACCTTCAATAGCGGCGTTGCATTTGTCGCGCATGACCTTCAAACGGTTCATTCCGCGCACCTCAGGGAGTATGTCTGACGAATAATTACGCATGGCGAATTCTTTCGTGAAAGCGCACAGATCCGCTAACGGAGGCGCATAACGCTCCGCTGGATGGCGCAAACTGTGCTTTTTGATTTTCTACCTTACCTATAGAAAAGGCATTTCAAGGCCTGCTCTGCGTAAGGCGGTATTATTTTACGGACGTGCAGCGGCGCGTCCGCCAACTGCATCGTTGTAAATATTAATGGTGGTGATTGGCTCGCACGGCCGATGCATCATGCGGTTGAGCCATTGATTGCGGCTGATCGCACAGTTCTTGGATGCTTCGCGTCAGGATCAATCGCCGACGTCCCACCCTGATGGTGCGCAGAGTGCCATCCCCGATCAGTTTGTAGACGGTGGTGCGGCCAATGCTTAGCGCCTTGGCCGCATCCGAGATGCGCATGACGAGCGTGTCGTGTGTAACGCTGCTGGCTTTCGCCTCGTATGATGCATTCATTCGTACCTCCTCACCCGCCTCCCTGGCGGGTAAGAAGTCTTTTATGCCGACTCTAGAAACCGGCGTTAATCGCAACTTTGCGCAATTATCGACATAATAATTATGTAAGTGATTGAATAATCTGCAAGACATTTTCGCTTGGGTCGTCCCGCATAATATCATTCCATACGTTATCAAACTTTCGACATAAAGTAGTAGAAGTTAGTCCTACTTTTGCGTCTAAATTTTTCGCTAGGCTATGCATCGTCGGGAAATTGCTCACGTTGAGTTTCCCTGCCTTCGCCAGTCCGATCAAAATAATCCACAGCTTGTCCCACTCATCGGTTTTGGGCTTTCTCCCGGCGTTTGACCGGGGGGCAAGAGCAGGCGGCTCAGACTGAGACGCAAATTCGGCATCGATCTCCGCTTTGAGAAAACGGACGCCAGAAAATAATCTATATGTCTTTGGCTTTGCGTTGCTGATTACGACGAAGTCACCCCTATTCCATTTCCAGGCGTTCATCATTCCACGCGTGCGGTGGCCGGCATATCGCCACAGCGCCTTAGAAACCGGCACGAATTCCTCTTTGTTGATTTCAGCGGGGCGCAGTTCCCATGCCTCATTTGGTGTCGCGCCCCGCGCATTGAAAGTCACATTGGCTTCTGCCGTGATGAAACCATCGCGTAAGAGTTGCGCTATGTCCCGCTTCAAACTATCCGCGCCACGAATTTTTCGATATTTTTCAAGAACTTCGTAAGCGGTATAGTAGTCTGTCATTATTTATCTCCCCGTGAGCGGCAGTACCTCGGGGTGACTTCGTGAATTATGCAGAATTGTGCAAGTAAGTTGACCAAGCGGCCATCAAATGCCGCCTTCGATCCACTGCAGATCCGCGCCGATACGCCCGTTCTGCTTTGTTTTGAATGGTATGCGCCAGTGCTTGCTCGATGATTTCGCGTGGAAAGTCGGTGCGATCGCCCGCCCAATCGCGGAAGGTTGAGCGAAAGCCATGGGTGGTGATGTCGCCGTGCCCCATGCGCCGCAGCAGCATCGCCATCGCCATGTTGCTGCGCGCTGCACCCGCTACGCCAAACACAGGGTCGGTGCGCTTTCGATTGCCGGCGGGTAACCGGTCCAGCACCGCCATGGCGGCGTCGCTTAAGGGAACAATGTGTTCGGCCCCGGCCTTCATGCGTTCGCCCGGCACCACCCACAGCTTGTTTTCGATGTCGATCTCGCCCCAGGTTGCGCCCAGGGCCTCGCCGCTGCGGGCTGCAGTCAGGATGGTGAACTCCAGACACCGCGCCGCCAATGCCGTGCGATTGCGCAGTTGTGCCATAAAGGCGGGGGCGTCGTGATAGGCCAGCGCCGCATGGTGATGGCGGGCAACCTTGGCCTGTGACGGCAGCAGCACCTGTAGATGGCCGCGCCAAGCGGCTGGGTTGGTGGCATCTCGTGGACGTAGCTTGCGCGCCATGGCCGCTGCTAGGACCTTCTCGATCCGACCTCGCACCCGCTTGGCGGTTTCCGCCTTGGTCAGCCAGATGGGTTCGAGTACCGCCAGCACGTCATCGGTCGAGATGTCGGCTAGGGGTTTAGCCAATAGCGAGGCTGCGTGATCGCGAAGGCTGCTGCGCCACTGCTGCCGGTGAATGGGGCTTTTCCAGCCATCCTCGACGCTGGCGATATACTGATCGGCAAACTCGCCGAACGTGAGGGGCGTGGGGGCGGGTTCAGCAGGCTGAGCGGGCAGGGCGTCTGCCAGCACGGAGCGGGGGTCTTTGCCCTCGGCCATGGCTTCGCGCATCTGCTGCGCCAGTTGGCGGGCGGCGGCCAGGGGCCGGTCGATGACCCGGCCCAGGCCAATCTCGATGCGCTTGCCCCCTTGCGTCACCATAAACACCCAGGACTTCGATCCGGCATTGGTGATCCGGAAATACAGCCCGCCGCCGTCGGCGTATCGGCCGGGCTTCTTGATGGATGCGACCTGTCTAGCGGTCAGCTTATTCAACGCGTGAGCCATGTCGTCCGTCGAACCTCTATGATGCCCAAAGTCATGCCCACTTTGTGCCCATATTGGTGCCCATTTTCAACTTGGCTTGCCGCGAAACTCGACGAACGGTGGCGAACAAGGCGGACGTCTGAGGGGGGGGCTACAATGCTGTATAAAGACGGAAAAATGGAACCTCTTTGGGCATTGGCGAACACCAGACGATGACGCAGTTCTGCGGACACCTCTTCCGCCATATACCATTTTTTTACTGCATTATTTTTAGAAGATCGGCCCATTCTGATAGGGTTTTCGGCGGCCGTTGACGGTCGTCGATGAACCAGAGCATGTGAGCCAATACGGTGCCGCTGCATCTGAACATGACCTGCGGGAGGTATTCAGCGGGCTGCTTTACAAGACCGAATCCAGTTCCATCCACACGGCGGTGGACACGCTGCGGCACTCCCTCGCGGTGCGTGTTATCTCTGCCAGCGCGGAGAATCCCGGCGAGGTCGAACGGCTCGCCCGCACCATGCAGGCCGTCGCGCACAGTCATGTGGACATAGCCTGGATATACCAGGGCTATACCCGCGAACGCTTCGCTGGCGCCGCAGCCGGCCAGGGCGACGGGGATTTCTCATTATCGAACATGGCGCTGAACCCAGAGTAATGCGCTCGCCAGTCCAATCCGCGTGCGTCGAGCCATGAATCGTCGTAATAGGTGCAGCCGTAACGCTCGCCGCCATCGCACAGGATGGTGACGATTGAGCCGGTCTCCCGGCGCTTGGCCATCTCCTCCACCAGTTGGGCTACGGCCACGAGATTGGTGCCGGTCGACCCGCCGACCCGTCGTCCCAGTCGCGCCGACAGGGCCCGCATCGCACCGATGCTGGCGGCATCCTCGACCGCAATCATCCGGTCGATCACCGAGGGGATGAAGCTGGGCTCGACACGCGGACGCCCGATCCCCTCGATACAACTGCCGCACCCCTCGGGCAGTGACAGCGCCTGGCGGTCGGCAAAGTGCCGGTGGAAGACCGAATGGACCGGGTCCGCGACGCAGAGCCGGGTGCCGTGCCGCTGATAGGCGATGTACCGCCCGATCGTCGCGGAGGTGCCGCCGGTTCCCGCGCCGCAGACGATCCAGGCGGGCACGGGATATTCCTCCGCCGACATCTGCGCGAAGATGCTCTCGGCGATATTGTTGTTGCCGCGCCAGTCGGTCGCCCGCTCGGCATAGGTGAACTGGTCGAGATAGTGACCGCCCGTTTCCGCGGCCAGCCGGTGCGAAACGTCATAGACGGTGCGCGGATCGTCGACCGCGTGGATTTCGCCGCCATGGAAACGGATCGCATCCAGCTTGGGCGCGGCGGTCGAGGCGGGCACCACCGCGATGAAGCGCAGGCCCAGCATCTTGGCGAAATAGGCTTCGCTCACCGCCGTCGAGCCGGAGGACGACTCGATCACGCAGGTATCCGGCCCGATCCAGCCATTGGACAACGCATAGAGGAACAAGGATCGCGCCAGCCGGTGCTTCAGGCTGCCGGTCGGGTGGCTGCTCTCGTCCTTCAGGTACAGCGTGATCCCCGGATAGCGCGGCAGATCGACCCGGATCAGATGCGTGTCGGCCGAGCGGTTATAGTCCGCCTCGATCCGGTGGACCGCCTCGGCCCGCCAGGCGCGCAAGGTGCCCTCGTCGCGCTTAGCAAGCATCGGCGGTCAGCCCGTGGCGCACCAGCATCGCCCGCCGATCGGCGTCGCGCCCGCGAAAGGCGCGGAAGCTTTCGGCCGCCGGGCGGCTGGCACCGCGCGACAAGACCTCGGTGCAGAACCGTGCGGCCACGCTCCGGTCGACGAGCCCCGCTTCGGCGAAACGCTGGAACCCGTCGGCGGCCAGCACCTCGGCCCACAGATAGCTGTAATAGCCCGATGCATAGCCGCCCGCAAAAATATGCGTGAAGGCGTGTGGAAAGCGATGCCAGGCGGGCGGGTGGACCACGGCCACCTCATCACGCACCGCCTCGATCACCTCGATGGGATCGCGGCCCAACGTACCCATGTGCAGGATCAGATCGAAAAGGGCGAACTCGACCTGTCGGACGATGAACATACCCGAAAGGAAATGCCGCGCGGAAACCAGCCGGTCGAACAATTCATCCGATAGCGGCGCGCCGGTTTCGTGATGACCCGACATGTCGCGCAATATGGTGTGGTCCCAGGCGAAATCCTCCATCAGCTGGCTGGGCAGCTCGATCGCATCCCATTCGAAGCCGTTGGTCCCCGCAATGTTGGGACGGTCGACCTGGGTGAACAGATGATGCAGGCAGTGCCCGGTCTCGTGGAGGAACGTCACCACTTCCTTATGGCTGAGCAGCGACGGGCTGCCAGGCATCTTCGGCGCGAAGTTGCAGACCAGATAGGCGACCGGCACCCGCTGGACATTGCCATCGTTCAGCCGAGGCCGCGCCTGCGCCATCCAAGCCCCGCCGCGCTTGCCCGCGCGGGCGTGCAGGTCGACATAGACGCCTGCGAACACTTGTCCTTGGTCGTCCGCCACGTCGTAATAGCAGGCATCGGGGTGATAGACCGCGACATCGGGACGCACGATCAGGGTGATGCCGAACAGCCGGTCGAGCAGGTTCTTCCAGCCCGCGATCACATTCTCGACCGGGAAATGCGCGCGCAACGCCTGCTCGTCGACCGCGAATTGCGCCTCGCGCAGCCGCTCCGCGACGTACGCGACGTCCCAGGGCTGGAGGTCCTCTATGCCCAGATGCTCGGCGGCATAGCTGGCGAGCGCGGCGAATTCGAGTTCGGCCGCTGGTTTCGCCCGACGCGCCAGATCGCGCAAAAAGGCCAGCACCTCGCCCGCATTCGGCGCCATCTTGGTCGCCAGCGACCATTCGACCGGATCGGGAAAGCCGAGGAGCCGAGCCCCCTCTTGCCGCCGATCGAGGATTGCGGCGATCCGCGCCGAATTGTCGAACCGGCCAGCATAAGGCCCCTGATCGGAGGCACGCGTGCCGGATGCCGCATAGACCCGTTCGCGTAGGCCCCGATCCGCCGCGAAGCTCATGACCGCGTTGACGTGCGGCATCTGAAGCGTGATGACCCAGCCCGGCGAGTTCCTGGCCTTTGCCGCTGCCGCAAACATCGCCTTGTCCGCATCCGACAATCCGGCGAGCAGACGTTCGTTCTCGACATGCTCGAACCAGGCATCGGTCGCATCCAGCATGGCATTGCCGAAATCGGTCGACAGCTGCGACAGCTCCACCGACAGCGCGGCGAAGCGGGCCCGGTCCTCGGCCTCCAAGGCGACGCCGGACAGGCGGAAGTCGCGGATCATATGCTTGACCGCCGCACGATCCGCCTCGTGTCGCGTGGCAAAGTCGGGCGTCGAGGTCAGCGCGACGAGGACATCGTAGAGCGCGCGGTTCTGCATCACCTGAAGATGGTTCTCGACCAGCCGCTTCTGCCCGGCAGCATAGGCGTCGCGCAGGTCCGGCGTGTCGGCGACCGCCTGCAGATGGGAAACGGCCGACCAGACCGCCGCAAGGGCGGTGTCCGCACGCTCCAGCGGCATCCACGCATCGGCAAAGTCGGTCGGACGCCCCTCGACGATCCGCGCCACCACTGCACGGTGTTCGGCCAGCACCTGATCCAGCGCGGGGGCGATCTGGTCGGGGCGGATTTCATCGAAACGCGGCAAGGCCAGGGTGTCGAGCAACGGGTTCATCATCATGCCTTTTCTCTCAAACCAGCGTGCCGGATTCCGCGCCCTCGGCCGCGATCGCATGCGTATTGTGGCCGGCCAGATATCGCTCGGCCTCCAGCGCTGCCATGCAGCCCATGCCCGCCGAGGTAACGGCCTGGCGGAACAGCTTGTCCTGCACGTCACCCGCCGCGAACACGCCCGGTACGCTGGTCGCGGTCGAGCCGGGAGTGACGAGGATATAGCCCTCGTCATCCATATGAAGCTGTCCCTTGAACAGCGACGTCGCCGGGTCATGACCGATCGCGACGAACAGGCCGTGAACTGCTAGTTCCGATGCCGTGCCGTCACGGGTGTCGCGCAGCGCGACGCCGGTCACCCCCATGTCATCGCCCAGCACCTCTGCGACCTCGGCGTTCCAGATCATTTCAATTTTGGGATTGGCGTGAAGCCGCGCCTGGTTGGTGCGGTCGGCACGCAGGGTGTCGCGGCGATGGATCAGATAGACCTTCTCAGCGAAATTGGTGAGGTACAGTGCTTCCTCGACCGCCGTATTGCCACCACCGACCACCGCGCAGACCCGTCCGCGATAGAAGAAGCCGTCACAGGTCGCGCAGGCCGATACGCCGCGCCCGCGAAACCGGGTTTCGCTTTCCAGACCCAGCCAGCGCGCCGATGCCCCCGTCGTCACCACGATCGTATCGGCCGTATAGCGGGTGCCGCCATCGCCGATCGCGAGAAACGGGGTGCGGGTCAGGTCGACCTCGACGATCAGGTCACTGACGACATCGACGCCCGCCTTGCGGACCTGTTCGCCCATCCGTGCCATCAGGTCGGGGCCGAGCACGCTTTCGTCGCCGGGCCAATTCTCGACCTCGGTGGTGATGGTCAATTGCCCGCCCGGCTGTGGCCCCTCGATCAGCCTGGGCGACAGCGCCGCGCGGGCGGCATAGACTCCGGCGGTGTAACCTGCCGGGCCCGAGCCGATAATCAGGACCTTGCTGTGCCGAATGTCCGACGCGCTATCGTCGTTCACCTCAGGCATCCGCATTCGTGGGCATTGGGCTCAGTGCGACGATGGGGGCCTGCTCCATCAGTTCGACGGCCTGCCAGGCCAGCGCACGGCACCGCGCCGAAGTGCCTTCCATCTGCTGCAAACGCGCACGAAAGCCGCCCGCCAGCGCAGGATGATCGGCGTTGAGGATGGCGAACAAACGGTCCAGACCCGAGAACTCGGCCTTATACCCGTCCTTTTCGGCCTGCTCGCGAATGTGGAAGACCCGACTTTCATCCTCCATAGTCCAGCCGATCGCCACCAGTGAACGCCTGAGATGGAAAGAGCCGCTCGCGCTCAACGTATCGCGCAGGACCGTTCGCATGGTGCCGGGCCAGGCCGCCGCTTCCACGACATTGCCCGCCAGCCGATCCAGCTCCGCGTCCCCCAGCCCGTCGGTCGCCGCGACCGCCGCCAGACGGTGCGTCTTCCAGGCCTTGCGATCCGGTGTCTCGCCACCGACGACACGCCGGTGCAGGTCCAGGATACCCAGGCGGCAATGTTCGAGCTCGGGATGGCGACCCGTGATCGCCGCGAGGTCCGCGTCGTCGAGCAACGCGAGCACGAGTTGCGACACGATCCGCGACAGATCGGCACCGACCGGCGTACGCTCCAGCCAGGCCTCGGCAAAGGCGGCCGCAGCATCCTGCGGGCGAAAACCGTCATTGATGAATTTCGGCAGCGTTTCGGCCAGGGCGATGGGATACCCCAACATCTCGGCATAGCGCGGCGTGTCGTCCGCCTCGACGATCGCGCCGATCACATTGGCCTTGCCGTCTTCCCATGCCGGGAAATAAACGAACGTTCCCGCCGCGATATGCTGCCGCAGCTTTGCCAGCGCCTGCACCTTGACCGCCGGATCGCCATGGAACGCGATACCGTCGGTCATCACGCCCCCCCCACATTCGCATCGACGAACGCGTCGAGGCGGCTGCGCGACATGGTGCCGAAAGCGCGCGCGGTTTCGGCACCTTCCTTGACGATCAGCAGCAATGGGATGCCGCGCACCGCAAATCGTTCGGCGAGCTTGGGATTCTCATCGATATTGACCTTCACGATATCCATCTCGTCGGCATATTCCTCGGCGAGCTCTTCCAGCGTGGGAGCCAGAGCCTTGCACGGCCCGCACCAGGGCGCCCAGAAATCGACCAGCACCGGCTTGGCGTTCTTCATGACGATCTCGTCGAAATCCTGCTCGGTTGCGTTACGCATAGTCACTGTCCTTAAGGGAATGGGGATCAGCCGGCCTGCCCGCCGACCATCATCCGGTCGATGCGGAGCGTAGGCTGGCCGACGCTGACGTGGAGCGACTGGCCCTGCTTGCCGCAGGTCGCCATGCCGGTGTCGTAATCCAGATCGTTGCCGATCATCGAGACGTGGCGCAGCGCCTCGTGCCCGACACCGATCAGCGTCGCGCCGCGCACGGGTGCGACCAGCTTGCCCTTTTCGACCAGCCACGCCTCGATCGTGGTGAAGTTGAAGCGGCCGGTGACGATGTCGACCTGCCCGCCATCGAATTCGGTGGCATAGATGCCGCGATCGATCGAGGCGATGATATCGGCCGGATCGGCCGTGCCGTTCGCCAGGAAGGTATTGGTCATGCGCGGCATCGGCAGATGCGCATAGGATTGGCGACGCCCATTGCCGGTCGAACGCGCGTTCATCAGCCCGGCATTCAGTCGGTCCTGCATCAGCCCGGTCAGAACGCCGTCCTCGACCAGCACGGTGCGGTCGGGCGGCGTGCCCTCGTCATCGATGCCCAGCGACCCGAGCCGTCCTTCCAGGCCGCCATCGTCGATCACCGTCACGCCGGACGCCGCGATCCGCTCGCCCATCTTGCCGTCAAAGGCGGACAAATGCTTGCGGTGATGATCGCCCTCCAACCCGTGACCGACCGCTTCGTGGAACAGCACACCGGGATAGCCCGGCCCCAGGACCACCGGCATCTCGCCAACGGGGGCGGGAATGGCGTCGAGATTGTTCAGCGCCATGTTCGCAGCGGTCGCGACCATGCGCTCGATGGACGCGGCATCGAACCCGTCGAGCCCGGCCCGCCGCCCCAGACCGGCCTGCCCGCGCGCGCGAAGGCCGTCCTGTTCGGCGATGACGACCATCGACAGGATCGTCATCGGACGGACATCCCCGGCCAGCAGCCCGTCGGCCTCGGCGACGAGGATCGTCGTGTCGGTCGCGCGAACGCTGGCGTCGACGCGCACGATGCGTGCGTCCTCCGCATGGGCAAGCTGGTCGATCCGCTCGAGCAGCGTGATCCACGCCGCCGCATTCCGGACGTCGACCGTATCGATCGCGGGATAGAGGTGATGGCAGCCCGCATCGCGGTTCAGGGCAATCCCCTGCCCCGGCCTTCCCGCATCGCCATGCCGCGCCAGCGTGCGCACCGCGCGCACCGTGTCGCGCAGCGCGCCCTCGCGCAGGTCCGCCGAATGCGCGAAGCTGACCTGCCCGCCATGCGCCGCACGGGCCCCGACGCCCTGCCGCATCGAGAAGCCCCCTTGCGTCACGCGGCCGTCCTGCAATTGCCAGCTGCGCATCGTCGTCGTCTCGAAATAGAGATCGGCCAGATCCGCGCCGCCGCCCGCCAGTTCACCCAGCGCGCGGCCGATCGCCGCCTCGTCCAGTCCCGCCGGGCCAAGCAGCGCCGTGCGCGCCCGGTCCAGCGCGATGCCGCCGCCGTTCATGCCTTTCCTCCCACCTGCATGTCGTCGACCAGGATCGATCCGGTGCGGATCGCGCCCTGCCGCTCGACATCGTGGCCGACCGCGCGAATGCCGTTCAGCATCGCGGGCAATTGCCCCGCCAGCGTCACGTCGGTGACGGCATGGACGACCTCGCCGCGCTCGACCCACAAGCCCCGGATCGCCTGGGTCCAGTTGCCGGTAGCGGGGTCGGTCTTGCCGCCCTGAAATTCGGTGACGACCAGGCCCGTGCCCAACATCCGCAGCATCGCCGCGAAGTCGCCGCCGGGGGCGCTGCTGGTCAGGCGCAGGTTGTAGAAGCCATCGGCATTGCCGGTCGACGCCATGCCCAGCTTGCGGCTCGAAAAGCTCGACAGGAACAGCCCCTCGACCACGCCGCCGCGCAGGATGTGCCGGGTCGAACCCGCCATCCCTTCGCTGTCGAAGCCGCCGCTCGCCAGTCCCAACGGCTCGAACGGATCTTCGATCAGGTCGAGATGCCCGGCGGCAACGGCCTTGCCCAGCGGCTCGCGCACAAAGGTCATACCCCGAAACTGCGCCATGCCGGTCAGGGCTCCCGCCAGATCGGACACCAGCGAGACGCCGGTTCGCGGGTCGAACAACACCGGACACCGGCGACTGGCAACCGGCCGCGCGCCCAGTCCTGTCCGGGCGCGTTGGGCGGCCGCGCGGACCAGTTGTTCGGGCGGGGTCAAGGCCTCGACGCGCCGTTCCTGCGACTGGCAGAAGGCGGACGTGCTGCCCCCTTCGTCTTGCGCCAGCATCACCGACCAGCGCCCGTCATTCGAGCGGCGGGCACTACGGCAAAAGCCATCGCTCGTCGCCAGCGCCCACAGCCCTTCGGTGGCCACGGCGACCGACTCCCCGACACGCAGGGTTGGGTCGGTGCGGGCGACATCACTGGCCATCCGATCCATCAGTGTCGCCGATGCGAGCAAGATGTCGGGATCGCGCGGGCCATCGGCATATAGCTCCGGCGAGGGACCGGCGAAGGCGAGCATGGCGGCGGGCGGCAGGCCCGCATCCGGGTCCGGCTGGACATGGGCGGCGATCATCATCGCCTCATCGACCACCCGCTCGATCGAGGTCCGGTCGAAGCTCGCCGTCGACGCCGCGCCGCGCCGTCCCTCGTGAAAGACGGTCAGCCCCAGCCCCTGCGTGCCGCTGCGCTCGGCGGTTTCGACGTCGCCGCCACGCACCGCAATCCGCGCCCGGCCCTCATGCTGGGCCGACGCGCGCGCCGTGGCGCCCCGCTTGACCGCCAGTTCGACCGCCAGCGCCGCCGCGTCGCGCAGAGCCGCCTCGTCATGGGTCAGGAGCGTGCTCACGCCTTGTCCTGAGCGATCAGCGCCGTCGTGGCACGACCATGGTCCAGCCGCAGGCGATGGGTGTGATAGGCGGCCAGCTTCTCGTTATGGACCACGCTGACGATCGTGGCGCCTGGCATGGCGTCGAGGACTGCCTGGTAGAAGAAGGCCGCATTGTCCCCGTCGAGCGCGCTGGTCGCCTCGTCGACGATCAGCAATGTCGGCCGCTGCAACAGGATGCGGGCCAACGCCACGCGCTGCTGCTCGCCGGGTGACAGTTCGTCCTGCCACATGCGAAGTTCGTGCATATGGTCGACATGCGCGCCGAGCCCGACTTTCTCCAACAAGGCTGCGATCGCCGCGTCGTCATGCTCCTCGGGCTGATCCGGGAAGCACACGGCGCCCTTCAGCGTCCCCATCGGAAGATAGAGCCGCTGCGGCACCAGCATCGCGCTGCCGCGACGAGTCATCGCCACGTCGCCCGATCCATCCGGCCACAGGCCCGAAATCGCCCGGAGAAGCGTGGTCTTGCCGGTGCCCGACGGCCCTTCGATGACCCAGCGCTCCCCCTCTCGCACCGTCCAGTCCGCCACGCCCAGAAGCGGGGCACCATTGGGCCGACGCAATTCCAGATTTTCGACACGGATCGCCACGCCGTCGGCCGTACCGCCCGGCGTGAAGCCGATGCCGCTCGGGCGCTCATAGTCGATCGCGTCGTCCAGGGCCTTCAGACGATTGATGTTGGCGACCTGTCGCGCAATGCTGGGATAGGCCTGAACGATATAGGACAGGTTGGACGAGAATTGGGTGAAGGCATCGCGCGCACCCTGGACCTGTCCGAAGGTGATCGCCCCTGCGAAATATTTGGGTACGGTCAGGAACAGCGGCACGACCTGCATGGTGCGCTGATAGATATCCTGCCCCGCACTGAGCCCCGCATTGGCCAGCATCAATTGATAGAAGTTGCGACGGATATCACCGAAGGCGCCCTTCAAGCCATCCTGTTCGATACGCTGGGCATGGGAGAAGGCGATCTGCTCGCCATTGCGGCGGACATGAATCAGGCCAGCGCGATAGTCGGCCTCGTAATGCTGCTCACGCATCTTGCGGCGCACGAACGGCTTGCCGATCCAGGTAATGAAGACCGTGCCGAACAGGACATAGGCGATCGAGAACCAGATCAGGTCGCCGCCGGGCAGCGGAATGCGATAACCGAAGAGCGGTATGGCGAGCGGCGACGAGGTTTGGAGCAGGATCGTGGCGAAGGCGACCGCACGGACCAGGTTGAATACCAGCGCGATCAAGATGCTGAGCGGCGACTGGCCATATTCCAGGCCCATCGACGTGAAGGCCCGCACGTCCTCCGCGATACGCTGGTCGGGGTTGTCGATCATCCGCAGCCGCTCGATCTCGTAGAAGCGGTCGCGGGCGAACCAGCGCCCCAGATACCAGTCGTTCAACCAGCGCCGCCACCGGATCGACAGCGTCCAGCCGACGATATTGTGCAGGAAGGACGTGCCGACTGCCAGCCCGGCGATCATCATGAACATGCCGACCAGCGACAGGAACAGCCCGCCCTGCCGCTGCTCGATCGCGTCGTAGAATGCCCGTTGCCAACTGTTGGTCAGCAGGAAGACATAGGTCGTGCCGACCTCGATCACGCAATAGCATGCGATCAGGAACCACGCCCATTTCCAGTCGTCCGACACGAAATAGCGGGTGCTGATACGCCAGGCATGGGCCCAGCGGGCGCGGGCAGGCTGCGGCGACTGGAGACCCGCTTCGCGGCGGGTCTCCTCGACATGGGCGGGGGGCGGCATCATCGGTCAGGATACTCGGTTAAAACAGGCGCTTGGAGATACTGAAGCGAACACCGCGTGGCTCACTGACGGGGACATAGGTGAAGATGGAGGTCGACCCGTAATTCCTGCGGTTGAAGATATTGCGGATACCGATGTTGAAGTCGAAGCCGCTCACGCTCAGGAAGGCATTCGTATCGATCTGTCGTGACGCCGGGACGACATATTGGCCCAGCAGGTTGGCGTAGGAACTGGACCGTCCATACAGCCCCCCCGAGACCCCGCCAGAGACGCCTTCGGCGATCCGGGTGCGATAGGTCGAATAGACGCTGTACGCATCGCGCGGCTGGTTCGCGACGACGGTCTGAAGCGCATTGGTCGACAGCAGGGCGTATTTGGTGCGCGTGAACGACGCCAACACGGCCCAGCCCGGCAGCAATTGCCCGGCGATGTTCAGGTCGATGCCCCGCCCACGCTGCCCCGGTCCGGGGAAGAGATCGGTCGGATCGGCTGGATTGCGCAGGATGATATTGTCCTGCTGAATGTCGAAGTAGGACGCGTTGATGGTCGCGCGCTTGCCGAAGAGATCGACCTTGACGCCCGCTTCCTTATTGTTGGTGATGACGTTGGGCAGTATCGAGCCGTCCTTGGCCGCGGTGAACGTGGCCGTTTCGCCCCGCGCATAATTGGCGAAGATCGAAAGGGTGTCGGTCGCGTCGAAGATGATGCCACCGCTCGGCGACACACCATCCTTGTTTTGCGAAAGGACGGCCGATGGGCCTGCGAAGAACGTCTGCGACGTCGTGTTGAACCAGTTCTTGCGAACGCCACCCAGGATCTTGATCTTCCAGAATTCGATCAGGGCCTGGCCATAGACCCCCTCCTGCTTGCCGGTCGTCTGGATCTGCACTTTGCCGAATGGCGACCAGGGTATCACGGTCAGCGGGGCCGTGGCGGCGAGCGAGGACAACACGGCGCGGTTGTAGACCAGACCACTGCGCTGTGCGGCAGAGCCGTCGCTGTAGTTATACCCGACATTGAAACTGGCCTTCAGGCCGTCGCCGATATGCGTCTTGATCCGCAGGAAAGCGTCGAGCGAATTGGCGGAACCGTCCTGTTGCGATCCCTGGGTGTCCGCGACCAACACGCCCGCGCGGCTGTAGCCGGTGTTCGCCGCGCGGGTGGTCAGCAAGGTCTGATCGTGCAGGCCGCGCACGACGAGTTCGACGCCCGACACGATCTGTCGGGTCGCATCGAAATAGAAGCGTTTCGTATCGATCTTGATGCCCTGATTGGCCGCATAGATCGGCACCGACGGATCGCGATCGATGATCTGCCGCGTCTTGTTGTCGAACAAGGTGTACGCGCCAATGCCGCTGGTGCCCTCGTTGATGCTGGCACCGACCACGATATCGGTCAGGCGATCCTTGTACCGCAGCGTTGGCGCGAACAGCCAGTTCTTGTCGCCGGTATAGCCGCCGTAATTATGGTCCATCGTCTGCGCACTGGCGATGACGCGGGCGGACAGCTTGTTATCGGCGGTGATCGCGTTGTTCGCGTCGATCACGCCTCTCACCAGTCCGAAAGAGCCGGTATCGAAGCTGACGGCCAGCCGTTCCTCGGCACTGGGCTTCTTGGTGACGACATTGATGTTGCCGCCCAGATTGCCGAAGCCGGCCAGCAACGCGTCCGGGCCCTTCAGCACTTCGACCCGCTCGATATTGGCGACCGGCTGGTCGGCGCCGGCGCTGACGCCATATTGGGACGAGCTGGTCAAGCCGTTGACCAAGCCGCTCGCGGCGAAGCCGCGGATCGTGTAGCTCGCACCGGAGTTCGGGCTGTTGCCCAGCGCCGATACCCCGCCCGCGTTGCGCAGGATGTCGGTGATGTTGAGCGCCTGCTGCTCCTCGATGGTCTTGGCGGTGATGACCTGGGTGTTGCGCGGCTGGTTACGCAGGCCCAGCCCGTTGCGATCCGAGGTCGTCGCCTGGCGGACCAGCACGCTGGTCTCCGCCTCGTCGCGCCGAGCGGTCACGACGATATCGTTGACGACGACCAGTCCGCCCTGCACCGCCGGGACCACGCTCAGGCCCGAACCCTTGATGGCGCGTTCGATGGCCTGCTTGGCAGAGCGCGCATTGCGAACCGGCTGCGATTTGAGCCCCTTGACCGCATCGGGATCGAAATTGACGTTCTCACCCGATTGCCGGCCGATCATGTCCAGCGCGCGGTCCATCGCCATTGCCGGTACGGTAATGTCACCCGGCCCGGCGGACTGGGCCGCGACCGCAGTCGGAGCGGTAACGCCCGCCGTAACGATCAACCCCAAGGCGGCCCCGCTCATCAGGCCATGTAGCTTTGCACGAATTTTCATCACGCACTCCCCTCCCCAAGGCATGCGAGATCGTTGCGCGCGGCGAGCCACGCACTGGATTGCACAATACCTTAGTGACGACGGTTATCGCCTCTCGGCGACGAAATGCGGTTACACCGGAACGGATGTGACCGCGGCCGACCTCCTGCTGACGGCAATCCGTGTCGTGATCCCTGGCGGGATCCGCCGGACTTTCCTGTCGAATTCGACGCTATGCGTCACCTTGATGACAGGCAAATGGCTTTTTTTCATACCGGTATGAACGCTATCGATGGCACGGTTCAGTATCGAGTATGACGCAGGGGGAGCGCTCTGATCTGAGCCAGAAACCAGGTCAGCAACGGCTTGTTGCGATGCCGCGGCCATTGCGCGACGATGGTGTTCTCACGTTCGGCAAAGGGGGCCGGTATGACCTTGAGCGGCATGGACGCGGCATAACTCTGAAATAGCCAGGAGCTTCCCGTGGCAATCAGGTCGGTCCCGACGACAAATGCCGGGACTGTCGCAAACGATGTCGTGCGGACACAGATGCGCCGATTCCGCAGCATCTCCAGACCAGATCGATCCAGGGCAACAGCATCCGTTTTTTCATTGCCGGAAACGATATGGCGACCGTTCCGGTATTGCTCCTCGCTGATTTCCCAACAATCCCGCAATCGGGGATGCTCCTGCCATATCATGCAGGCGGCATGATCGGTCAGGATGGGCATCGTTTCCATTTGGTCGATCGCCATATCCTCGGCGACGATCAAAATGTCCGCACCCTGATCCAATGACCGTCTGGGATTCTGATGGTCCACCGGCATGATGTTGACGGTCAACCCCGGAGCGGATTTTGAAGAATTCAATATCAGACGGCCGAGCAGCATCTGCTCGGTGGTTTCGGTCGCTGCGACGGTAATCGCTTCGGTGGTCGTTGCAGGGTCGAACTCCCGGGACAGGCTCAAGGTATTCTCGACTTCACGGAGCACCCGGCGCACGTCATCTCGAAGCGTCAGACCGAGCGCCGTCAATTGCCACTCGCCTCCGGTCATGAGCACCAGATTGTCGCCGAAATGCGCCCTGAGCTTGCGAAGGGCATGACTCATGGTCGACTGCCCCAAACTCACCCGACGCCCCGCTTCCGTCAGGGTCGGCGCATGCAGAATGGCGTCAAGAGGGTAGAGCAGATTGAGATTAAGCCGCTGAACCATATCGCCTTTGGGCGGTGCCTTAACGCCGACTTGCATGTCTGCCGATTGATCCGGAGCCGTCATAAGTTGGCCTTCTCATCCTCGTCCGCGACGAGCCCGCGTCCCACATCTAGGGGTTTGAGGCAAAGCTGGCCAATTGCACACCCTGTTTCCAAAGGGTAAAGCCTGAACTGCTACCAGCGTCGCAGGCGTGAACTGGCAGCGCCTTGTCGCTGACGACACTTCTTCCGCTATCCGACGCTCGCGCTGGTGCGTTTTCGGGCCCGGTGAACCCTATCGGCTTTCGCCCGTTACGAACCCACGCAATTTCAGGCATTTGGCCTTTTGCCAACGCCTGCGACCTTGCCGGGAGAATGATCGCATGGCGACGATGACGCTGCCTGAACTGGCGAAGAAGATGGCCAAGCTCGATTTCGCGATGCTGGCGACGCAAAGCGCGTCCGGGGCGATGACGGCGCGGCCGATGAGCAACAATGGCGATGTCGATTATGACGGCGACAGCTATTTCTTCGCCTATGCCCAGTCGCGCAAGGTGACCGAGATCCAGGCCCAGCCGCTGGTGACGCTCAGCTATACCGGGGCGGTCGGGATGCTGGGCGGACCACCGTTATTCGTCGCGATCGAGGGACACGCCGCGCTGATCCAGGATCGTGCCCAATTCGAGGCCCATTGGACCAAGGATCTGGACCGCTATTTCCCCGATGGCATCGACACGCCCGGCGTGGTGATGATCCGGGTCCATGCCGAGCGTATCCGCTATTGGGACGGCGAAGAAGAAGGCGAAATCGCCGCCTGACCCCTCCCCTGGCTTTCGTGAAGGACTTCGACATGAGCGATTTCGAAACCTCGCGGCGCGGCGTCCTGGGTGGAGCGGCGCTGGGGCTGGCGGCCACGGCGGCTCCGGCTGCGGCGGTGGCGCAAGCGGATGCCGATGGCGCACCCAGCCTGCGTGATCCACGCTCGGCCTATACCCGCACGCCCTTCCCCGAGCAGCGCCAGCCCTGGCCCGCACTCGCGAGCAAAATGACACCCCGCCCCGATCATGGCGAAACAAGCTATCGCGGGTCGGGCAAGCTGACGGGCCGCAAGGCGTTGCTGACCGGCGGGGACAGCGGCATCGGTCGCGCCGCCGCCATCGCCTTCGCCCGCGAGGGGGCCGATGTCGCGATCAACTATCACCCCAGCGAGGAGCCGGACGCGCGCGAGGTCGCTGACATGATCCGTCAGGCGGGGCGCAAGGCCGTGCTGCTGCCCGCCGATATCCGCACGCAAAAGGCCTGCGAGGACGTGGTGCGCAAGGCGATCGCACAGCTCGGCGGCCTCGACCTGCTGGTCAACAATGCCGCCTATCAGCAGTCCAAGGCGGACATCATGGAGATCAGCGACGAGCAGTTCGTCCGCACCTATGAAACGAACGTCTATCACGTATTCCGCTTTTCCAAGGCGGCGATCCCGTCGATGCCGCCCGGCTCGGTCATCATCAACACCATCTCGCAGAACAGCTATGATCCGGGCGAGGACCTGATCGACTATGCTTCGACCAAGGCGGCGATTCAGAACCTGACCCGCGGCATGGCCAAGCAGCTGGCGAAAAAGGGTATCAGGGTCAACGCCGTGTCGCCCGGTCCGATCTGGACCCCGCTGCAGGTCGCGGGCGGGCAATTGCCGGGCAAGATGCACGAATTCGGCCAGGACACGTCGCTCGGCCGCGCGGGGCAACCGGCCGAGTTGGCCTCGCTCTATGTCGCGCTGGCGAGCGGCGAGGCGACCTTCTCCACCGGCACGGCCGTCGGTGCGCATGGCGGCAAGGGCTTTCCGTAAACATCGATCATGACATGAAGTTCATGTTATGATCCTTGACTTGGACGCTGCGAAGGGTGCTCCATCGGGCATAATCTCCCGATTGCAGGATCATCATGAAGCGCTTTGCTTTTGCCGTCGCCCTCCTCGCCTCTTCCGCCGCTATCGCCCAGACGGGGCTGTTGCCCGGTGTCGACAAGGCACTGATCGACCCCAGCGTCAAACCCGGCGACAATTTCAACGACTATGCCAATGGGACGTGGATCAAGACCGCACAGATTCCGGCGGACCGCTCCTCGATCGGGGTCGGGCTGGACGTCTCGCTGCGGGCCGAGGGGCGCACTGCCGCGATCATCAAGGGCGCGGCCTCGGCCAAGGGCGCACCCGGCAGCGACGAACAACGCATCGCCGACTACTATGCCGCCTATACCGATACCGCCGGGATCGAGGCGCGCGGGCTGAAGCCGATCCAGGGCGATCTGGCCGCCATCGCCGCGATCAAGGACAAACGCGATCTGTCGCGTGCGATCGGCGCGGCGATGCGGTCGGACACCGACCCGTTCAACAACAACAATTACGCCAGCACGAACGACCTGTTCGGCCTGTTCGTCAGCCAGGACCTCAACCAGCCGACCCGCAACGTCCCCTATCTGATGCAGGGCGGGCTGGGTCTGCCTGACCGCGATTATTACCTGTCGGACAAGCCGGAGATGGCGGAAATCCGCACCGCATACCGTGCCTATCTGACCCAGTTGATGCAGCTAGCCGGGCTGTCCGATCCGCAGGCGCGCGCCGACCGGGTGTTCGCGCTGGAGATGAAGATCGCCGCCGCGCAGACCGACATCATCGCCAGCCAGGACGCGCATAAGGGCGACAATCCCTGGACCCGCGCCGATTTCGACAGCAAGGCGCCGGGCATCGACTGGAACGTCTTCTGGATCGCATCGGGCGTGCCCGCCGGTCAGCGCGACTTCATCGCATGGCAGCCGGACGCCATCACCAAGCTGTCGGCCTTGGTCGCCAGCGAGCCGTTGCAAAGCTGGCAGGACTGGCTGGCCTTCCACACCATCAATCAGGTCACGGGTTCGCTGCCCAGGGCGATCGACGATGCCTCGTTCGGCTTTTACGGTCGCACGCTGAACGGCACGCCTGCGCAGCAGCCGCGTGAGAAGCGGGGCATCTCGGCGGTCAACGGTGCGCTGGGCGAAGCGGTCGGCAAAATCTATGCCGCGCGCTATTTCCCGGCCTCATCCAAGACCGAAATCCAGAAGATGGTGAAGAACATCGTCGCCGCCTTCGACCGCCGCATCGCCGCGCTCGACTGGATGGCGCCTGCGACCAAGAAGGAGGCTCGCGCCAAGCTGGCGGTGCTGAAGGTCGGCGTCGGCTATCCCGATCATTGGTGGAATTACCCCAAGTTCGACGTTCGCGCGGACGATCCGGTCGGCAATGCCCAGCGCGCCAAGCTGTCCCTCTATCGTTATCATCTGGCGAAACTGGGCAAGCCGGTCGATCGCGGCGAATGGTGGATGACGCCGCAAACGGTGAACGCGGTCAACCTGCCGCTCCAGAACGCGCTGAACTTCCCCGCCGCGATCCTGGAAAGCCCCTATTTCGACCCCAAGTTCGACGCAGCGGCCAATTATGGCGCGATCGGATCGGTGATCGGGCATGAGATCAGCCACAGCTTCGACAATCTCGGGTCCGATTTCGATTCCACCGGTCGCCTGCACAATTGGTGGACCCCCGCCGACCTGAAGCGGTTCGAGGGCGCGGGGCAGGCCCTGGTCGCGCAGTACAGCGCCTATGAGGCCCTGCCCGGCCTTCATCTGAACGGCGAGCAGGAGCTGGGCGAGAACATCGCCGACGTCGCCGGGCTGACCGCGTCCTACGAAGCATACAAGGCCTCGCTGGGCGGCAAGCCCGCGCCGGTGATCGACGGGCTGACCGGCGACGAGCGCTTCTTCCTGGCCTTTGCGCAGAGCTGGCGGACCAAGATGCGCGAAAAGGCGCTGCGGGCGCGGATCGCAACCGATGTCCACGCGCCCGCTCCATGGCGGGTGCTGACCGTGCGCAACCTCGATGCATGGTACGGCCCGTTCAAGGTGCAGCCCGGCCAGAAGCTGTACCTGACGCCCGAACAGCGCGTGCACGTCTGGTAAAATCCCATTCCTCCCCTGCAAGGGGAGGTGGCAGGCCAAAGGCCTGACGGAGGGGTGTCCCGCTATCGAGAGGAGTGACACCCCTCCACCAGCTTCGCTGGTCCCCCTCCCCTTGCAGGGGAGGAAGCAGCGAACGCCTTCCATCATCCGTCATCGCCAAGCCAACCTTATCGCCCCCCAAGGAAGCCTTGCCCCCCAATTCCCAGCATCGCTGTAGAGATAGAAGCAGTACCGCTCATCTCGTTGATAAGAATAAGGGGGAATGACCCGATGCGCACCGCGCAATCCTTGCTGCTTGGCGGCACCATGTTGCTGGGCCCGCTGCTGGCGGCACCCGCTCTGGCGCAGAGCACGACCGAGCCGACCGCCCAGACCGAGGCCGAATCCGCCGCCTCGGCGCAGAACGACATCGTCGTCACCGGCACCCGCGCGCAAGGGCGCAGTCGCCTCGACTCCGTGTCGCCCGTCGACGTGCTAAGCGGCAACGCGCTGCGCGCGCAGGGGACGACCGAACTGGCCCAGGCGCTGTCGAGCGTCGCGCCGTCGATCGACTTCCCGCGTCAGGCGGCGGTCGACGGCACCGATGCGATCCGCCCCGCCACGCTGCGCGGCCTGTCGCCCGACCAGACGCTGGTGCTGATCAACGGCACGCGGGCACACACCTCGGCGCTGCTCAACATCAACGGGTCGATCGGACGCGGTGCGGCGGCGGTCGACCTGAACACCATCCCGACCGTCGCGCTTGACCGGGTGGAAGTGCTGCGCGACGGCGCGTCGGCACAATATGGTTCCGACGCGATTGCGGGCGTGGTCAATCTCCGGCTGCGTGAGGCCCGGTCGGGCGGCGGCGCGAACGTGACCTTCGGCACCTTCGCCACCCAATATGACGCCGCGCGCACCTCGCGCTCGGTGCGGGACGGCGAGTCCGTCACGATCAGCGGCTGGAAGGGCTTCGGCCTGGGCAGCGACGGCTTCCTGACGCTGTCGGGCGAATATGTCGCGCGCCAGCCGACCAACCGCGCCGATATCGACCCGCGCGGCCCCGCCCCGCAGCGCATCCGTGCCCGGTTCGGCGATCCACAGATCGAGCAGGGCACCGTCTACCTGAACGCCGCGCTGCCGCTCGCCGACAGCGGCTGGACCGCCTACGCCAATGGCGGGTTCCAGCAGCGCAGCAGCGAAAGCGCGGCCTTCCCCCGCGTCGCGGGCGCGAACAACGTGAATGCCGAGGCGGTTCGCGGCCTGTACCCCGACGGCTTCCTGCCGCTGATCGGCACGACCTCGCGCGACTATAACGCGACCGGCGGCGTGCGCGGGACGATCGGCGACTGGAACGCCGACCTGACCGTCAGCTATGGCCGCAACACGATCGACTTCGCCACGCTGAACTCGGCCAATTCGACCTATGGCAACGCCACGCTACGCGACTTCGACGATGGTCGCCTGACCTATGACCAACTCGTCACCGGGCTGGACCTGTCGCGCGAATATTCGCTGGGCGCGGCAGTCTTCAACGTCGCGGCCGGTGCGGAATATCGCCGCGAGGGCTTCAAGATCGACGCGGGCCAGCCCGAGAGCTACAATCGTGCGCCCGGCGCGGCCGCCAACCTGGCCTCGGGCGCGCAGGGTTTTGTCGGCTTCCGGCCGGAAAACCAGGTCGATGCGCATCGCAGCAACGGCAGCCTCTATCTGGATGTCGAGGCCAAGCTGTGGGATCGCCTGACCCTGGGCGCGGCGGTGCGTGGCGAGAGCTATTCGGACTTCGGTGAGACGGCGACCGCGAAATTCTCGGCCCGCTATGACGTGGCTCCGTGGCTGGCCTTCCGTGGTACGCTGTCGACCGGCTTCCGCGCGCCGTCGCTGCAACAGCAATATTATACCTCGACCCAGACGCTGGTGACGAACGGCACCATCCTGGAAACCGGCCTCTATCCGGTCGACAGCAATCTGGCCCGGACGCTGGGGGCGCTGCCGCTGGAGCCAGAGAAGTCGCGCAACTATTCGTTGGGCACGGTCGTGCGCTTCGGCGGGTTCAGCCTGACCGTCGACGGCTATCGCATCCGTATCCGCAACCAGATCGTGCTGTCGGAAAACATCCAGTCTTCCGCCAGTGCTCAGGTTGCAAGCCTGCTGTCGCCATTTGGCGTGCAAGCGGCGCGCTTCTTCATCAACGGCGTCCAGACCACGACCAAGGGCCTGGATATCGTCGCGGCCTATAACTGGCGTACCGAGACGCTCGGCGATTTCAACCTGAGCGCGGCGGCGAACATCAATGACCTGTCGGTCGACCGCGTGCCGACCTCGACGGCATCGCTGAACCCCGCGCCCAGCCTGTTCGGCCGCAACCGCATCCTGACCATCGAGCAGGGAACGCCGCGCACCAAGATTGTCGGCTCGGTCGACTGGACCCGTCAGGCGGTCGGCGCGACGCTGCGCGCGGTCCATTATGGCGATGTGCTGCAACCCGGATCGGTCGTCGCCAACGACCTCTATACGGGTGCGCGCACCATCGTCGATCTGGAGGGGCGGTATCGTTTCAACGACAATGTGTCGCTGGCGCTGGGCGCGTCGAACCTGTTCGACGTCTATCCCCGCACGACACCCGCCGCGCTCAACAACAATGGCGTGACGGCGTTCCCCTATTACTCGCCCTTCGGCTTCAACGGGCGGCAGCTTTACGGCCGGTTGAACCTGACCTGGTGAATCTCTGTTATTTCCTCCCCAAGCTCGCTTGGGGAGGAATGGTTTAGCGGGTCAACTGCGCCTTGAACGCCTGCATCGTGCACAGCCCCACAACGCCGCGCGCCGTGCAGCCCGCGATCGGCAGCACCGCCACATAGGGCACTTCAACCGCCGGATCGGCCAGATTGCGAATCTGCTCGACGGTCTGCGAGCGATACAGGGCGCGCACATAGGCCTGCCCCCGCCCATCGACCAGCCGCTCCAGCACGATCGCCCCGCCCGGCGCGGGATCGTCCGTCGCCAGCCCCGGCACCTTCCAGTGCAGGTCGAGCAACCCGCCCAGGCTCGCGATATTGGTGTCGTGGCCCGAGATCATCGTGACGACCGGCCCCTTGTCCGCCGTCAGCCCTTGGACGATCAGCGGAGCGATCCCCGCCATATTCGCCCTGGCGACATAGCGCGGGCGGGCGAGCAGCCGGAATTCCTCGGCATGGAAGACTCCCAGCCGCTCGATATCGGCGGGTGTCGCGCGACCCCAACCGACCTCGGCCAAGGGCTTGCCCTCGGCATATTCGAGCAGCAGGATCTGCGCCGCCGTCGAGGCCCGGTCGATCGCGCCGTTCAGCTTGGGGCGCTTGTCGGGCTTGGCGGCGGCAAGACCGGTGGGCTTCTGCCGCACGCCGCAGGTCGGCGAGGCAGGCGCGCAGAGGATCGCGTCCAGCCGCGCAAGCTCAGGCGCCAGCCGCTTGTCCAGCGCCGCCAACCCGGCCTCGCCCCCTGCCCCGGCCAGCACCGCCTCGCGCGCCATTGCCGCATCGAACGCCACCGCCCGCTCGTCGATGGGCGAGAAGATCGGGTCGGCGACGTCCTGCGGCGTGTGATCGATCGCGACGTTGCAACCGGGCGCCAGCGCTTCGGCATAGGCCTCGGCCGTGCGGATCGTGCGTTCGTCGCTGTCGGCGACGATGCGGATGTCGGCGCAACCCGATCGCGGCAACAGGCCCGCCGCCGTCCAGGCGCTCCGGTCATAACCACCCAGCCGCTCCACGCCCTTGCGCCCGTGCGGGGTCAGATAGCCGGGTGCGACCGGCCAGCTTGGCCAGGCCTGGTTCGCAGTGCCTTCGGGCATCGGCGGCGACTTGGTCGGCGGGCGGACACCATGCCGCATCAGCAGCACGACCCGGTCGAGCTTCAGCCCCTGCGGCACGGCAGGCTCCTTTGCGCAAGCCATCCCCGCCAGCAACAGTCCAAAGGCCGAAACCCCCACAAGTCGCGCAAAATTCTTCATAAATCGCCCGCCCCTCTTATCGTCACGGCAGGCGGTAGGGCGGCGGCAAGACAGGAAAGCGACATGGGCATGAACATTATGTTACAACTGCAAGGCGGCCGCATCCGCGTTTGACCTGTGCCGCTGTGCCGGTCATCCTGCCATCATGACCAGCTTTTTCTCCCGTCGTGAAACCCTGGCGGGTATGACCGCTCTCTCCGCCGCCGCCTCCGTCCGGGCGGCCAGCCCGGCCAGCGATGTCGGAGCCCTGCTCGATCGGCTGGCGTGGCAGCTGCTCGAACTCGTGCCCGAGCGTGCGACCACTCTGGGCGTGGATACCGGCGCCCATGCCGATCTGCGGCGCAGGCTGGAGGATCGCTCGCCCGCCGGTATTACAGCGCGGCAGCGTTTCCTGACCGATAGCCTGAAACAAGTGGCGCGGGTGCCGCGCACCGGGCTCGATCCCGCGACGCTGACCAGCCTTGCGGTGGTCGAAAGCGCCTTCCGGACCGCGCTGGACGGCATGGCGCTGCCTTACGGCGTCGCGACGATCGGCGACTGGCGGAACACACCCTATGCCGTCATCCAGAATGTCGGCGCCTGGCTGGACGTGCCGCAGATGCTGGACGGCGACCAGCCAGTTCGCGACAAGGCCGATGCGGAGGCCTATCTCGCGCGCCTCGCCGCCATGCCCGCGCAACTGGAGGGGGAAACGGTGCGTATCCGGCAGGCACGCGAACAGGGGCTGGTGCCGCCGTCCTTCCTGCTCGACAAGACGATCAAGGGCATGACCGGCACCATCGCCGAGGCGGCGAAGGCCGATGGCCCGTTGATTGGGCCGCTCGCCCGCAAGACCACCGCGGTCCCCGGCGACTGGACGAAACGCGCCGCGCAGATCGTCCGCTCGACGATCGTGCCCGCGCTGGAGCGCCAGCTGGCCGAGTTGCAGGCCCAGCGCAGCGTGGCGATCGCGGCACCCGGCATGAATGTCCGCCCGCACGGACCGGAATGGTATGCCTGGGGCCTTCGCGCCGGGACCACCACCCGGCGCAGCGCGGCCGATCTGCACGCCATGGGCAAGGCCCGGCTCGCCGATCTCCAGGCGCAGATGGATACGATCCTGCGCAGCCAAGGGCTGACCCAGGGCAGCGTTGCCGAGCGCGCCATCGCCTATCAGAAGCGTCCCGGCATCGGCTTTCCCGATGGTGACGAAGGGCGGCGGCAGATCGTCGCCTATATGCAGGGTCGGATCGACGCGATCCGCCCGCGCCTGCCCGACGCATTCCGACGGCTGGCGCGCGGCAATCTGGAAATCCGGCGAATGCCGGTGGCGCAGGAGCCCGGTGCCCCCGCAGCCTATGGCGGCCCCGGCACCATCGACGGCAGCGTCCCGGGCAAGGTCTGGGTCAATCTGGGCGATCCGTCGATCCACAACCGCGTCACCATCCCCGATCTCGTCTATCACGAAGGGATACCCGGCCATGTCTGGCAGGGCGAATATGCACAGAAGCTGCCGCTGATCCGATCCATCCTGGCGTTCAACGCCTATTCGGAAGGCTGGGCGCTCTATTCCGAACAGCTGGCGGACGAGCTGGGCATGTACCGGGACGATCCCGCCGGGCGGCTCGGCTATCTGATGGGCCTGGCCTGGCGGGCGGTGCGGCTGATCGTCGACACCGGCATCCATGCGATCGGCTGGTCGCGCGACAAGGCGCTGGCCGAGTTCATCGCCGCCACCGGCCTGCCGCGCAGCAATGCCGAAAGCGAGGTGGATCGCTATTGCTCCTGGCCGGGCCAGGCCTGCGGCTATGAGGTCGGGAGGGCCGAGATCGTGTCGCAACGCACCCGCGCGCAAAAGGCGCTCGGCCCCCGCTACGATCTGCGCGATTTCGACCAGGCGGTGGTCGATGGCGGCAACGTGCCGCTGAACGTCCTGGCGGAGAATGTGACCCGCTATATCGACGGGACGCGCTGAGGCCGGATCAGTCCTCGCCGAACAACGCCCGCTGCGCCTTGTCCATCTCCTCGGCATAGCGGCGGCGGACATAGGGTTCGGACAGCAGGCCCAGCACCGTCCGGTCCGGGCCGACGACCGCCATCTCGTCGGCCCCCGCCGCATCGAGCGCGCGCATGACCGCCCTCACGTCCGCATCGGGTGCCAGCGCATGGTCGCGCTGGATGGCGAGGGTTGCGACCGGCTCGGCCGGGTCCAGCCCGTCGACATAGGCGCGCGCGGTCTGAACGATCCCGGCATAATGATCCTGTCCGTCGACGAGCACGACGCGGCTGGTCGCCCCCAGGGGAAAGGCGCGGCGAAACTCGGCGAT
The DNA here is from genome assembly GCF_001477495.1 of Sphingomonas yabuuchiae. Lineage (GTDB taxonomy): Bacteria > Pseudomonadota > Alphaproteobacteria > Sphingomonadales > Sphingomonadaceae > Sphingomonas > Sphingomonas yabuuchiae_A. The sequence goes on from NZ_LDTF01000048.1 coordinate 81,654, forward strand.
GGTCCATGCCGCGGGCGTCGCACGCTCGACCCTGCGCATCATGCGCCCGGCGGTCAGGGTTCGCATCCAGCCGACATCGCGCGCGCTCTTGATCGTCTCGCCGCGCAGGTGGAGCCGCCAGGTCGAGAAGGAATAGCCGAACGTCTCTCGCACGATGGTCGTCGTGACCAGCGAGGCCGCGATCGCCGCGCCCGCCAGCGAGAAGTCGTGCGTCGCCTCCAGCACCAACATCGCCATGGTCATCGGCCCGCCGACCACCGCCACGGCAAAAGCCGCCATGCCGACCAGCGCCGCATTTTGCGGATCGACCACCGGCGCGCCCATCATCAGGCCGATCAGATCGGCATAGATATGGCCGAGCAGGCTGCCGAGGAACAGCGAGGCGAAGAACAGGCCGCCGCGAAAACCGAAACCCAGCGACACGATCGACGCCGCGCTCTTCATCACGAAGATGGCCGCCAGAAAGCTGAGCGGCAGGCCATATTCCAGGTCGAGATGCAGCGCCCCGTGCCCTGCCGACAGCACCTGCGGCGTCAGCCAGGCGAGCGGCATCAGAAGGATTCCGCCCAAGACCGGCCGCCACGCCGCCGGGATCGGCAGACGACGGGTCAGCGTCTCCATCTCCGCCACCGCGCGCATCAGCACGATGCCCAGCCCTGCGGCCACGGCGCCCAGCCCGGCATAAATGAGATAGTGATGGGTCAGCACCGCCTCGCCCGCCACGGCGTTGACGAGATAGGGCTGCGCGCCCAGCATCTGCGCGACCAGCACGCCGGTCAGCGCGGCGGCGGCGA
>NZ_LDTF01000049.1 GCF_001477495.1 Sphingomonas yabuuchiae
CCGAAGCGCTTTCCGCCGCGTTTCCTTAGAAAGGAGGTGATCCAGCCGCAGGTTCCCCTACGGCTACCTTGTTACGACTTCACCCCAGTCGCTGAACCCACCGTGGTCGCCTGCTTCCCTTACGGGTTGGCGCAACGCCTTCGGGTGAATCCAACTCCCATGGTGTGACGGGCGGTGTGTACAAGGCCTGGGAACGTATTCACCGCGGCATGCTGATCCGCGATTACTAGCGATTCCGCCTTCATGCTCTCGAGTTGCAGAGAACAATCCGAACTGAGACAACTTTTGGGGATTAGCTCGCCCTCGCAGGGTCGCTGCCCACTGTAGTTGCCATTGTAGCACGTGTGTAGCCCAGCGCGTAAGGGCCATGAGGACTTGACGTCATCCCCACCTTCCTCCGGCTTATCACCGGCGGTTCCTTTAGAGTACCCAACCAAATGATGGTAACTAAAGGCGAGGGTTGCGCTCGTTGCGGGACTTAACCCAACATCTCACGACACGAGCTGACGACAGCCATGCAGCACCTGTGTTCCAGTCCCCGAAGGGAAGAAAGGCATCTCTGCCAGTCGTCCGGACATGTCAAACGCTGGTAAGGTTCTGCGCGTTGCTTCGAATTAAACCACATGCTCCACCGCTTGTGCAGGCCCCCGTCAATTCCTTTGAGTTTTAACCTTGCGGCCGTACTCCCCAGGCGGATAACTTAATGCGTTAGCTGCGCCACCCAAGCACCAAGTGCCCGGACAGCTAGTTATCATCGTTTACGGCGTGGACTACCAGGGTATCTAATCCTGTTTGCTCCCCACGCTTTCGCACCTCAGCGTCAATACCAGTCCAGTCAGCCGCCTTCGCCACTGGTGTTCTTCCGAATATCTACGAATTTCACCTCTACACTCGGAATTCCACTGACCTCTCCTGGATTCAAGCGATGCAGTCTCAAAGGCAGTTCTGGAGTTGAGCTCCAGGCTTTCACCTCTGACTTACAAAGCCGCCTACGTGCGCTTTACGCCCAGTAATTCCGAACAACGCTAGCCCCCTCCGTATTACCGCGGCTGCTGGCACGGAGTTAGCCGGGGCTTATTCTCCCGGTACAGTCATTATCTTCCCGGGTAAAAGAGCTTTACAACCCTAGGGCCTTCATCACTCACGCGGCATTGCTGGATCAGGCTTTCGCCCATTGTCCAATATTCCCCACTGCTGCCTCCCGTAGGAGTCTGGGCCGTGTCTCAGTCCCAGTGTGGCTGATCATCCTCTCAGACCAGCTATGGATCGTCGGCTTGGTAGGCCTTTACCCCACCAACTACCTAATCCAACGCGGGCTCATCCTCTGGCGATAAATCTTTGGACTTTCGTCATCATCCGGTATTAGCAGCCGTTTCCAGCTGTTATTCCGAACCAAAGGGCAGATTCCCACGCGTTACGCACCCGTGCGCCACTAAGGCCGAAGCCTTCGTTCGACTTGCATGTGTTAGGCATGCCGCCAGCGTTCGTTCTGAGCCAGGATCAAACTCTCAAGTTTGATGCTCGATCCTCAACCAGGTGGAATAACCCAGCCAAGAACCGCTCACTTCAAGGAGCCAATTCCTGCACATCACATATTCAAGTGGATATGTAACGAGACATACGAACTGGCTTAAAACTTTAACGATCCCCGACGCACCTTGAATGCGTGAGTAACCGCCAAGCCGCCGCCCGCATGTCCCTTCATCTAACCTACAATGTCAAAGAGCCCCGACAACAAATCACCGGCAACACCTCACCTTCCCCGTTCCCAGGGCGTTCAGCGTGCCAGCATGTCGTAGCTGCAACCGGCGATCGTGGCGACCACCGCTGCGGTGAAACCCCTCTAGGCGGGACCACCCGGACGGTCAACACAAAAAGTGCCATTTTTCTGCAAAATTTCAAAAATCCTTTAGTTTTGGCGGTTTAAGCCAGACGCCATGGCCATCCCCTCGCGGAACCTTTGGCAGCTTTGTGATTCCGGCCTAGGCAGACGCGTGTGTAGGGCTTTCCTAGTGACCGCGTACCAGGAACGAGTGATACGAGCATGACGTCGCCCCGCATCACCGTTGCCCTGAGCGTCTATAACAACGCGGAATATCTGGCGGAGGCTCTGGACAGCATCCTCGCGCAGACCTTTGCCGATTTCGAGCTGGTGATCGTCGACGACGGCTCGACCGACCGCTCGGCCGCCATCATCGACCGCTATGCGGCGACCGATCCGCGCATCCGGGTGATCCGCCAAGCCAATCAGGGGCTGGTGGCGAGTCTCAACCACATCATCACGGTGGCGCGCGGGGCCTATATCGCCCGGATGGACGGCGATGACGTCGCCCTGCCCGAGCGTTTTGCACGGCAGGTCGCCTTTCTCGACGCGCATCCGGATCATGGCGTCATCGGGACGCAGATCCGGACGATCGATGCGCGGGGCCGTCGCCGCCGCGAACCGCCGATCGATCATCCTCTGTCCGCCGACATCATCGCCGCCGCCTTGCCGACCGCATCCCCTCTTTGCCATCCTTCGGTGATGATGCGTCGTGACATACTGGAAGCCGCAGGCGGCTATCGGCCGGCCTATCGCCATTGCGAGGATTACGACCTGTGGCTTCGACTGGCGGAGCGGACACGAATCGCCAATCTGCCCGAGCGGCTGCATCTCTATCGCTATTCGCCGTCACAGGTATCGCACCGGCATGTCCTGGCCCAGCGTTATGGTGTGGCGGTTGCGCGGCTGGCCCGGGTAGAACGCGCCGAAGGGCGACCCGACCCTTCGGACGGCTGGAGCGCCCTTCCCCCGATCGAGACGCTCGATACCGTCTTCGGGCGGCCGGGTGTGGCGCGCGATGTCCGCGCCGAGGTGGTGCGCGGGCTTTTGTATGCGCCCGAGGTGATGGCGGGAGAAGGGCTGACCTGGATCGCCGTGCATCTCGACGATATGCGCGGGACGGGTGGTGGACCCGTGGCCGGGCTTTGGCGGGCCGTGGCGCGGTTGGCGCGTCATCATCAGCCGCTGGCCGCGATCCGGCTCGCCGCGCTGCTGACCCGGCATCGGATCCGGCGATGAGCGGTTCTTTGGTTCGCGGCGCGGCGCTCTGGTCGATCGGGGCGCAATATATCGCCTTTGCGATTCAGTTCGTCGTCAGCGTGATCATATCGCGCTTCTTCCTCAGCCCGTCCGAGATGGGGCTTTATTCGATCGCGCTGTCCGCCGCGATGCTGGTGTCCGCGTTGCAGGATTTCGGCATCCGCCGGTTTGTGGCGGGCGAGCGCGACCTGACCGAGGAGCAGCTGCGCACCTGTTTTTCGGTGTCGCTGATCTTTGCGCTGGGTATCGGCCTGATCATTTTTGCGCTCGCCTGGCCGGTGGCGCGATTCTATGACAATGTCCGGCTGACCCCGCTGCTCGTCATCATCGCCGGATCCTATCTGATCGTGCCCTTCGGCATCGTGCCGGGCGCGATGCTCCAGCGGCGGATGGACTATTATTCGATCTTCCTGACCAGCGTCGGCGCGGCGGTGGTCAATGCGGTGTTTTCGCTGGCGCTGGCCTGGGCGGGCTATTCCGCCTTTGCGCTGGCCTGGGCCTCGGTCGCGCAACAGGCGGCACGCGCGATCATCGGCCAGTGGCGATCCGGCATCCGTCCCCCCTTCCCGCCCAGCCTGAAGGGGATCGGCCCGATCCTGCGCTTCGGGTCGAACAGCTCGCTCCTCTATATCAGCGACGCGATCAGCTCGCGCAGCCCGGAACTGGTCATCGGCCGTATCCTGACCCTGACCGCGGTCGGTCTGTACAGCCGCGCCTCCAGCCTGGGTGCGCAGTTACAGATGCTGGTCAGCGGCGCGGTCGACGGCGTGTTCTATCCGGCCTTTGCCCGCCTGCGCGATGCGGGGGCCGATCTGGCCGCGCCCTATCAGCGGGTCGTCGCGGCCTATAGCGGCGTGACCTGGCCCGCCATGACCTTCCTCGCCACCGCCGCGACGCCGATCGTGCTGATGCTCTATGGCCCGCGCTGGGCGGGCGTGGCGCCGCTGCTGAGCTGGATCGCGCTGGGGCAGTTGTTCTTCGCCGCCGTGCCGCTGCATTTCGAGCTGCCCATCCTGCTGGGGCATATCCGGCGGCTGATCGTCGCCAATGCGCTGGACACGATCGCGTCGATCGGGCTGCTGATCCTGGGGGCGATGGTCAGCCTGGAATGGGCGGCGATCTCGCGCATCGGCTATGGGATCGTGTGGTTCCTACTCTACGCCACGCTGATGAAGCCGCTGACCGGCTTTGCCTGGCGAGGGATGGTCAAAGTCTATGCACAGAGCCTGATCGCGACGCTGGCAACGGTCGCGCCGCTGCTGGCCGTCTATCGCTGGGTCGCGTCGCCGGAGACGGTCGGGTTCACGCTGCTGAGCGTGAGCGCGGCGGCGGGCGTGCTGGCGTGGCTGGCGGTGATCTATGCGGTGCGCCACCCGGTCCGGCGCGAGATCGACGCGATCGCCGGGGGCATCTGGGCCAAGCTGCCGGTCGGGCGGTTACGCCGGGCGAGGTAACATCCGCTTCGCTTGTCGAGCGGCCCGTCGTTGCGCATAGTCGGGCCATGGCCCCGCCCCCACCCGGACTCGACGATCCCAAGCAGGCGGCCTTTGCCTGGGCGCGGTTCCGCATGCTGATGGCATGGATGACGGTCGCCGCCGCCGTCGCGGTCGGCGGTTCGATGATCGCGCTGGCCGAGGTCTATGGCCCGCTCAACTGGGTGACGATGCTGGGCGTGATCGGCGGAATCGGCGGCATGGTGATGCTGACCGGCGCGCTGATGGGGCTGGTCTTCCTCAGCTCGGGCACCGGGCATGACGAGGATGTCGACCGGCGGCCATAAAAAACCGGCCCCCGCGAGCATCGCGGAGGCCGGTCCTTTATCCGTCGAAAGCGTGAGGGGCGATCAGCCCGCCGCCGCCTCCGGCTCCACCGGAGCCGCTGCGCGGACGCGACGACGGCGGGGTTTTTCCTCGGGCGTCGCTTCCGCCTCGGGTGCAGCGCTCAGGGCCGGGGGCAGGCGATCGGCGTCGAAGCCGGTCTGCTCGCCCGTATCCTGCACCTCGGCGGGACGCTCGCGACGCGGACGACCGCGACGACGGGGCGCTTCCTCCTCGGCCTGCGGTGCCGTCGCGACCTCAGCAACCGTGGCGGGCGCGGTCACGACCGGCTGCGCATCCTCGGCCATGGCGGGCTGTTCGGCGCGCATCGGGCGGCGATCCTCGCGCGGCTCACGGCGCGGTCGATCGTCGCGGTCGCGCCGGGGACGCTCTTCGCGCTGCTGATTGTCGCGGGCATAGGTTTCGCGCTGCTGGTTTTCTCTGGGCTGACGCTCACGACGCGGCTGTTCGACCTCGCCCTGCTGCTCGCCGGGGCGGATGGGGTCGCCCTCGTCGCCATAATCCTCGGCGTCGTTGTCGAAACCATCGTCATACTGGTCGTCGCGCGATTCCTCACGCTGGCGGCGCTGATTCTGCTCCTCGAAGCGCGAGCGGGTTTCGCTCAGCACCCGGAAATAGTGATCGGCGAACTGCCAGTAATATTCGGTGTTGACCCGGTCGCCCTGACGCTGCGCCTCGGTCGCCAGATTCTTGTACTTCTCGTACAGCTGGCTGGCGTTGCCGCGCGCGCGGTTGTCGATGCGATTGCCATTGTCGGAACGGCCAGGATTGCCGCCCGGACGCTGCCCACCATTATTGTTGCCGCCACGACCGCGACGGCGGCCGGCCTGCCGATTATTGATCAAGCTGTTCGTCCTTAGTCGTCAAACCAACAAGGTCCACTTTTTCCGACCCACTCTTCCCGACATCGCGCGCGGTTCGCGCGATGCGAAGCTGTCGCACCCGATGTCGGGCGCTGCCACGGCCGCCGGACAGCAGCGACTACATGACGAAGGGTATGGGCATCGGCCCGACATCCTGCGACCCCGAAAAACCGGTGAGAGTGCCAGATGTTCGCGTGCCCCTGTGCCCGCTCTAGCGGGTCGGACCTAGGTCCTTCAAGTGAAATATAGGGCATCACGCGCGATTGTTCAATGCACCAGCAGGGCACGCGGTCGCCCGCCGAGGTCGCGGTGCAGCGTCACCGCAAAGCCCTGATCCGCCAGCAAAGCCGTCACCGCCCCGGCCTGTTCATGCCCGATCTCAATCACCGCCGCTCCGCCGGGGGCGAGCAGGCGGCGCAGTTCGGGGGCGAGCAGCCGGTAATCGTCCAGTCCGTCGGGCCCGGCGAACAGCGCGGCGCCGGGTTCGTAATCGCGCACCTCGGGCGAGAGCGGCTCGGCCGTTCCGATATAGGGCGGGTTGGTGACGATGCAGTCGAACGACCCCGCCAGCGCCGCCGCCCAGTCGCCGCACACGAACCGCGCCCGGTCGGCCAGGCCACAGGCCGCGGCGTTGGCGACGGCGTATCGCAACGCTTGCGGGGAACAGTCGACGCCCAGCCCCTTCGCCTCCCGCCACTCGTCGAGGAGGGCGAGCAGCAACGTGCCCGGCCCGGTGCCCAGGTCGAGCAGGGTCGCGGGGGCACGCCCCCTGAAGTGCCGAAGTGCGGCGTCGACCAGCGTCTCGCTATCGACGCGCGGCACCAGCGCGCCGGGGCCGACCATCAGGTCCAGCGTCCAGAAGCCGCGCGTGCCGGTGATATAGGCGACCGGCTCTTGGGCGACTCGACGCTCGACCAGCGGCCAGAAGCTGTTGGGGACAGGGCGGCTCAAGTCGAGCAGCAAAGCGTTGCGCTCGATCCCCAGGGCGTAGGCGAGCAGCAGTTCCGCGTCGAGCCGCGCGGTGGGGGAGAAGGCGAAACGCTCTGCGGCCTGTGCAAGCGCGGTGCGGGCGTCCGTCACCGCATACCGACCACCCCGGCGAAGGCCGGGATCCAGCTTCGGGTGGCTATTGTAGTTGGACAACGCGAGACGAGTCCCCCCCTCCCCTTCAGGGGAGGGGTCGGGGGTGGGGCGTGTCCGCAAGCGCGGCGTTCGTGGAGAGGCCCCACCCCAACCCCTCCCCTGAAGGGGAGGGGTTCGCCTTCTTTCAGCGCAATTTCATTTCGCTCTCGGTGATGGTCCAGGCCCCCCTCACCCATCGAGCGCGGCGAGCCGTTCGGCTTCATCCTCCGCCAGCAGCGCGCCGATCAGTTCGTCCAGCTCGCCTTCCAGAATCTCCGGCAGGCGATGGAGAGTCAGGTTGATCCGGTGATCGGTCACGCGGCCCTGTGGGAAGTTGTACGTCCGAATCCGCTCCGACCGATCGCCCGAGCCGACCATCGACCGCCGCGTGCCCGCGCGTTCCGCCGCCAGACGCTCGCGCTCGGCCTCGTACAGGCGGGTCCGCAGCACCTTCATCGCCTTGGCGCGGTTCTTGTGCTGCGAGCGTTCGTCCTGCTGGATCACGACCAGCCCGGTCGGGATATGCGTGATACGGATCGCCGAGTCGGTGGTGTTGACGTGCTGTCCGCCCGCGCCCGACGAGCGATAGATGTCGATGCGCAGGTCCTTGTCGTCGATCTGGAGATCGACCTCCTCCGCTTCCGGAAGCACCGCGACGGTCGCCGCCGAGGTATGGATGCGCCCGCCCGATTCGGTGACGGGCACGCGCTGGACGCGGTGGACGCCGCTCTCGAACTTCAGCTTGGCGAACACGCCCGCCCCCGCGACCGACGCGACGACTTCCTTGTAGCCGCCGGTGTCGGGCACCGAGGCGGAGATGACCTCGACCCGCCAGCCCTGCCGCTCGGCATAACGCTGGTACATGCGGAACAGGTCGCCCGCGAACAGCGCCGCCTCGTCGCCGCCGGTCCCGGCCCGGATTTCGAGCATCGCGGCACGCTCGTCGGCGGCGTCGCGCGGCAGCAGGGCGAGCGCGAGATGACGATCCGCCGCCGCCAGCGCGTTGCGGTTGGCATGGAGTTCCTCCGCCGCCAGCTCGCGCAGCTCGTCATCGCCATCCTGCGTCATGAACGCCAGGCTGTCGGCCTCCTGCCGCAACCGGCGCACCTCGGCGGCCGCGTTGGCGACCGGCTCCAGCTCGGCATATTCCTTCGACACCGCGACGAAACGGTCCGAGGGCAGCTCACCCGTCGCCATCATCGCCTGCAATTCGTCGCGTCGCGCCTCGATCTGCGCGATGCGCTCGGCCGAGATGGTCTTCATCGCGGGGTCAGACGCTGCGCCAATGGAGGAAGCTGCTCGCCATGATCCTCGGCGACCTCGTCCTCGAACAACAGGTCGGACAGGCTCTGCGCCACCGTGTCGAGCGAGACGGTCGCCTGCTCGCCGGTCTTGAGCGCCTTCACCTGAATCTGGCCGTTCGCCAGTTCGTCATCGCCCAGGATCAGCGCATAGCGCGCGCCCTGGTCGTTCGCCTTGGCCATGCGACGCTTCATATTGCCGCGAAACGCCATGTCGGTCGCGACGTCGGCGCGGCGCAGCGCGGCGACCAGGCCCGTCGCGCGCAATTCCGCCGCCGCGCCCATCGGCACCACGACCGCATCGATACCGGGCTTCTCCGGCTCGTCGAGCAGCATCGCCAGCCGCTCGACTCCCGCCGCCCAGCCCACGCCTGCCGTCGCGGGACCGCCCAGCGACTCGATCAGCCCGTCATAGCGGCCGCCTGCCAGCACGGTCCCTTGCGAGCCCAGCCGGTCGGTCACGAACTCGAACGCAGTGTGGCGGTAATAGTCCAGCCCGCGCACCAGACGCGCGTTACGGGCCCATGCGACCCCCGCCGCATCCAGCCCCGCCGTCACCGCCTCGAAAAAGGCGCGCGCTTCCGGCGTCAGATAGGCGTCGATATCCGGCGCGGCGTCGGCGATCGGCCGGTCGCGCGGGTCCTTGGAATCGAGGATGCGCAACGGATTCTTCTCCAGCCGCACCAGGCTATCCTCGGACAGCTGATCCCGGTGCGCCTCGAAATGCGCGACCAACGCGTCGCGCCAGGCGTCGCGCGTCTCCGCATCGCCCAGCGTGTTGAGCTGCAGCGTCACGCCTTCGGCGATGCCCAGTTCGCGCAGCAACTGGTCGGCCATGACCAGCAATTCGACATCCGCCGCCGGCTCGGCCGCGCCCAGGATCTCGGCGTCGATCTGGTGGAACTGGCGATACCGCCCCTTTTGCGGGCGCTCATAGCGGAACACAGCCCCCGAGGTGACGAGCTTGAGCGGCGCATATTGCTGCCACCCCTCGGTCAGATAGGCGCGCGCGATCCCGGCGGTGAACTCGGGCCGCAGGGTCAGCAGGTCGCCGCCGCGATCGGGGAAGGTGTACATTTCCTTCGACACGACGTCGGTCGTCTCGCCGATCGAGCGGGCAAAGACCTGCGTATCCTCGAACACCGGCAAGTCGAGCCGCTGGAAGGCGTAGAGGCCATGGACATGCTCGAAGGTGGCGAGCACCTGCGCAAAGCGGCGCTGCTCGTCGCCGAAAATGTCCTGCGTGCCGCGCACGCGCTTGGGGGTTTCGATCCGTGCCATAGAGGTGGCGCTATCTAAGGTAGCGAAGCCCCGTGCGCTAGAGTGCGATCACGACCCTCGCGACAGCCAGTCGGACAGCGCCAGTTCGGTGGTGGGACGGGTTTCCGCGCACATGCTGTGCCGCATGATCTCCAGCGCCCAGCGGCGATGATCGTCGCCCTCGCTGGCCACCGTATCGCCCGGCACCCACAGGTCGTACTCGCGCATATGCGCATCGGCGGCGGTGAACAGCACGCAGATATCCGCCGCCACCCCGGTCAGGATGACGCGGCTGACGCCCAGTTGCGGCAGCAGCACCGGCAGGTTGGTCGCGTAGAAGCCCGAAAATTGCGGCTTCACGATGAAATAATCGCTGTCGCGCGGGCGCAGCGCGGCGATCAACGCGCGGCCGGGGCTGTCCGCGCGATCGCAATGGTCGACGATCGAAGAGCGTTCTGAATGCCAATGGCCGAAATTGTCGTTGACGTAGATGACCGGCACCCCGGCATCGTCCGCCGCCGCCCGCAGCGCCACGATCCGCCGCGCCGCCGCCTCGGCCGGTACGCGCAGATTTTCGCCGCCCTCGAAATCCAGATCGTTGATCATGTCGATGATGATCAGCGCAGCGGCGTGGGGAGCGGATTCGGTCATCGCACCGGAATGCCATGTCCGGTTGGAGCTGGCGTTGATCTGGCTCAGCGACTCCCCTCGCATCGGCGCATGGCGTCCGCCCTCGCCGCATCGATCGCGCCCATAGCCAAGTCCGCCCCGGTAGGCGTAGACCGTGCATTATGACGATCTCCCGCTGGCAGCGCCTGCAAACCCGTATCGGCGACCGGATCGCGCCACCGCGTTTCATACTGTTCGCGCTGATCCTGGTCGGCGCCGCGACGGGCTTGGTGCCGGTTCTCGGGATGACACGCGGCGTTCTGACCGGGTTCGATGCCGCCGCTCTGCTGTTCATCGGAACGCTCCTGCCGCTGCTGCGTCAGGGACAGGCCGCGAAGATGCGTGCCCGTGCGGCGCGCAACGACGCCAATCGCGCCGTCCTGCTCGTCTTTTGCGGGATCGTGATGTTCGTCGTGCTGGTCGCGGTCGGCGGCGAGTTGCGCGGGCGGAACAGCACCGTCACCATCGCGCTGGTCGTCGGCACGCTGATCCTCGCCTGGCTGTTCTCCAACATCGTCTATGCGCTGCATTATGCGCACCTCTATTACAGCGCGGATGGCGGCGGCGATGCGGGCGGCCTGCAATTCCCCGACACGGCCGAGCCGGATTATTGGGATTTCCTCTATTTCTCGGTGACGTTGGGCATGACCTTCCAGACCAGCGACGTGGCGATCGCCTCGCGCCGGATGCGACGGGTGGTGACGGGCCAGTGCCTGGCGGCCTTCATCTTCAACCTCGGCGTCATTGCCTTTACCGTCAATGTGTTGGGCGGCGGCGGCGGATAGGGGACCGCCAAAAGGGTCTGGACGACTGGCCTATCGGGTGCCTAACCTGCCGCCATCTCCCCGTCGCCGCAAAAGGCCCTTCATGATCCGCCATTCGCTTCGTTCCGTGTTCATCGCCTCGCTGCTCGCCTCCTCCGCAGCCGCCCCGCTCTTCGCGGCGAACGCCCAGGTCCCGCCGGGCAATTCCGCGCCCGCCGCCGCGGCCCCCTTCGTCAACACCATTCCCGATGCGGTCGACACCCCCTATCCCGGCACGATCAAGCTGGTCGTCGACGCGACGGATACCGAGCGCGGCATCTTCCGCGTGAAGGAGACGATCCCCGTCGCCAAGGCGGGGCCGATGGCGCTGCTGTTCCCCAAATGGCTGCCCGGCGCGCACAATCCGCGCGGCGAGATCGAGAAGCTGGCAGGCCTGGTCATCAAGGCGAATGGCCGCATCCTGCCCTGGACCCGCGATACGGTCGACGTCTTCGCCTTCCATGTCGATGTGCCGTCGGGCACGAAGGCACTGGACGTCGAGTTCCAGTTCCTGTCGGCGACCAAGCCGGATCAGGGCCGCATCGCCGTCACCCCGACGATGATCTCGCTCCAGCCCAATTCGGTCAGCCTGTATCCGGCCGGTTACTATACCCGCCAGATCCCGATCCAGATGACCGCGATCTTCCCCACGGGCTGGACGGCGGCAGGCGCGGTCCCGGCCAAGGCGTCGGGCTCGACCTACACCTATGACACGACCAATTACGAGATCCTGGTCGATTCCCCGGTGCTGGCGGGCAAGTACGGCAAGGTCTTCCCGCTTTCGCCCCAGGTGAACCTGAACGTCTTCGCCGACAACGCCGCCGAGCTGAACGCCAAGCCCGAGCAGATCGCCGCGCACCAGCGGCTGGTCGACCAGGCGGTCAAGGCCTTCGGCGCGCAGCATTACGACCATTATGAATTCCTGCTGTCGATCAGCGACCAGCTGGGCGGCATCGGCCTGGAGCATCACCGCTCGTCCGAAAACGGCGTGACGCCGGGTTACTTCACCGAATGGGATGCCGGGCCGGGCCGCCGCAACCTGTTGCCGCACGAGTTCACGCACAGCTGGGACGGCAAGTTCCGGCGCGGCGCGGACCTGTGGACCCCCGATTTCCGCACGCCGATGCGCAACTCGCTGCTCTGGGTCTATGAGGGGCAGACGCAGTTCTGGGGCTATGTGCTCCAGGCGCGGTCGGGCATGGTGTCGAAGCAGGACACGCTGGACCAATATGCCTCGATCCTCGCCATCTACGACACCGCGCCCGCGCGGCAGTGGCGCGATCTGCTCGACACCACCAACGACCCCATCATCTCGTCGCGCAAGCCCAAGGGCTGGACCAGCTGGCAGCGGTCGGAAGATTATTACAATGAAGGCCTGATGGTCTGGATGGAGGTCGATGCGATGCTCCGCCAGAAGTCGAACGGCACCAAGTCGATCGACGATTTCGCGCACGCGTTCTTCGGCATCCGCAACGGCGACTGGGGCGAAGTGACCTATACCTTCGAGGATGTCGCCAACACGCTGAACGGCATCGTGCCCTATGACTGGGCCGGGTTCCTGCGCCAGCGCATCACCGAGACGGGCAAGCCCGCGCCGATCAACGGCTTTGCCATGAACGGCTACAAGCTGGTCTATACGCCCGAGCCGACCCCGACCTTCAAGCAGGGTGAGAAGGGCAGCACCAACGTCACCTATTCGCTGGGCCTGACGGTGTCGAACAGCGGCGAGGTGACCAGTTCAATTTGGGACAGTCCGGCGTTCAAGGCGGGCATCGATGTCGGCACGCAAATCCAGGCGGTGAACGGTGAAAGCTACACCGGCGATCGGCTGAAGGCCGCGATCCTCGCCGCCAAGGACCCGAAGAAGCCGGTCAAGTTGGTGATAAAGAACCAGGATGTCTTCCGCGAGGTGACGATCGATTATACCGGTGGCCCGCGTTATCCGCGTCTGCAGAAGGTCGGAACGGGCGAGACCGGACTGGATCGTCTGCTGACCGCACGCTGACGCCGGCCCGACAAAGGCTTCGTCCTCGTCTATCGACACGCCATGGCGGGTTGCGCTATCGCGCCCGCCATTGTTTTTCCACCGGAACTCTTCCGGTATTGGCAAGAAAGACCGATTCGATGCGCATCGACCTCATTCCCGTCGGCAAGAGCCCGCCCGATGACCTCAATGTCGTGATCGAGGTGCCGACCGGCGGCGAGCCCGTGAAGTACGAGTTCGACAAGGCCTCCGGCGCGCTGTTCGTCGACCGCATCCTGCACACGCCGATGCGCTATCCGGCGAATTACGGCTTCGTGCCGCACACCCTGTCGCCCGATGGCGATCCGCTCGACGCGCTGGTCGTGTCGCGTTCGCCCTTCATCCCGGGCTGCGTCGTGCGCGCGCGCCCGATCGCCGTCCTGAACCTGGAAGACGAAGCCGGCGGCGACGAGAAGCTGGTCTGCGTGCCGGTCGACTCGACCTTCCCCTATTATTCGAACGTCGGCGGCCGCGACGATCTCCCCGAGATCGTGTTCCAGCAGATCGAGCACTTCTTCACCCATTATAAGGATCTGGAGAAGAAGAAGTGGGTGCGTATCGGCACCTGGGGTGACCGCGACGAGGCCCGCCGCATCGTCACCGAGGCGATCGAACGCTATGAGGACGCCAAGTCCAAGGGCGAAGAGCCGCACGACCACGACGTCCCCGGCCGCGCCTGAACCTTTCCGGTCCCGGTTTGACGAAGACGCCTCGGTGCCCAGCGCACCGGGGCGTTTTTCGTTACCTCCCTCCCCCAGCCCCTCCCGCAGGCGGGAGGGGCTGGGGGAGGGCCATCCCGGAACTTGAGCAAAGGTCCATCCCGTGGCCTTCGACTGCGCTTAGGCTGAACGGAGCGGGGGAATTGCAGAGGCTAAGAAGATTGGTTCGCGCGGAGGCGCGGAGAACGCGGAGGCGGCTCGCCTGCCACTGACAGCATCCCTCCATCATCAGCCAGAGATGAAGGACTGAGGCACGCCTCCGGCCCAACATCTCTGCGCCCTCCGCGCCTCTGCGCGAACCCTATCCCGGTCTACCGCCCCGCCAGCCGCTCCAACGCCTCACCCGACACCCGCTGCACCGTCCACGCGTCCATCGCCTGCGCCCCCATCGCGCGATAGAATTCGACTGCGGGCGTGTTCCAGTCGAGCACCGACCATTCGAACCGCGCCCAGCCGCGATCCCGGGCGATCCCCGCCAGATGGATCAGCAACGCCTTGCCCACTCCGGCCCCACGGGCGGCGGGCGTGACGTACAGGTCTTCCAGATACAGCCCCCGCCGCCCCGTCCAGGTTGAGAAATTGGCGAAGAACAGCGCGAAGCCGACCGCCTGCCCGTCCCGTTCGGCGATGACCGCCTCCGCCGCCGGACGATCGCCGAACAGCGCTTCGGCCAGCATCGGCTCGGTCGCGACGACCGCATCGGGCTCGCGCTCGAACGCCGCGAGTTCGCGGACGAAGCCGAGGATCGTCGCGGTATCGGCCGGTTCGGCCGGGCGAAGGATGATACTCATAATCCGGCCTCGCTTTGTGGTCCGGGCGCGACCGGTCGCCGCACCGCGACCACGCACCCTGCGATGATCAGCATCGCCCCCGCCAGCGTGAACGGCGAGACATGCTCGCCGAACACGGCATAGCCCAGCCCCGCCGCCCAGACGAAGGCGGTATATTCGACCGGTGCCAGCACCTGCGCCTCGGCGCGCGCATAGGCCCAGGCGAGCAGCAGCGCCGACAGGCTGCCGAGCAGCGCGGCGATCACGATGCTCGGCCATTGATGCGCGGCGGGCCAGCCCGAGACAAAGGGCGCGGCGGGCGTCATCAGCACCGCGATGACCAGCATGGTGAACAGCGCGACCTCGGCCGGGCCCGCGACCTGCGCCTGTCGCCGCAACAGCACCAGGCTGACCGCATAGAGGATCGAGGCGACCAGAATAGCGAGCGACCCCAGCACCACCTGCGTGGAGGCCTGCGCCTGCACCTCGCCGCCTGCGATCACCAGCACGCCCGCCCCCGCGATCAGCGACCCCAGGATCGCCGCGCGCCGGACCGTCTCGCCCAGCATGAAGGCGGCGAGGAATAGCGCGATCAGCGGCGAGAGAAAGGTCAGCGCGATGCTCTGCGCCATCGGCACCCGCGCCAGCCCCCAGAAGAACAGCAGCACCGAGGCGCCGCCCGTCGCCCCGCGCGCGATATGAAGGACCAGCACCTCGCGCGCGGGCCAGCGTCCCCGCTTGGCCAGGAACAACGCGCCGGTGATCGCCACCCCGACCCAGGACCGCCACAGCACCGCGCTATAGGCCCCGCTGTCGATCGACAGCCGCTTCATCAGCGTGTCCATCACCGAATAGATCGCGATGCCCAGTGCGGCGGCGCCAAAGGCGATGACGGGGGAGGTGCGCGCGCTCATGCCGTGGCGATACCGGGGCGGCGGGGGAAAGGCGAGTATTCCGTCGCCCCTCATGACCACCCCCACCCTTCCCACCCGCTTTCGCGCCGCAAGGGCGAGGCTGTGCGCCGCCCGACTGATCGATACCGGGATGAAACCCGCCCCCGCATCCGTTGCCTCCTCAGACACCGATACCAAGGGATAAAGGGTATGAAGACGCTCCTCGCCGCCACGGGCCTGACCATGATGCTCGCCACCCCCGCCGGGGCGCAGGTGACCGCCTCGGTCGGGGCGGACTATGCGTCGGGCCAATACGGCACCAGCCAAGAGGTCCGCAGCGCCAGCTCCACCGCCACGCTGCGCGCCAAGCACAAGCGGGTGACGGTGTTCGCGGCACTGCCCTATGTGCAGGTCGATGCGCCGGGCAACGTGATCGCGCCGGGCGGGCCGCTGGGCCTGCCGATCTTCGTCGACCCCACCAAGCCCGCCACCCGCGTCAAGCGCAGCGGACTGGGCGATGCGGTGGTCGGTGCCTCGGTACAGGTCGTGCCGCCGCGCCGCCATCACCTGGCGCTGGCCCTGACCGGCAGCGCGAAATTGCCCACCGCCTCCGCCTCGCAAGGGCTGGGCACGGGCAAGGCGGACTATTCGGTCGTGGCGGAGGCGGCGGTGCCGGGCAAGGTCACGCCCTTCGCGGCCGTGGGCCACAGCTTTGTCGGCCAGCCCGACGGCTATCGCCTGCGCGACGTGACCAGCGCACGGGGCGGCGTCGCACTGGGGATCGGCAAGGCGAGCGAAGTCAGCGTGTCGTACAATTACGCCTCGCGGGTCAGCGACCAGGCCGCCGACCGACAGGAAATCGGCGCGGAGATGGATACCGCGCTGTCCCAGCGCCTGTCGCTGGGCGTGCAGGGGAGCGCCGGAGTCAGCAAGGGCGCACCCGATATGGGTGCGGGCGTACGACTGGGGCTGCGGCTGTAACCTAATCCTCCCCGGTACGGGGAGGGGGACCGCCGCGAAGCGGTGGTGGAGGGGGCGTGCCACAAAGGGCGTCCTATGAAGCAGCCCCCCTCCGTCAGGGCTGCGCCTTGCCACCTCCCCGTGCCGGGGAGGATTTATGGATGCGCCAGCATATGGCGATACCAGGGCAGGATATGATCGCGCAGCAACGGCGCCAGCGTCATCGCCTCGACCGTGGCGGCATCGACCCAGATCACTTCCTCGATCTCCGCTGCCGGAACAGGCTCCCACGTGCGGCGCAGGTAGAAGACCGTCGCATCGATCCGGTAGCCCGGCTCATTCGCGGCCGCCGCCGAAAAGCGCCCGATCCGTTGCAATTCATCTTCACCCACGCGCAGCCCGATTTCCTCGTCCAGTTCGCGGATCAGCGCGGCGGCGGGGGTCTCGCCGGGTTCGATCTTGCCCCCGGCCTGCATGAAGATGTCCGTCCCCGCCTTGCGCACCAGCAGCAATCGCCCCGCCCCGTCGTCGACCAGGGCGGCGGCGATGCGAAGGACGGCGGTCTTCACTCCGCCGCGATCGCGGCCTTCGCCACGTCGGCCGCTTCCAGCTCCGCCGCCTTGGCCTCGACCAGCTTCACGATATGCTCGACCATGTCGGCATCTTCGACCGTATGGTCGGTCAGGCCCGACAGATAGACCATGTGTTTGCCGTTGCCGCCGCCGGTCACGCCGATATCTGTCTCGCGCGCTTCGCCGGGGCCGTTGACGACGCAGCCCAGCACCGACAGCGACATGGGCGTGCGGATATGCTGGAGCCGCTCCTCCAGCACCTGCACGGTGCGGATCACGTCGAAGCCCTGGCGCGCGCAGGACGGGCAGGACACGACGCGCACGCCGCGATTGCGGATGCCCAGCGCCTTCAGGATCTCGAAGCCGACGCGCACCTCTTCCTCCGGCTCGGCCGAGAGCGAGACGCGGATCGTGTCGCCGATCCCGAACCACAGGAGCGAGCCGATGCCGATCGACGACTTGACCGTGCCCCCGATCAGCCCGCCCGCCTCGGTGATGCCCAGATGCAGCGGGCAGTCGGTCGCCTCGGCCAGCCCCTGATAGGCCGCGACCGCCAGGAAGACGTCGGACGCCTTCACCGCGACCTTATATTCGTGGAAGTCATGGTCCTGGAGCAGCTTGATATGGTCGAGCGCCGATTCGACCAGCGCCTCGGGGCACGGCTCGCCATATTTTTCGAGCAGGTCCTTCTCGAGGCTCCCGGCATTCACGCCGATGCGGATGGCGCAGCCATTGGCCTTGGCGGCGCGGACGACTTCGGCGACGCGCTCGGACGAGCCGATATTGCCGGGATTGATGCGCAGGCAGGCCGCGCCCGCATCGGCGGCTTCCAGTGCCCGCTTATAGTGGAAATGGATGTCCGCGACGATGGGAACGCGCGCCGCTTTGGTGATCTTGGCCAGCGCCGCGGTCGAATCGGTGTCGGGGCAGGAGACGCGGATGATGTCCGCCCCCGCCTCTTCGCAGCGCCGAATCTGGTTGATCGTGGCGACCGGATCGCTGGTCGGCGTGTTGGTCATGGTCTGCACGGTGACGGGGGCGTCGCCGCCCACGGGCACGTTGCCCACCATGATCTGACGGCTTTGGCGGCGGGCGATATCACGCCAGGGACGAATGGACATGGACCCCTATATACGCGCAGCGAGTTGCGGTTCAAAGTCAGTGCTGTACCAGACCGCCAAATGACCGCCGCCGCCCCCATCCCCCGCCATTACGGCCTAGACTGGTTGCGGATCGGCGCCTTCGCCATCCTGATCCTCTATCATATCGGCATGGTCTTCGTGCCCTGGGGCTTTCACGTCCAGCTCGCCAGCCTGCCCTGGGTGGCGATCCCGATGCTGGCGAGCAATCCTTGGCGGCTGATGCTGCTGTTCGTCGTATCGGGCTATGCCACGCGCGCGCTGGCGGTGCGGCATCCCAGCGTCTTCAGCTTCGCGCGGGGGCGCAGCATCCGGCTGCTCGTGCCGCTGCTCTTCGGCATCTGCGTGCTGGTGCCGCCGCAGATCTGGGCCGAGTTGGCCAGCAAATATGGCTATGCCGGGTCGTATTGGGCGTTCTGGACGCACGACTGGCTGAGCTTTCGCGCGATCGGCGGCGTGGTGCCGACGCCCGCCTGGAACCATCTTTGGTTCGTCGGCTATCTGTGGGTCTATACCATGGCGATCGCGTTGATGCTGGCGGTCGGGCACCGTTGGGCCGGGGCGGCGCAGCGCGTGTTCGACCGGGTGCTGGGCGGCTGGGGCGGCGCGGTGCTGCCGGTCGTGGCGCTGTTGCTGATCGATATCCGCTTCTTCCCCGGCCAGTCGGAGACCCATGCGCTGCTCGGCGACTGGCTCGCCCATGCCATCTATTTCCCCGCGCTGCTGTTCGGCTTCGGCATGGCCGGGTCGGAGCGGGTGCTGGACAGCTTCCGGCGCGGCTGGGCGGTTGCGGGCGTCATTGCGCTCGCCAGCTATGCGATCGCCGCCGGGCTGGAGTGGCGCTGGCCGGGGCTGGTCGGCGCGCCCGAGGGGTTCGGCATCCTGTTCGCGGGCGCGCGGGCGGTGCAGGGCTGGATGGCGGTCGTCGCGCTGATCGGCATTGCCGAGCGATTCTGGAACCGCGACCACCCCTGGCGGCGGACACTGACCGAGGCGGTGTTCCCGTTCTATCTGATCCACCAGACGATCATCATCCTGGTCGCCTTTGCCTTGCGCGAGCTGGGCTGGCCGCTCTGGCTCGATACCGTCATCCTGATCGCGGCGACGGTGGCGGGATGTTGGGCCTTTTATCTGCTCGGGCGCAATGTCAGATGGCTACGGCCCCTTATAGGCTTGAGGCCGGGGGATGGCAGCAAGCCTGCGATCTGATAGGGGCGCGGGCGATTTCCCTGACCGTTTCGGAGTTTCGCCCATGTCCCCATCCTGGTCGCTGGTCATTCATGGCGGCGCGGGCCGGATCACCCGTGATGTCCTGACGCCCGAGCAGGATGCGGGCGCACGTGCCGGGCTGGACGCCGCGCTCAAGGCCGGGTCGGCGGTGCTGGCGGGCGGCGGCAGCGCACTGGACGCGGTCGAGGCGGCGGTGCGCGTGCTGGAGGACGATCCCCACTTCAACGCCGGGCGCGGCGCGTGCTTCACGCGCGAGGGCACCAACGAACTCGACGCCGCGATCATGGACGGGCGCGACCGGCGCGCGGGCTCGGTGGCGGGCGTCACGCGCACCCGCAACCCGGTGTCGCTCGCCCGCAAGGTCATGGAGGCGAGCCCGCATGTCCTGCTCGCCGGATCGGGCGCGGATCGCTTCTCGGTGGAGCAGGGACTGGAGCAGGTCGACCCCAGCTGGTTCCACACCGACGAGCGGCGGCGCCAGCTGGACGAACTCCTCTCGCGGGGTGCCGACGCCTTCGACAGCGACATGAAATACGGCACGGTCGGTGCGGTGGCCTGCGACACACAGGATCATGTCGCTGCCGCCACCTCGACCGGGGGCGTGACCGGCAAGCGCTGGGGGCGGATCGGCGACTCGCCTTTGGTCGGTGCGGGCACCTATGCGGACGACCGGGCCTGCGCGGTGTCGTGCACCGGATCGGGGGAGGTCTTCATCCGGGTCGGCGTGGGGCATGAGATCGCCGCGCGCCGCCGCTTCACCGGCGAGGATATTCAGGCCGCCGCCGACACCGTGCTGGCCGAGGTCAAGGACCTGGGCGGCACCGGCGGCACCATCGTCGCCGCACCCAACGGTGCCGTCGCGTGGAGCCTGACGACGGCGGGCATGTACCGCGGCCGCGCGACATCGGCGGGCGAACATCGGGTGGCGATCTACGCCGACGAGGGATAAAAGGCCGCCTATGAAGCACTTGCGTATCTTGTTCGGGATGCTGGCGGGCCTGTTCGCCAGCCTGTCCCTCGCCTCCCCCGCCGCCGCCTATTGGGAATATGGCCACGAGACCGTCGCGGCCATCGCCTGGGCCAATATCACCCCGCATGCCCGCGCCGAGATCCGCCGGATCCTGCGCGCCCAGGCCCAGCTCGACACGCCGACCTGTCCGGTCCGGACGATCGAGGAAGCCAGTGTCTGGCCCGATTGCGTCAAGCCGCTGAAGGACGAAAACGGCAAGTCGCGCTTCGGCTATGCCTATGTCTGGCATTATCAGAATATCGACATCTGCCAGCCCTTCCGCCTGCCCCCGGCCTGCGACACGGGCGACTGCGTGTCGGCCCAAATTCCGCGCCAGCTCGCCATACTGAAGAACAGGCACGTGTCGCAGAAGGAGCGGGTGATGGCGCTGGCCTTCCTGGTCCATTTCGTCGGCGACCTGCACCAGCCGCTTCACGCGGGGGACAAGAGCGACAAGGGCGGCAACGACACCCGTGTCGATTACGGCACCTATGCGACGCCCCGCCTGAACCTCCATTCGATCTGGGACGGTCTGCTCGCCGAGCGGGCGATCTCGACCCCGCCCAAGCTGGTCCGCGCCTATCCGGCGGCCGAGCGGCGGCGCGAGTCGGCGGGCGACGTGACGGCGTGGAGCCGCGAGAACTGGGCTATCGCCAGGCGCGCCTATGCCGCCGCGATGGGCGGCGATCCCTGCCGGCCGACGCCGGCGCATATGACGATGGATGAAGCCGCGATCCGCGAAATGGCCCCGGTTGAACGCGAGCAGGTGAAGCGTGGCGGGCTGCGGCTGGCCAGGCTGCTGAACAGCGCGTTCCGGGGGTAATCCCACCACCCGTTCGCACTGAGCGAAGTCGAAGTGCACGCCCGGCGCTTTGATCCAAGCGCTTCCCATGGCCTTCGACTTCGCTCAGGCTGAACGGAGGATGGGGTAAATAGAAGGGCCCGGCTCTCTTTCCGAGAGCCGGGCGTCGTTACATCAGCTCAGCACGACCGTCACGGCACGGCGGTTCTCGGCATAGCTGGCTTCGTCCGAACCCAGCGCGACCGGGCGCTCCTTGCCATAGCTGATGACGTTCATCCGCTCCGGCGAAACACCGCGCGCCGCCAGATAGTTCTTGGCCGCGTTCGCACGACGGTCACCCAGGGCGAGATTATATTCGCGGGTGCCGCGCTCGTCGCAATGCCCCTCGATGGTGATGCGGACATTGGGATAGCGCGCCAGCCACTGCGCCTGGCTGTCCAGGATCGCGCGCGACTGGGGATCGATGTCATATTGGTCGAGCCCGAAATGGATCGTGTTCGACGTCACCGAGCGCTTGAAGTCGGCGTCCGAGCCGGGAACGATCGCGCCGTCCGGGTTGGTCGTCGCACCCGCATTGGGATCGACGCCATTGCCCTGGCTGACCGGCGCGGGCGGCAGCACTTCGGGGCGCTTCTTGGCGCAGCCCGCCATGGCGATCGCCATGGTGGCGACGACGAGCGTGGTCTTGATCTTGGTCATCGGACTCTCAACTCCCTACAGACTGGTGGAACCCCCGAAACTCTCAACTGGCGCAACTCTTTACTGGCGCAGCGGCCCCCAGGCGGGGTCCGACCCGTCGAGCGGCGTCGGAATGCGACGCTCGTTCACGCCGGTCAGGTCGACCATCCACACATCCGCCTTGCCCGACGACCCCTGCGTCGAGCGCTGGAAGGTGATGACGCGGCCATTGGGCGACCAGCTCGGTCCTTCGTCCTGCCAGCTGTTGGTCAGCAGCTTTTCGCCGCCGCCCGACGGATTCATGATACCGATCCGGAACGCCCCGCCCAGCTTGGTGAAGGCGATCAGGTCGCCGCGCGGGCTCCATACCGGGGTGGCATAGCGCCCGCCGCCGAAGCTGATCCGCTGCTGGTTCGAGCCGTCGGCGTTCATGACGTAGATCTGCTGCCCGCCCGAGCGATCGCTCTCGAATACGATCTTCGATCCATCGGGCGAATAGCTGCCGCCGGTATCGATCCCCGGCGCGTTCGTCAGGCGCTGGGGTGCCCCGCCTTGCGACGAGACGCGATAGATATCGGTATTGCCGCCCTGCGCCATCGAGAACAGGATCCAGCGGCCATCGGGCGAGAATCGCGGCGCGAAGGTCGTCGCGGCGTTCTGCACCACCAGACGCTGGCGCCCGGTGCCGATGTCATAGACATAGATGGCGGGCCGCTTGTCGATATAGGACATATAGACGATCGACTGCTGGTTCGGCGCGAAGCGCGGGGTCAGCACGATCGACTGGCCGTTGGTCAGGAAGCGGTGGTTCGCGCCGTCCTGGTCCATGATCGCCAGCCGCTTGATGCGACGCGCCTTGGGCCCCGTTTCCGAGACATAGGTGATGCGGCTGTCGAAATAGGGACCTTCGCCGGTCAGCTTGGTGTAGATGGTGTCGGCGCACTTATGCGCCGCGCGCCGCCAGTCCCCCGGCGTCACGACGAAGCCTTGCCGCGCCAGCTCGCTCTTGGCCAGCACGTCATAGAGATAGCAGCCGACCGTCAGCGTGCCGTCGCCATTGGCGCGGACATAGCCCTGGACCAGCGCCTGCGCGCCGGTGCCGTTCCAATAGTCGAAGGCGGGCGCGGTCACTTCGGGAAAGGACACGGTACGCAGCTGCGCAGGGGGAATCGGCGTGAACAGCCCCGAATTGCGCAGGTCGTTGACGATGATCTCGGACAGCTTCTGCCCCACGACATCGGTCGTGCCCGCCGGGGTCTGCACCACCGCACTGGTCGGCATCGCCGGGACTGCGATCGGCATCGGCGCGGAGATACCGCCCTCGACATCGACGACCAGGCCTTCCTGACCGTTGGCGGGCTGGGCGGCGGACTGCTGCCCGGCGGCGGGAGCGGCCTGATCCTGGGTTGCGGGCGCGGGCACATCCTGTGCCCCCACGGCGCTGGCGGCCAGCGCCAGGGTGAGCGGAAGAGTCAGCAGGGAACGGGGCATAAGCATCATCCTCAACCCGGAAGTTTGTAGCGCAGCGTGATGTTCCGCCAGCCATTGGGAATGTCGTACAGTTCCTGCGGAAGCCCCCGTAGCGGCGAGCAGCCCTTGAACGTCGCGATCGCCAGCGCGTCGACGCGGTCGACATAGCGGTCATTCTCGCCGTCAACGCCGGTATGGCCGACGACGCGCGGTTCGGAGGCCAGGCTGCCGTCGCGGTTGATGTGCAGGTTGATCGCAACGCGAATCTTCTCCGCGCCCGGTCCCGGCGTCACCTGCCGATTGGCACAGGGCTGGACCTGCCGCTGGATCGCCGAGGCGATATTGGCCAGCTGCTGCGCACCCATCTTCGCCGCCGGGGCCGCTTCCGACTTGGACGGCGACGGGTCGGGCGACAGGCCCTTCAGGAAATTGTCCCCCAGGCGCGATCCGCGCGGCTTGGCCGTGGTCGCCGTCTGGCTCTGGCCGCTGCCCCGCGCCTGGGTGGCGGGCTTGGCCGTGGAGGGCCTGGCCGCCGGGCTGGGCTTGGCCGGAGCGGCGGGTGCGGGCTTGGCCTCGCGCACCGGCTTGGCCGGGGCCGGTTTGGCGGGCGCGGGTTTTGGTTTCGGCTGGGGCTTGGGCTGGGGCCGGGGCTTTTCGACCGGCTTGGGCTGCGGCTTGGGTTCCGGGCGCGGCTCGGGCTTGGCCGGTTCGGGTTTCGGCTGTGGCCTGGGTTGCGGTTTCGGCTGGGGCGCCGGGGGCGGCGGCGCGGGCTGGGGTTCCGGCTCCGCCTCGACCGGCTCGGGCGGCGCAGCGTCCTCGGGCGCCCCTTCCTCGGGTGCGATTGACTGGGCGGCCTGCTGGTTGGGGGTCGGCGACGCGGCTTCCAGCGCGACATCCTTCACCAGCGAGATGTCGATCGGCGTGACCTTCAGCTTTTCCGGGTTCGGCGTCGACAGAAAGCCGACCGACAACAGGCCGAACAGGACGATATGCCCTGCGACCGCAATCGCCAGTCCGGTCCGTTCCCCACGCTCCATCAGCGGGCGCCCGCTCCCTGTGTCGGTCCGCCCTCAACGGTGACCAGCGACACGCGGTTCAGCCCGGCGCGGTTCAGCTCGCCCATCACCCGCATCACCCGGCCATAATCCAGCGCCCGGTCGGCGCGCAGATAGACCTGCGGCACCTGTCCGTCGGGGCCCTTGCGCGCGGCGATCGCATCAAGCCTGGCGGGCAAGTCGCCTTCGGTGATCTCGTCATCGTTCAGGAACATGCGGCCCTGTTCGTCGATCGCGATCTGCTCAGGCTTCTGTTCCTGGTCCAGCGCCTTGGCGCGGCTGTCGGGCAGATTCACCGGCACGCCCGACGTCAGCAGCGGCGCGGTCACCATGAAGATGATCAGCAGCACCAGCATCACGTCGACCAAGGGCGTGACGTTGATGTCCGCCATCGGCGCGCGGCGGCCCCGGCCGGAGCGGGAGGGAAGGTTCATGGCCATCGCCGTTACCCCTTCAACGCGCCTGGTCGAGCTGGCGGCTGAGCGTGGTGTGGAAGCCGTCGGCGAAGCGGTTCAGCGACGCCTCCACCCGGTTCACGCCGTGGCTGAAGCGGTTGTACGCGATCACTGCCGGGATGGCGGCGAACAGGCCGATGGCGGTGGCGAACAGCGCCTCCGAGATACCCGGCGCTACCACCGCCAGCGAGGTGTTCTGCGCCTGCGCGATGCCGGTGAAGCTGCGCATGATGCCCCAGACGGTGCCGAACAACCCGACGAACGGCGCGACCGACCCGACCGTGGCCAGCACGTTCAGCCGGTCGGACAGCTTGTCGATCTCCCCCGCCACGGCCGATCCCATCGCAGTGGCGAGGCGCTCGCGCGTGCCGTCGCGGTCGATATGCCCGCCCGCGGTCGAGCGCCGCCATTCCTGCACGCCCGCCGAGAAGACCCGTGCGGAGGGCAGTTCATTGTCCTGCTCCATCCGGTGAAAGGCGTCGATATCCTCGGCCTTCCAGAAATCACGCTCGAACCGGGTCATGCCCTTCTTCGTGCGCGCCAGCTTGCGCGAAAAGGCGACGATGATCGTCCAGGTCCAGATGCTGGCGAGCAGCAGGCCGATCATCACGAACTTCACCACCCAGTCGGCGTGGATGAACAGCGCGACGGGCGACAAACTGGCGGCATCCATGTTGAAGACGGGATTCATGGGTGTTGGGTGTCCCCTTGCCAGACAAGGCGTTGGTAGATGGCGATCCAGTCGGCGGGCTGCCGACGCGGGCGACCGTTCGGGCCGACCCACGCGACGGTCACGTGTGCGTCGGTCAGCTTGACCGCCCCGCACCTGACTGTCTGATGAATGACGACGCGAACCGCACTGACCTCGATCAGTCTGGACGTAACGACCAGGTCGTCGTCGAGCCGAGCGGAGGCGGCATAGCGGATGGCGATGTCGGTGACGGCATAGGCACCCTGCCCCGCCTCGTGCGCGGCGCGCTGGTCGATCCCGGCGACCCGCAGCATGTCGGAGCGCGCGCGCTCCATGTAGCGGAGGTAGTTGGCGTGATAGACGACGCCCGACAGGTCGGTATCCTCGAAATAGACGCGCACCGCGAAGCGATGCTCATGCCCCTCGAAGCGGCCGCCCTTCGGCTGGTCTTCTCCTGTCACCGTCATGGTGACTGCCCGTTAACCCATCCGTCCGGGGGAAGGAAGGCACTTGCACGCCTGTTACCTACAGGTTACATGATACCTATAGGTTACAGGAGAGTCATGATGGGTCTCGTCGAGAATGCCGAACGCAAGAGCCGGGCACGGGCGATCATAGGCTATCTGCTGGCGGTGACTCTTCTAGCATCCGCCGTCTTGGCAATTCGGGGACATAGCGACGGAGCCGGGCGGCTGGTACCCTGGTTCGTCATGATCGGGCTGACGGCGCTTAACCTCACTGCTTTGCCGTTCCGCTGGAGCCGATGCGGACCGTTAGCCCGGTTGATGAACGACGAAACGACGCGCGACCATCGGCGGTCGAGTCTGGCGGCAGGCTTCTAGACCATGCTCGTGGCCGCTACCGCGACCATCGTCGTCGCCGCGCTTCTGCCCCTCGACGCCATCTCGGCGGGACGGGTTGTCGTCACCGCCGGACTCATGGCCGCGCTGGTCGCCTTTTCGACGCTGGAGCTTCGCGCCGGTCGATGAACGAGACGCTGGGCAACGACCTGAAGGCTGCACGCGAGGCGGCGGGGCTGACCCAAGGCGCGCTCGCCGAGGCGATCGGGGTCAGCCGCAAGACGATCAATACGGTGGAGAACGGCGTCTTCCAGCCCTCGACCCTGCTCGCACTCAAGCTGGCGCGAGCCTTGGGACGCCCGGTCGAATCGCTGTTCTGGATCGTCGACTGAGACTTACTGGATCGCGGCGGGATCGACCTTCAGCGACGGCGGGTTGATGACCGGCGGGGTATAGGGCTTGGCGGCGGGCACCGGCTGGCTCGACAGGACCGGACCGCTCGGCGCGCTGGCGGGGGCGACGGCGGGGGCTGCGCTGCTGGCGATGGACAGCGGGGCGACGCCCTGCTGCACCGGCACCATCGTGCCCGCGCGCCAGGCGTCATAGGCACGGAAGAAGGCGATAAAGGGCGCGTTGAGCTTGTCCAGCCGCTCGGCCGCCTTCATGTCGAACGCGGTGGTCGGGGCGGTGCTGATATCGGCCAGCACTTCGTCGGCGGCGGCGCAGAAGGTTTTGCGGACGGGCGTGATCGAGAAGAAATTGTACAGCCGGGTCATCGCATCGTCATAGCTGTCGCGCCAGTCGCCGCCTTGCGCCTGATATTCCGCCGAATAGCGCTTTTCCGCGGCCGCCAGCTCGATCCGCTGGACGGTCAGCATAGTGTTGTAGCGGGTGACGATCTGCCCCTCATCCGGCCCGCGACAGGCCAGCGCGGCGACGTTCAGGCCCGAGCGCAGGTGCCAGACGGTGGCGGCGCTGGTCAGCGAGCGATTGGGCGTGGCGTAATTGCCGTCAGGCAGCAAAGCCGGGATTCGCATGCCCGGCGTGGCACCGGCGGGCATCGGCGCGCGGACATATTGCGGCGGGGCCGGGACCATGACCGGCGGCGGCGCGACCTTGGCGGTTTCGCGCGCGGCGCATCCCGCCAGCGACAGGCCGATCGCCAAACCCGATACGATACGCAAACTCGCCATGACCCTGATCCTCGGAAAACCCCGCCCCCCCCCGGTTATCGGCGACGTCATGCCGAAACAAGGTTAACACGTCGTAACCTGTGCGATGAAACGAGGCGTATGTCAGGGGGTTGGAGGTCCTCCCCGGCACGGGGAGGAATGAATTTACGCCGCGCGCGCGACCAGGGCGGCGGCGGCTTCGGTCATCAGCTGGGCCAGGATGTCGGCGATCGGCTCTTCCTTCGTGACCATGCCGACCGACTGGCCCGCCATCACCGAGCCATGCTCGACATCGCCGTCGATCACCGCGCGGCGCAGCGCGCCCGCCCAATAATGTTCGATCTGGAGTTGCGCCTCCATCATCGCGACCTTGCCCTCGTCCAGCGCCTGCGCGACTTCGCGCTGCTTGGCGGTGAACAGCTCGCCGCCCGCATTCTTCAGCGCGCGGACGGGAATGACCGGCAAGCGCGGGTCGATCTGCACGCTCGCCACCGCATCGCGGGCCGAGGCGCGGATGAACGCCTTCTTGAAATTGGGGTGCGCGATCGATTCGGTCGCGCAGACGAAACGCGTGCCGAGCTGGACCCCAGCCGCGCCCATGTCGAGATAGGCGGCGATCGCTTCGCCCCGGCCGATGCCACCCGCTACGAAGACCGGCACCTGATCCGCGATCTCAGGCAGCATCTCCTGCGCGAGTACGCTGGTCGACACCGGGCCGATATGGCCGCCCGCCTCCATACCCTCGATCACCAGCGCATCGACGCCCGAGCGGATCAGCTTCTTGGCCAGCGACAAGGCGGGCGCGAAGCAGATGACCTTGGCCCCCGTCTCCTTGATCGCCTCCAGCGCGCCCTTGGGCGGCAGGCCGCCGGCGAGCACGACATGGCCGACCTGGTGACGGCCGCACACCGCGATCAGGTCGAACAGCTGCGGGTGCATGGTGATCAGGTTCACGCCGAACGGC
Organism: Sphingomonas yabuuchiae; assembly: GCF_001477495.1. Classification (GTDB taxonomy): domain Bacteria; phylum Pseudomonadota; class Alphaproteobacteria; order Sphingomonadales; family Sphingomonadaceae; genus Sphingomonas; species Sphingomonas yabuuchiae_A. The sequence continues at coordinate 28,341 of NZ_LDTF01000049.1, forward strand.
CGACTGGTCATCGCCTTGGTCGCGGCGATCTCGGTATCGAGCAGTTCGGGGGTCATCGCGCCGCAGGCGATCACGCCAAAGCCACCCGCGTTCGACATGGCGGAGACGAGGTTGCGCTCCGACACCCAGGACATGGCCCCCGCCATGATCGCCATCTCGGCGCCCAGAAATTCCGCGCCGCGCGCCATGCGGGTGGCGAGACGCTGTTCGCCGGTGGTGGTGAGGGTGTCGGTCATCTTCGCTCCATGCCGTGGAGCGCGGCGGACGGCAAGATTTGGTTCACGCGAAGCCGCGATGACGCGAAGAGTTTGTTCGCGCGGAGACGCGGAGGCGCGGAGATGACCTGCGCGCGGCAGCGCCATCACTTGATCGCCGATGGTTGAAAAAGGAGCGGCGACGCGGCTGGATTCAACACCTCCGCGTCTCCGCGCCTCCGCGCGAACCAATCTTTTTGAAGACGCGTCGCGTCTTCGCGGCTTCGCGTGGACGAAAGCCCCCTCCCCAAGCTAAGCCCAGAGAGGGGGAAGCCTTTAGGCCGCTTCGGCGTCCAGGCCGTAAGCGGTGTGCAGCACGCGCACCGCCAGTTCGGTATAGTCCTCTTCGATCAGCACGCTGACCTTGATCTCCGAGGTGGTGATCGCGAGGATGTTGATCCCGCGCGCGCCCAGCGTCTGGAACATGGTCGAGGCCACGCCCGCATGGCTGCGCATGCCGACGCCCACGACCGAAATCTTGGCGACCCGCGTGTCGTGGACCAGGCTGGCATAGCCGATGTCGCCGCTCGCCTTTTCCAGCACGTCCAGGCTGCGCGCCAGGTCGGCCGAGGGGACGGTGAAGGTCACGTCCGTCGAGCCGGTCGAATGCGCGATATTCTGGACGATCATGTCCACATTGATGCCCGCATCGGCGAGTGGCGCGAAGATCGCGCCGACCGCGCCGGGGCGATCCGGCACGGCGGTCAGGGTGATCTTAGCTTCGTTCTTGTCATGCGCGATGCCGGTGATGAGCTGGCGTTCCATATCGTCGATTTCCTCTTCGCCCACGATCAACGTGCCGCGATGTCCGTCTTCGTCCCGTGCGTCGTCGAACGAGCTGAGCACCCGCACGCGCACCTGTTCCTTCATCGCCAGACCCACCGAGCGGGTCTGGAGCACCTTGGCGCCGACGCTGGCGAGTTCCAGCATCTCCTCATAGGTGACCTTCGACAGCTTGCGCGCCCGCGGCACGATGCGCGGATCAGTGGTGTAGACGCCGTCGACATCGGTATAGATGTCGCACCGCTCCGCCTTCATCGCCGCCGCGACCGCGACCGCGCTGGTGTCCGATCCGCCGCGCCCCAGCGTCGTGACCCGGTTGCCCTCGGCCACGCCCTGGAAGCCGGGGATCACCGCGACCACGCCGCTGGCGAGGCTTTCGTCCAGCGCGGTCGTGTCGATCTCGCCGATCCGCGCTTTGGCGAACGCCGTGTCGGTATGGATCGGCAGCTGCCAGCCCAGCCACGACCGGGCGGGGACGCCCAGCGCCTGGAGCGTGATCGCCAGCAGCCCGCTGGTGATCTGTTCGCCCGCCGAGACGACGACGTCATATTCCTGGGGATCGTAAAGCGACGAGGCCTCGCGGCAGAAACCGACCAGCCGGTCGGTCTCCCCCGCCATTGCAGAGACGACGACCGCGACCTCATGGCCCGCCTCCACCTCGCGTTTGACCCGCGCCGCCACGTTGCGGATGCGCTCGATTCCGGCCATCGAGGTGCCGCCGAACTTCATCACGATACGGGCCATGCGGTTTTTGCCAATCTCCTTGGGGTAAAACGGCGGTCCTGATAGGTAGCCCCCATGACGAACGCAAGCCATTTGAACGATTCTACCATTATTGGGGCCGAAGCCGCACATTTCGGAAAGATGGCGGCCGATTGGTGGGACCCCAAGGGGTCGAGCGCGATGCTGCACCGACTCAACCCGCCGCGGCTGCGTTACATCCGCGAACAGATCGACCTGCACTGGGATGCGGACGGACAGGGCTTCACGCCGCTGACGGGCAAGCGGGCGCTCGACGTCGGCTGCGGCGCGGGGCTGCTGTGCGAGCCACTCGCCCGTCTCGGCGCGGAGGTGACGGGGCTGGATGCCGCACCGGAGAATGTCGCGGTCGCCGCCGCCCATGCCGCGCAATCGGGGCTGGAAATCCATTATCGCGCAGGCAGCGTCGAGGGGCTGGCGGGCGAGACCTTCGACCTCGTGACCTCGTTGGAGGTGATCGAGCATGTCGCCGATCCGGCGCGATTCGTCCGTGGGCTGGCCGATGCGCTGGCGCCCGGCGGGCTGATGATCCTGTCGACGCCCAACCGCACGCCGCTGTCGAAGCTGGCGCTGATCACGCTGGCGGAAGGGACAGGCAAGATTCCCAAGGGCACGCATGACTGGTCGAAGTTCCTGACGCCCGACGAACTGTCCGGCCTGCTGACCGAGGCGGGGCTGACGGTGCGTGACGTGCGGGGGCTGAGCTATTCGCCGACAAAGGGATTCATGGTCAGCGACTCGACCGCGCTCGACTATTTCGTGACGGCGACGCGTTGATGCTTTTCCTCCCCTGCAAGGGGAGGTGGCAGGCCGAAGGCCTGACGGAGGGGTATCCCCCCTATCGAGAGCGGGACACCCCTCCGACGCGCTGTGCGCGCCACCTCCCCTTCCAGGGGAGGAATGTTCTGGACCCTTCCTAATGTCGATCTCGCCAAAGCCTTCAGCGAACCATTCTGGCGCCCACCGCCTCCTGATCCTCCTCGCCGTCGCGATCCTCGCCCGCGCGCTGACCTTCGGGAATCCGGTGGTCCATGTGGATGAGGAGTTCTACTTCTTCACCGGCCATTCGATGTGGCACGGCGCATGGCCGTTCGTCGATGTGTGGGATCGCAAGCCGGTCGGGCTGTTCCTGCTCTACGCCCTACCCGCCGCCTTCGGCTTTCCGGCGGGCATCTGGGCCTATCAAGCCATGGCACTGGCCAGCGTCGTTGCGACCGGCTGGCTGATCGCGCGCATGGCGGAGCGGCTCGGCTGGGGCGCGGGCGCCACGGCGGCGGGGGTCGCCTATATCCTTTGGCTCGACCTGCTGGGCGGTCAGGGCGGTCAGGCGCCGGTCTTCTACAATCTGCTGATGATGGGCGCCGCCTGGACGATTCTCGAATCGAATCGGCGCGGCTCCCGGACGCTGGGGCTTGCCGCGATGGCGCTGGTCGGCCTTGTCCTCCAGATCAAATATTCGGCGGTGTTCGAGGGGATGGTCTTCGGCCTGTGGCTACTCACCAGCGAATGGCGACGGAGCCGGTCGCCGGTCGCGCTGGTCCTGTACGGCACGGCGCTTGTCGCGGTATCGCTGGCTCCTACCGCACTGGCGGCGGGCGTCTATGCCGCGATCGGGCAGTGGGATGCGTTTCTCTACGCCAATTTCCTGTCGATCTTTCACCGCAACCCCGATCCGCTGGCAGAACTGGCGGGCAATCTGGGCCAGATGGTGTTGATCCTGTCGCCCGTGGTCACACTAGCGGTCCTCGGACTGAAGCGAGCGGAGCGCGACCGGGAGCGGACCTTGCTCGCCGTCTGGCTGGGCGCCGCGATCATCGGGGTGCTAATATTCCGGCCGTGGTTCGACCATTATGGCCTGCCGATCCTGCTCCCCGCCTGCACCGCCGCGGCCGCCATGCTGGGGCGAGAGGACTGGCGGCGGCGCCAGACCCCTGCCCTGCTGCTGACCGTGGCACTGGCCGGGCAGATCGTGCTGCTGTCTTTGCGCCACGAGCGCGGCGACGCGACCGAGTTCGCGGCCCTGTCCCAGGCGGTCGGCAAGGGGCCGGGCTGCCTCTATGTCTATTCGGGCAGCACCATGCTCTATGTCGCGACCCAGCGCTGCGCCCTGTCGCGCTGGATCGTGCCCGCGCATCTCAGCCGCGCCCGCGAGGCCGGGGCCACCGGCGTCGATCAGGATAGCGAGATCACCCGCATCCTGTCGCAACACCCCGCCGTCGTCGTGATGCGCCCGCCCTATAATGGCGAGCGGCCCGCAGCCCATGCCCGCGTGCTCGCGGCGATGGCGGATGGCTATCGGCTGGCGGCGAAACTGCCGATGGGCAATGAGACGATCAGCGTCTATAAATCCGCGCGATGAAACGCCTTCTCGCCTCGATCCATGACGTGTCCCCCCGTTTCGAGGGGGCGGTCGATGCGCTGTTCGACCGGCTGTCGGGGCATCTGGGCGGCCCGCGCCTGGCCATGCTGGTCATCCCCGACCATTGGAACAGCGCGCCGATCGCGCCCGGCACACCCTTCGCCACGCGCCTGCGCGACTGGGCCGACATGGGGATCGAGATGTTCGTCCATGGCTGGTCGCACAAGGACGACATGGTCCATACCGACTCGAAGACCGCGATGAAGGCCAAGCATATGACTGCGGGGGAAGGCGAATTCGTCGGCTTGCCCCGCGCCGAAGCCCTGCGCCGGATGCAGCGCGGCACCGCGCTGATCGAGGATATCATAGGCCGCCGCGCGACCGGCTTCATCGCGCCCGCCTGGCTCTATTCGGACGAGGCACGTCTGGCCTTGGGCGATGCGGGTTTCGGGCTGGCCGAGGATCATTTCCGCGTCTGGACGCCCATGGACGGCAAGGTCATCGCGCGTGGCCCCGTCGTCACCTGGGCGAGTCGTTCGCGCGGACGCCAGCTGAGCTCGCTCGCCGCCGCCGCCGTGCTGCGCCACGGCCTGCGCCCCACCCCGGTCGCCCGAGTCGCGGTGCATCCAGGCGACAATGGCGTGCCCGCTTTGCTCGACAGCATCGACAAGACCTATGCGCGACTGGCGAAGACCCATACGCCGTCCCGCTACGCGGATTTGCTCGCCGCCTGAATCAGCGCGTAGCGAGGGTATGGAGGTAGCGGTGCCGCGCCTCCGACCCGCGTGGGTAGCGTTTCAGCGTCTTCACCTCGCTGCGCGAGAGCCGGAAGCGGGAATAGCCCTTGTCCGCCAGGCAAGGCTCGACATCGCCGAGCTGGATCGCATGAAGTCGGCGCTTTTGTCGGTCGGGCTGAGTCCGCAGGATCGAATTGATCCAATCGCTGGCATTGCCGCCGCTGTTCAGGTTGTTGTCGGCCGCCGTGAAGCCCGTGATGAACCGCTTTGCGGGTTCGTCCTGTGATACGTCACGGAAATAGCCGATCTTGGCGCATTCGACCGAATCGGCGCGATACTGGTCGAAAGCGATGCCAGGCTTGCCCCAGCTTTCGATCGGGGGACGGTCGGCCGCCTGTGCGGCGCCCGAGGATGCCAGCATGATGCCGATCACGACTGCGAAGCCACGACTCATCGACCGTATCCCATGACATTTTTGTCATGATGACAGACTCTCGGGGGCTACGAAAGCTCTGTTCCGGCTCAGGCGACGGCCTGCAGCTGCTCGCCCTCGTCGAGCAACTGCTGATAGCGCGCGATCAATGCCTCGGCATGATCGCGGTCGCTGAACACCTTGCCCGCCGCCACGCGCGCGGCGTTGCGCAGCACGCGCTGGTCGCGCGCCAGCAACCGCTCGATCGCCTCGGCACAGGCGGCACCGTCGCGCGCGCGGAAGGTTTCGGCGAAGAGCGGGCTCGCCACTTCGGCGCACCCGCCATAATCGGGCACCACCAGCGGCAAGCCGGAGGCCAGCGCTTCGGACGCCACGAGCCCGAACGTCTCGGTTTCGCAGCCATGGACCAGCGCGTCGCAGCTGGCCATGATCCGGGCGAGGCGCGGGCGGTCATAGACCGGGCGGAACAGGCGGATATGGGGGCTGCCCGCGATCCGCTTCTCCAGCGTCCGGCTGGCGACGCCGCCGCCGATCAGGATCAGGCCGACCGGCCGGGTCGAGGCCACGCGCTCGACCGCATCGATGACCATCGGCCAGCGCTTTTCGGGGTGATGCCGCCCCAGCCCCAGCAGCAGATGCGCGTCCTCCGGCAACGCACACTGGGCCAGCAGCGCGGCGCGCAGCCGTTCGTCGCGGTGGTCGGGCGAGAAGAAATGCCGCTCGATGCCCAACGGAATCCCCTCGTCCACCCGCACGCCGCGCTTGCCCAGGCGCTTCACCAGCGCCGGGCCGTTGGACAGCACCAGGTCGTAATGGTCGAGGAAACGGTTCATGTAGCGGCTGTACCAGCTGAACCAGTCCTCCACCCGCTCCTGCGCGACCAGCCCATCCAGCCAGCGGACCGGATAGGTGCCGACATTGTCGTTGTGCATGAAGAAGACCTTCTTCGCGCGCCCCTGCCAGCTGGCGACGAACCAGGCGGGCTTGGCAGGCGAGGAGACCTCGACGATATCGGGGTCAAGCTCGTCGAGCAGCTGGCAGACGGGCGCGGAGTCCCAGAACATGCCGTAATTGGTGTCCAGGATCAGGCGCGGCGCCTTCACATAGATGATCTTGCCGCCGCCGGGACGCTCCTCGACCCGGTCCTCGGTGCCCGGCGCGAGCACGATCAGCTCATGACCCATCTCGGCCAGGATCGACATCTTGCGGTCGATATAGGTCCGCACGCCCCCGCCGGTGGGGGAGTAGAATTCGTTGACGTCGACGATGCGCATCGCCTGTTCCTTACTCCACCGGACCGAAACCGCCCAGCCCACGCAGATATTGGGCACGGATGGTCGTCGTCGCCACCCCGTTGGGCACGTCGATCAGCGCGGAGGCGAGCGGCGGCTTGCGGCGGCCGAGCTTGGTATTGGCCGGGAAGCCTGCGCCATCGCTCCAGAAATTGAACTTGTTCTTGCCGTCGCGGTCATGGGTGAACAGCAGGGCATAGCGGCCGGGGCGCGGCACGCGGATGCACAAGGCGATCGGGCCGCCGCTCGCCGGGGTCGGCACCTGAACGCGGCGGAAGGTCTTGCCCGCGCGCTCCAGCACCCCGTCGTCCGCCAGGAAATCCTCCTCGTTCGCCGGATAGAGTTCGAGCTTCAGATTGCCCTTGCGATCCTTCAACCCCTCGATCCGCGCCAGGATCGCCGGGCCGCCGCCGGTGCAGGCCGCCGCATCGCTGCCCAACACCTGCGCGCCCGCCGCCTGCGGCACCACCGCCAGGCCGATCGTCGCCGCCACCATCATCTTCATCACGCGAATCATGCGCGTACCTTCCGAACCAGTGCCGCCACACCGAACCCCGCGATCAACACGACATGGACCAGCAGGGTCAGCGCCGCGGTGAACGCGATCAGTTCACTCAGTTCCTGATCCTGCCCGATCAACAGGATCGCGAAATTGGCGAAAAGAAGGTCCTTGTTGGGCACCAGCGGCAGGCGCGAGACGAGCAGGCGCGCCGCCGACAGGAACAGCCACATGCCCAGCGACACGCTCGGCATGCCGTAATGCCATGCCAGCGCGACCAGCAGCGAATTGGCGATCAGGCGGACGCAATGGACCATGAAGACCCACCACAGGGTCTTGCGATCCAGCGAGAAGACGCGCCGCGAAAAGATCAGGAAGGGCAGCGAGGTCGCCATGACGATCGCGATCGATCCCCAGACCAGCCGCAGCTGTTCCGTCGTCAGCAGCTCGCGCCCGACCGGCAGGGCCAGGCCGATCATGAGGAGGGTGATCGCATTGCCCGCAATGGCGGACAGGATGCCGACATCCTTGACCGCGCCGAAGGGGGCGGCGACCATCTTCGCGTTCGCGCGCGCCCAGGCGTAGAAATAGGCCTCGCCCGAATAGCTGAACGCCACCTCGTTCGCGATCCGCTTGCGGATCAGCGCGGCCATGCCGCTGAACGGGATGCCCCACAGCCGCCGGAAGATGATATAGTCGCCGATCGGCAGCGCCATGTAGAGGCCGACAAAGACGATGTAGAACAAAGGATTGGTCGGCACCGAATGGCTTAGGCCGACCAGACCGCGGCCGAGCAGTTCGTGTCCCAGCCCGACGATCATGGCGAGCGTCAGCACGCCGCCGATAATGGCGGGCCAACGGTTCTTGACCGTCTTCAACGGTTCCAGCGCGGCCATGTCGCGCGCCACCGGGCCGCTGTCACCGCCAGCACCGGGTGCCGAGCCGACAGGCAGGGCCTGTTGCGGGGTCATGGGATCATCTCGTTCATTCTGCACGTTATGGAGATTCCTCGGCGGCGTTCGCCGGTGGCGCCCGCTAACCTCAACACTGCTGTCTCGCACCTGAATAAGAATTCATCCTCTGTCGCGCGATTGTGTCCACCTTAGGGCTGAAACTGACATAATTCAGCGACAAGCGGCGATTAGCGCTCCCATTATCGACCCGCCCCTTCTCCCCCGGAGCCTATGCCCGCCGATCATATCCTGACCTATGCCCTGGCCATGCGTGGCGGCGTCGAGGCGGCGCTGGGGCGGATGCTGCCGGGCTGGCTGAACCGGGGACGGCGCGTCACGCTGATCCTGGGCGACGAGGACGGCCAGTTCCAGGGCGGCGTTCCGCTGGGCGTCGAGACGGTGACGCTGGGGCATCAACGCTATGGCGGGCTGTGCCGTGCATTGCCTTCGGCGATCGAGCGGGTGCGGCCCGATATCGTCTTCTGTCCGGGCAATCACTATACCGCCATGGCCGCCTGGACACGCACGCGGCTGGCCGAAGCCTGCCCGCCGATCGTCGCCAAGATGTCCAATGCGGTCGATCGCGGCGACCAGCAGCCGCTGATCGCCTGGGGACAGCGGCAATGGCTGGCGGGGCACCGGCTGTTCCTGGACGCGCTGGTCGCGATGACCCCGGCGACCGCGCGCGCGGCGCAAGCCGCCACCGGGCTGTCGGTCGCGGTGATTCCCAATCCGCCGACACCGCTCGATGCGGCCGCCGCGCCCCGTGCCGCGATGCCGGGTCGCCGCATCCTGGGCGTCGGGCGGCTGGAGCCGCAGAAGCGCTGGGACCGGCTGATCACCGCGATGACCCATCTGCCCAAGGATATCGGCCTGACCATCCTGGGCGAGGGCAGCCTGCGCGCCGCCCTGACCGCCCAGATCGAGATACTGGGCCTGTCGCACCGGGTCTCGCTGCCCGGCCACAGCGCCCATGCCCCCGCCGCGATGGCGGCGGCGCAGGTCGTCGCCCTGCCCTCCGACTATGAGGGCGTGCCCGGCGTGCTGCGCGAGGCGCTGGCCGTCGGCACGCCCGTGGTCAGCACCGACTCGAGCCCGGCGGTGCATGAGATCGTGTCCGATCGCGCGATGGGCACCATCGTCCCGCGCGAGGATCTGGGCGCCCTGGTCGCGGCGCTGCGCCACTGGCTCGATCCCGTGGCACCGCGTCCCGAACCCGTGCCGCAACCCGGGCAGGATTCGGCCGAGCGCTATCTGGCGCTGTTCGACTCGATCGTCGCCGCCCGTGCCCGCCGCAGGCTGGGCGAAACGGGGCCGCTGGAACCTGTGCTAGCCGGGTAGAGCGGCCGGAGCTTACTGAATATCGGCCTCGGCGCGGCCTATGTCCTTGTCCTGTTCCGCCTCGCGCTCCGAGCGACGCTGAAGCGCGGACTTGGCCATGGCGGTCATCGGATCGGCCAGCGCCAGCCCCAGGATACCGAACAACGCACTGGCCATGATCTGGGTCGACAGGGTCAGCGCGGGCGGCAGATCGACGGTGCGCTTGGCGACCATCGGCACCACGACATAGCCGTCGAAGGTCTGCACGATCAGATAGGTGCCGATCGCCCAGAAACCCGCATCGCTACCGGCCGAAAAGCCGACCGCGATCATCAGCGTGCCGGTGATGATCGCCCCGATATTGGGGATGAAGGCCAGAATGCCCGCGATAATGCCCAGCAGCAGCGCCATCGGCACGCCGCCGATCATCAGCGCGATGCCGGTCAGCACCCCCTCCACCGCCATGCCCAGCAGACGCCCGGCGAGCAGGCGGCGCAGCGTGAACATGACGCGGCCCTGCGTGATCGCGAATTCGGCGCGGGCGGCCCGCGGCACGAACCATTGCAGGCCGCGCGCATAGCCTTCGGGGTCCATCGCCAGGAACAGGCCGATGATCAGGATCATGAACATCGTCGTGACGGCGCCCACGGCGGTGCCGACCCAGGAGGTCAGCTTGCCGATCGACCCCACCGACTGCTTCAACAGGCCATTGATGTCCGACGTGCCGGGCATCAGCCCCTGCGACGACAGCCAGCCGGTAACCTTGCCCGCCTGCGTCTCCAGCGTGGAGCGCAGCTGGGTCACCTGCTGCGTCATCTCGACACCGGTCAGGTAGAAGGTGCCGAGCAGGAACACGACCACCGCCAGCACGACGATCAGCAACCGCCACCCGCGCCCGATCGGCAACACCCGGCCGAGCAGCCGGACCCCGCCGTCGAGCAGCGTGGCAAAGACCAGCCCGGCAAAGATCACCAGCAGCGGCTGGACCAGCAGGACCGTCACCGCCATCGCGGCGATCAGCCCCAGCCAGATCGCCGCGCGTGTCAGCTCCCGCCGGACAAAGCCTTCCCGGAACTCGATCGGTGCCGGACGGTCGGTCAGCGGGGCCTGGTCGCTCATGGCGTGGCGCCGTCGCCGGCCTTGACGGCGGTCGGGTGCAGCGACAGGCCCGCCCGGCCCGACCGCAGCGAGGTCCACCAGGTGACGGGGTTGAGCGTCGTGTCGCCGTCCAGGCTGAAGGTCACGAACTCGGCCCGGCCGCCGATATTCTCATAGGGCACCGCCCCACCCAGCCCCAGCTCGGTCAGCGAGAAGCGGCTGTCGGCCGAACGGTCGCGATTGTCGCCCATCAGGAAGACGTGATCGGCCGGGATGGTGATCGCCGGGTAATTGTCCCCCGGGCTCCAGCCCATTTCGACCGTGTCGTAACGGCGGCCATTGGGCAGCGTCTCGGTCACGATCGGCAGGTGACAGACCCACTGGCCGTTCGCGGTGCGGACGCGCGCCTGATCGCCATAGTCGGTGCACGGGCTGTTCGTGTCGATGGGGATGTCGATATAATGGAGCGGCCCGCGCTGCACCGGCTTGCCGTTCAGGATCACCGTGCCGTCGCGCACCGCCAGCGTATCGCCGGGCAGGCCGATCACCCGCTTGATATAGTCGTTATGCGTGCCCGGCGGAGTCACGATCACGACATCGCCGCGCTTGGGGACCGAGCCGAAGACGCGGCCATGGATAAAGGGCAGCTGATAGCTCCAGCTCGCCTCGGGCTGGCGCAGCACCACCGACTTGAAGATCGCGACCGGGTTGGGGATGGTCGGCGAGATATAGGACCAGCCATAGGCGAACTTGCTGACGACCAGCCGGTCGCCGACGCGCAGGCCCGGCAGCATCGATTCGGACGGGATGTAGAAGGGCTTGGCGATAAAGCTGTGGAAGCCCAGCACGATCAGCAGCAGCCAGAACAGCCCCTTGACCTCGGCCCACCAGTCGGTGCCCTTCTTCCTGGCGGGCGGCGTCTGCGCAGGCGGCGGCGGCGCGCTCACCGTGGGATCAGCGGGCGAGCCCTGGTTCGTGTCCAACACCGCGTCCTTCATGCGGAAACTTCCGGTCGTGCCTCGATCACGACAAAGGCCTGGGCCCAGGGGTGATCGTCGGTCATGGTCAAGTGGATATGGGCGACGTGGCCCTCCGGCGTCATCGCGTCAAGCCGTTCGCGCGCGCCGCCGGTCAAATGCAGGGTCGGCGCACCGCCGGGGAGGTTGACGACGCCGATGTCGCGCATGAACACGCCCCGCGAGAAACCCGAGCCGACCGCCTTGGAAAAGGCCTCTTTGGCGGCGAAGCGCTTGGCGTAGGTGCCCGCGCGGGTGAAGGGGCGTTTGGCGGCCTTGGCCTGCTCGATATCGGTGAAGCAGCGCGCCTCGAACCGCCCGCCATGCCGGTCGAGCGCGGCCTGGATACGCTCGATATTGCACAGGTCGGAGCCCAGACCGATAATCACAAAATCCTCCCCGGTACGGGGAGGGGGACCGTCGCGCAGCGATGGTGGAGGGGGCTCTCCACCATAGGAGCCATTTGGGGCGCTCCCCCTCCACCAGCCTGCGGCTGGTCCCCCTCCCCGTGCCGGGGAGGATTCACCGCGCGATATCCATCGCGGCGCGCATCTTGCGCACGACTTCCGGCAGGCCGACGAATACCGCGTCCGCGATCAGGAAATGCCCGATGTTCAACTCGCGCACCTGCGGGATCGCGGCGATGGGGGCGACATTGTCGTACGTGAGGCCGTGGCCGGCATGAACCTCGATCCCGTTCTTCGCCGCCAGCGCCGCCGCATCCGACAGGCGGCGCAGTTCGTGCGTCCGCGCCTCGCCATCCAGTTCGGCATAACGGCCGGTGTGCAGTTCGACCACCGGCACGCCCAGATGCAGCGCCGCCTCGATCTGACGGGGATCGGGTTCGATGAACAGCGACACGCGAATCCCCGCCTCGCCCAGCTTGGCGACCATGGGGCTGAGCCATTCGCGCTGCCCGGCAGCGTCGAGGCCGCCTTCGGTCGTGCGCTCCTCGCGCTTTTCGGGGACGATGCAGGCGGCGTGCGGGCGATGCTTCAGCGCGATGGCGAGCATTTCCTCGGTCGCGGCCATTTCCAGGTTCAGCGGCACGGTGAGTTCCGCCGACAGCCGCGCGATATCGTCGTCGGTGATGTGGCGCCGGTCCTCGCGCAGATGCGCGGTGATGCCGTCCGCCCCCGCCTCTGCCGCGACCAGCGCCGCCTCGACCGGATCGGGATAGCCCGCCCCGCGCGCATTCCGCACGGTCGCGACATGGTCGATATTGACGCCCAGGCGTAAGTGCTCGGTCATGCCGCCGCGCGGCTCCCCGGCTTGATGGCGGGGATCGCGGCCAGTTCGGGCGGCAGATCGTCGGGGCTGTAGCTCGGCACGTCCAGCCGGATCAGCGGGAAGAAGGGCACGCCCAGATCGGCCGTCCCGTTGGAACGGTCGACCAGTGACGCGGCGGCGATCGTCTCGCCCCCCTCGCGCGCGATGGCGGCGATCGCCTCGCGGCTGGACAGGCCGGTCGTCACCACGTCTTCCATCATCAGCACCTTCTGCCCGTGCTCGAGGCGGAAGCCGCGGCGCAGGTGGAAGGTTCCCTCGGGCCGTTCCAGGAACATGCCCGGCACGCCCAGCGCGCGCGCCATTTCATGGCCGACGATGACGCCGCCCATGGCGGGGGCGACGACGGCGCTGATCTGCGCCTTGATGTCGGCCGGGATCTTCGCAGCCACCGCCTCGCAGAGACGGGCGGCGCGGGCCGGGTCCATCAGGACGCGGGCGCATTGCAGATAGCGCGGGCTGCGCAGGCCGGAGGAAAGGATGAAATGCCCCTCGAGCAGCGCCTCGGCGGCACGAAACTCGGCAAGGACGTCTTCATCGGTCATGGGGCAACTCCGGCATCGGTCAGATGACCCGGCCTCATAGGATCGCCCCGCCCCCCGCGCAATCTGGCATGTGCGCTCAAGGGTTGAGGGGGCGAAGTCCCGTGCTATAGTCCCCCTAACAAAAACGACATGAGGCCCCGCCCCAAGACCGTCGGACGACCGATGGACGGGTGAGGGAGATGGGAGACGAGAGCGGGATGAGCGAGGTCAAGCGCATGTCCGGACCCCGGAGGATGAGGATGCCCAAACGCATGAAGGCGATCGCGATCGCCGCCGGGATGGGATGCGCCGCGCTGTCGGGTGTCGCCTTCGCGACTCCGGCCGCGCCGCCCGCTCCCCAAGCCGCCCCCGCGCCGCAGGCCGCCGCCGAGGGGGCGGGCGTCTCCAACACCGCGCCGACCAGCGCCGCGGCCCCCGCCACCGCCGCGCCGACCAGCCCGCTGCTGGCGCAGGACGGTGCCCCCGCGACGACGATCGATCCCAATGTCGGCCTGCCGATCGACGGCCGCTTCGGACTTCAGCCGCAGGTGACGCAGAACGGCGATCGCGCGCACCGGATGCACGACCATATCCTGATCCCGGTCATCACCGCGATCTGCGTCCTCGTCCTGCTGCTGCTCGCCTGGGTCGTGTTCCGCTATCGCCGCGCCGCCAATCCGGTGCCGTCCAAGACCAGCCACAACACGCTGATCGAGGTGTTGTGGACGCTGGGGCCGGTCGTGGTCCTCGTCCTGATCGCCATCCCCTCGATCGGCCTGCTCCAGGCGCAGTTCAAGCCCGCCCCCGCTGGCGCCGTCACGCTGAAGGCGATCGGCAACCAATGGTATTGGACCTATCAATACCCCGATCATGGCGGGATCGAGATCACCGCCAACATGCTGAAGGAAAAGGATCAGGTGGCGCCGGGTGAGCGGGCGCGCACCGATGCCGACGGCCCGCGCCTGCTGGCGGTCGACAATCGCATCGTCCTGCCGGTCGGGGTGCCGATCCGCCTGATCACCACGTCCAACGACGTGATCCACAGCTGGGCGATCCCGGCCTTCTGGATGAAGCTGGACGCGGTGCCCGGCCGGTTGAACGAGACGAGCTTCACCATCGAGAAGCCGGGCCTGTATTTCGGGCAATGTTCGGAACTGTGCGGCGCGCGCCACGCCTTCATGCCGATCGCGGTACAGGCGGTGCCCCCGGCGCAGTTCGCCGCCTGGGTCGCGGCCAAGGGCGGCAAGATGCCGGGCTCGGTCGCGCCGTCGGCCTCGGTCATCCCGCAACCGGGCGCCGAGGGCTCGAAGGTCGAAGCCACCCAGGCCAATGCCGCCGAGGCGGTGACGGGTCCGGCCGACAACGCCTCCACCCCCGCCCAGTCCTCCACCTCCGCGCAGGGCGCCACCGGGAATCCGGCGGGCCCCGGCAACGCTGGACAATAAGCCATGACCGACACCGCACTTCACCCCGGATCGGCATTCGTCGGTCATGAGGATCACCACCACGCGCACCATGACGCCGATCACAAGCCCGGCTTCTTCGCGCGCTGGTTCCTGTCGACCAACCATAAGGACATCGGCACCCTCTATCTGATCTTCGCGATCGTGGCGGGGATCATCGGTGGCGCGATCTCGGGCCTGATGCGCGCCGAACTGCGCGAACCCGGTATCCAGTATCTGGGGATCTGGGCGGGGATGCTCCACGGCGGCGCGCAGAGCCTCGACCAGTCGCTCCACCTGTGGAACGTGCTGATCACCGCGCATGGCCTGATCATGGTGTTCTTCATGGTCATGCCCGCGATGATCGGCGGGTTCGGCAACTGGTTCGTGCCGATCATGATCGGTGCGCCCGACATGGCCTTCCCGCGCATGAACAACGTGTCCTTCTGGCTGCTGATCCCGGCCTTCACCCTGCTGCTCGCCTCGCCCTTCTTCGGGTCGGGCGCGGGCGTGGGGTGGACGGCGTATGCGCCCCTATCGACCTTCGGCGAGCCCGGACCGTCGGTGGACATGGCGATCCTGGCGCTACATCTGGCGGGTGCGTCGTCGATCCTGGGGGCGATCAACTTCATCACCACCATCTTCAACATGCGCGCGCCGGGCATGACCCTGCACAAGATGCCGCTGTTCGTCTGGTCGGTGCTGGTCACCGCCTTCCTGCTGCTGCTCTCGCTGCCGGTGCTGGCCGCCGCGATCACCATGTTGCTGACCGATCGCAATTTCGGCACGACCTTCTTCGATCCCGCCGGTGGCGGTGACCCGATCCTGTACCAGCATCTCTTCTGGTTCTTCGGCCACCCCGAAGTGTACATCATGATCCTGCCGGGCTTCGGCATCGTCAGCCAGATCATCGCGACCTTCAGCCGCAAGCCGGTCTTCGGCTATCTTGGCATGGCCTATGCGATGGTCGCGATCGGCGTGGTCGGCTTCGTCGTGTGGGCGCACCACATGTTCGCCACCGGCCTGTCCGTGAACACCAAGATGTACTTCACCGCCGCCACGATGATCATCGCGGTGCCGACCGGTATCAAGATCTTCTCGTGGATTGCGACCATGTGGGGCGGTTCGCTGTCGTTCAAGACGCCGATGGTCTGGGCGATCGGCTTCATCTTCATGTTCACCGTCGGCGGCGTGACCGGTGTGGTGCTCGCCAATGGCGGCATCGACGACTATATGCACGACACCTATTATGTCGTGGCGCACTTCCACTATGTCCTGTCGCTGGGCGCGGTATTCGCACTGTTCGCGGGCTTCTATTACTGGTTCCCCAAGATGTCGGGGAAGATGTATAGCGAACTGCTCGGCCAGCTGCATTTCTGGGTGTTCTTCGTGGGTGTGAACCTGTTGTTCTTCCCGATGCACTTCCTGGGCCTGCAGGGCATGCCGCGCCGCTACCCGGACTATCCGGACGCCTTCGCGCTGTGGAACAAGGTCGCGACGCATGGCTATGAGATCATGGCCGCGGGCATGGCGATCTTCTTCATCAACCTGATCTGGTCGCTGATCGCGGGCAAGCCGGCGGGCGACAATCCCTGGGGCGAAGGCGCGACGACGCTGGAATGGACGCTGTCCAGCCCGCCGCCCTACCACCAGTTCGAGACGCTGCCGCGAATCGACTGATCGGCCGCTCCATCCCTCGATTCGAACGAGGCCCCGAAACAGGATTTCGGGGCCTTTTTCATTACGCTTGCGTTGCGATAGGGCCGTATCGGCCGGATGGCCCCGTACATGCGGTGAGCGGCGGAACCTTTCATATTCTATTATCCACATTGGCACCAAATTGCCTCGGTCGCCCAGCGGGGGCGGTTAGCGGGTGCATGGCCAATGATGGGGCGGGATATAGAGGTTGCGCCGGTGACGGTGGCCTTGAACGAGAGTGCGGACACGCCCGGCATGACGAACCGTCCGAGCGAGTCGACCCTGATGACCAGCGGTGCGATCCTCCCGCTGCTGGCGCTGGCGGCCTGTGGCGATGGCGGGAGCCAGGGTAGCAGCGCCGCGAGCGGCGGCTCGGCCAGCTCCAGCGGTTCGACCACGCCGGTCGTCGTCGTCACCCCACCGCCGACCGCCACGGAAGCCAGCCGCTTCCTCGCCCAAGCGACGATGGGCGCGACCCGCAGCACGATCGATGCCGTCGTCTCGCGCGGCTATGACGGCTGGCTGACCGACCAGTTCGCGCTGCCCCGCGCGATCAGCCACTGGGACTGGATGATCGCGGGCGGCTATGACGCCGCGGCCAACCGCAATTCGCTGGCCGGGCTGGACCCGACGCTCTGGCGGCAGATGATCGTCGAGCCGGACCAGCTGCGCCAACGGATCGGCATGGCGCTGCTCGACATATTGGTGGTCGGGGTCGATGGCGTGACCGATGCCTGGCGCGCGTTCAGCATGGCGGCCTATGTCGACGTGCTGCTCGACAACGCCTTCGGCAATTATCGCGACCTGCTGGGCGCGATCACGACCAATTTCGCGATGGCCAGCTTCCTGACCTTCCTCAACAACCGGAAGGGCAATCCGACCACCGGCGCGCAACCCGACGAGAATTACGCGCGCGAGCTGATGCAGCTGTTCACGCTGGGCCTCTACCAGCTCGACATGGACGGCTCCGCGAAGACCAATGGCGGCCAGCCGATCGAAACCTACACCCAGGCCGATGTGTCGGGGCTGGCGCGCGTCTTCACCGGCCTGGCCCCGGCGACCAGCGACAGCAGCACGCCCGCGCGCTACCGGATGCCGTTGGTGATGAACGCCGCGATCAACGAGACCGGCACGGCAAGCTTTCTGGGCACCAGCGTCAGTGGCGGCGGCATGGCGGCCGTCAAAAGCGCGCTCGATACGATCTTCGCCCACCCCAATCTGCCGCCCTTCGTCTCGCGCCAGTTGATCCAGCGGCTCGTGACGAGCAATCCTTCGCCTGCCTATATCAATCGCGTCGCGACGGCCTTTGCCGATAACGGCCAGGGGATACGCGGCGACATGAAAGCGGTGATCCGCGCCATCCTGCTCGACAGCGAGGCGCGGGCCCTGCCCGGCACGGCCAATGCGGGCAAGCTGCGCGAGCCGGTGCTGCGGCTGACCGGCTGGGCGCGTGCGTTCGGGGCCAGTTCGCCCTCCAATGCCTGGGCGATCGGCGACACGTCCAACCCGACCAGCCGATTGGGGCAGAGCAAGGGCCGCAGCCCTTCGGTCTTCAACTTCTACCGCCCCGGCTATACCCCGCCCGGCACCGGCCTGGCGGGCAGCGGCCTGGTCGCGCCCGAATTCCAGATCACCAACGAACAGAGCGTCGTCGGCTATGTGAACTTCATGTACGGGCTGATCGCCAACGGTATCGGCGACGTGAAGGCCGATTACACCGCGATCCAGACCTTGGCGGCGGACAGCAAGGCGCTGGTCGACGAGGTCAATCTGGTGCTGGCCGCCGGGCAATTGTCGACCTCGACCGTGACGACGATCCGCGGCGCGGTCGACAGCGTGGCGGCGACGGCGACGAACGGCCCGATCAACCGGGTCGGCATCGCCATCCTGCTGACCATGGCCTCCCCCGAATATCTGAATCTGCGGTGATGAGCATGATGCAAGACCAATCGCCCCATGATCAGTCCAGGCGCGCCTTCCTGAAGCGCAGCGCGCTGTTCGGCCTGGCCGGGACCGCCACCCCCTTCGTCTCCAGCCTGGCCGCGATCGGCGAGGCGGCGGCGGCCACCGCGTCCGACTATAAGGCGCTGGTCTGCGTGTTCCTGTACGGCGGCAACGACTATGCCAACACGCTGGTCCCCTATGACGAGACCAGCTTTGCCGCCTATCGCGCGGCGCGGGCCAATATCGGCTATCAGCGCGATGCGCTGGCGGGCAGCGTGCTGAACCCCGCCGTCGCCCTGCCGGGTGGCCGCGTCTATGCGCTGTCGCCGTCCATGCCCGAAATGAGCCAGCTCTTCGCGGCGGGCAAGATGGCGGTGGCGCTGAACGTCGGCACGCTGGTCGAGCCGACGACCAAGACGCAATATAACAATCGCACCGTCCGGCTGCCCCCCAAGCTGTTCAGCCACAACGACCAGCAAAGCTTCTTCCAGGCGTCCAGCCCCGAAGGCGCGACCAGCGGCTGGGGCGGGCGGATCGGCGACGTGTTCCAGAACGGCAACGGCGCCGCCGCGCTGACCTGCATCAACACCAGCGGCAATGCGGTGTACCTGACCGGGCGGACCGCGATCCAATATGCGGTGGGCACCGGCGGCCCGGTCGCGCTGCTGAACAACAGCCGCACGCTCTATGGTTCGTCCTCGGCGCTCGACACGCTGCGCAGCCTGATGACCACCGAAACCAGCTTTGCGATGGCGAGCGAGCATGCCCGCATCTCCAAGCGCGCCTTCGACGTACAGGCGCAGCTCAGCGGCGCGCTGGCCGGGGCTCCGGCGAGCAATTTCCCGCTATTCCCGTCGAACAACCCGCTCGCCGACCAGTTGAAGATGGTCGCGCGGATGATCGCGGTGAACCAGACGCTGGGGCTGAAGCGGCAGGTGTTCTTCGTGTCGATGGGCGGGTTCGACCTGCACGACAATCTGGTCGCGCAGCATCCGGGACTGCTCGCCCGGATTTCCTCGGCGATGAAGGCCTTTTACGACACCACCGCCGCGATGGGCGTCGCCAATCAGGTGACCAGCTTCACCGCATCGGACTTCGGCCGCACGCTCCAGTCGAACGACGACGGGTCGGATCATGGCTGGGGCGGCATGCACTTCATCGTCGGCGGCGCGGTGAAGGGGCAGCGTTTCTATGGCAAGGCGCCGACCGTCGGCACGAATACCAATGACGATGTCGGCCAGGGCCGTCTGATCCCGACCATGTCGGTAGACCAATATGCCGCGACGCTGGCCAGTTGGTTCGGGATCGATTCGGGCGGGTTGCGCACCGTGCTGCCCAATATCGGCAATTATGATTCCGCCACCTGGAACCAGGGGTTCATGGGGTAGGCCGAGCACTTGGTGACAATATAACATATTGATTTGCGGCAATTCTCCGATCAGCCCCAATCGGAAAACTTAACCCATGGCGCGTCTGGCACCGGATTGCGTGGCCCCCATATGGGCGGCCGCGTCCGTTCGTTCGCGTTACAGATTTCCAGAGGAGCTTCCATGCCCACTCCCGCCAAGGGTTATGCCGCCCAGTCGGCCGAAACCCCGCTCGCCCCCTTTTCCTTCGAGCGCCGCGATCCGCAGGGCGACGATGTCGCGATCGACATCCTCTATTGCGGCGTCTGCCACTCCGACCTGCACACCGCGCGCGGCGAATGGGCGGGCACCCAATATCCATGCGTACCCGGCCATGAGATCGTCGGCCGCGTGACCGCCGTCGGTGGCGACGTGACCAAGTACCAGGTCGGCGACCTCGTGGGCGTCGGCTGCATGGTCGACAGCTGCGGCCACTGCCCGTCCTGCCATGACGGCGAGGAGCAATATTGCGAGACGACCGGCTTCGTCGGCACCTATAACGGTCCTGATCCCGTACTGGGCGGCCATACCTTTGGCGGCTATTCCGACCATATCGTGGTCAAGGAAGGCTTCGTCCTGAAGATCAACCATGACGAGGCCGATCTGGCCGCCGTCGCGCCGCTGCTCTGCGCAGGCATCACCACCTATTCCCCCTTACGCCACTGGAAGGTCGGGCCGGGCCAGAAGGTCGGCATCGTCGGTCTCGGCGGCCTGGGTCATATGGGCGTGAAGATCGCCGCCGCGATGGGGGCCGAGGTCTATGTCTTCTCGACCTCGCCCAACAAGGCCGAGGATGCCAAGCGGCTGGGCGCCAAGGACCTGATCGTGTCGAAGGACGAGGCGCAGATGGCGGCCCATGCCAACAGCTTCGACTTCATCCTGAACACGGTGGCCGCGCCGCATAACCTCGACGCGTTCCTGATGCTGCTGAAGCGCGACGGCACGATGACGCTGGTCGGCGTGCCCGACTCGCCGCACCCGTCGCCCTCGGTCGGCAACCTGGTCTTCCGCCGCCGTTCGCTGGCGGGTTCGCTGATCGGCGGCATCGCCGAGACGCAGGAAATGCTCGACTTCTGTCACCAGCATGGCCTGACCGCCGACATCGAGATGATCGCGATGGACGAGGTCAACACCGCCTATGACCGGATGCAAAAGAGCGATGTGAAGTATCGCTTCGTCATCGACATGGCGACGTTGAAGCAGGGCTGACGCTAACAGGGCCGAGTCTGGTTTAGGCCCTTCCCTCGGAGCTTGGCACGCCTCTCCCGCAGGCGGGAGGGG
>NZ_LDTF01000005.1 GCF_001477495.1 Sphingomonas yabuuchiae
GCCCCACCCCCGACCCCTCCCCTGAAGGGGAGGGGGGAAAGCAGCCTCATGCTCACGCCGCCGCCTTCAGGGTGCTGGCGCGGCAGATCAACACGCGGCCGCCGCTGATCTTTACCGGTACGGTCGGCGTGCAGCCCCTGTCCTCGCCCAGCGCCTCGCCCGTCGACAGGCTGATGCGCCAATTGTGCAGCGGGCATGCCACCGCGCCGCCATGAACGATTCCCTGGCTCAGCCGCCCATGCTTGTGCGGACAGCGGTCGAGCAGCGCGAAGACCTTGTTCTCGCCGGTGCGGAAGACGGCGATGTCGTTACCGCCCTCGACCTGCACGGTACGGCTGCCGCGCACCGGGATCTCGTTGACCCAGCCGATATCGAGCCATTCGCCAATCATGCCATCTCTCCCACGGGTTGGAAGCGCGCCATCGGCGCATGGATTTCGCGTTCCTCGCCCGCGACGCGCGCAGCCCAGGGGTCATCCTGCGAGAAGCTCTGCGAATGGAAGAAGCGACGGGCGAGTTCGGCGCGCGCCTCCTCATCGGGCAACAGGCGCGACTGGATGTATGCAAGGCCCACCCGCTCGATCCACGGCGCGGTGCGCTCCAGATAGCGCGCCTCTTCGCGGTAGAGCTGGACGAAGGCGGCGCACATCTCCATCGCCTCAGCTTCCGTCGCGACCTTGCAGAGCAAGTCGGTGGCGCGGACCTTGATCCCGCCATTGCCGCCGACATGGAGTTCATAGCCCGAATCGACGCAGACCACGCCGAAGTCCTTGATCGTCGCCTCGGCACAGTTGCGCGGGCAGCCCGACACCGCGATTTTGAACTTGTGCGGCATCCATGAGCCCCAGGTCGCCCGCTCCAGTTTGACGCCCAGCCCGGTCGAATCCTGCGTGCCGAAGCGGCACCATTCGGAGCCGACACAGGTCTTCACCGTACGGAGCGACTTGCCGTACGCATGGCCGCTGACCATCCCGGCGGCGTTGAGGTCGGCCCAGACGGCGGGCAGGTCCTCCTTCTTAATGCCGAAGATGTCGAGCCGCTGGCCGCCGGTGACCTTGACCATCGGCGCGTTGAACTTCTCGACCACATCGGCGATCGCGCGCAACTCCTTGGGGGACGTGATCCCGCCCCACATGCGCGGCACGACCGAATAGGTGCCGTCCTTCTGGATGTTGGCGTGCATCCGCTCGTTGACGAAGCGGCTCTGCTGGTCGTCGACATATTCGCCGGGCAGCGCGCAGAGCAGATAATAATTGAGCGCGGGGCGGCAGGACGAACAGCCGTCCGGGGTCGACCAGTGCAGCTTCTGCATCACCTCGGGGATCGAGCGCATGTCCTGCGCGACGATCTCGCGGCGGACATCGTCATGGCCGAAGCTGGTGCATTTGCACATGGTCTTCGGCCCCGCCTCCACCTCGTCGCCTAGTGTCAGCGCGAGCAGCGTCTCGACCAGCCCGGTGCACGAGCCGCAGCTCGCCGACGCCTTGCAAGTGGCGCGGACCGCGTCCAGGCTATGCGCGCCCTTGGCGATGCACGAGACGACCTGCCCCTTGGTGACGCCGTTGCAGCCGCAAATCTCCGCCGTGTCGGAGAGCGCCGCAACGGCCGCCTTAGGGTCCGCAGAGGCGCCCCCCGAAGCAAAGGCCTGACCGAAGATCAGCGCGTCGCGAATGTCGCCGACGCTCTCGCCCTTCTTCAGCAGATCGAAATACCAGTTGCCGTCGGCGGTATCGCCGTAGAGCACCGCGCCGACGATGCGGTCGTCCCTGACCACGACACGCTTGTAGATGCCGCGGCTGGCGTCGCGCAGCACGATGTCCTCCGCGCCGTCGCCGCCGCCGAAATCGCCCGCCGAGAAGACGTCCAACCCGGCGACCTTCAGCTTGGTCGCGGTGGCGGTAGGGCGGTAGCCGGAAGGCGCGTCGGTCAGCGCATCGGCCAGGCTGCGGCACATGTCCCAGAGCGGCGCGACCAGGCCGTATACCTGTCCGTCATGCTCGACGCACTCGCCGACCGCCAGGATACGCGGGTCGGAGGTGACCATATGGTCGTCCACCTTGATCCCGCGCCCGACCTCGAGGCCCGCCGCACGGGCCAGCGCGACCGAAGGACGGATGCCGACCGCCATGACCACCAGATCAGCAGCGATCTCACGCCCGTCCTTCAGGCGGATCGCCTCGACCTTGCCATCGCCCAGGATCGCGGCGGTGTCCGCGCCAGTCAACACGGTCTGGCCGCGCGCCTCCAGCGCCTGCTTGAGCAACCAGCCCGCCGCCTCGTCCAGCTGCCGCTCCATCAGCGTCGGCATCAAATGGAGGACGGTGACGGTCATGCCGCGCAAGCTCAGGCCATGCGCGGCCTCCAGCCCCAGCAGCCCGCCGCCGATCACCACCGCGCTGCCACCCCGCTCGGCGGCGGCGAGCATGTGCTCGACATCCTTCATGTCGCGAAAGCTGATGACGCCGGGCAGGTCGTGGCCGGGCACCGGGATGATGAACGGGTCCGAACCGGTCGCGATCAGCAGCCGGTCATAGTCCAGCACCATGCCGCTCTGGGCGGTGACGGTGCGCGCTTCCCGGTCGATTGCGGTGACCGGATCGCCGCTGACCAGGGTGATGCCGTTGTCGGCATACCAGTCCAGCCCGTTGATGACGATCTCGTCGAACGTCTTCTCGCCCGCCAGCACCGGCGACAGCATGATCCGGTTGTAATTCACCAGCGGCTCGGCGCCGAAGATGGTGATGCGGTAACGGGCGGGATCGCGGGCCAGCAATTCCTCGACCGCGCGGCAACCGGCCATGCCGTTGCCGACGACGATCAGATGCTCGCGCGTATCGGCCTTGGCGGGGGTGACGACTTCGTGTTTCATCGGTTCGATCCGTCGAAGAGGAATAGCATCAGATCCGCACGCCCTCGGCCGCGCCCCAGCTGCGGCGCCAGCGGGTCTTGACCAGCATCAGGCCCGCCAGCGCGACCAGGGCCAGCGCGGCGAAGATCAGGAAGCCGCCCGAAAAGCTGCCCGTCCACTGCTTGGCGAAGCCCAGCGAGGAGGCGAGGTAGAAGCCGCCGATCCCGCCCGCCATGCCGACCAGCCCGGTCATCACGCCGATCTCGGCCGCGAAACGCTGCGGCACCAGCTGAAAGACCGAGCCGTTGCCGACGCCCAGCGCCAGCATGGACAGGACGAACAGCGCCAGCGAGGCGGCGAACCCGTCGACCATCGCCACGCCCGTCAGGGTGACCGCGGCGGCGGCGAACACGCCGAGCAGCGCCTTCACCCCGCCGATCGCATCGGCCAGCGCCCCGCCCATCGGCCGCACCAGCGACCCGGCAAAGACGCACGCGGCGGTGGCATAGCCCGCCTGCACTGGGGTCAGCCCGAAACGATCGGTGAAATAGATGGGCAGGCTGGCAGCCAGACCGACGAACCCGCCGAAGGTGACGGCGTAAAAGCCCATCAGCCACCAGGCATCGGCCTGTTTCAAGGGTGCCAGATACTCGACCAGACGGCGCGGGCTCGGCGCGCCCGGCGCGTCCTTGGCCATCACCATATAGGCAAAGAAGACCAGGGTCAGTGGCAGGCAGGCGAGCCCCAGAACCGCGTTCCAACCGAACAGCTTGGCCAGCGCGGGCGCGAAAAGTGCTGCCAGCACCGTGCCCGAATTGCCCATGCCTGCCAGGCCCATCGCCTTGCCCTGATGCTCGGGCGGATACCAGCGGCTGGCGAGCGGCAGTGCGATGGCGAAGCTCGCCCCCGCAAAGCCCAGAATGACGCCCAGCGCCAGCGTGCCCCCGAAGCTGTTCACCCCCAATACCCAGGCGGAGAAGAGACCGCCGATGACGATCAACTGGCTGATCGCGCCCGCGCGCTTCGGCCCGATGCGGTCGACCAGCAGGCCGTTGACGACGCGCAGGATCGCGCCCGCCAGAGTCGGCACCGCGACCATCACGCCCTTTTGCGCCGGCGTCAGCGCCAGGCTGGCGGAAATCTGGGGCGCGAGCGGGCCGAGCAGCACCCAGACCATGAAGGCCAGATCGAAATACAGGAATGCCGCGATCAGCGTCGGCGTATGGCCGCTGGACCAGAAGCCGCCGTCATCGCTCGCTTTCGTCGCTTTGCTGTCATCCCAGAATGCCGTCGCCATCGTGCCGCCTCCGTGGGGCCCAGGGCCCAAAACGAAAAAAGCCGCCAGGACGCGGGGCCCTTGCGGGTCGCATCCTGGCGGCTTCGTTGCCTCCAAGCGAAATAGGGGAATCAACCCCGCTTCCGCCAGCGCGCCACCCCGTCGTTGGAGCAGACCGCGCCGTTATCTCGTGTTCGACGCCATTGCCGAACGAATCGAAAATTGCCTGATTCGCCGAACGTGCGCAAGAGGCTTTCGCAAATGCAGCAAAATCATCCTCCCCGGTACGGGGAGGATCGTTACGGCAACTCCCTCAGATACCCCGGAATATCGTCGGGATCGAAGGCCCGCCCGTCGAAGAACCGGTCGCTCCCCAGCACCAGCCGTCCTTGCGTCGATCCCGCCCCGATCGGCTCGACCAGCGCGCCCTCCAGCTTGGAGCTCGCCCCCGGCAGCGGCGCGCCCGATCCGGCCAGCGCGGCGCGGTAGAGGTCGGGGCGGAACACCCCCTGCGCCGTTGCGGCGTCGACACTCGAGAAGGACAGCCCCTCCCACCGCACCATCTGCGCATAGAGCCAGCCCGCCTGGCTGCGCCATGGGAAGTTCGCCGCCTCGCGATACTGGAACATGAAATCGGGATAATGGACCGGTTCGCCACCCGGCACCACGCGGATGCGGTCGGTGATCGCGCGCAGGATCGCCCCCATCGGCGCGTCGAGATAATGGGCGCGCGACAGGATTTCGGCGCTCTGTTCGACCGTCTCGGGATCGATGAAATGTGCCGCCGCCGCGTGCAGCGCGCGGATCAGCCGCAGCACCGCGTCGCGCCGTTCCTCGGCCTGGTCGGCGCGCATCGCCAGCACTTTCTCGACGCCGCGCCGCCAAATTTGCGCCGTGGCCAGCGCGATCCGTCCCACGCCACGATCGACCGCGATCGAGTTCCACGGCTCGCCGACGCAGATACCGTCCACCTCCCCGGCCGCCAGTGCATCGGCGGCGAAGGGCGGGCTCGTCACGACGATATCGACATCCGTATCCGGCCGGATGCCGACCCCGGCCAGCCAGTAGCGCAGCATATAGTTATGGCTCGAATGGCGGTGCACCACGCCGAAGCGCAACCGCCGCCGCGCCGCCACCGCGCGCAGGGCCGCCCCCACCGCGATCGGATCGCCCAGCCCCTCGCCCAGCCCGCAGGCCTCACCCAGCGCGGTCGAGAAGGTGATCGCATTGCCGTTCAGCCCCAGGACGAAGGGCACCGCCATCGGTACCGCCGGGCGATCGCGGCCCAGCGTGGTCGCGATGGCGAGCGGCGCGACCATGTGCGCGGCGTCGGTATGTCCGTACAGCAGCCGGTCGCGCACCGCCGCCCAGGTGACATCGCGCACCATCTCGATGGCGACGCCCTGTTCCTCGGCAAAGCCCAGCTCATGCGCCAATATGGGCAGCGCGGCGTCGACCAGCGGCACGAAGCCGATACGGAAGCGGTCGGGACTCACGGCATATCTCCCATCAGCGCCTCGCTGGTTACGATCGCCTCGGCCACCTCGACGATGCGCCGGTTGGACTGCATCGCATGGCCGCGCAGCAGTGCATAAGCGGCGGGCTCGTCGATCCCGCGCCGCCGCATCAGGATCGCCTTGGCCCGGTCGATCGTCTGGCGGTCGGCCAGCGCGGTCTTCGCCTCGGCCAGTTCGGCCTGGAGCCGCGAAAAGGCCTGGAAGCGGCGGATCGCGACGTCGAGCACCGGCTTGATCCGCTGCTTGGCCAGACCGTCGACGACATAGGCGGATACCCCCGCATCGACCGCCGCCAGCGCGCTTTCGGCATCCGACTGGTCGACGAACATCGCGATCGGCCGGTCGAGTGCGCGCGACATGGCGAAGAAATCCTCCAGCAGGTCGCGGCCGGGATTCTCCAGGTTGATCAGGACCACCTCGGGCGCGCACGCCTCGATCTGGCGGACGATCGGCCCGGCGGGATCGATCAGCACCTGATCGTCCAGTCCGGCCTCGCGCAGGCCCTCGGCGATGATCGCCGCGCGCGTCGTGCTGGTGTCGATGATCGCGATCCTCACGGGCGGATGGACTAGCCGCAAAGGCGCGCGTCATCCACCCCGGACGATGAAGGGCAGCATGACGATTTTTTCAGGATAGCCCGGCCGGAGTGTTGCCTTGCGGCATCGTCGCCCTATGAGACGTTGCAACATACCACACCACTGGATCAATCATGGCCGTCTTCGACCACTCGCTTCGCCGTTCCCGTCTTGCCGCGCTGGCCCTTGCCATGACGTCCTGCGCCATGCCGCTGTGCGCCGATGCGCAGGACAGCGAAGGGCGCGAACAGGCCGAGGATCGCTCGGACATCGTGGTGCTGGGCACTCGCCACTCGGTCGATCGCACCCTGTCGTCCGATCCCGCGACCGCACGCATGTCGCAGTCCAGCCGCTCGCTGGAGCAGGACGTGTTGCAGGCGGCGGGCACCTATCGCCTGAACGACGCGCTGGAGCTGGTCAGCGGGTTCAGTCAGCAGAACAATCGCGGCGGCGTGCTCGACAATTTCGCGATTCGCGGCTTTCTCGGCACTCCCGATGGTGGCGCGGAATTCTATGTCGACGGCTTCATCGCCAATCGCGGCATGGTGCCGCCGCGCGACCCCGCCACGGTCGAACGGATCGAGGTGCTGAAAGGCCCGGCGGGCGCGATTTTCGGCGATGTCGATCCGGGCGGCCGGGTGAACATCGTCTCGAAGATGCCGCGCTTCACGTCGTCCGCGCGGCTGGTCGCGACCTATGGCTCGTTCGACACCCGCCGGGTCGAGGCGGATGCCACGGGGCCGCTCTCCGACACCTTCGCCGCGCGGATCGTCGTCGCGGCGGAGGATAGCGACGGCTGGCGCGACACGGTGTCGCTGAAGCGGCGGGTGGTCTCGCCCTCGCTGACCTGGGCGCCGAGCGACGCGTTGCGGCTGACCTATCTGGCCGAATTCATGCAGTTCGACATGCCGTTCGATCGCGGCATCCCGGCGGTCGGCGACGATGCCAATGCCCTGCCCCGCTCCAACTATTATGGCGAGCCGTCCAACGGCCTCACCCGCTTCCGCAACGAACGGCACCAGCTGACCGGCCTGGCGAAGCTGGGCGGCGGATGGACGCTGAACGGCGGCATCGTCTGGCGGACCGGCTCGCTCAAGGGTTTTTCGGCGGACCAGTCGCGCATCGTCGGCACCCAGGTCTGGCGCCAGCGCCGGTCGCGCGATTTCGTGATCGACGATCTGGCCGCGCGGCTGGAACTGGCGGGCAATGTCGGGCGGCATCAGCTGAGCGTCGGCATCAAGGGCTATCGCATGACCTATGGCGAGCGCTGGATGCGGCGCAATCCGTCGGCGGCGTCGCCCTATGCGGTCGATCTCTACGATCCGGCATCGACCTATGGCGGGACCGCCGCGTCGCTATTGCCCTTCACCAACAATGACGAGAATCGCTGGGCGGGAACCCTTTATGTCCAGGACATGTGGGCGGTGACCGACCGGCTGACCCTGGTCGGGGGGGCGCGGGTCGATCCCTATCGGCAAAAGATCGTCAACAACCGCACCGGCGGCGTCGGGCAGATCGTCGACGAGCCGGTCAAGTTCCGTGCAGGGGCCCGCTATGCAGTGGACGACCATGTCTCGGTCCATGCCAATTGGGGTCAGTCCTTCCTGCTCAACTCCGGCACCGGCCGCACCGGCGAGGGATTCCAGCCGGAGGAAGCGCGCGGCTACGAAGTCGGCGTCGCAGGTCGCTGGGCCGGGCTGGACCTGGGCATGACCTGGTTCGACATCGCCAAGAGCAACATCCTGACCACCGATCCGGTCGATCCCGGCTTCAACGCGCCGGTCGGCCGGATGAACAGCCGGGGAATCGAGGCCGACGCCTCGCTGCGTCTCGCCCGCCGGTGGCAGGTGATCGCCAACTATGCCTGGGTCCATGCCCGCAACGACGACAAGAGCTTCGCCACCACGGCGGTGCTGGGCGTGCCGACGCATTCGGGGACGGTGCTGGTCGTCCATCAACTGCCGCTGGCCGGGCGCGACTGGCAACTGAGCGGCGGTATCGCCTATGTCGGCGACCGGGCCGGTTCGCTCGACGCAAAGCCGCTTGTGCTGCCGTCCTATGTGAAGGCCAAGGCGGCGGTCGAGATGCCCGTCACCGACCAGCTGCGCTTCCGGCTTGAGGCCGACAACCTGTTCGATGCGCGCTACGCCGCGAGTTCGTACAGCCGGTTGTGGATCTATCCCGGCGCACCGAGGACGGTGCGCGCGTCGCTGCGGCTGGAAATCTGACATCCCATTCCTCCCCTTGCAGGGGAGGAATGGGCCTTGCCCCGAATGAACCAACACGCGCCCCCTGCGTAGCCACCCCGCAACGCCATGTTTCCGGGAATGCCGCGATGAATCACGACCATCTGCCACGACCACCGCGGATTCTGGGCGCGGCGGGTGTGCTGCCGCCTCTGGCCTGTGTCGGGCTGGCGTTGGTCGATCCGGCATTGACCCTGCCCGCGACGATCGGCGGCGGGCTCTACGCCGCGCTCATCCTGTCCTTCCTGGGCGGCATGTGGTGGATGGAGGCGCTGCTCCGCCGCGACGGACGCGTCTGGCCCTATCTGGTCGCGGTGCTACCCAGCCTGATCGGATGGGCGTTGCTTTTGCCGCCGCTGCTGGCGGGCGGCTCGATCCGGATCGCGCTGATCCTGCTGAGTCTGGTCATCATCATCACGCCGCTGGCCGACCTTCGGGTCGGCGACGCGATGCGGGCCATCACGGGCTGGGCCAGGCTGCGCTGGGCCTTGTCGCTGGGTCTGGGCGGCCTGACCCTGGTCCTGGGGCTGATCGGCCCTCGCTGAACGGTCAGGCGGGTTCGTCGCGCGATGGCGCATCGGGCGCAGGCGCTTCGCCCTGCTCTCGCGCCTGGGCCTTTCGCCGCTTCAGATTTTCCCGGAGCGCCGCCGCCAGCCGCTCCGCCCGTTCGTCTTTTGCCATGGCTTTTCGCATAATCCGCACAAAGGTCGCTTGACAATGCCCGCCCAATCGTCTCTAGGCGCGCTTCCCGCGGTGAAACGCGAGTGCTGCCGTAGCTCAGTGGTAGAGCGCATCCTTGGTAAGGCTGAGGTCGTGAGTTCAATCCTCACCGGCAGCACCATTCTCCCCCCGCCCCGCAAGGGGCCCGAATTGGGGAGCTTTCCGCCCCCCACGCAAAACTTGATTGGGATCGTTTCGCCGGCTTGCTAGCTATGGTCGGATGAGATTCCGTTTTTCTTTCGGCGCACAGGTGTTCGTCGGCATGGCCGTGGGCCTGCTGCTTGGCCTGCTCGCCCGGTCGCAGGGGCTGGCCGGATTGGCCGAGGGCCTGCGCATCGTCGGCGAAAGCTTCGTCCAGTTGCTCAAGGTGCTGGTCGTGCCGCTGGTGTTCACCGCCATCGTCGCGTCGATCGCGGCGCTGCGCGACCTGAACAATGCCGCGCGGCTGGTCGCCGCCACCTTCATCTGGTTCGCGATCACCGCGCTGATCGCCGTCACCATCGGCCTGACGCTGGGCACCGTGCTGCAACCGGGGCTGCATGCGGGCGTCGCGCCGGGTAGCGCGGTGCGGCCCGATACGGCCGGGTCCTGGCTCGACTTCCTGCGCGGGCTGATCCCGTCCAACATCCTGGGCCTGTCCGCCTCGACCAGCGCGAGCGACGGCGGCGCGCTGAAGACCGGGCTGTCGTTCAACATCCTCCAGATCATCGTCATGGCGGTCGCGATCGGCGTCGCCGCCGTGCGGGTCGGCGACAAGGGCGAGAGCTTCCTGTCGTTCAATGCCTCGGCGCTCGCCATCTTCCGGCGTATCCTGTCCTGGGTGATCCGGCTGACCCCGCTCGGCTCGGGCGCGCTGCTGGGCAATGCGATCGTGCGCTATGGCTGGCAATCGCTGTCCGCGCTCGGCAGCTTCGCGCTGGCGGTCTATATCGGCCTCGGCCTCGTGCTGTTCGTCGTCTATCCGCTGCTGCTGCTCGCCAACGGCCTGTCGCCCAAGCGCTTCTATGCCGCCGCCTGGCCCGCCATCCAGCTGGGCTTCGTCTCGCGCTCGTCGATCGCCACCCTACCGGTGACCGAGGATGCGGTCGAGCGGCGACTGGGCGTACCGCGCGCCTATTCGGCCTTCGCCGTGCCCTTTGCCGCCACGACCAAGATGGACGGGTGCGCCGCCATCTATCCCGCCATCTCGGCCTTGTTCGTTGCGCAATATTATGGCCTGCCGCTGCATGTCGGCGATTATGTGCTGATCGTGCTGGTGTCGGTGCTGGGCTCGGCGGCGACGGCGGGGCTGACCGGGGCGGTCGTCATGCTGACGCTGACCCTGTCGACGCTGGGCCTGCCGCTGGAGGGAGCGGGGCTGTTGCTGGCGATCGACCCGATCCTCGACATGGGCCGCACCGCGATCAACGTGGCGGGGCAGGCGCTGGTGCCGACCATCGTTGCGCACCGCGCCGGCCTCATCACCGGCACGCCCCCGGCGGAGCGCTTGCCGGAAGTGCCGCAAACAGGGTAAACGCGTGCATGAGCTTGCGCGCGGTGTTCTGGTAAAGTAATACACGCGAGGCCGATCGCCGGAACCCCAGATGCGCCCCGACCCGTTCAATCCCGACCGTACACCCCTGGACCGCCCCTATGAGCCGGTCGGTCCGCATTATCCGCTCTATGATGCGGAGACCCAGAGCTGGACCTTCGGCCCCGACGAGGACGATGCGCCGCCCGAGCGGCCGCGTCGGAAGATTCGCTGGGGCCGCTGGATCGCGCGCGGTCTGGGGGCGGGCATCATCCTGCTGGTCATCGCGATCGCCTGGCTGGCCGTCACCGCGCCGCTGTCGCGCTCGCTCCAGCCGCCGACGCCGCCCTCGATCACGCTGACCGCCGATGACGGCACGCCCATTGCCCGGCGCGGCGCGATCATCGGCGCGCCCGTCGATGCCGCCAAGCTGCCCGCCCATGTCCGCGAAGCGTTCATGGCGATCGAGGACCGGCGTTTCTATTCGCACTGGGGCGTCGACCCGCGCGGCATATTGCGCGCCGCCTGGCACAATGTCGGATCGGGCGGCGTGCGCGAGGGTGGATCCACCATCACCCAGCAGCTGGCGAAGAACGCGTTCCTCGATTCCGACCGGACGGCGGGCCGCAAGATCCGCGAGGCGATGATCGCCTTCTGGCTGGAGGCGTGGCTGACCAAGGACGAGATCCTGTCGCGCTACCTGTCGAACGTCTATTTCGGCGACAATGTGTATGGCATCACGGCCGCGTCGAAGCATTATTTCGGCCGCACGCCCGACAAGCTGAACATCGGCCAGGCGGCGATGCTGGCCGGACTGGTCAAGGCGCCCTCGCGTCTGGCTCCCACCACCAACCTCAAGGGCGCGCGCGCCCGGCAGGCGGTCGTCGTCGCGGCGATGGAGGATGCGGGCTTCCTGACCAAGGCGGAGGCCGACGCCGTCCAGCCGCAGCGCGTCCTCGCCTCGCGGCCCGAGACCCTGCCCAGCGGCACCTATTTTGCCGACTGGGTGCTGCCCGAGGCGCGCGACCAGGCGGGCGAGATCAAGACCGAGGCGACCGTCCAGACGACGCTCAATCCCCGGCTCCAGCGGATCGCCGAGCGGACGGTGCGCAGCGCCGGGCTGAACCAGGCGCAGGTCGCGCTGGTCGCGATGCGCCCCGATGGCCGTGTCGTCGCGATGGTCGGCGGCAAGGATTATTCCAAGAGCCCGTTCAACCGCGCGACCCAGGCACGCCGCCAGCCGGGCTCGGCGTTCAAGCTGTTCGTCTATCTGGCCGCGCTGCGTTCGGGCATGACGCCGGATTCGACGATCGAGGACGAACCGGTCGATATCGCCGGGTGGAAGCCGCGCAACAGCGATGGCCGCTATCTGGGCAAGATCACGTTGCGCCAGGCCTTTGCGCGCTCGTCCAACGTCGCCGCCGCCCGGCTGACCCAGGCGGTCGGCGTGAAGTCGGTCATCAAGGCGGCGCGCGATCTGGGCATCACCACGCCGATCCCAAACGAAGCGACGATTGGCCTCGGCACCTCGACCGTGAGCCTGCTGGAGCTGACCGCCGCCTATGCGGCCGTCGCCAATGAAAGCTATCCGGTCGCCGCGCGCGGCCTGAACGACGTCAAGGACAAGGGCTGGTACCAGTCGCTGACCGAGCGCAAGACGGGCTTCTCTTCGGCGGTGCATGACGGGATGCTCGACCTGCTGTCCTCCTCGATCAAGACGGGCACGGGGCGGCAGGCGCTGCTGACCGTCGATGCCTATGGCAAGACGGGCACGACGCAGGATTCGCGCGATGCGCTGTTCGTCGGCTTCGCGCGTGACCTGGTGGTCGGCGTGTGGGTCGGCAATGACGACAATACGCCCAATCCCGGCCTGTCCGGCGGCGGCGTGCCCGCACGGATCTGGCGCGCCTTCATGCAGTCGGCGCTCGACATCCCGCCGGTCGCCGCCCCCGTCGTGCAGGAAGAGGTCGATCCCGACGCGCTGGCGAACGGTACGGACGAGGAGATGATCCCGACCGAAAGCGACCCGGTCGGCGAGATCATCCAGGGCCTGGGCATCGACCTGCGGACGGGCGATGACGGTTCGATCACCGTCGGCCCCGGCCGCCGCCGCCCCGACCGCGCAGGGCCACCGCCGGAGGATCGCCGTCCGCCCGACGAGCGCGACGAAGAGGAATAGCGGGGGCTTTCGGACGGGTGATGCCTTATCTATCGTCGCGACTTCGGGTGATCCTTCTTTGTTCGCGCTGAGGCGCGGAGGACGCAGAGAGATCGTCATTCCTCCCCTGCAAGGGGAGGTGGCAGGCCGCAGGCCTGACGGAGGGGTGTACCCGGTCGTTAAGTAGGACCGCGATCACGCCCGGTGACACCCCTCCACCATCCTACGGATGGTCCCCCTCCCCTTGCAGGGGAGGAATTGAGCAAATCGCCATCATGCGTCCTCCGTGCCTCTGCTCTAACCAAAAAGGCGAACCGGAAAGGCTTGCCCTTCGCCCCGCATCCCGATTAAACGCGCTGTCATTCGCAAGGACCCGGTGAAATTCCGGGTGGCTATTCCGGCCGCCGATCCGCCGGACAACAGAATGCATGGCCCTATCCCCGCTCCTGACGTCAGGACGCGCGTCGCCATGCGCGAAATTCTGGTATCTCATGACTGTTCAATCCTACCGAACCCAATGGTTCACGAGCCCGGCTGAGGCTGGCCGGGACATACTCGCCGGGCTGGTCGTCGCGCTGGCGCTGATTCCCGAGGCAATCGGCTTTTCGATCATCTCGGGCGTCGATCCGCGCGTCGGCCTCTATGCCTCGGTCGCCATCGCGATCGTCATTTCCTTTACCGGCGGGCGGCCCGCGATGATCTCCGCCGCCACCGCCGCCGTCGCGGTCGTCGTCACGCCGCTGGTCCGCGAGCATGGCGTCGATTACCTGTTTGCCGCGACCATCCTGATGGGTGTGATCCAGATCGCCGCGGGGCTGCTGCGCCTCGATCTGGTGATGCAGTTCGTGTCGCGCTCGGTCATCACGGGCTTCGTCAACGCGCTCGCCATCCTGATCTTCATGGCGCAGCTGCCGCAGCTGACCGGCGTGACCTGGCACAGCTATGCGATGGTCGCCGCCGGTCTCGCCATCATCTATCTGCTGCCGCGCATGACCAGAGCGGTGCCCTCGCCGCTGGTCGCGATCCTGGTGCTGGCGGGGATCAGCATCGCCATGGGCCTGCCGGTGCGCACGGTCGGCGATATGGGTCGCCTGCCCGAGGGGCTGCCCAGCCTGACGCTGCCCAACGTGCCGCTGACCTTCGAGACCCTGCGCATCATCCTGCCCTATTCGCTGACCATGGCGGCGGTCGGCCTGCTGGAGTCGCTGCTGACCGCGCAGATCGTCGACGACATGACCGACACCGACAGCGACAAGCGGCGCGAGTGCATGGGACAGGGCGGCGCCAACATCGCCGCCGCGCTGGTCGGAGGCATGGGCGGTTGCGCGATGATCGGCCAGTCGGTCATCAACGTCACCTCGGGCGGGCGCAAGCGGCTGTCGACGCTGACCGCCGGGGTCGTGCTGCTGATCCTGCTCGCCGGGCTTGGCCCCTTTGTCGGTCGAATCCCGATGCCCGCACTGGTCGCCGTCATGGTGATGGTGTCGATCGGGACGTTCAGCTGGAACTCGATTCCGAACCTGCGCCGCCATCCGCCGACCTCCTCGGTGGTCATGCTGGCCACGGTCGCGGTGGTCGTCCTCACCCATGACCTGGCGAAGGGCGTGGGCGTCGGCGTGCTGCTGTCGGGAATCTTCTTCGCGGGCAAGGTCCGCCGCCTGTTCGCGGTCGAGCGGATCGAGAATGCGGGCACGGTGCGCTACCGGGTCACGGGGCAGATCTTTTTCGCCTCGGTCGACCGCTTCACCCGCGCTTTCCAGACAGAGCCGGGCCGCGACGTCGTGATCGACGTGTCGGCGGCGCACTTCTGGGATATTTCGGGCGTGGGTGCGCTCGACAAGATCGTCGCGCGACTGCGGCGCGACGGGGCCGGAGTCGCGGTGATCGGCTATAATCAGGCGAGCGCCGACCTGGTCGACCGCTTCGCGCTGCATGACAAGACGGGCGTCGAACTGGGCCTCGCGCCCCACTGACGTGCCATATGGGGGAGCGGTGTTGACCTGTTCCCCCGCCTCCCCCAAACGCCTGAGCCATGCGCTTTTTCTCGGACAATGCCGCCCGTATCCACCCCAAGGTGATGGAGGCCATCGCCGCCGCCGACCAGATGGACACCGCCTATGATGGCGACCGCTGGTCGAAGGCGCTGGACGGGCGGCTGTCCGAGCTGTTCGGCACCCAGGTGGACGTGCTGTGGGTGCCCACCGGCACCGCCGCCAACTGCCTGGCGCTGGCCGCGCTCTGCCCGCCCTATGGCGGCGTGGTCTGCCACCGCGACTCGCATATCCAGAATGATGAGGGCGGCGCGCCGGAATTCTTCACCCACGGCGCCAAGCTGATGCTCGCCGATGGCGAGGGGGCCAAGCTGACTCCCGACACGATCCGCATCCTGATCGACGCCATCGCCAACGACGTCCACCGGGTGCAGCCGCACGCCGTCTCGATCACCAACGCCACCGAATATGGCCGGGTCTACAACCCCGACGAGGTCGCGGCGATCGGCGCGCTGGCGAAGGAGCGGGGCCTGGGCTTCCACATGGACGGCGCGCGCTTCGCCAATGCGGTCGCCCGGCTGGGCTGCACGCCCGCCGCGCTGACCTGGCAGTCGGGCGTGGACGCGCTGTCCTTCGGCTTCGTCAAGAACGGCGCGATGAGTGCCGAGGCTTTGGTCTTCTTCAAGCCGGGCCTGGCCGACGCCACCCGCCGCCGCCGCAAGCGTGCCGGGCTGCTGATGTCCAAGGGACGCTATCTCGCTGCGCAGGTGCTGGCGATGGTCGAGGACGACCTGTGGATCGCCAACGGCGCGCTCGCCAATGCCTGTGCCGAGCGGCTGGCGGGCGCGGCAGGTGACCGGCTGGTCTATCCGGTCGAAGCGAACGAGGTCTTTCTGCGCGCCACGCCCGAGGAGGCTGCCCGCTTGCGCGCACAGGGTTTCGATTTCTACGACTGGGCGGAGGGGGAAATCCGCCTCGTCACCGCCTGGGACACCGATGCGCATCATGTCGCGCGCCTTGCCGATGCGATCGCCGCCTTATGAGCGAGTTCGACACCGGCCCACGCTCGACCCGCGCCGCCGTCCTCATCCCCTTTGCCATCGTCACGCTGATCTGGGGATCGACCTGGCTGGTGATCCGCGACCAGATCTCGGTCGTCCCCGCCACCTGGTCGGTCAGCTATCGATTCCTGGTCGGCGGGCTCGCCATGGGGGCCTTCGCGCTGGCCCGGCGCGAGAGTTTCCGGCTGGGCACCACCGGCTTTCTGTTCGCCGCCGGGATCGGGCTGTTCCAGTTCGTCCTGAACTTCAACTTCGTCTACCGGGCAGAGGCGTTCATCACCTCCGGGCTGGTCGCGGTCGTCTTTGCGATGCTGCTGATCCCCAATGCGGGTTTTGCGCGTCTCTTCCTGGGCCAGCGCATGGGGCGGCAGCTGCTGGTCGGCTCCGCCATCGCGATGGCGGGGGCGGCGCTGCTGTTCGTGCACGAGGCGCGGGTCGATCCTGCCGGGCCGGCCCGCGCGCTGACCGGCATCGCGCTGACCATCGTGGCCATCCTGTCCGCCTCCACGGCGAACGTCATGCAGGCGACCAACACCGCCAAGCGCTTCCCGATGCACGCGACCCTCAGCGTCGCGATGCTGATCGGCTCGGCGCTGGACGCGATCATCGCCTATACGCTGAACGGCCCGCCGGTGTTCGAGATGCGCACCGGCTATGTGCTGGGCATCCTCTATCTCGGCCTGTTCGCCTCGGCCTTGGCCTTTCCGCTCTATTACCGGGTTCTGCGGGCGATCGGCCCGGCGAAGGCGGCCTATTCCAGCGTCATCGTGCCGGTCATCGCGATGAGCCTGTCGACGGTGTTCGAGGGTTATCGCTGGTCGCTGCTGGCGGGCGCGGGCGCGGCGGTGACGGCGGCCGGGCTGGTCATCGCGCTCAAGGCGCGCAGGCCCAACCGGTAATCGGGATAAAGCGGGCGCCAGTTCAGCACCCGCTTGGCCTTGCCGTTCGCGACACGGCGATTCTCGGCATAGAAACCCCGCGCCGCCGCCGACAGGCTCTCCAGCGGCACGAGCGGCGGCGGGGCGAGCCCCGCCACTTCGGCGGCATAGGCGACGACCGCATCCTGGTCGCACGGGAAATCGTCGGCGAGGTTATAGGCCCCCGCCGGGCCATCGAACCCGGCAATCACGCCCGATACGATATCGGCGATATGCACCCGGCTGAACACCTGTCCGGGCAGCCCGACGCGGTGCGCACGCCCCGCCCGCACCCGGTCGATCGGCGAGCGGCCGGGGCCATAGATGCCGGGCAGACGAAACACCCGCGCGCCGAGCGCCTGCCAATCGGCATCCGCCGCCGCCCGCGCCGCGCGCCGCCCCGAACCGATGGGGGCGGTCTCGTCCACCCATGCGCCGCCGGTATCGCCATAGACGCCGGTCGAGGAGAGATAGCCGATCCACGCGTCCGACCTTGCGAGGTGCATGCCGTAAGCGACCAGTACCGGATCGGCGTCACCCTCGGGGGGCACGGAGGACAGGATATGCGTGGCGACGGCGATCTGCGCCTCCACGCGCGTCCGGTCGTCGAAGCGGATCGTGCCGCCCCGCCCGTCACGGGTCGTCCCCGCCACGGACCAGCCGCGCCCCTCCAGCAGAGCAGCGAGATGACCGGCGGCATAGCCCATGCCGAAAACGAACAACCGGCTCACGCCTTACACCCGGTTTTCGCGGCCATCACCATTTACCCCAACCTCCGTTCGCACTGAGCGAAGTCGAAGTGCACATACCAGCGTTTCCGCGTGGCCCTCGACTTCGCTCAGGCTGAACGGGGTTTGGGGGATTTGGTGCCAAACCCAAGGCCTGTTCACTTCGCCGCCATCGGCCCCTTGTAGAGCGTGCCGAAATAGTCCCCCCTGTTCCATACCGGCCGCTCGGGCGCGTCGGCGATCTCGCGGGCGATGGCATAGTTCACGCTGACGAAGCGCGGCCCCTGGCTCCAGTCGATACCCTGGTCGATCTCGTCGCCCACGCGGTGATAGCGGTGGCTCATGAAATCCTCGACCGCCGCCTTGCCCGGTCCCTTCTGACCCGGCCACAGGAAGACCGAGGGGATGCCCTTCTGCACGAAGCGGAAATGGTCGGAGCGGACGAAGATGCCTTCCTCCGGCATCGGATCGGGCGAGACGGGCAGGTCCATCGCCCCCACCGCCTTGCGCACGATCGGCCCCAGCGTCGAGCGATCCGCGCCGAACACCACCATATCCTCGAACTTGTAGGTCAGGATCGGCATGTCGAGATTGACGTCGGCGACGATCGACTTGAGCGGCACGGTCGGGTGGTTGGCGAAATAGTCGGAGCCGACCAGCCCCTTTTCCTCCGCCGTCACCGCCAGGAACATGACGGTCCGCTTGGGCGGGGTGGCGGCCTTGAAGCGCTTGGCCTCCTCGATCAGGCTGGCGATGCCGATGGCGTTGTCGAGCGCGCCATTGTTGATCCGGTCGCCCTCGCCACCCTCATTGACGCCGATATGGTCGAGATGCGCGGACAGGACGACGACCTCGTCCTTCAGCTTCGGGTCGCTGCCGGGGATCAGGCCGATGACGTTGCTGCTGTCCATCGGCTTGAAGCTGGTCTTGGACGCGACGGTCAGCTGCCCCTTGGCGGTCAGCGGCCTATAGGCGGGTTTCGGCGCAGCGGCGGCCTTCATCACCGCCTCCCACCCCTTGCCGAACAGCTTGGCCGCGCCCGTCTGTGACAGGGTGCCCAGCACCGGCGTGGTGGGCGTCATCGCATGGGCGGTGCCGTCCGGGTTCGCCCAGGTGACGCGCGGCGCATCGTAATAGCGGGCGAGCGAGGCGAAGGGCCGCTGCCGCCCACCGGCGCGCGGCATGTCGATCTGGATCGCGCCGACCGCGCCCTTAGCCGCCGCCAGCGAGGCCTTGTTCGCCGCCGATCCGAAAAAGGCGCGCTCCTCGCCGCCCAGCCCATCGGGCGTGCCGGGAACGAAGGCGACGATCTTGCCGCGCACATCGACGCCCTTGTAATCGGTCAGGCCATATTGTGCGGCATCGATGCCGTAACCGACAAAGACGACCGGCGCCGACAGGCTGGTTTCCCTGGCATTGGGCACGGGCGACGGCACGAAGTCCTCGCCGAACACCAGTTCCTGCGCCTGGCCGCCCGCCGGGGTCCACAAGGCGCTGCCCTTGTCGGCGACCTTGTACGCGACCAGCGGCACCTTCTGGAGATAGCCGCCTTGATCGCCGCCCGGCCGCAGCCCCGCCGCATAGAATTGCGCGGCGACATATTGCGCGGCGATGTCATAGTCGCGGGTCCCCGCCTCGCGCCCGGCCATCGCGTCCGACGCCAGGAACATCACATGCGCCTTCATCGCGGCCTGGTCCTCGGGCAGGGATGCGGTGATGACGGCATTGCGCTCGGCCGGGGTGCGCGGTGCCTTCGCCTCGACCGGGGCGGTGCTAGTGGCTTGATAAGGCAGGTGATCGTGATCATGCGCGATCGCGGCGGTGGACAGGAGAAGCAGCGGCAGGAGAGCCGTCATACGCGACATGCAGGACCTTTCGGGGAATGGTGTGGCACAGGCGTATCACGCCATCCGGGCCGATCAACCCCGCCCATGACGCGCCGTTCCGGTTTTTCCTGGCCATCTTAGGTGGTCGCGCGGAGCACGCGCGGCTATATTCCCGTCATGGACATCCAGCGCAGCGCCGCCCAGCCCAGCATCACCCCCGCCGCCATCCGGCGCGAGGATTACAGCCCCCCCGCCTGGGAGGTGCCGCAGATCGTCCTGGACTTCGCGCTGGACGCCGCCGACACCCGCGTCCGTGCCGCGCTGACCGTCACGCGCAGCGGCCCGCATGACGAACCCCTGCGGCTGGACGGTGCAGGCCAGACGCCGCTGTCGGTCAAGGTCGATGGCGTGGCCGTCAACGACTGGCGGATCGAGGGCGAGCAGCTGGTCGTGCCGCTGACCGGCGATACCCATGTCGTCGAGACCGAGGTGTCGATCGCGCCCGAAAGCAACACGCAGCTGATGGGCCTTTATGCCTCGGGCGGGAACCTGTGCACCCAGTGCGAGGCGGAGGGGTTTCGCCGCATCACCTGGTTCCCCGACCGGCCCGACGTGCTGAGCGTCTATCACGTGCGGATGACGGCGGACCGGCTGCGTTACCCGGTGCTGCTGGCCAATGGCGATCCGGTGGCCAGCGGCGAGAATGACGACGGCACGCATTGGGCCGAGTGGCACGACCCCTTCCCCAAGCCCTCCTATCTGTTCGCGCTGGTCGCGGGCGATCTGGCGGTCAACGCCTCCACCTTCACGACCATGAGCGGACGC
Source organism: Sphingomonas yabuuchiae (assembly GCF_001477495.1). GTDB lineage: Bacteria > Pseudomonadota > Alphaproteobacteria > Sphingomonadales > Sphingomonadaceae > Sphingomonas > Sphingomonas yabuuchiae_A. The sequence continues at coordinate 20,198 of NZ_LDTF01000005.1, forward strand.
GAGGTGCAACTGGGCATCTGGGTCCGCGCCGCCGATATCGCCAAGACCGACCATGCGCTCCACGCGCTGAAGCTGTCCATGGCATGGGACGAGCGGGTCTATGGCCGCGAATATGACCTGGACGTGTTCAACATCGTCGCGGTCGACGATTTCAACTTCGGCGCGATGGAGAATAAGGGGCTGAACATCTTCAACAGCCGCTACATCCTGGCCGATCCCGACACCGCGACCGATTACGATTATGACGCGATCGCCGCCGTCGTCGCGCATGAGTATTTCCACAACTGGTCGGGCAACCGGATCACCTGCCGCGACTGGTTCCAGCTTTCCCTGAAGGAAGGCTTTACCGTCTATCGCGACCAGTGTTTCTCCGCCGATCAGGGCTCGGCCGCGGTCAAGCGGATCGAGGATGTACGCGGCCTGCGCGCCAGCCAGTTCCCCGAGGATTCCGGACCACTCGCCCATCCCGTGCGCCCGGAAAGCTATATCGAAATCAGCAATTTCTACACGGCGACCATCTATAACAAGGGCGCCGAGCTGATCCGCATGATGGCGACCATGCTGGGCCCGGTGACGTTCCGCGCCGCCACCGACCTGTATTTCGACCGCTTCGACGGCACGGCCGCCACCTGCGAGGATTTCGTGTCCTGCATGGAGGAAGCGGGCGGTGTCGACCTGTCGCAATTCCGCCTCTGGTACAGCCAGGCAGGCACGCCGCGCGTCTCGGCGGGCCTCAGCCATCAGCCCGGCGGCGGTCGGGCCGAGCTTCGCCTCGCCCAGCATGTCCCCGCCACGCCGGGGCAGACGACCAAGCAGCCGATGCTCCTCCCGCTCAAGGTCCGGCTGTTCGGGGCCGAGACCGGCCACCCGCTGACCGACGAGACGCTGGTCCTGCTCGATCAGGTGGCCGAGACGATCGTGTTCGAGGCCATCACCGAGCGCCCCGTCCTGTCGATCAATCGCGGCTTTTCCGCCCCCATCGTGGTCGAGAGCGACCGAACGGCCGAGGACCTGGCCTTCCTGTCGGCGCATGACGACGATCCCTTCGCCCGGTACGAGGCGATGCAGCAGCTGATGCTCGACACGCTGGTCGCGGGCACGATCCATGGCGAGATGAAGGGCGCGGCGGTGATCGACGCCGTCACCCGCACGCTGGAGGCCGAGGGACTGGAAACCGCATTCCTCGCCGAGGCGGTGCTGCTGCCGTCGGAGAATTTCGTCGGCGACCAGCTCGCCACGGTCGACCCGGACGCGATCCATGTCGCGCGCGAGGCGCTGCGCACGCAACTGGGCCAGGCGCTGCTGCCGACCTGGCGGCGGCTCTATGCTGAGCTGGCGCAAGGGCCTTACGTCTATTCGCCCGAGGCCAAGGGGCGGCGACGGCTGCGCAACGTCGCACTCGGCTATATCGCGGCCAGCGGTGCGGACGACGCCGCCGCGCTGGCCTTCGCGCAGTTCGAGGCGGCCGACAACATGACCGACCGGCAGGCCGCGTTGACCACGCTGGTCAATTCCGACGCGCCCGAACGTGAAGAGGCGCTGGCGCGTTTCCATGCGCGCTATGCCGGTAACGGGCTGGTCCTCGACAAATGGTTCCAGACCCAGGCGCTGTCGTCGCGCGGCGACACCGGCGCGGTGGTCGAGCGGCTGGTCCGGCATTCCGACTTCACGCTGGCCAATCCCAATCGGGCGCGGGCGGTGCTGGGGGCATTCGGGGTGAACCAGCGCGCATTCAACGCCGCCGACGGTTCGGGCTATCGCTTCCTGTCCGAGCAGTTGATCGCGCTCGACCGGCTCAATCCGCAGACGGCGGCCAAGCTGCTGCCGCCGCTCGGCCGCTGGCGGCGGTTCGACGCCAAGCGCTCGGCCCTGATGCGCGCCGAGCTGGTGCGGATCGTCGAAACGCCGGGCCTGTCGAAGGATCTGTTCGAGCAGGCGTCGAAGAGCCTGGATTGAGAAAACTCCTCCCCTGAAAGGGGAGGGGGACCATGCGCAGCATGGTGGAGGGGGGATCGCCACCAGGGACGTCCCATGTGGAAAACCCCCTCCACCGCCCTGCGGGCGGTCCCCCTCCCCGTGCCGGGGAGGATTATTTGGCCTTCAAAAACCCTTCCATCACGATCCAGCGATAGAACGCATCGAACCACCCCGTGCTGGTCGTCTTCTTCGGATACATGCCGAAGCCGTGGCCGCCCTGACCGTAAAGGTGGAACTCGACCGGCTTCTTCGCGGCCATCCACTGGTCGATCAGGCCGAAGCCTTTGCCCGCGAACAGCGGATCGTCGGCGGCGATCGCGGCGAACATCGGTGGCGCGTCGGCGGGCACCGTCATCGGCTGGAGCGGGCCATAGATGTCACCGATAAAGGCGGGCTTGGCCTGTCCGTCGAGCACGGTCGCGACGGTCAGCATCGCGCCCGCCGAAAAGCCGACCATACCCACGCGATTGGGATCGACCTTCCACTCACCCGCCCGCTGACGGACCAGCGCGAAGGCGGCACGCGAGTCGGCGATCTGCGGCGCGAGGCCCTTCAACGCCTCTTCCGGGTTCGGGCGCGCGGCGGGGCGGGCGACGCTGGAGAACATCGCCGCCATCGACTTTTCGAACTCGCCCATATCGGCGGGCGTCTGGTTGAGGCGATATTTCAGGACGAAGGCGGCGATACCGCGATCGGCCAGCGCCTTGGCCACGTCCCAGCCTTCATTCTGCATCGACAGGGTGCGGAAGCCACCGCCCGGCGCGACGATCACGGCGGCACCGGTGGCCTTGGCGGGATCGGGCAGGAAGGGGGTGAGCGTTGCCTCGGTCACGTTGCGTGCGAAGACGCTGTTATACTGGCTGTGCCAGCTTTCCTTGTTCTTTGCACCCGGCAGCGGCCCGGTGTTCAACGGAATGGCGGTTGGCTGTGCGGGTATGGCGATCGGGGCCATCTTGTCGGCCTGCGCCATGGCGGGTGCCGCCACCGAGAGCGTTAGCAAAGCGGCCAGCGCATGGCCGGCCCAGCGTTTGGACTTCATATCCCCTCCTGTCCTCCGTGGGTTATATCCCTACGGTCGGACGAGGATGGTACGCTTCGCGGCGCGGGGCGCAAGGGGTAATGTTAAGGCTAACAGTGGGTATGGCGTTGCCTTCGACCGCGCTCAACCTGAGCGAAGTCGAAGGCCAAGGGAATCCCTCAGAACAACCGCCCCCCATTCGGCACACCCGAATCCGGCGCGATCAACACCACCTCCCCGTCCGCATCGGGAAAGCCCAGGGTCAGCACCTCGGACATCATCGGCCCGATCTGGCGCGGGGGAAAGTTGACCACCGCCGCCACCTGCCGCCCGACCAAAGCCTCCGGCGTGTAATGCCGGGTGATCTGCGCCGAGGAGCGCTTGACCCCGATCACCTCGCCGAAATCGATCGTCAGCTTGATCGCGGGCTTGCGAGCCTCCGGGAAGGGCTCGGCGGCAATGACGGTGCCGACGCGGATATCGACTGCCAGGAAATCCTCGATCCCGATACGCTCGGAGGGCTTGGGCGCGGGCGCGTCAGAAGTCGACATTGTCGTAATGCGAAGGCGGCGTGACCATCTCCATCCGCTCGGACAGCAGCGGGCGGAAGGAGGGGCGGCTCTTCAGCCCGCGATACCAGCGCGCGGTCTGCTCATGCCCCTTCCAGTCGATACCGCCCAGATAATCGGCGACCGAAATTTGCGCCGCCGCCGCCAGATCGGCCAAGCTCATCGTCGCCCCGCCCAGCCAGTTGCGATGGTCGAGCAGATAGTCGGTATAATCGAGATGCCCGACCGCTGCCTTCATCGCCTCGCGCAGGCCCTTGGCATCGGGGCTGCCGGTGCGCGCGACACGCTTGACCATGCGTTCGTGGAGCAAGGGGCCGGTCACGTCCTGATAGAAATGCGTGTCGAACCACGTCACCAGCCGCCGGATTTCGGCGCGGCCGACGGCGGTGCCGTTGATCATCGCCGATTTTTCGACCGTCTCCTCGAAAAACTCGCTGATCGCCATCGAGTCGACCAGCAGCACGCCGCGCTCCTCATCGACCATCACCGGGGTCTGCCCGGCGGGGTTCATGTCGAGGAATTCGTCGCGCCGCTGCCACGGCGACTCGCGCACCAATTCATAGCCGACGCCCTTCTCGCCCAGCAGCAGCCGGACCTTGCGGGAAAAGGGACAGAGCGGGAATTGGTAGAGTTGCCACATGCCGCCCACTTAAGCGGGCGGGACGCACGACGCCAACCCCGCCGACAATGTTTTCACCCCTTACGACGCGCAGGGCGGCGCAACCGGCGCCATCCGAGCACGATACCGCTGATCGACAGCACCAGCCCGGCGAGCGACCAGAGCCACATCCAGCCGGTCCAGACCCAGAAATGCGCGGTCAGCCACGGCCAATCCCAGGTGTGGAGCAGCGAATAGACCCAGCGATAGGCGCGCCGCGTGCGGTCCTGCCGCTCGACCAGTGCACCGCTCATCGGATCGATATAGAGCCAGGTCGCCGCCGCATCGTCGAACTGCAACCGCCATAGCGGCAACCGGGTCGCATCGGTCCAGTAGAAGTCGGGCCGCGCCAGCCATTCCCGCGCCACCCGCCGTCCGCCCGGCACCAGCATCGCGGCGCGCAGCGGGTCGGCGGCTCGGGCCGGGGAAAGCGTCGCCTGCTCCAGCCAGAGCGGATGCGGCGAGGCGCGGTCGATTGCGATCCGGGCGAACCCGGCGTCCCCGCTCCACTCGATGATGCGCGCGTCCGGCGCGGTCCGGGCCAGCCGGTCGAGATCGCGCGGTTCACCCGCTCGCCCGGCATAGGCCCGCATCGCCGCCACAGGCACCTCGCCTCCGGCAAAGGCATGGCCCGGATCGACCGACAGCCAGCCGCTGACGATCCAGCTGGTCAACATCACGCCGCCCGCCAGCCCGCTGACATGATGCCAGAGCATCCAGCCGCGATAGGGCGTCATCCGCCCACCCCGATAGCGCCGCCGCCCGGCGCGCAGCCGCCATATGCCGATCCACAGGCCGGTCAGCGCGACCGCGATGCACGGGCCCGCCACCCACATCACCGCCTGCCGCCAAGCCTCACGATCCCGGCGCAACAGGGTCGGGTAGATCCAGTGCGGCACCGAGCCTAGCCAGTTCCAGAACCGCTGCCCCCGCGTCGTCCGCTGCACCGGCTGGCCGGTCAGGCTGGAGATATAGAGTTCGGTCCCCGCCGCATCGGCCAGCGCGACCTTCCACAAGGGACGATGCCGGTCGAACCCGCCCGCCACCGTCCATTGATCGTCCGCGATCCGCTCGACCGTGCGGACCGGCCCTGCAAAGCGAGTCGCCACGCGCAGGGCCATTGCAGCATCGACCGGGGTGATCGATCCACCCTCCGCCGACACGATGCGGGTATCCCCCTCGCGGCTTTCGATCCGCCAGACCGGCGCTCCGTCGCGCATCTCCAGCGTGATCCGCCGAGCATCCCGCGCCGCCGGGGGCTGCCCAACCCGCGACCAGTCTATCGGCAGCGCACCTGCCCAGCTCTGCCCCGGTTTGAGCGACGGATAGGGCATGTACAGCATCACCAGCCCGCTCGCGAACCACATGGCGAAGAACAGGCAGGTGACGATGCCGACCCAGCGATGGGTGAGGAAGGCGAGCCGCAAAGCCGCCTTCCCCCAGGACCGGTCAGAACCCGGCACGAAGCGCCACGTCGAGTGCGCGCGGGCGGCCCAATATCCATTGCTGGTCGCCATAGGCCGTCACCGCATAGGCCTTGTCGAACAGGTTATAGACGCGGATATCGACCGCTAGATGCGGCGTCAGCGCATAGGACAGGCTCGTATCCACCGTCGCATAGCCTGGGATGCGGAACGCCTCGCCATTGTCGGAGAAGCGCCGCCCGACATAACGCAGCCCGGCGCGCGCCTGCAGCTTGGCCGAGGCATCCCAGCGCAGCCAGAGATTGGCCAACGCCTCGGGCACGTTGGGCGGGGTGCGGCCGCTATAGTCCACGCCGCCGGACCGGAAATCATCGAACCGCGCATCCAGCAGCGTGCCGTTCGCATCGATGCCGAAGCCCTGCGGCAGATCGAGCGTCACCGCCGCCTCCACGCCCTGCGACGAGCGCTGGCCGACCTGCTCGACCGGGCTCGCCAGGGTGCGCTGGGCCAGCAGCCCGGTCTTGACGATGCGATAGGCGGCCAGCGTCGCGGTGCCGTGTCCGTTCGCGAACAGCCACTTGGCCCCCGCCTCGACCTGATGGCCGCGCGCGTTGCTATACTGGACCTGCCCGGTCGACACGGTGGTCAGCGTGCCCAGCGGATCGACGCCCGTGGCATATTGCGCATAGAGCGACAGGGTCGGCACCGGCTGATAGACCAGCCCCGCGCGCCACGTCGCGTTGCGGAACGTCTTTTCCAGCACGAAGCGGTCGGGGGCAGCGACCGTCCAGCGGCGGACATTGTCCACCTCATAGCGGACACCGCCAACCACCGACCATTTCGGGCCGAGGGTCACCCGATCCTCGGCGAACACCGCCAGCGCGGTGGTCCGGGTGCGATAGCGCGGGGCGATTCCCTGCGTGTCGAGGAAGCGGCCGGGATCGAAGGCGAAGGGATCGACCGCATCGACCTGTTCGACCGAACCGAAGTCGTTCTCATGGGTGAAGCGGACCAGATTGGCGTCCACCCCGGCGACCAGCGCGTTGGTGATGCCCGGTGTGATGCCGGTGCGCCAGGTCGCGCTGGCCTGATCGCCCCATTGGGTCAGGTCGTGGCGGATGCCGTAATTGCTGCTCCGCCTTATCGTGCCGGGGGTGCCCGTCGATCCGTCCGCACAGGCGCCGCTCGACGCGACCCAGCAATAGCTTTCCAGATTGCGCCAGAACCGGTCGCTGGTCAGCACATAAGCGATGTTGGACAGGCTGACCGCGCTGCTCGGCGTCCAATCGACACGGATCGAGCCACGGTCGTCGCGGTAGCGCATCCGCCCATCGCCGACATTATAGTTGCGATCCCGCAACCGAAAATCGAGCCGCCCGTCGATCAGCGGCGTACCGAAGTAAGCTATGGGCCGCTGGTCGCCATGATCGCCGCGCACCGTCACCGCCAGTGTCGAGGACGGCGTCCAACGCAGCGTGCCCGACAGCGCGACGCTGTCCGAGCGCCCCCGATCGACATAGCCGTCCGACCGGCGATAGCTGGCATCCACGCGGTAGCCCAGTGTGGGGGTCAGCGGCCCGCCCAGCCCGGCGGCCGCACGGACACTATCCTGCCCGCCATAGCCGATCTCGGCCTGGCCATGGGTCTGCGCGGAGGGCGCACGCATCACGACATTCACCGCGCCGCCCAGCGCGCCCTGCCCATAGAGGACCGAGGCGGGGCCGCCCAGCACGTCGATCCGCTCGACCATCCAGGGGTCGGTCGGAAAGGTGATCGTCCCCGCCGCCGGGAACAGCCGAACGCCGTCGATCAGTTGCAACACCGATCCCTGCCCCGAAAAGCCGCGCGCGGCGAGCGCCGTGCCGCCATTGCCCGGATTGGCGACGCTCGACAGGCCGGGCGCGCGCGTCTCCGCCTCCACGATCGACAGGTCGCCGCGGGCGCGGATCGTCCCGCCATCCAGCGAGGCGATGCTCGCGGGCGTCTCCAGCGAAGTCAGGCCCAACCGGCTGCCGGTGGCGTTAGGCGTGTCGAGCGCCTGTTTCTCCCGCGTGCCGATCACCAGCACGGTGGCATTGCCCCCCTGCTCTTCGGTCTTTTGCGCTCTTGCCTCCGTCGCCCCCAGCAGAAGCGCCGCGCTACCCCACAGGACCTGAGGAACCTGTCCGAATCTGTTACGATATATCATTTCAAAGCCCATAGCGTCTTGTCGCGAACAAGCCGAGGCCTTACCGCCCGATTTCGGGCAGCCGGGTACTCTGCGTGCGGCACGCCGTTTTCCGCATTCCACAGGGCCACCCATGCGCCTCCGCCACTTATGGCGTCGCTCGTCGGAACAGACCTAGCCTCGACCATCCCCTGGACCGGGCATGAGCGACCTGACGCCGGCAGGTCTCCTGGCTCACGGGTCATCGCGGACGATTGCGCCTTCCCAGGTTGCCCCAGTGGCTGGATCGCCCAAAAAAGGCCGACCCGTGCATCGCCGCTCACCGCTTACAGTTGCAGGGACAGCCTCGGATTCAGGCCAAGGCCCTCACCGTGTTCCCTTTTAATCTCCCTTGTCGGGAGAACCGGCGCGATCATATCGCCGGATCATTCCGGCCCCGTATCGCTACGCGGGGGCGATGGAGGACGTCAAGCGGGATGAGGTCGCGGCGTCCTTGCGCTATGGCGGCCCCATGGCACGCAGGAACCGCTATCTGATCGCAACGATGCCCGATGGCTATGTGAAGACGATCGGCCCGACATCGCAGCCCTTCACCCATTATTGGCGGATCGTCGCCGATCTGGGCGGCGGCAAGACCGAAGTGTTCTGGGGCCACGCCAAGTCGCGCAAGGCGGCGATGGCAAACGATGCTGCCATGACGGAAGCGGTGCGGCAGCGCGGCTGGGTAGGATACCAGTTCGAGGTCGTCGAACTGGTCGAGGCGGATGAAGCGCCGGATAAACCAAAATCCTCCCCGGTACGGGGAGGGGGACCGCCGCGCAGCGGTGGTGGAGGGGGGATTCGGTAAGGGGACGTACCCGGCGGCACGCCCCCTCCACCATGCTTCGCATGGTCCCCCTCCCCATTCCGGGGAGGAATATTGCGGCCTTACTTCTTCGGTTTGTTCTCGCCCGACGCGTCCGAAATTGCGGACCCGGCCGAGCGCAGGTCGCGGCCCGCGCCGTTTACAGTGTTGCAGGCCGACAGCGTCAGCACGGCGAACAGGGTGGCACCCAGAGCGATCTTCTTGGTCATGACGATCTCCTCGAAAAAGGGGTGCGGCGGGCCCGATACGCCGGCCCGCCGCGGGTACTCAGCGCAGACGACGGCGGCTGGCCGCCGTTGCGCCAAAGGCGGAGGCACCGGCACCGACCAGCAGTGCGAGCACCAGGATGAACGAGGTCTTGGCACCGGCCCCGGCGGCGGCATCGGCGGCCTGCTTGGCCTTGGCGACCGCTTCGTTCTTGGTCTGGACGAATTCGGCCTTGGCCTGATTCACCTGGGCCTGGGCTTGGTCGCGGCTGATCTTGCGCTGGGCGGCGACGATGTCGACCACGCGCGCTTCGGCCCGGGCGCCGTCCACACCGCCACGCGCCATGGCGGGCAGCTGCTTGGCGATTTCCTTCTGCGCCTGCTCCGGGGTCATCTGCGCCGGATCGGTGGGCGTTTCGGTCAGATACTTGGCGGCTTCGGCCTGCACGTCATTCTGATCGACGCCCGCGACCTGCGCGACCTTCGGCGCGGCCGCACCCACGGTCGAACCGGCGGCACCCGCCACCGCGCCGACGGTACGGAACGCGCCACCGATGATCCCGCCGACCGCCGACGTCAGCAGATACATGGTCAGGAGCAGCGTGACGCCCCACACGACCAGACCGTGGACCAGCGCATCGAACTTCTCGGTCACGCCCGACACGCGCGCCGCGGCATAGCCGCCCGCGCCCAGTGCGACGACCGTGGTGATGAGCCAATAGAGGCCCGCCCCGATGCCGAAGCCCGCCGCGCCCGGCGTCGAACCCTGAACCGGGTCGACCATCGACAGGCCGATGCCGGTGCCGAGGATGCCCATCACCAGCTGGACCGCGACCGCGATCACGACACCGGCGAAGATCGCGCCCCACGAAATGCGACGGGTCGCGCGGACGATCGCGCCCTCTTCCACCGGCGCATAGCCGGGCGTTACATGCGTAGCCATATTCACTCCTGTTCTTTCGGTTTTCGGGCAGGACCGGCCTTTTTGGTGCGGGCCGCCGCCTCTTGTTCCTCGCGCCCCTGGCTGATGGCGGCGTCGTCGCCGATCAGCTTCCCGATCGTCTCGCGTGCCGCCCCTTTGGCATGGCGCACGCGATCGGTCGGATTCCGGAAAGTCTTGTCGCTCATGCGGGCATCTCCCGTCGGCCAAGTGCCCCCTCGCCATCGAAGCCGCGCGCATGCGCCCAGGCGGCGGCGGCGGTGCGGCGGTTCACGCCGATCTTGGCGTAGATGCGCGCGACATGGTTGCGCACCGTATTGCCCGACACGCCCAGCGCCCGCGCGATGCTCTTGTCGTCCAGCCCGCGACAGATCAGGCCCAGCACCTCGCGCTCACGCGCGGTCAGGTCGTCCAGGCTCGCACCGCCCAGCTCGTCCTGCGGCGCGCGCAACCGGGCCAGCTTGTCCATGATCGACCGGCTGAACCAGCTGGTGTCCTTCATCACCGCGTCGATCGCCTCGACCAGTTCCAGCTCCGTCGCCTTGCGCTGGGTGATGTCCTGAAACGCCCAGAGAACGCAGGTATCGCCGCCCAGCGTGATCGATTCGGTCGACACCAGACAGTCGCTGCGCCCGCCGTCCTTGGCGACGATCCGCGCCTCGACACCGCGCAGGTCCCGGCCGTCGTCGATCGCCGCCTCGATCTCGGCCTGCGTCGCGTCGTTCGCCCACAGCCCGACATCGGCCAGCGAGCGCCCGATGATCTCGGTCGTGCCGTATCCGGTCAGCTCGGCGAAGCTGGCATTGACCTCGCACAGCACATGGCCGTCGCGCGCACCGATCGCCATCGGCACCGGTGCCATCTGGAAGGTGCGGGTGAACCGCTCCTCGCTGTGGCGCAGCGCGGACTCGGCCTTTCGGCGCGGCTCCAGATCGGCGAAGGTGAACAACATGCAGGGCTGGTCGCCCATGTCGATCGGCTGGCCCGCAACGATGACCAGCTTGGTCCCGCCACCCGGCAGCGCCAGTTCCGCCTCCATCTGCGGAATGGTCCGCCCCTCGGCCAGCCGCTCCTTCGCCAGTTCCACCCGCTCGGCGCCGCGCAGCACGTCGATGTCATAGACGGTACGGCACAGCACCTGATCGCGCGGATATCCGGTCATCTCGACAAAGCCCTGGTTCACCTTGACGAACCGCAGGTCGGCCAGGCGACAGATGATCGCGGGCGCCGGGTTGGCGTTGAACGACTGTTCGAACCGATCCTCCGCCTCGTAACGGGCGGTGACGTCCTGGATGATCAGGACGACGCAGGTCGGCTCGCCGTCGTCGCGGTCGTTCAGGACCAGGCTGCGCACCTGATGGACCCAACGCGGGTCCTTCTCGCCCTCGACCGCAACTTCGACCACGACCTCGGAGAAGGACTCGCCCGCCGCGACCCGCTCGACCGGATAATCGTCGGCCTCCAGCCGATGATTATTCCGGTAGCGCAGGCGGAAGCGGCGGCGATACTCGTCCACCGTCCGACCCAGCTGCTCCAGGCGTTCGACCCCGTGCATCGCCAGCGCGGCATCGTTCGCCCAGAGCAGGCTCTGGTCGGGGTCGATCAGGATCACCCCCTCGTCCAGCCCCGCGACGATCTGTCGCAGGTGCCGGAGGTCGGCGGTATCCCGCATGGTGGCGAGCGAGGGCGCCAAGCTGTCCGCCCTTAGTCCCGGCGCCCGTGGATCAGCGCCGCGAGCGCATAGCCGCCCAGCGCCGCGACGACGGCCCAGACCACGCCGTTATTGCCGTTATTGGCGCGCACCGCGTCCACGGCCTTTTCCGAACCGCGACGCGCGGCAGCGACCGAGCGATCGGTGGCCTCGCCGATCCTCTCGCGCGCTTCCTCGATCAGGCTGGGGGTCGCATCCGCCACCTCACCCGCGACCGACTGGGCACGACCGAACAGATGCTCGGCGCTGCCCGCGACCTGATCGGTGACACCCGCCACCTTCCAGTCGCGGCTGTCGACGGCATCGCCGATCGCCTTTTCCACCTTGCCACCGAAATGGCGCGCATTGCCGTGCAGTTCATGCTTGTTCATCGTTCGTCTCCGAAAATGAAAAGAAAGGATGTCAGGGAGCCACACCGCAGGTGGCGGCGGCCTTGCCGACCTCCAGCGCGATCTTCGGGTCTCTGATCTCGCTCGCGACCCGGATCAGATCGCCTGCGGTCAGCTGGCCGGGATTGGGATCGTCGCGACGATAGGCCGCGGCGGCATTGCCCAGCTGTTGCAGCTGCCCCAGCGACAGGTTGCGCTCCAGCCGCTGGCCGACACAGGTCGAACGCTGGCTGTCGAGGCCATAGCGCTCCAGCCCGGTGGCGATCCGCGTCGAAGGCGGCGTGCACGCTACCGCGACGAGCGCGATGCCGATGCTTGCGAGGATTCTGGCCACCCGGTTGCTCCCGTGCGACCGGCGGCGAAATGCGACCGATCTGGCCGGGTACAACTTATGATAGGTTAAGCCGTTCCTGGTACTTTTGCGGGAATGGTTGGTAGTCTTCTACCCCATGAAGGGCGCCAACGGACAAATGGGTCCGGTCGGCAGCGCTGTCATTCGTCGAGCAAACTGGACGGCACCGCAAAGGATTTTATCGACAAACCGCTGTCTTGACGTCGTTTTTTGCCAGACCGCCTTGCCTGATGCGGCCACAAACGGCACCATCCAACCTCCGACATGGTCGATATGAACCAACGGATGACGAGGGAGGATACGCGATGAAGATCCTGTCGGTGGCGGCCATAATAGTGGCGATCGCCCCGTCCATGGCCTCTGCCCAGACCACGCCGCAGACCGCCCCACCAGCGGTGATCGAGGATTTCCGCCCCTCATCGCTCAACCAGCCGGGCCAGTCCTATCCGCAGGTCAATTCACAGGGCTATGCCCGTTTCCGCATCTCCGCCCCCGATGCCAAGGCGGTGAAGGTCAGTCTGGGCCTGGGCGGACGCGGCGGCACCGTCCTGACCAAAGGCCCCGACGGCAGCTGGACGGGAACGTCGGAGGGGCCGCTCGACGAGGGATTCCATTATTACCATCTGACCGTCGATGGCGGCATCTTCAACGATCCGGGGACGCTGAACTTCTATGGCTCGACCCGCTGGGAAAGCGGCATCGAGATTCCGGCGCACGACGCGGATTTCTATGCGCTGAAGGATGTCCCGCATGGCCGGGTCGAACAGATCCTGTTCCCATCGCCCAGCACAGGGACCCCGCGACGCGCCTTCGTCTACACGCCGCCCGGCTATGACCGGAACAGTCGCGATCGCTATCCGGTGCTGTATCTCCAGCATGGCTGGGGCGAGGATGAGACCGCCTGGGCGAACCAGGGCCATGCGAACCTCATCATGGACAATCTGATCGCGGCCGGAAAGACGCGGCCGTTCCTGATCGTCATGACCTATGGCATGACCAACAGCATTCGCCCCGGCGCGCCGGGCGGTCTGGCGAGTTTCGACATCCGCCCCTTCCAGAGGGTGCTGCTGGACGAACTGATTCCCTATGTCGACGGGCATTACCGCACCCTGTCCGACCAGCGCCACCGCGCCATGGCCGGGCTGTCGATGGGCGGGTTCGAGACGAAGCTGATCGCGCCCCAGCATCTCGACCGTTTCGCCTATATCGGCCTACTCAGCGGCGGCACCGTGTCGGCGGAGGATGTGAAGACGTGGCCGGGCTATCGCGACAAGGTGAAACTCACCTTTGTCAGCTTCGGCAGCCGTGAGTTGGAGGGCGGGCGCAGTGGTCCGCCCGGTGGCCCCCGCAGCGATCCCCGCGCCAATGCCGCCGCCCTGTCGTCCGCCGGGATTAGGAATGTCTTCTACGTCTCGGAGGGCACGGGCCACGAATTCCAGACGTGGCGGCGCAGCCTGCAAGCCATGGCCCCGCTCTTGTTCCGGGATTGAGAAAAAGGGGCGGCGGCCATACGGACCGCCGCCCCTCCCGGAACGTCAGTTGCGCAGGCTGTCGGGCACGATACCGCCATTTTCGGCGAGCTTGGCCATCACCGCCTTGTGAAGCGCGATATTCTGCTCGGCCGATCCGTCCTCGGCGGCATGCACGCCCAGTTCGTTGGCCAGTTCCTTGCGCGCCGACAGGCTCGAATCCAGGTCGAGCAGCTTCAGCAGATCGACGATCGAGCTCTGGTAATTGCCCCCGCCGCCCTTCATCGACGCCATTTCCGACAGGACCGCGCCGACATCGACATTCTGCGGCGCCGGGGTCGGAGCGGCGGCGGGGGCCGATGCGGGTGCGGGCGCGGCGGCCGGTGCGGGCTGCGCCTGGGCCGGAGCGGGTGACGGCGCAGGCGCGGCTTCGGCCTTGCTGCCATGGTGGAATATCTTGTTAAGGATATTGCCGAAAATGCTCATCGGGTGTTTCCTTCGCTGATCGGATGCGACGATGCCCGCTTCAACGACGCAACCGCGCTCAGGGTCCGCTCGCCCGACGAGAGGGACGGTGGGAACGTCATGGCCCGACAGACGCTTAGACAGCATCTGTGTCGTCTTTTCAGGGGTTTGCCATGACCATCCGTTCGACCCTCATCGCCACCACCGCCCTGCTCGCGCTGGCGGCCTGTGGCCAGAAGCAGGACAATTCGTCGACCTATACGACGAACAGTGCTGACACGGTCAACCAGGCCGATGCGTCTATGCCTGCCCCGGCGCAGACCCCCGCGATGAGCGCGGCGCAAAGCTTCGTGAATACGGCGGCGGCGAGCGATGCCTTCGAGATCGAGACGTCCAAGCTCGCGCTGACCAATGGCGCTTCGGCTTCGGTCAAATCCTATGCCCAGAAGATGATCGACGCCCATACGGGCTCGACCGCGAAGCTGAAGACCCTGACCTCCGGAATGAACCCCGCGCTGACGCCCAATGCCACGCTGAACGCGCAGCAGCAGGCGACGCTAGACCAGTTGAAGTCGCTGAACGGCAAGGCCTTTGACGAGGCGTATATCGCGGCGCAGACGACTGGTCATCAGCAGACGCTGGATGCGCTGAAGGCGTATGCGACGACGGGTGATACTCCTGCGCTGAAGAGTTTTGCGAGCGACCTCATCCCGACGGTGACGGCGCATCTGAACATGGCCAAGGGTCTGAAGGCTTAAGGCCGGTCAGCCGGCGATTTTATCGGGCTGCGGATCGACCAGAGGGAGGGATATGGCGATGGCGATGTCCCTCCCTTTTCGTTTAGGCGAGGCCGGGTCGCGACGCCTTATGCTGACAGCGCAGCGGGTCGCGAGCGCGGGGAGACGATCCACTCCGGTCACTTATAAACATCTC
>NZ_LDTF01000050.1 GCF_001477495.1 Sphingomonas yabuuchiae
ATGGGTATAAGAGACATAGGTCTGACCGGCCGGTCTCCCCGCTCCGGGCGGGGTGGGGAGACCTGTCGTCGCGCACTCCGATGGTGTTAAATCCGGATTAGGACTTTAGGCATAGCCTCTACGCCCTGTCGTGGAGTGCCATATGAAGCCAGCCGAACCGCTCGCGCTGAACCATAGCTGGCCCTTGTTCGAGCGTGGCGTGCGTTTCGACCTGGGGCAATTATGCGCCCCCGATCCGGCTTTGACCGAGGCCGATGATGCCTGGCTTGCCGCGCATGGCATGGGCCGCTGGTCCTGCGATCTGTCCTCCGAAGGACTTCACTGGTCGACGGGCGTCTATGACCTCTTCGACTGGCAGCGGGATCGCCCTCTGGATCGGCTTGGCGTACTACCCCTTTACCGATCCGAATCCTTGTCGGCGGTCGAGCGCCTGCGCGCCTATGCGATCCGTCATCGGCGTGGCTTTACCATCGATGCCCGGATTCACCCGCCGGGCGGGCCACGCTGGATGCGGATCGTCGGTGTTCCGCAATGTCGGGGGAGGCACGTGGTAGCGCTACATGGCCTAAAAATGGACGTCAGCGCCGAATATCGTTGATCTATGTGAGGAAAAGGCTGCAATTTCCGTTGCCTGCTTGTTAGCGCGATGAAGCTTTGGCTACCATTCGCATATGACAGACAATATTACGGGAGGGGGCGGTCGCCGGGTGCGGACGATCGCGGATCTGGCGGAAATGGCGGGCGTCTCGCCCGGCACCGTCTCGCGCGCGCTGGCGGGCAAGTCGCTGGTCAATGCCGAGACACGGACGCGGATCCAGGCGCTCGCCGACCTGCACGGCTTTCGCCCCAATCAAATGGCCAGCCGTCTGCGGACCCGCCGCACCGGCGTGATTGGCATCGTCGTTCCGCTAGGGCATGACCGGCGCCAGCATCTGTCCGACCCGTTCTTCATGACCATGCTGGGCCATCTGGCCGATGCGCTGACGGAGAATGGCTATGACGTGATGCTGTCGCGCGTGATCCCGGATGCGCCCGACTGGCTGGACCGCGTGGTCGATAGCGGCATGGTCGACGGCGTGCTGTTGATCGGCCAGTCGAACCAATATGATGCGATCGAGCGGGTCGCCAGCCGCTATCGTCCGCTCGTCGCCTGGGGCGTCAACCTGCCGGATCAGGTCCATGCGGCGGTCGGCACCGACAATGCCAAGGGGGGCTATCTGGCGGGACGACGGCTGATCGAACGGGGTGCCCGTCGTATCGCCTTTCTGGGCGATATCAGCGCCCCCGAGATTCGCCAGCGCCATGACGGCCTGGCGCGCGCCATGGCCGAGGCCGGGCTGGACGGCGGCCCGGTCCAGCTTTCCACCCATCTCGCCTCCGAGGTGATGGAGCAGGAAATCGCCGCCCATATCGATGTGCTGCTGGAGCAGGGCGGAGGGACCGTCGCGATCGACGGGATCGTCGCGGCGTCGGACATGATCGCGATGACCGCCGTGAGGGTACTCGCCGACCGCGCGATCGCGGTGCCCGATACCTTGCCCGTCATCGGCTATGACGACCTGCCGCTCGCCGCGCAGGCGGTGCCGCGCATCACCACCATTCGCCAGGACATCGCGGCAGGTGCGAAGGCAATGGTCGACGCGCTGTTCGCCCGCATCGGCGGGGACGAGGCGGGTTCGGTCGTGCTCGATCCCGAACTGGTGCTTCGCGAAACGGCCTGAGGCCATTGCTCCCCGATCATGGGGAGCAATGGTCATCGATCAGGCGATCGTCACCCGATCGCCATCGAACGCCAGCCTGAACCAGGGGGCGGCCGTCCCGCCGAACCGCTCCCGGCGAAGCGCGACGTCGCCGCCCGCGTCGCGGCCTTCCGTGCCCCAATAATCGACGAAGCTGGTGACATCGCCTTCGCCCGTGACCCACCAGCAATAGGCCTGGGTCGGCTCTTCCACCGGATTGCCGGCGACCAGCCCGGTGCCGTTGACCGGTCGCCATGGTCCCGCAAAGCTGTCGGCGACCATGGCATAGAGCCCCGTCGGCGCGCCGAGGCCGGGGGCGAAGCGCTTCCCCTGGGTCGACCAGAAGCAGTAATACAGGCCATCGCGGACGATGATGTGCGGCCGCTCCAGCTCGGCATTGACGCCAAGCGATTCGATTAGCGGCGGCTGGATGGTCCAGCGGTCGCCCTCACGCTTGGCGACACCGACCACGCCGTCGATATCCTGCTTCACCCAGCCTGCCGAGCCGACGAACAGCAGATACTCCGCGCCGTCCGCCGGGTCGCGGAAATAGCCGGGATCGCGAAATCCCTTGATGCCGCCATTTTCCGGCTCGGCCTGGTTGGCGACGATATAGTGATGACCGTCCGCCGCGACGCTTTCCACCGGCTCGCTCCAGCCCTCCGTGCGGGCGGTATCGCCCTCGACGATGAAGCGGCCCTGCGTCTCGAACAACCGCTGCTCGAAGGTGCGGGGCTGGCCGCGCCGTCCGGAGGCGGTGAAATACATGGTCAGCGTCGTGTCGTCCTCGCCAAGCACCGCCGAACCCGACCATTCGCGGCTGCCCGGCGTGAAGCCGTCGGCAAAGGTCACGCCGTGATCGCGCCAGCCGTCCGTCCCATAGCTGGTCAGGCGGATGCGGGCTTCGTCATGGCGCATCTCGGGATCCGACAGGCGCGGCGTCGCCAGGAAGAACCACCAGCTGCGTCCGGCGAAAAAGGCGGTGCGGCCATCGGCATAGGCGATCTGCCACATGTCCCAGAAATCATGGTCGGGCAGGATCGGCACGACATCGGCGGCGGTGAACACCGGCAGGCGCGCGTCGGTCTGCGCAGCGATCCCGGCCAGCGCGTCGGCGGACCAATGGGCAGGGGCGGGGGTTTCGGTCATGATACCTCAGGGAGAAATCGGAAAAAGGGGGATCAGGCTTGCGGGGCGGCGCCGAGCGGCAGACCCTGCGCATTGCGGGCGCGCACCGTATAGACGGAGACGGCGGCCATCAGCATCAGCACGCCGCACAGCGTCAGCACGTTGCGCGGATCGCCGCCCAGCCAGCTTTTATAGAAGAGCGGCAGCGTCACGCCGAAGATCAGCATCGGGATGACGATCATCATGTTGAAGATGCCCATATAGACACCCGTCCGCTCGGGCGGGATCGAGCCTGCCAGGATGACATAGGGATTGCCCATCATGCTTGCCCAGCCCAGGCCGATGCCGATGGCTGGCAGGAACAGCATCGCCTTGCTGGTCATGTGCGGCAGCACCATCATGCCGATGCCGGTGATGACGAGACAGGCGGCATGGAGCGGCGCGGCGCCGATCCGCTTGGCCAGCGGCACCATCGCAAAGGCCGCGACGAAGGCGACACCGTTATAGAAGGCGGCGACCTCGCCATTGGTCAGCACCGCGGCATGGAAACCGGATGACGTCACGTCCGCCGTGCCATAGACCGACCGGCCGATCGCGTAGATCACGTAATTCCAATAGGCCATCATCGCATACCATTGGAAAAGGCTCATCAACGCCAGCTTGCGCATCGGCAGCGGCATGTCGCGGATCGCGTCGCCGATTTCCTTCAGCGTGGCACCGATGCCCTTGGGCGCAGCGGCGATGCGCGCGCGTTCTTCGGGCGCCAGCGGCAATTCGGGCACCCGCTTGATCGACCAGACGATGGTGGCGAAGGACAGCACCGCGCCGATCATGAAGACCACGCGCGCCGTATAGGGGATGTTGTGCCCATCCACCCAGTCCGGGTTCATCCCCGCCCAGACCAGGATCGAAGGGGTGAGGAAGGCGAGCATCTGCGCCAGCCCGGTAAAGGCGCTCTGCGTCAGGAAGCCGATATTATGCTGCGACCCGTCGAGCCGGTCGGAGACATAGGCACGGTACGGCTCCATGGTGATGTTGTTGCCCGCGTCGAGAATCCAGAGCAGCGACACCGCCATCAGCAGCGACGAACTGAGCGGCATGAAGAACAGCCCCAGCGCGCACAGCACCGCCCCGATCAGGAAATAGGGCGTGCGGCGTCCCCAGCGGCTGTCCGTCCGGTCGCTCATCGCGCCGATCAGCGGCTGGATCAGCAGGCCCGTCATCGGCCCGGCCATCTGCAACAGCGGAATCTGCGCCTCGGACGCGCCGAGATAGCTGTAGATCGGCGCCATGTTCCCCTGTTGCAGCCCGAAGCTGAATTGCAGGCCAAGGAAGCCCAGATTCATCTCCAGGATGCGGGTCAGCGAGAGGCGGGGCTTGGCCAAGGCCATGATTCCGGCAGGAGTAGAGGGGGTCATGCGGGTCCTCTCGCACGCGGGGGTGGGCCTATAGTCTATCGCTGGCTTGCCGCGTCGAGGCCATCATGGCGTACCGCATCACGGATTGCAACAAACGATTGCAACGATGATCGATGAACGGCGTCAGGGCAAAATAATGGGAGGTCAGGGCGTTTCGTCGCGCTTGGCTAGGACCGCGCTCTTGCGCTTGAACGGGCGGCCGACCGGGCAAACCTCTTGCACGAAGACGTGCGACGGTTGATCGTCCGGTTCGAAGAGGACCTGTCCATGCTGTTCACGATCGTCAGTCTGCTGATCGCGCCGATGGCCGCCCAACCTGCGCCGTCGAAATCGGTCTGCGATGTCGGGCGGGCCATATTGGCGGACATGCGGCCTTGGGCCGGAGACGAAACCTATCTCGAAACTGACCCGGAGCGCAGCGGCCTCATGAAGCTATGCCCGGACCTTCGTACCGTATTGCCGAGTGGCTACCGCATGGTGAACGACGATGCCCGGCGGCGGGCCGATATCCATGCCCCGCTCCCGGGACCGCGCCCTATCGCCGCCTATATCTATGCGATCGGTTCGCCCATCATCGCGACCGATGGCCGTTCGGCGACGGTGGAAGTCCTGTGCACATGCACGGGGCTGTGCGGCTCCGCCACGCGAAGCCGCTACATCCGCACGCCCCAAGGCTGGCGGCGTGACGGCAAGCCCCGGATGCTTTGGGTCTCCTGATCCACTCACCGCCCGCCGGGCGGCAGGTTCGTCTCCAGATAGCGGGTCATCAGCGAATAGAGGTGGATGCTGGTATTCTCGCCCTCATAGATGCCGTGGCTGCGGTCGGGATAGGCCATCATCGTGAACGGCTTGTTGAAGTGGATCAGGCGGTCGACCAGCTGATCCTGGTTCTGGTAATGGACATTGTCGTCCAGCGTGCCGTGGATCAGCAGCAGATTGCCCTTCAGCCGGTCTGCGAAGGTGATCGGCGAGCCGTTCCTGTACCCTTCCACATTGTCCTGCGGCAGGCCCATATAGCGCTCCTGATAGATGGTATCATAGAGCGTCATGTCGGTCGGCCCCGCCACCGCGATGCCGATCTTGTAGAGGTCCGGGTAACGAAACAGCGCATTCTGGGTCATCGCGCCGCCGCCGCTCCAGCCCCAGATGCCGATCCGGGCGGGGTCGATATAGGGCCGGGTGGCCAGCATCTTCTGCACGCCCGCCGCATAATCGGCCGAGGCGAGGATGCCGACCTGGCGATAGATGATCTTGCGCCAGTCATGCCCTCGCGGCGTAGCAGTCCCGCGCGGGTCGAGACTGGCGACCAGATAGCCCTTTTGCGCCAGCATCCGGTGCCACAGCCCCTGCGACCCGGCCCAGCGGTCCGCGACCGTCTGCCCCCAGGGTTCGCCATAGACGAAATAGAGGATCGGATAGCGCTTGGTCGGATCGAAGCCCGGCGGCTTGATCAGCCAGCCGTCGAGCTGCGTGCCGCCGCCGATATCGACGCGGAAGAATTCGGTCGCGGGCAGGCCTGTGTCCTTCACCAGCCTCGCCAGCGGCGCATTGGCGGCCAGCGTGCGCAGCGGCTGCTGGCGGGTCATGTCGAGCATGTCCGTCACCGGCGGTGCGTCGAAGCGCGATACGGTGTGCAGCGCCCAATGCTCACCCGGCGCGATGTCGTAGCTGTGCGTGCCCGGCTGGTTCGCCGGGGTCAGCCGCTCGACCTTGGGCGTGCCCGACAGGGTGGTGCGATAGAGGTAACGCTGGGTCGGATTGTCGGGCGAGGCGATGAACCAGGCATAACCCGCCTTTTCATCGACGTTCAGCAGCTCGACCACATCGAACTTGCCCGGCGTACGCAACGTCGCGCGGCCGCTTGCCCGGTCGATGGTGTAGAGGTGCCGCCAACCATCGCGTTCGGACAGCCAGGTGAAGCTGCGCCCGCCGTTCAGCCATTCGGGGGCGGGATTGGCCTCGACCCAGGCGGCGTCCTTTTCGACCATGATCGGCTTGACCGCGCCGGTCGCGGGATCGCCGAGCAGGACGTTGTAGGTGTTCTGGAGCCGGTTGGACTGCTGGATGAACAGGGCGTCGGGGCCGCCCGCCCAGCTGATCTGGGGCACGTAATTCTGGCGCGGATCCCCCGTCAGCTTGAACCAGCGGGTCGCGCCATCGGCGACATCGATCACGCCGGTCGTCACCGCCGAGTTGGTCGTTCCCGCCTTGGGATATTGCAGCGGGATCACCTGAGAATATTGGCCGCCGGTGTTCTTCACCATGTCGAAGGTGCCGACGCCCTTCGTATCGAAGCGGAGAAAGGCGATGCGCTGGGAATCCGGGCTCCACTCGAACGCGCGGTGGACGCCGAACTCCTCCTCATAGACCCAGTCGGCCAGCCCGTTGACGACATAGTCGTCGCCGTCTTTCGTCGATGCGACAGGCGCGCCGCCCTCGATCGGTTCGACATAGATGTTGTTGCCCCGGACATAGGCGATACGGCGGCTGTCCGGCGAGACGGTCGCGTAGAGCAGGGTCGAGGGGGCGGCATCGCCGCCGATCCGGTGCAGCCGCTTGGTCGTGGTGTCGTATAACCAGTAGTCGGACAGCGCATTGGTCCGGCGGAAGCGCTTGCCGTTGGTCTGGATCAGCAGCCAGCGATGGTTGGGCGACCATTCATAGCTGTCGATGCCAAGCGGCGCACGTGCCCCCGGCGGGACCAGATCGGCGGCGGCGACCTCGACCTGCCGCCGTCCGTCGGCGATCGCATAGCGGACGATATCCTGCCCGCCCTTGGGCGCGTCCTCGAGCGCGAGATAGCTTTCGCCGTCCTTGCCCCAGCGGCTGGCACGAACGGACTCGGTGCGCACCGCTCCTGGGCCGAAAATTCCCGCGACAGACAAGGCGCCGGACGGCGCGGCGGCTGGCATAGTGGACGACGAGGTGTCGGACGGCGGCACGGGCACCGGCGTCTGGGCCATAAGCGGGGCCGCCAAAGTGATCGACGACAGCGAAACCAAAAATCCGGACATCCGCCAGCACGACCGCATCGACCCACCCACTCCTCGATCAGAAGCATCGGAGCCTAACGACTGCTTTCAAAATCGTATACTCAAATCTGCGTGAAGATCGGCCGCGATAGGATTAGGGCCTCGGCGGTGGCGATCACGAAGGGATGGGCCGGTTGATGGATGCAGGAATCGAGCATGTCGCGATCATCGGCGGCGGCTTTGCGGGCACGTTGCTGGCCATTAATCTGGTCCGCCATGGCGGACCGCGCGCGACGCTGATCGAGCGGCGGGCCAACCAGCTGGCGCGCGGCGTCGCCTATAGCGCGGCGCATGCCGAGCATCTGCTGAACGTACGTGCGGGCAATATGAGCGCGCTGCGCGACGATCCCGATCATTTCGTCCGCTGGCTGGTCGCGCGCGGGACGGGGGATGCCAAGACCTTCGTGC
Organism: Sphingomonas yabuuchiae; assembly: GCF_001477495.1. Lineage (GTDB taxonomy): Bacteria > Pseudomonadota > Alphaproteobacteria > Sphingomonadales > Sphingomonadaceae > Sphingomonas > Sphingomonas yabuuchiae_A. The sequence goes on from NZ_LDTF01000050.1 coordinate 7,726, forward strand.
CCCGCCGCGTCTATGGCGATTATCTGCGCGACCTGTTGATGGAGACGATCGCGGCGGACCCGGCGCGGCTGACCCTGGCGAGCGGCGAGGTGGTGGCGCTGGAGCGGGCCGGGCAAGGCTATCGCCTGAAGATGGCGGAGGGCGAAGAGCTGGCGGCGGATGCGGTGGTGCTGGCGCTGGGCAACCTGCCGCCGCACACGCCGCCGGGGATCGATCCGGCTTTGCTGGCGGAAGGCTGTTATCGCGAGGACCCCTGGGCTGGCGATATCGCCGAAGGGTTGAGCGAAGACGACCGGGTGTTGCTGGTCGGCAGCGGGCTGACCGCGATCGATGCGGCGTTGCTGCTGGACGCCAGCGGGTTCGGAGGGCGGACCATCGCCATGTCGCGTCGCGGACTGGCCCCGCGCCGTCATGCCGAGACACCGCCTGTGGCTCCCCTGCGCGAACGCCCCGCCGCCAGCCTGTCGGCGCTGGTCCGGCATATCCGCTGCGCGGCGCAGGAACAGGGCTGGCGCGGTGCGGTCGATGCGCTTCGCCCGGTGACGCAGATGATGTGGGGCGCGGCGGATGGTGCGACGCGGGCACGCTTCCTGCGGCATGTAAGGCCCTATTGGGACGTGCACCGCCACCGCCTCGCACCCTCGGTCGCGGACCGGGTGGACGGGTTGGTTGAGGCGGGGCGGCTGTCGATCGCGGGCGGCAAGCTGGTGCGCGTGGAGCCGGACGGGCAGGGGGCGCTGGTCCATTGGCGGCCGCGCGGGAGCGATGCGATCGAGACGCTGAAAGTCGCGCGGATCGTCAATTGTACTGGTCCGCAAGGCGATCTGCTTCGTTCGCGCGAGCCGCTGATCCGGCAGCTGATCGGCGAGGGGATGATCCGCCCGGATGCGCTTCGTATCGGGCTGGAGGTCGATGCGCAGAGCCATGTTGTGGCGGCGAATGGCGGTGTAGACGACCGGCTTTACTGCATCGGCCCGATGACGCGCGGCGGGCTGTGGGAGGTCGTGGCGGTGCCGGACCTGCGCCAGCAGAATTGGGAACTCGCGCGGCGATTGGCGCATGCGCAATGGGTCGGGGGCGAGGGGCTTTAAACCCTCCCCGGAACGGGGAGGGGGACCATGCGTAGCATGGTCGAGGGGTGTAACCCTCTCGAGAGCGGGACACCCCTCCGTCAGGCCTTCGGCCTGCCACCTCCCCTGCAAGGGGAGGAATTATTGTGTCGCCCCGATCTTCGTCAGCCATTGCGCATGGGTCGGCATCGACTCCGCCATCTGCCCGATCGCGCCGGCCAGTTTCGCCACGAACACCCGGCTCTGCGCGGGATCGCCATAGGCTAATAGCGGGTCCAGCCCCTCGGGCATGTTGAACTGCCCGATATGCACTGCGGCCCAGCTGGCCGGGCCGAACAGGTCCATGTCGCGCGCGACCAGTCGCCCGGCGGCGCGGAAATGGTCGATCTTCATCGCCAGCGTGTCGGGAATATCCATCCCCGCGCAATCCCGCCACAAAGCCGAATCCGTCCGCTCGGTCAGCTTGTAGTGCAGGATCAGGAAGTCGCGGATTCGCTCATATTCGGTGATCGCGACGCGGTTATATTCGGCGATCCCGGCAGGCTCGAACGCCTTTGTGGGGAAATAGGCGAGCAGCTTGGCGATGCCCGCCTGGATCAGATGGATACTGGTTGACTCGAGCGGCTCCATGAAGCCGCTCGACAGGCCGATGGCGACGACGTTGCGGTTCCACATCAGCTTGCGTCGCCCGGTCGTGAAGCGAAGGAAACGCGGATCGCCCAGCGCCTGACCGTCGAGGTTCGCCATCAGCGTCGCGGTGGCTTGGTCGTCGGAGATATGGCGGCTGCAATAGACATAGCCGTTGCCCGTCCGATGCTGAAGCGGGATGCGCCATTGCCATCCGGCCTCGCGCGCGGTCGAGCGGGTATAGGGCGTCAGCCCGTCGCCGCCGGTCGCGCACGGCATCGCCACCGCCCGGTCGCAGGGCAGCCAGTGCGCCCACTCCTCATAGCCGGTGCCCAGCGCCTCCTCGATCAGCAGCCCGCGAAAGCCCGAGCAGTCGACGAACAGGTCCCCCGCCAGCACCCGGCCATCGTCCAGCGTGACCGAGGCGACATGGCCGAGCGTGTCCTCCAACGCATGGCCCGCGATCTTCCCCTCGACCCGCACCACGCCGCGCGCCTCGGCATAGCGGCGCAGGAAGCGCGCATAGAGTCCGGCGTCGAAGTGATAGGCATAGTCGAAGGTCGAGGCGACGCTGCGCGGATCGGCCATGGGTTGGGCGAAGCGCCCGCGCTTCCCCGCGCCCCAGGCCATGGACAGGTCGTCGAAGGCGATGTCGCTGTCGGGGCCACCCGCCGCCAGCCAATGCTGGTGCACCGCCACCAGATCGAAGGATTTGCCGTGTGTGCCAAAGGGATGGAAATAGCGATGCCCCGCGCGTCCCCAGCCGACGAACTCGATGCCCAGCTTGAAGCTGCCCTTGGTCTCGCGCAGGAACTCGGCCTCGTCGATGCCGAGCGTCTGGTTGAACAGGCGGATCGGCGGAATGGTCGCCTCGCCGACGCCGACCGTGCCGATGGCGTCCGATTCGACCAGTGTGATCGACAGGCCATGGGGCATAGCATGGGCCAGTGCGGCCGCCGTCATCCAGCCCGCCGTGCCGCCGCCGACGATCACGACCGACCGGATCGCATCGGGGGAAGGGGTCGTCATCGCCATCTCTCCTTCGGACACTTATGGTCCTTCGCACTCTTAGCCGGTCGGCGGCACGCGCGCCGCTGTGCTTTCTCGATCACAGATAGGTAAATTTCTTTGCAATGGTTTGCAATGATCCGTTGCAAACGATTGCGCGTATGTTATCCAACATGCACGACATCCCGGACACCGGGGCGAATCAGGAGAGGGATATGACGACGAGCGTTCTGCGGTCCTGCGGATCGATGGCAGCCTTGGCGATGGCGCTGGTGAGTGCACCGGCCTTCGCGCAGACGGCCCAGGCCCCGACCCCGGCGACCCAGGAGGGTGCCACCCCCGATGCCGGCGCGTCCAGCGAAGACATCGTCGTCACCGCGACTAGCGGCGAGCGTTCGCGTTTCCGCAGTTCGATCTCGGTGTCGCAGGTCAGCCAGGAGGCGATCCAGAACTTCACCCCGCGTTCGACCGCGGAAATCCTGCGCAACATCCCCGGCCTTCAGCCCAGCGATACGGCGGGTCCGGGCGGCAACGCCAATATCGGCGTGCGTGGCATCCCGGTGTCGACCGGCGGCTCGGAATATGTCTCGCTGCAAGAAGACGGTCTGCCCGACGTCCTGTTCGGCGACATCAACTTCGGCAACAACGACTATTGGCTGCGCTTCGACCAGAACATCAAGACGGTTGAGGCGGTGCGCGGCGGTTCGGCCTCGACCTTCGCCAGCCAGGCGCCGGGCGCGGTCATCAACTTCATCAGCAAGACCGGTGACGTGCAAGGCGGCCAGATCGCCTATTCCAACGGCCTGGGTTTCCGCGAACACCGCGTCGATTTCGACTATGGCGGCCCGATCGACGAGACGACGCGCTTCCACATCGGCGGCTATGCGCGCAACGGCGGCGGCTACACCAACGAGAATTTCAACATCCTGCGCGGCTATCAGATCAAGGCGAACATCACCAAGGATCTGCCCGACAATCGCGGCTTCATTCGCCTGTACTTCAAGCGGCTGGACGAACAGGCCCCGACCAACACCACCACGCCGACGCTGGCCACGCTGGACGGCGACCGGGTGACGGGCTTCACCCCGCTCCCCAATTTCGACGGGCGGTCGGGGTCGGCCTATACGATCTACAACCGTAACTTCCAGTATCTGGACTATGACAATGGCGGCGTGAAGACGGCCGAGGTGCAGGGCATCCACCCGCGCGTGACCGGCATCAGCGGTCAGGTGCATTACGACATCGCCGACAATATCTCGCTGGACGACACGATCCGTTACCAGTGGATCAGCGGCAACTTCACTACCCAGTTCATCAACGTGCAGACGCTGACCGGGACGGGCGGGTTGATCGGTTCGACCGTCAACGGCCAGACGGTGAGTTCTGTCCGCTATGCGGCCGGGCCGAACACGGGCCAGTTGTTCACGGGTCCCTATGTGAACAACAACCCGAACATCAACGTGTTCATGAAGAACATGGACAATTTCGCCAACAACCTGACGCTGAACGGCAAGTTCGATGTCGGGCCGGGCAAGGCGCGGCTGACCGCCGGTCTGTTCGTGATGCGGCAGAACATCGTCCAGGACTGGCATGTCAACCGCCAGTATAGCGAGCTGAACGGGAATAACGCCGCGCCGCTCGACCTGTTCTCGACCACCGGCACGCAGCTGACCGCCGCGGGCCAGGCCGGGTTCAACGACAATTGGGGCAGCTGCTGCGCGCGCCGTGTCGACCTGACCTATACCGATGTCGCGCCCTTCCTGCAGGCGGGTTACGAGGTCGGCGGGCTGAACCTCGACGCCTCGATCCGCTATGACAGCGTGCATGGCGAAGGCACCGCGCAGGGCGGCGTCGCCGGTCCGACGACCCGCGTGACCGACGCGCTGGGCTCGGCGCTGATCCCTTCGCTGGTGCTCAGCCCGAACGTGGAGAAGATCAACTACACCGATGGCTATGTCAGCTGGTCGGTCGGCGCGCTCTATGCCTTTGACAGCAAGACCAGCGTCTTTGCCCGCGCCAGCCGTGGCGGTCGCTTCAACGCCGACCGTCGTGTCCTGTCGGGCAACTTCAACGCCGACGGCTCGCTGAACGCACAGGGGCAGGCGACCTCGGTCAACTTCCTCAACCAGCAGGAAATCGGCCTGAAGCAGCGCGGCGGGCTGGGGGGGGCATCCTATTCGGTCGAAGTCACCGGCTTCCACTCGACCCTGACCGAGAACAATTACGACTTCACCCGGATCAACAACCCGGCGCCGAACAACAATCCGAACATCTCGAACGGCTATCGCTCCTACGGTATCGAGTTCACGAGCCGCGTGACGTACGGCGACTTCCACCTGGCGGTCGACGCGACCTATGCGAACTCGAAGATCACCAGCAGCGCGACGCCGGGGCTGGTCGGCAAGAAGCCCGGTGGCCTGCCCGACTTCCTGTTCGTGGTGTCGCCCTCCTATGACGCCGGTCCGATCGCGTTCGGCGTCAGCATGAACGGCCAGACCAGCACCAAGTCGGACGACTTCAACCTCTACACCATCAAGGGCTCGACCTTCTTTAACGGCTTCATAACCGTGCGGCCGATGGACAAGCTGGAGCTGGGCCTGAACGCCAACAACATCTTCGACAAGCTGGGCTTCCGTGGCGGCGGCGGCATCTTCCCGGTCCTGTCGGCGACGCAGGGCGTGTTCAACAATACCGCGCTTTACGGGCGCACGGTGACGGCCTCGGTCCGCTACCGCTTCTGATCCACTCCCCTTGGGGCGGGTGCCACTTGGCATCCGCCTCATTTTCGTTTCAGGAGGCTGGCCATGACCGATGCGTCCCCACCCGCCCGCACCCTGAAGGACATTGCCCGGCTGGCGGGCGTGTCGCCCGGCACCGTCAGCCGCGCGCTGGCGGGCAAGAGCGTGGTCAATGCCGAGACGCGGGCGCGGATCGAGGCGCTGGCCGCCGAGCATAATTTCCAGATCAACCAGATGGCCCGCCGCCTGCGCGCGCAACGCACCGGCGTGATCGGCGTCGCCATCCCGCTGGGCCATGAGCGGCGGCAGCGATTGTCCGATCCCTTCTTCATGACGCTGCTCGGTCATCTCGCCGACGAACTGGCCGCGCGCGACCATGACGTGATGCTGTCGCGGATCATTCCCGACGACGACGACTGGCTGTCGCGGATCACCCGGTCGGGCATGGTCGACGGCGTGCTGCTGATCGGCCAGTCGGACCAGCTTTCGGTGATCGAGGCGGTGGCCGAGACCTATCGGCCGCTGGTCGTCTGGGGCAGCACCATGCCGGGACAGCATCACTGCGCGGTCGGCGTCGACAACCGGCTGGGCGGGCGGCTGGCGGGCGAGCATCTGATCGCGACGGGGCGGCGGCGCATCGCCTTCATGGGCGAGGTCCGCACGCTGGAACTGGCGCAGCGCCATGCGGGGCTGTGCGATGCGATGGCCGATGCCGGACTGAAGCCGCCGCAGCAACTCGACGTGGCGCTCGCGCCCGATCTGATGCCCGACCAGATCGCGGCCAATCTGGCACGCATGACGCGCGAAGGGCAGGGGATCGACGGCATCGTCGCGGCGTCGGACATGATCGCGCTGGCGACGATGGCGGCGCTGGTCGCCGGGGGGCGCTCGGTGCCGGGCGATGTCGCGGTGACCGGCTTTGACGACCTACCACTGGCCGAGCGTGCCATCCCCCGGCTGACCACGATCCGACAGGATCTGGAGGCGGGGGCGAGGGCGATGGTCGAGGCGCTGTTCGCGCGGCTGGACGGGGCCGCCGCACCGGGGCTGGAAATGCCGCCCCGCCTGATCGTGCGCGACTCCGCCTGACACAAAACCGGCGCAGTCTTTAGGGAGATCAGACCGCGCCGGGAAGGTTCAGGGAGTATGGACGGATGTCAGGCCAGCGTCAGGCCGACATCCACATTGCCGCGCGTGGCGTTCGAATAGGGGCAGATCTGGTGCGCGGCCTCGACCAGCTTCTCGGCTTCGGCGCGGTCGATGCCCGGCAGTTCGACGGTCAGGTCGGCGGTGATGCCAAACCCGCCCGCCGCGCGCGGACCGATGCCGACCTTGGCCGACACGGCGACGTCATCGGGAATCTTCACCTTCAGCTGCTGGCCCGCCACCTTCAGCGCGCCGATGAAACAGGCCGAATAGCCTGCCGCGAACAGCTGTTCCGGGTTGGTGCCGTCACCGCCCGCGCCGCCCAGTTCCTTGGGCGTCGACAGCTTGACGTCGAGCGTGCCGTCAGGAGTAGCGGCATGGCCATCGCGGCCACCCGTCGCACGGGCCTGGGTCTGGTACTTCACGTCGATCGTCATGGTGATGTCTCCGATAATCCTTATCGCGATAAATATATGGCGTCACGGAACAGGCTTGTCCAGCGCTTCTTTTATCGTGATATGCATTTGCATCTAAAGGGAGATGGCGAATGTCGGCCCCATGGCCGCTCGACGAACAGCTGTGTTTTGCGGTCTATGCCGCCAACATGGCGATCCAGCGCAGCTACAAGCCGATGCTCGACCAGCTCGGCCTGACCTACCCGCAATATCTGGCGCTGCATGTCCTGTGGGAGGAGGATGGACGGACGATCGGTGCGATCGCCCACCGCCTGTCGCTGGAGTCCAGCACGGTCACGCCGCTGATCAAGCGGCTGGAGGCCGCCGGGCTGCTGGTGCGCGGACGCGATCCGCAGGACGAGCGGCAGGTGCGGGTCAGCCTGACCCCCGCCGGGCGCGACATGCGCGATCGGTGCGGCTGCCTGGGCGAGGAACTGATCGCCCGGTCGGGGATGGAGGTCGATGACCTCAAGGCGCTTAAGGCCGAGGTGCACGCGCTACGCCTGGCGCTCGAACGGCGCGACGGCGCGGCGGTGTGATCCTCTACGATCATCCGTTGTCCTCCTATGGGCAGAAGGTGAAGATCGCCCTGCGCGAAAAGGGCATCGCCTTTACCCGCGTGCTGCCGGATGACTTCGGGACAGGACGGCAGGACACGGCCTTTGCCGCTGCCAATCCCCGCACCGAAGTTCCGGTGCTGATCGTCGAGGGCGGGCAGTCGATCTTCGATTCCACGATCATTCTCGACTATCTCGACGAACGCTGGCCCGGGACGCCGCTGATGCCGCGCGACCCGCTCGCCCGCGCCCGCCAGCGCGAGGTCGAGGAGATTGTCGACGGCTCCTATGAGGCGGTGAACTGGGGCTATGGCGAGATCCTGTGGTTCCGCCGGGCCGAGGGGGCGCTGGCGGCCGATATGCGCCATGTCGCGGCGACCGATACGCGGGTGCTCCAGGCGTGGCTGACGCAGCGATTGGGGGACGCGCCGTGGTTCGGCGGCGAGGCGTTCGGACGGGCCGATGCCGCGGTCGCGCCGATGGTCAACCGCTCGGTTCATTACGGGCTCGGGCCGGTGGCGGGATCGCCGCTGGCGCTGTGGCATGAGCGGGTGTCGGCGCGTCCTGCGGTTGCCGAAACCTTTGCCGAGTTCGATGTGGCGGCGGCGCTTATGGCGCAGGCGGCCGACCATTACCGCAGCGGCGGACGACGACGCGAATATCGCGACCACCGGGTGGAATGGATGATCCGCTCAGGCGGAATGCCGGTGGTCCTGGATGGTTTGCGAGAGGACAATATCCGTTTTTCGTGGCCGGGTTAGGGGCGTGCGCTTCGACTTCGCTCAGCGTGACCGGCTTTCGGTACAAGGCCCCAAAACCCCAAACCCCGTTCAGCCTGAGCGAAGTCGAAGGCCAAGGGAAACCCTATGACCTCTGCGCCAAGGTAAACACCACCGCCGGCGCATCCCGCAGCGTGACGTACAGCAACCCGTTCTGCGCCTGAGGCACCGCCAACCGCGACGCCGTAAACCCCGGCGGGACGCTCACGGCTCCGGCCATATCGGCACTCGCCGCCACCCGGTCGATCAGGAACAGGTCGCGCCCCGCCATCTGGCATCCATCGGCGGCACAGGTGATCGCGTCGATCCCCGGCAAGCGGACCAGCGTGGCCAGCGGGCTCCAGTCGCCCTTGATGCCCCCGCGCACGATCCGATAGCGCAAGCCCCCCGCCGCCGCCGGACCCAGCCGCGCCGGGTCGAGCGTCGCCACCGCGATGTCGGGCGAGGACAGCCGGACGTCGCGTCCGCCCTCCAGCATCACCGACGCGCTGCCATCGGCCGTAGCAACCTCGATCGCGTCGGTCGGGGCCAGTCGCAGGCCCTCGGCCGCGCGGACCGAGAAGGTCAGGCGGCTATCATCGGGCAGGATCGTCTCGTCCTTGGTCGCCAGCGTGACCGCGCCCGCCGCCGCCTTGGGCGTCAGGCTGCGCGCGATCAGCGTCGCGGCGGGGCGCGGCGGCGCGGCGGTGATGGGCACCGACAGGGTGCGCCCATCGGTCAGCCTGATCTTCGCGCTGGTGCCCGACGGCAGGCGGCCATCGGCGGCGGTGACGACCAGCCGGTCGGTATCGCCTTCGCGAGTCACGCTATCGGGCGATAGGCGGACATCGCCGATCTCGACCCCGGCAATCTCGTCCAGCCTTTGTCCGGTCAGCGTCGCGAAGCGGTCTCCCTTCGCCAGCGTCACCGTGTCGATCCGGCTGGCGGGCGAGAAGGCGCGCAAGGCGACCGTGCGTGGGGCGGCGTCGCCGATCCGCTGCACCTCCAGCGTGACCTCCCCCGACCGCGCGGACTTGAGCGGCAGGGTGACGTTGATCCCATCCGCCCCGCGCAAGGTGAAGGGCACCGGCTGCGGTGCGCCCGAGCCGTTGCGCATCGTCACGCCGGTCACGCAGGCGGCGGCCGGGCCGGTCAAGGCGACGCTGTTGTCGCGCCCGACGACCAGGCTCTGTCCGCCATCGTCGGCGCGCCACTCCCCGCTGCCCGGGAATTGCAGCGTGAAGCTGGGGCCTTCAAAGCTATCGAAACCCCAGGCACCGTGCAGCTTGGCGGACACCTTCCCCGACAAGGCGCCCACAGGCAGCGGATCGGTCAGGACATAGCCCCCGCGATCGGCCCGCGCGCGGACGGGCAGGTCGAGCCGCTTGCCGTCGGCGGTGGTGATCGACACCATCATGTCGCGCGCAAACGCCGTCGAATAGATCAGCGGCGCGCCCTCGACCGGCAGGACGAGGCCGGGCCGCGCTCCGCAGAGCGGCACGTCGCCGGTGACGCGCAGGCGTGGCGGGCTGACCGCGTCGATGGCGGGCATGGCGGCAACCAGCACCGATTTCGGCTTGGCGAAGGAGGGAGCCGCATTGAGCAGCAGCGCCATCCGGTCGCCGTCACGCGTCGCCAGCGTGGGTAGATAGCCGAATTGCGGATTGCCGAACGCGCCGAACACCCGTGCGATGTCGCGGACCACCGCGATATAGGGGCTGTAATAGCCCAGCCCGGCCTCGCGCGTGTAGCTGACCTGTAGTGCCAGATCGGTCGGCGCCCCGATCAGCGTGTCGGTCATCGAGCTGCTATGGATGTCGGCCAGCACCAGATTTTCCTGGTTTTCGAGCAGACAGGCCGCCTGCAACTCGATCACCTTGGCCAGGCAATCGGGGTTGAGCTTGATCGCCAGGCTGTTGGACAGGGCGGGCGCGAGGGTGCGCAGGAACTCGGGGTGGCTGTTCTCCTGCGCGCGGATCGCCGCGACAAAGGCGTTCAGCCGCGAACGGTCGAGCGAGGCCTGGTTCAAATCCTGCACCGCGCGGACGAACTCACCCGGCCGGTCGCGCACCGCGTCGACGATCGTGCCCGATGCGCCGCCCGTCTCCGGTACCAGGAACAGCGCCATCTGCCGTGCGCCCTTGGGCACGGTCAGGGTCAGGCGGCGATCCTTGTCCTTGGGTTTCCAGGTTTCGGCGGACTTCACCCAGTCCTTGGGCGGCGGGTTGGTCGCGCCGCTTAGGAAGGCGGAGAAGAGGATGTAATGCGCCCGCTGGTCGCGGGGCAGGTCCGCCTCGATCGTCAGCCGGTCGCCGGTGGCAAGATTGGGCACCTGGGCGATGGGCAGGGTGCGGTCGCCGCGCGTCACCGCAATGCGCAGGGCAGGTCCCGGCAGGTCGAAAGGCGCGGGGTCGGCGGCGCAAAGCGGGCTTTCGACCAAAGCGGCCGCCGCGAGCGTCAGCGCCATCAGCGGGCGTAGGAGGGGAAGGCGAGGGAGCATGGCGGGGACTTAAGGCGCAGACGGCGGCGGGGATCAAGCCATTCGCGGCAGATGACATGCGGGCGTCACGTTACACATCCTCCCCGCTTGCGGGGAGGGGGACCATGTACGGCATGGTGGAGGGGGTGTGCGGCACATGATGCGCTTTGCGGACGCCCCCTCCAGCAGCCCTTCGGGCTGCCACCTCCCCTTGCAGGGGAGGATCGAGTGTTCAGCCCAGTCTGTCGGCCGTCTTCGTGTCGAAATCGCTGGCGTCATGCCGTTCGCGCAGCTGCTCGGATGGCTCGCCGAAGGTGCGGTTGACCATCCGCCCGCGCTTTACGGCAGGACGGGCATCGATCTCGCGCGCCCAACGAAGGACATGGGCATAGTCCTGTACCTGAAGGAATTCGGCAGCGTCATAAAGGCGACCCAGCACCAACTGCCCGTACCAGGGCCAGATCGCCATGTCGGCGATGCTGTATTCGTCGCCGGCGACGAATGCGTTATGCTCCAGTTGGCGGTTCAGCACGTCGAGCTGGCGCTTGGCCTCCATCGCATAGCGGTCGATCGCATATTCGATCTTCACCGGCGCATAGGCGTAGAAATGGCCGAAGCCGCCGCCCAGGAACGGCGCGCTGCCCATCTGCCAGAACAGCCAGGACAGGACGCGCGCCCTAGCGGCCGGATCGGTCGGCAGGAACGCACCGAAGCTCTCGGCCAGATGGACCATGATCGCGCCGGATTCGAAGATGGCGAGCGGCTCGGACCCACGCCGGTCGACCAGCGCGGGGATCTTGGAATTGGGATTGACCGCGACGAAGCCGCTGCCGAACTGATCGCCATCGGCGATGCTGATCAGCCAGGCGTCATACTCCGCCTCTGCGTGCCCTGCGGCGAGCAATTCTTCCAGCAGGATGGTGACCTTCACCCCGTTGGGCGTGCCCATCGAATAAAGCTGGAGCGGATGCGCGCCGACCGGCAGGTCCTTGTCATGCGTGGCGCCTGCGACGGGGCGGTTGATCGCGGCGAAGCGGCCGCCGCTCTCCTTGTCCCAGGTCCAGATGGCGGGCGGGGTATAGGCGTCGTCGCTCATGGCTCGTAGCTCCAGCTTGATCCGGTGCGCGAGATGGGCGGGGGCGATGGCGAAAACAACCGCGACCGTGCCTTTTATTTCGCTGGCGGAATGGGCAGGTCGCGGCGGACGTAGAGCAGCTCATGCCGTTCCTCGCGCGGGACCGCCATGACCAGTCGATAGTCGTGTGCCAGAGCGCCGGAAACCTGAGCCTGCGTCGCGGCATTCCAGGGCGAGAAGGGATCGTCGAGCGTCACGATGGCGGGCGGACGGCGGGCGAGGATGCGGGCGACCTCGGCGCTTTCGTCGATCCCGATCGCGCCGCGTTCCGCCTCATAGGCCAGCGAGGAGGGGAAGGCGTAGGCGGTCGGGATACAGCCGCCCGACAGATGGTAGAGGCTCGAGTCTCCTGCGAAGACATAAGGGCATTCGCGCCCGTCCACCGCCGCCATCACCCGCGCCATGCGGCGGATGCCGTCGCCCTCGCCGGGGTCGTTGGTGGCGGAGTGGAAAACGAACAACCCGGCCCCGATCGCGAACACCGCAGCCACCGCCTTTCGGTTGAGGGCAAAGGCCGGGGCAGCGGCGAGCGCCAGCGGTGCGACCAGCGGCAGGGCATAATGATCGAAGAACGCCCCGATCATCGCAAAGGCGACGAGCGCGAAGCCCAGCCAGATGCGGGTCAGCATCAGCGCCGGATGCCTGGGCCCCCTGCGCCAGCTATAGACCGCACAGGCGATCAGCGGCAACAGCTGCCCCCCGATTCCCGCCAGCCGCCCGATGATCTTGGCCGCCGGATAGCCGCGCCGCAGCGTGATCGAGGTGAAATTGGCGAACCAGAAGGCGTCGAATGCCGCCGCATCGCCCAGCCAGAAAGACAGGACGACCAGCCCCGTCGGCAAAAGCCCGAGTAGCATCCAGGCCAGCGCCGACGACACCACGACCACGACATTCGCCCGCGCCCGCCAGAGATACCAGAGATGCGCGAGGCCGAAAAACGCGCCCTCGACCAGCGGTGTATATTTGATCTGGATCGCGATACCCGCCAGCAGACAGGCGATGGCGCCGCTGACGATGATCGCGCCAACCGCTCGCTGGTCGGCCAGACGCGGCAGTTCCAGCGTCAGCACGGCAGCGGCGGTCATCGCCAGATTGTAGAAGACCGGCGACTGGCCGCTTCCGCCGCTGAGCAGCGGCAACCACAGGATATAGGCCGCACCCGCCGCCAGTCCCGCCGGAAAGCCGAGGCCCATGCGCCGCGCGGCCAGCCAGATCAGCCAGCCGGTCGCGGCGGTGCAGAGCGTGCCGATCAGCTGATAGGCCAGGAGCCCGTCACCGGGCAGCAGGCTGAATCCGGAGAACAACAGGAATAGCCCTGGCGGCTTGCGGTCCCACAGATCGATATAGAGCCGTGCGCCGTGCAGGATGCGGTCGCCGACCAGCAGATAATATTGCTCATCGACATGGGCGACCGGATTGCCAAAATCCCGCATCCGGGTCAGCATCGCAAAGGCCAGCAGGGCCAGCGCCGCGCCGATGGGCCGGTTCAGAAACAGCTTGAGGCCTTGCGGCGTCGAAAAGGCGGGGCGGGCGGGTGTCATTTCCGTCATCAGCAACCCTGTTGGAGGAGGGCGACGGGCGGAGCGAAGTCCTGCGGACCCGGCCCGGTGCGACGCCGTCCATGTCATCGACACCGGGGCTTTCGCAAAGAAAATCGACATGGTTCCCGGTCGGGTGAAAATTTTTTCAGCGGCCATGTCCGGTTTTACAGGGACTGCTCCGTCTTAGCCATGAACACCTCCGGTTGCGGCTACGGCCGCCGCCGGACGGGGGCTTCGGCCACCGGGTGGTTTGGTCGTTTTTTAGGCGGGGTGGGGTTAATGCTGCTCGATGCGGAAGGCGCGGCCTGGCGGAATGCCAGGGCCTGGGCCCAGGCCGGGAAGACGGAACGGACGGGTGCCTATGTCGCGCCGTGCTGGACCGTCGTCGTGCCCTTCTTCAACGAGGAGCGCGATCTGGCGGCCACGCTGGAAAGCCTGGCGGCCCAGACGCTGCGGTTCCGGCTCGTGCTGGTCGACAACGGCTCGCTCGACGCCAGCGCGCGGGTGGCGACCGAGACCTGCGAGCGGCTGGGGCTGGACCATATCCTGCTTCACCAGGGTTTGCCGGGCAAGATCAACGCGCTGCACCTCGGGCTCGAATATGTGCACACGCGTTTCGTCGCGACCTGCGACGCCGACACCTATTACCCGGCCGATTATCTGGCGCAGGCCCAAGACCTGTTGGAAAAGCCCGGCTGCGTCGTCGCCGGGGCCTATTTCATCGCGCCGCAGGACGGAGAGGCGGAGCGTCGTCGCGAGTCCGCCGCGATCCGGTTGGCCGCGCGTTTCCTGCCGCGCCAGTGCCATGCGGGCGGCGCGGGCCAGGCGTTCCGGACCGAGGCGCTGAAGGCGGCGGGCGGGTTCGATGCGCGCCGCTGGAATTTCGTGCTGGAGGATCATGAGGTCATCCACCGCGTGATGCGCCATGGCACCATGGCCTATGCCGATGGTTTCTGGTGCGTCCCCTCGGACCGGGAGCGCGATCGGGAGTCGATCCGCTGGACGCTGACCGAGCGGCTGGTCTACAGCGTCGCCGCGCCGTTCGCGGGGGACTGGTTCTTCTACGATTTCCTTGCGAAGCGACTGCGCGCGCGGCGGCTCACGACAGAGCGGATGCGCGAGCGGGCCTATCAGCAACTGGCGGGGGTCGTGGGTGAACCGGCTTATTCTCTGCGCTGACGATTTCGCCTTTTCCACCGAAGACAGTCTGGTCATCGCCGAGCTGCTCCGCTCGGGCAAACTGAACGCGACAAGCTGCATGACCCTTCGTCCGAACTGGATGGAGGACAGTGTGATGCTGCGATCCGTGCCGCAGGCCGCGCAGATCGGCCTGCACCTGACCCTGACCGAGGAAGCGCCTATCCATCCCAATGGGTTCACCCGCGACGGGGTGATGCCGGGGATCGATCCGCTGACCCGGCTGGCCGCGAAGGGCAAACTCGACGCTGCGGAGATCACCCGCGAGGTCGAGGCGCAGTTCGACCGGTTCGAGGCGGCGATGAACCGTCTGCCCGCCTTTGTCGACGGGCATCAGCATTCGCACGCGCTGCCCGGTGTCCGCCCGATCGTGCTGGCGATCACGCGGCGGCGCGCGCCCGGAGCCTGGGTGCGCACCTGCGAGGATCGGCTGGTCGGGCTGCTCGGACGGCCATGGCGGGGCAAGGCGATCGGCAGCGCCTATCACTCGCGCGGCCTGACCCGTGCCGCAAAGGCAGCGGGGCTGCACTGCAACCGGGGCTTCGCCGGGCATTACGGCTTTGACGGCCGCTTTGCCGAGGCGTTGCCGCGTTTCCTCGATCAGGGCGGGGCGGAGCATCTGGTGATGTGCCATCCCGGCGCGGGCAAGCGGGCGGGCGACGCGATCGCGGCGGCGCGGCGCGACGAAGCCGATGTCTTGCGCGCCGTTTCGGTGTCTGACATGGCGGCGCAACGCGGGTTGGCCTTCGCCGCCTGACACGAGGGCGGTCTTTGGGTAATCAGGGTCTGGAAGGCCGGTTCATGGAGGCGCGCCCGCTGCTGCGTCGCCTGCTCGCCGCCCGGCTCGGCTCACCCGACGAGGCGGAGGACGCGCTTCAGGACCTCTGGCTGCGCGTGTCGGGGCTGGATGCCGGACAGATCGAGCAGCCCATTCCCTTTCTCTGCCGCATGGCGACCAATATGGCGACCGACCGCCGTATCGCCGCCGCGCGGCGCGGCGTGCGGGACGGCGCGTGGGAAGAGGTGCAGCCGCAATCCGCCGAATATGCCGATCCCGAACGGATCGCGGCGGGCCGCAGCGAACTGGCCCAGGCCCATGCGATGATCGCCCGGATGCCCGACCGGATGCGCGAAGCCTTCACCCTGTTCCGCTTCGAGGAACGCCCGCAACGCGACATTGCCGAGCAGATGGGCATTACCGTCAGCGCCGTCGAAAAGCTGCTGCGCCGTGCCTATCAATTTTTGCAAGAAAATCGTCATGCGGAGGGTGCGGATCGGGCGTGTCGGCGTCGTCCTGACAGTGGAAGGAGCGGGGACGAGTGACGCGGGAGGAACAGGCGATCGACTGGCACGTCCGGCAGCGCGACATGAGCGCGGCCGAATGGGATGCCTTTGCGACCTGGCTGGAGGACAGCCCGGAGAACGCGCGCGCCTATGACGCGGTGGCGATGGCCGATGCCCTGCTGGTCGCGCCGGTGGCCGAGCCGAAACCCGTCATGACCGAAACGCCGGTTGCGGCCAACGACAACAGGGGGTGGGGTCGTTGGTGGTTGATGGGCGGCGTTGCCGCGGCCGTCGCGCTGGTCGCAGGGCCTGTGCTGATGCAGACGCGCCCCGACATCCGGGTCGAGCAGACCCGGCCGGGCGAAACGCGGGTCATTGCCCTGAACGACGGCACGCAGGTCGAAATGGCGGGGGGATCGCGGCTTCGGCTCGACCGCAACGACACGCGGGTCGCGACGCTGGAAAGCGGACAGGCGCTGTTCCGTGTCCGGCACGACGCCTCCGCTCCTTTCGAACTCCGCTCGGGCGACGTCGCCATCCGCGATGTGGGGACCGTGTTCGACGTCCGGCGTGAGGGGGCTCGGCTGGACGTGACGGTCGCCGAAGGGGCGGTCGCGCTCGCGCCCCGGGGGCAGGCGGTGCAGTTGACCGCCGGGCAGGGGGCACGGCTGGACGAGGCGCAGGGCAGCCTGCGCCGTGTCCAAGTCGATCCGGCGATGGTCGGGGGGTGGCGTCGCGGCCTGCTGGATCTGGACGGAGAGACGGTCGACGCGATTGCCGCACGATTGCAATCCGCCTATGGCATGCGGATCGCGGTGGAGGGGCCGTTGGCGAAACGCAGCGTCACCGGGCTGGTCCGCGTGACGGGGGACGCCAGCCGGGACGTTCCACGTCTTGCGAAGCTGATCGGAGCGGAGTGGCGCCAGAGCGGTGGGGACTGGATTTTGCGGGCGTCGGACGGGGTTTATTGAACGCGGCCTGTTGGTCGCGGTCGCCCTTGCCTTGCCTGCCGCCGGTCGGGCGCAGACCCCCGATGTAACCGCATCCCGCCGGATCGTGCTGGCCCCCGCAAGGCTGGATTTCGCGCTGCGTGAGCTGGCGCGGCAGGGCGGCATCACCGTCGTCGCCACCGATCCCCGCCTGAATGAGGTCCGCACCCGCGCACTGACCACCGGCGCGCCGCCCGCCAGAGCCCTGGCGCAGCTGCTGCGCGGAACCGGCTACCGCGCCATCGCGATCGACGCGGTCAGTTTCCGTATCGTCGGATCGCCCCGTCGCCCATCGGTCAGCCGCCCCCCGCCCGCCATCTCGCCGCCTGCAGGCCGGACGGGCGACATCATCGTGACCGCCAGCAAGCAGGGCACTGAACTGGGCCGCTATCCCGGCAGCGTGTCGGTGATCGGGCGCGGTGTCGCGTTGCCCAACGGATCGATCGACCTCAGCGACGTCGCGGGACAGACGCCGATCCTTCAGACCACCGCGCTGGGACCGGGGCGCAACAAGCTGTTCATCCGCGGCATCGCCGACAGCAGCTTCAACGGCGCGACCGAGTCGACCGCCAGCCTCTATCTCGACGAGGTGCAGGTCGCCTTTGCCGGGCCGGATCCGGGGTTGAAACTCTATGACATCGGCGAGGTCGAAATCGCCGAGGGACCGCAGGGGGCGCTGCACGGCTCGGGCGCGATCGGGGGGATCGTCCGCCTGACCTCCAACCCGGTGTCGCTGACCCGCGACGGCGGGCGGATCGAATGGGGCGGCGCGTCGACCCGGGGCGGGGCGCCGAGCGGGGATATGGCGGCGGTCGCCAACAAGGTGCTGCTGCCCGATACGCTGGGTGTCCGGCTGGTCGGCTATCATGCGGTCGACGGCGGCTATATCGACAATCTGCGGACCGGCGCGCGCGACATCAACCGGGTGCTGACCAGCGGCCTGCGTGGCACGCTGGCCTGGAATGTCGGGGACGGCTGGCGCGCCGAACTGGGCGGCGGCACCCAGTCGATCGTGTCGCGCGACGCGCAATATGTGCTGAGCGAGGATGTGCTGGCCAGCCGCTCGGCGACGGCCCAACCTTCCTGGAGCGATATGCGGTTCGGGCGGCTGCTCCTGTCCAAAAGCTGGGCGAGCGGCCTGCAATTCGTCTCCGCCACCGGCATCGTCAGCGGCTCATCCTTCGAACAATTCGACGCCAGCCCGGTGGTGCCGCACGAAACCTATCTGTTGAACGGCGACAAGACGCTGTTTTCGCACGAAACCCGTATATCACGACGACGGCCCGGCGGTGGATCCTGGGTGGTCGGCGTCAATCTGGTGTCGGATCAGTCGGTGATGGGGCGCTCGCTGACCATCCGCCAAGGCATCAGACCGGTGATCGGCGTGACCAACGTCACGCGCACCGGCGCCATTTTCGGAGAGGCGACGCATCCCGTCACCGGTCGCCTGTCGCTGACGCTGGGCGGGCGGGTGACCGCCGCGCGGGTCGATGGCGAACCGTCGATCACGCCGCGATCGAAGAATTTCGTGCGTGGCCGGTCGACCACGCGCGTCGATCCGACCTTTGGTTTTGCCTGGGCGCTGGGCGGCGACTGGACGGCGTTCGGGCGCTATCAGTCGGGCTTCCGCACCGGCGGCCTGGCGGTCGCGGCGGGCGTCGGCCGGGTCGCGAACTTCGAGTCGGACTCGATCCAGATGGTCGAGGCTGGCCTGCGCCATGTCCGGCGCGGGACGACCGGTCTGTCGGCATCGGTCAGCCTGTCCCATGCGCGTTGGAAGGCGATCCAGGCCGACCTGCTCAACCGCGCAGGACAGCCGGTGACGAGCAATATCGGCGACGCGCGCGTCGATGCGCTGGAAGGCTGGGTCGAGTGGGTGCCGCAGCCCGACTGGCACCTGACGGGCGCGGTGTTCGTGACCGACAATGAAGTGACGGGCTCGACCGCCTTGCTCAGCCGTGCCGGCAATCGCCGCCTGCCCGAGACGCCGAGCGTCTCGGCGCGGCTGGGACTGGTTCGTGATGTCGCCCTGGGGCGCGACACGATCCTGTCGACACGTGGCGAGCTGGCCTTTGTCGGCCCGTCGGTGCTGGGCGTCGGCGATATGTTCGATGTCCGGCAGGGGGGCTATGGCGTCGCCAATCTGGGGCTGAGCGCCCGGCGGGGCGGCTATGCGCTGGCGCTGACGCTCGACAATCTGCTCGACGAGCGGGGCAATCGCTTCGCCTATGGCAATCCGTTCCTGCTTGGGCGGCGCAATGTCTCGACACCGCTGCGGCCGCGCACCGTGGGGATCAGGCTGAGCGCGGATTTCTGACGGCGACGCGGGCATAGGCGGCCAGGCCAGCCAGCACGTGGCGCAAACGAAAGGCGTGGAAATGCCGGATCGTCGGCACCGGCCCGGCAAGGCGCTCGCCAAGGTTGCGGACGTCCTGCACCATCCAGCGGCGGACCCGGCGGTCGGTCAAGACGTGCTTGGCATAGAGCGCTCCGTCGCCAAAGCCGTATCCCGCCAGCAGCGCGATGGCTTCGTCCTCCCGTCGACGGCCATGATGGTGGTCGACGACGAAGCGGGGGTCGTAACGGATCGAAATACCCATCGCCTGGGCACGCAACAGGAAGTCGGTATCCTCGGCGGCGCGGAACGGCGCGCCCGCCCCGAAACGCTCGTCGAACGGCCCGACCACGCGGCCGACCTCGGCGGTGAAGGCCAGATTGGCACCCATGACGAAGCCGCCGGGAAAGCTGCCCGGCTCGGCGATCATCGGATGATCCTCCAGCTTGACGGTCAGCATCAGGTCGGCGGGATCGCCGCGCAGGATACGCCCGCCGATGATGACGGGGGCAGGCTGGTCGGCAAAGGCCTGGGCCATATGCGCGAAGTAATCGGGGTGCAGCATGCAGTCATCGTCGGTCATCGCGACGATCCGCCCCCGCGCCGCCCGAAGCGCCCGATTGCGGGCACGGGCCAGGCCCGGCTGCGGCTCCGACAGCAACCGCACCGTAAAGGGCCGGTCGATCGCCCAGTGCCGGACCACCGCCGCCGTGGCATCGGTCGAGCCGTTGTCGACAAGGATCAACTCGATCGTTCCGCTGCCCGGATGCCGGGCGGCGGCATCGACCGAGGCGAGCGTGGCGGCCAGGCTGCGGCTGCGGTTGCGGGTGCAGATCAGCAGGCTGATATCGATCATCCCGCGACCAGCTCCGCCGCCTCCTGCGGAGATCGCGCCTGTCGGACGAGCGGACTTTCCGCCGTCCAGGCGGCGATATAGGCGCCGACCTTGCCATAGTCATTGTCCAGCACGACGTGGGGAATGCCGAGCAGCAACGCCAGGATATGGCCGTGCAGCCGATCTGTAACGATCCGCTCGCCGCGCGCGAGCAGCGTCAACCCGCGTTCGATGCGCTCCCGTGCCCGCTCGGTCGGCGCCGACGCCGTGACGGTCGGTTCGTCGAGCCAGTCCAGGGCCACCGTATCCGCAAGGGCCAGCAAGGGTGCGTCGTCACGCGTCGCGCGTTCCGCGTCGGAGCGGAGCAGCATCAGTGCGCGGCAATCCGCCGAGACGGGGCGCGCGACGCTGCCCAGGCCGAAGGCGGAGTCGGGGGCCAGTGTGCTGGGGCAATCGAAATGCCGGCGGGCCAGGTCGAGGCTCGCCATGTCGCGGACGTACAGGTGAAAATCCGGGTGGCCTTTGACGAGTGCGGCGAACCGGTCGCGATGGGCTTCGTCGCGGAAGTGGATCGACTGGGGCAGCTGGACGATCCGGCGATCGGGAAAGCGTTCGATCAGATATTCGCGAAAATGCTGGTGATGCGGCCAGATGTCGCCCAGATTGCCGCCGCCATGGATCAGGATCGGGCCGGTCGGACAGGCCGTGCGGAAGGCCGCTTCGTCGAAATCGTCCCAGCGCGAGATAGAGGCCGGATCGCCCGCGCCGATCGCGTGGAGCAAAGCGATCTCGCCCAGCCAGATCGCGCTGTCGCCGACATTGGGATGGTCGGGGAAATCGACCAGCGCATAGGGCTCTCCCGGCGTGACGTGACGGCGATACAGGTCGAGCAGCGCCTCTCGCTGGCCTGCGATCACATCCTCGCTCACGCCGCGATGGCGCTTGGCGAGGCACTGCGGACACTGGCATACAGCGCCTCGCAACGGTCCAGCCACAGGTCGCGGGCGAAATGCGTCTCCACCCGGCGGCGGGCGGTGCTGCGCGAAATGGCCATGGCGCGGATCAGGGCGTCGGCCAACGCGGTGACATCCCCGGCGGGGGCGATGCATCCGGCCTCGCCCACGACCTCGCGCGCCGCGCCCGCATCGAAGGCCGCGACCGGCAGGCCGCACGCCATGGCCTCGATCGCGACCAGGCCGAATGGCTCATTCCAGCAGGGGGTGAACAGGAATACCGAGGCCCGCCCCAGTTCCCGTGCCAGCGCCGCCCCGTCCAGATGCCCGCCATAACGAATGCCGCCGTCCAGCAACGGCTCGACCTCGGTGGCGAAATAGTCCGGGTCCTCGACCGCGCCGAACAAGGTCAACGCGACGCCCGCTTCCCGCGCGGCACGAATGGCGAGATGCGTGCCCTTATTGGGGGTGATCCGCCCGCACCACACCGCCTCGCCATTGCCCTGCTCGACAAAGGGCCAGGCGTCGGGGGCGATGGCATTGTGCAGCACGGAGGCTTCGGGCGGCGCGCCGTTCGGCCACCAGGCCTGCAATTGCCGGGCGGAGGTGACGGTCAGCTTATGGGTCGGGCTGGGGCTGATCGACACGAAATGGTGGAGCGCGTCATAGGGTGGCACATGCAGCGAGGTGACGGTCGGCGTTCGCGCGGTCCGGCGCTGCTCCAGCGGAAAACGATGCAGGCTGTTGTTGTGCACCACGTCGAAGCCGCCGCGTGCGATCCGGTCGCAAGCGGCGGCATAGCCCGCATCGACATGCGCGATCAGCTCGGGCTTGCCGCGATGTTCGGCCCAGGGGAAGACGGCTTCGTAATGGACCGGCAGGACCGGATCGAGCGTGAAGCGCGGGTCGCTGTCGCCGCTGGCGAACAGCACCACCTCATGCCCGCGCGCCGCCAGCCCCTCGGCCAGATACCAGCCATGGGCTTCCATGCCGCCCAGGAACGGTTGACGGATGGGCTGGCGGACATGGGCGAGCAGCGCGATCTTCATGCCGCGACGCGGGGCTTGCCGGCGCGCTCCTCCAGCAGGCGGATGACGCTGGCGGTATTGGCATAGGGCTGATGGCTCTGCTGCCCGGTCAGCGCCAGGTCGTCTTCGTCAGGGCGGCGCAGGATCCGGATCGGGCGGCCGGGCGTGTCGTCGATCAGGCCCATCAGGCGGAAGGCGTGCAGCCAGTGGCCCATGGTGCGGTATCCCCATTTCGCCTCGAACAGCTCGGCATTGCGGACCACGCTGTCGATATGATGGACCGGCGGCATGTGGTGCGGGTGATATTGGTGATAGGCGAGGCCGCCCTTGATCCAGGCGATGGGCACGCCTGCCTTGTCCACCACCTTGCCGAAATCGGTATCCTCGCCGCCATAGCCCGCATAGCGCTCGTCGAACCCGCCGGTGCCGAGGAAGGTGTCGCGGCGCATCGCGAAATTGAGCGACCAGAAACAGCGATAATCCTCGCACCGCTCGATCCCTTTCGGTGGCGGGCCGCGCCGGTCGGAATGGCGTACCGCGACCTTGGCGAAGCTCTCATACCGCCAGTCGCCCGCCGTCGCGCCGCCGGGCAGGTACATCACCTCGCCCATCAGCAGCCCGTCTTCCTGATCCAGATAGCGGTCATAATCGGCCAGCAGTTCGGGTGTCGGAATGCAGTCCATATCGAGGAAGACCAGCTTGTCGCCGACCGCCGCCTCGGCCGCCGCGTTGCGCGCGGTGGCCAGCGGCAGGCGCGGGCCGGAGACCATCATCTGGCGGATGGGGAAGGGCGCCTCCGGCAGGTCGTAGGGCGTGTCCTGAATGACCGCGACGATCAGCTCGGCGGGGAGCATCGTCTGGCGCGTCAGGCCGATCACGACGTTGCGCAGATGTTCGGGGCGGCCCCCGGCGAGCGTGACGACCGAGATCATGAAGAGGCTCCGGTGGATTGGGAAAGGGAATGGGTGAGGTCGGTCGGCCAGAGTCGCGTCGACAGCGCCTCCAGCCAGTCGGCGGCGGTCTGGGCGGGCGCGTCGGCGATCATCGCGCGCTGCAGGACGGCGCAGTGCTGGCTGAGGGTTTCGGCCAGCGCCGAGGTCCAGGACTGGGCCGAGGACGGCAGATGCGGTCGGACACAGGCGACACCGGCCGTGGCCAGCGCCTCCGCCTTGCGATGCTGCTCGTCGAAATAGCGCCATTCGGGAATGGCGAGCCACGGCCGGGCGGCGGCCAGGATCTGCTGGCAGGTGGTGTTGCCGGTCGAGGCGATGACGAGGTCGGCGGCGGCGACATGGTCGGCCGGATTGTCGACCCAGCCACGATGCTCGATATTGGCGGGCTCTGTCGCATGCCAGTCGCGCGCGACCGGGCCGATGGTGATCCAGCGGGCGCCGGGGCGGCTGCGCGCGCCAACGCCGAGCGGCGCCTGCGCGAAACCGCCGCCGCCGCCGCCCGACAGGACCAGGATCATTTCCTCGTCCGCGCCGACGCCGATCCGCTGGCGCGCCAGCTCGCGCTCGGGGATACGGGTGTCGACGCCCAGCCCGCCGACGAAGCAGGTCTTCGCGCGCATGGCGGCGTCCCATTCGGGCTGGGCCAGCGCCTCGTCGAACGCGGCGAGCAATCCGGCGGCGCCGTCATAGGCGGCGCGGTGCCCGGCATCGCTGCGGTCGCCATGCTGGAGGATCTTTACATGTGGGACTGAGCAGATCCGCGCCAGCTGCGCGATCTCGGCGGATACGTCGCAGATCATCAGCGCGGGGTCGGCGCGGTCGAACCAGCCCGCGATCACGGCCATGGCATGCCGAATGCCGGGCCAGCCGAGCGGCGCGCAGTGCAGCGTCTCCGGCGTCGGCACCGCGTCCATCGTGCCCGCCTCCAGCCCGGTCGGCTCGAAGAGCGACGGAATGGTGACGATCTCGACCTGCGGCGGCAGCGGGGGGAAGATGTCGTCGCGCGCGCAGAAGATGGTGACGGGCCGCTCGGGCGGCAGCGCGTTCAGGATGGCGGCGCAGCGTTCGGCATGGCCGCGCCCCTGGTGATGGACGAAATAACCGAAGGGACGGTTCACGCCGCCGTCGCCTGGGTCGGCATAGGCGCGGTCAGGCCCAGCTTTTCCAGCCCCTCCATCACGCCATTGGCATGGTGCGCGGTGACCCGCATCAGGCCGTCGCGCTCGGGCAGGTCGGCCAGTTCGTGCCCGGCATTGCCGACGACGATCGCATGGCCGCAGGCATCGAGCATGTCGACATCGTTGCCGCTGTCCCCGGCCGCGATGCACGCCCCCATCGGCAGGTCGAGCCGCTTGGCATAGGCGGCCACCGCCGCCGCCTTGCCGCCCAGCGGAGCCAGCACGTCGATCAATCGCCCGTGCGAGAAGACGGTCTTGGCGGAAAGTCCCTGTTCGGCCAGCGTCTCACGGACGCGCGCGGCATCCTCGGCCGTGCCGAAATAGCTGACCTTGTGCGGTCCCGCCGTGTCGCGGGGCTGGGGGCGCAGGCGCAACGGCTTGAGCGCGGCGACAACAGCCTTGCGGTCCCATCCCTCGTCCAGGCGTGCGGCGAAGACGGGACATTCCTGCCATCCGCGCTGGCCCTTCAGCATGATGCGCGTGCCGACATCGGTGATGAAGGCGTCCGGCTCGGGAATGCCCCATTGCGACAGGATGATCCGCGCCATCGCAAAGGAGCGTCCGGTCGCGACGACGAAGGGCAGGTCGCTCGCCTGACGCCATGTCGCGAAATCATGCGCGCCGACCCGGCATCCGGTCAGCGTATGGTCGATATCGCTGGCCAGCAGGCCGGGGGTGCGCGGCAGATGGGCATAGAGCGCGGTGGATTCCATGGCGTAGCGATCCCAGGCATAGAGGGTGGAGCCCGACCGGCCATTCGCGCTCATGCGCCGATGGGTATCGGGATCGGTCAGGATGGTCAGGCAGGCGGCGGCGATGGCGTCTTCGTCGCGCGGTTCGACCAGCAGGCCATGGTCCAGCGCGGCGACGATCTCGCTGGGGCCGCCATGCCGCGTCGCGACTACGGGCACGCCCGCCGCCGCCGCTTCGATCAGGGTCAGGCCGAAGGGCTCGTGTAGGGCTGCATTGACGAACACACCGCCCGCCGCTGCACGCTCATAGAGCGCCGCGACGTCATGTCCGTCATGCCGTGGCGGCAGGGCGAAACGACCATGCAGTTCGGGGCTGTCGGCAAGCGCCAGCAACTCGGCCAGCACGGCGCGCTCCTCGGCCGACCCTGGGCCGTCATGCTGCCCCGCCAGGATTACCAGATTGGCCACGTCGCGTAATGCAGGCGAGGCGGCATAGGCGCGGGCAAGCGCGCCCAGATTCTTCTTGGCGACAGGGCGCGCGATGGCGAGGAGGATCGGCTTGGAAGGTTCGTCGAGCCATTCGCCCAGACGATCTGCGAGCGTCGGGCAACCGGGACGACCGCCCTCATGGTTCGGCACGCCGGGCGCGATGCGGTGGATTCGTCCGCCAGCGGGAATGCCATAGGCCTGGACTTGGCGCTCGGCCTCGTCCTCCGTCGAGACGATCAGCGCATCGGCACTCGCGATGGCGGTACGTTCGGCGGCGATGCGACCGTCCAGCGCGGGCGAGGGGCCGTGATGACGGCGCTTGTCGATGCCCAGCGCATGCGGGGTATAGACGAAGGGAATGGCGAAGCGCCGCCGCGCCTCGGCCGCGACGGCGGCGGCGTCGGAGAAATGCGCATGGATCACGTCGGGCAGGCGCGGCAGTCGGGCGAGATGCGCGCAGAATGCTTCGGTGAAGGCGGCAAGATCGTCGGCCAGTGCGTCCTTTTCCAGATAGCGGCGATTGGCGGTGGCGATCCGGTCGATGCTCAGCTTGGGTGAAAGCCATTCGGTGGCACGGGCGTGGTCAAGCGGTAATCCCGGCTCCTCGAAGAGCCGGGTGACGATGGACACTTGATGTGTATCAATATTATTGGCCTGCGCGGCGGCGGCATCCAGGATATAGGCGATATGGCCGCCCGTATCGGCGGTGATGCCATAATGGACAGGTGGCGATTTCAGACACCCACCAAGTGCCAGATGCAGGATAAACAATCTCGCCCCTTTCGTTATGGAGCGACAACGTTATAAATATTGATTGGCTCCCAATCGGATAGCGGAAAGATTGCATTCGATTGACGTGAGTGTCATTTGTATTGACCTCATCTTGATCGATATCAATAATTGCGAACATTAGCTCAACGGCGGCTGCCCGTTGGATGCGCTCAGGCCGCCGTCCACGGGCAGGTTCACGCCGGTGATGAAGCGTGCGTCCTCGCTCGCCAGAAAAGCGATGGCCCCTGCGATATCCTCGGGCTGCGCGCCGCGGCCCATCGGAATGCGTTCCTCGAACTTGGCGATCAGCTCGGGCTGTTCCTTCATCCCCGCCGTCAGGGCGGTGTAGGTCAGGGACGGATTGACCGCATTCACGCGCACGCCGTTCGCCGCCTCGTCCATCGCCAGCGCGCGGGTGAAGTTGGTCACGGCCCCCTTGGCCGCGCAATAGAAGCTGTGGTTCCAGTCGCCGCCGAGCCCGGAGACCGAGGACATGTTGATGATGCAGCCTTTCGACTGACGCAAAGCGTCGATCGCGGCGCGGGCCATCTGCACCACGCCGTAAAGATCGGTCTCGATCACCTTCGCAAAGGCCGAGAAGTCGCCTTCGTCGAGCTTGCCGAGATGATCGACCCCGGCATTGCTGACCAGAATGTCGATCCGCCCGAACCGTTCGATGGCCAATGCGACCAGCGCCTCGCAATCGGCCATGCTGGACACATCGGTTTCTCGCGTCGCAACCGTCGCGGGGGCGAGATCGCCTGCCAGTTTCTGCAGACCCGCACCATCCGTATCGCCCAGCACCAGCGTGGCGCCTTCCTGCGCAAAGCGGCGGGCCGCGCCTTCGCCAATGCCCGAGGCCGCGCCGGTGACGATCACGATCTTGCCTTGGAACCTGGCCATGTCGGGCGCTCCTGTCCTGTTGTCGCTGGTCGGGCTATCCCGGCCTGCCTCAACAGGTGCCTGCGGCCAGTGTTCCGCCGGAGCGATCAAAAATGGAAAAGCGGTTCAGGACCGCAACATGTCCTCGGGCAATCCCCTGAAGGACGATGCCCGGCCCAGCATGTCGCGATGGGCGGCCAGCCACTCTTCGGCTTGCGCACGGCCCATCGCGCGCAAGTCCTGAAGCGCCGACCAGCGTGTGTCGACCTTGCTCGTCCCCGATGGTCCCGCCAGTTCGGGCGGCGGCGACAGCAGGTGCAGGTTGACCCGTGCGATCGCTTGCATCCGGGGATCGCGTGAGGTTTCGGCGCGGGCGACATCCTGGATTTCCGACAGGGCGCGCAGGTCGCGGCGCAGACACGCGTTGAAGCTGATGTCGCTGACCCGCCGCATCACCTCTCCCACCGATCCGCCGACATCCTCGACGGTGAAGGGCGTGATCTGGACGATCATCATGTCGGTCGCGCCGATCGCCTCGGTCAGCAGCGGCTCCAGCGCGGGATTGGCGGTGAAGCCGCCGTCCCAATATTGCTCGCCCTCTATCTCCACCGCCGCGAACAGATCGGGCAGACAGGCCGAGGCCATCAGCGCGTCCAGCGTCACATCCTCACCGGTGAACAGCCGTGCCGATCCGCTCGCGATATGCGTCGCCGCGACATAGAAGGGCAGCTGCGTCTGGCGGCCGAGCAGGTCCAGGTCGATGCTTTCCGCGACCGCCTGTCGCAGCGCACGCATATCGCGCACGCCGGGCAGGAAGGGCGCGACATAGCGGCTGGAGAGCTTGGCGATGTCCAGCGATTTGCGCAGCAGCGGCTCGAAGAACGGACCGCCCAGCGCGCCGACATCGAGCGGAGCGAGCGGCGATGCATCGGCGACATGGCCCCATAAGCGCTCCAGCGCCGCCTTCGCCTCAACCGCGCCCCCGGTCGCATAGCCCGAGACGATCGCCGCACCGTTGATCGCCCCGGCGCTGGCGCCGCTGACCCCGACGATCTCGATATCCTCGTCGAGCAGGCGCTCGACCACGCCCCAGCCATAGGCACCGTGCGCGCCGCCGCCTTGCAGGGCGAGGGCGATGCGGGGGCGGGGCGGGAGATGGGGTTCGAGACGGTCGGTCATGGCATACCTCCTTCTGCGTCGCGTCATGTTGCAACGCACAAAAGGCAAATACCATCCCGTTTCGGCGGATTTTTATTCGACCGGGTCCCCACAAAACCCAAGCCCCATCCCGGCGACGGCCGGGATCCAGTCGGGTCGGCGTCGGTATGTCACTCCATCGTCGTGCCGCTGGACCCCGGCCTCCGCCGGGATGGTCAGGATGTGAGGGTAGCTCAGCGCTTGGTGAAGCCGCCGATCCCCGCAATGGCCAGCTTGGCGGCGGGCTTGGACATTTCCGCGAAGGTCAGCCGCAGATAGCGGACGGGCCGGACGCCGGTGAAGGGCAGGCGCTGGGTGGAGAGCGCATAGGCGATGTTCGAGAATTCGCCCGCGCCGGCTGGGGTCCAGCTCTTGCCGTCGACGCTCGTCTCCGCAACGTAACCACGCGGCGGGGCGGCGTCGATCATGACCTGGCGCGAGGGGGTCAGGCTGAAGCCTGCGACATCGCGCACCTGGCCCATGTCGACCGTGACGCTGGCGGGCTTGCCCGCCACTGGCGCGGGCTGCACCCAGATGGTCTTGGCGTCGTTGTCGAGCAGCTTCTCGGCCCCCGGCGCGGTGGCGGAGACGATTGTCCAGTCGGTCGTCGCCAGCACGGTCGGGTCGCTCGACACGATGGCGGGGACGGGGACCGGCGCGACGCTCTGAAACAGCGAGACTTCACTGATCGCGGGGCAGACCGGCGCGTCGACGATGCGCAGGCGGACGCGGCGTGCGGTGATCGGCTGGGGCAGGCGGATGATCCGCTGCGCGCTGATGCACTCATGTTCGGCCAGTTGCTGCCACCGGCCGTTCACTTCCGCATCGACCGCGAAGCGCGTGACGCGTAGCCCAAGCGGCAGATATTCGCGGATGCGGATCAGGTCGAAACGGCGACCCGGTGGCAGGTCGAGCGTCAGGCTGGGCGTGGTCACGCCGTCCGGCGCGGACCAATAGGTGTCGCGCTGGCCGTCGAGCACCTTGGCGGCCTCATAGCCCTTGCCGCGCACATGGCTGGCGCTGGCCACCGCGCCCTGCGCCAGATCGGTCGCGAAGCTGGCGCGGATGGCGTCGCCGAAGCTCTTCAGGATCTTCACGTCCTGATCGGGAATACGCCCGCGCCGGTCGGGCGGCAGGTTCAGGTTCATGTTGGTGCCGCGCGCCACCGACGTGTCGAAATAGCCGACCAGGTTTTCCGGCGAGCGGACCTTTGAGTCCTCGTCGGCATGATAGAACCAGCCGGGCCGGATCGAGGTGTTGGTCTCGGCAGGCCACCACAGCGGAGCCCCGCGCACGCCCGAATTGCCCTCCGACTGGACGTACGGGTGGTTGGGCATGGTCGGCCAGCAGGGATCGCCCGCAATCCCGTCCTCATTGCCGACCCAGCGGATATCGGCACCCAGCGGATCGAAGGTGCAGGCCATCGGCTGATACTGGTGGACCAGCGCGATGATCGACGGCCAGTTATAATATTTGGGCGCGTCGATCTGTCGCGTCTCGCGTGCGCCGCCATAATAGCCGTCGCCGCCATTGGCCCCGTCGAACCAGAATTCGAACAGTTCGCCATAGCCGGTGCAAAGTTCGACCACCTGCTTGCGGAAATATTCGACATAGGACGGACGGGCATAGTCGGCCCGGTTGCGATCCCAGGGCGAGAGATAGATGCCGAAGGCCAGCCCGGCGCGCTTGCAGGCGTCCGACATCTCGCGGACGATATCGCCCTGGCCGTTCTTGTAGGGCGAGTTGCGGATGCAATGCTCGGTCAGCTTGGTCGGCCAGAGGCAGAAGCCGTCATGATGCTTCGCCGTCAGGATGATGCCCTTCAGATTGCCCGCCTTGGCGGCCCCGACGATCTGGTCCGCGCTGAAGTCGCTCGGATTGAACATCTTGGGGTCTTCGTCGCCATAACCCCATTCCTTGTCGGTGAAGGTGTTCATCGCGAAGTGGATGAAGGCGTACTGCTCGCGCTGATGCCAGCGCCACTGCCGCGCCGAGGGGACCGCGCCATAGGGAGCAGGCGCAGCCGCCCCCTTTTGCGCGAAGGCGGGCGCGGCGGAGGCGACCAGCCCGGAGGCGAGAACGGCGCGGCGGGAGAAATCGGTCATCTTCAATTCGGCTCCGGGAGGGATCAGGCGGGCTGGTGGTCGAAGGACGGCGGGCGATCCTTAAGATCGCGGCCAAAGGCGGGATTGGGCTGAGCCCCCATGGTGAAGGACAGGGTGCCGCCCTTCGCCAGGGTGGCATGGTCGATCCAGCTCTTCGTCCAGGGGCGACCGTTCCAGGTCACCGATTGGACATAAGGCGTATCCGGGCCATTGCCCTTCGCCTCCACGACCAGCGTCTTGTTGCCGCCGACCATCAGCTGTGCCCGGTCGAACAGCGGTCCGCCGAAGACATAGGCACCGCTGACCGGATCGACCGGATAGAAGCCAAGCGCGGAGAACAGGAACCACGCGCTCATCTGGCCGCAATCGTCATTGCCGATGATGCCGTCGGGCGCGTTCTTGTACATCTCGGTCAGCAGGCGGCGGACCATGCGCTGGGTTTTCCAGGGCGCGCCGACATAGGAGTAGAGATAGGCCGCATGCTGGTCCGGCTCATTGCCATGAGCATATTGGCCGACCAGGCCGGAAATGTCCGGCGGCGCGTTCTTCGGCAGCGTGGACGGAGCACTGAACAACTCATCCAGCTTCGCCTCGAACTTGGCGTCACCGCCCATGTGACGGATCAGGCCATAGACGTCATGCTGGTTGAGGAACGTCGCCTGCCAGCCATTCGCCTCGGTATAATCGCGCCACCACGGCTTGGGCATATGGCCGAGCTGGACGGGGTCGTAATCCTTCCACCAGCTGCCGTCGCTGAACCGGGGTCGCGCGAAATTGATCGACGGATCGATGACGTTGCGCCAGTTGCCCGAGCGCTTGAGCAGCCGGTCGGCCTGCGCCGTCTGGCCGACGCGACGCGCGATGTGCGACGCGGCCCAGTCGTCATAGGCATATTCCTGCGTCCGGCTGACGCTCTCGAACCAGACGTCGGCGGGGACATAGCCCTTGGAGTCGTACAGGTCGCGGCCCTTGCTATTGTCCATGTCGGGCGCGGAGAAGTCGAAGCTGCGCTTGGCGATGCCGGGCCAGGCGGCGGCATAATCGGCGGGAATGCCCTTCACCATCGCCTCGGCCATGATCGGCGTGCCGTGCCAGCCAATCATGATCCCCGTCTCCTTGCCCTGCAGCGTCCAGACCGGCGGGCCATAGGCGCTTTGCTGCGTCTGGCGGATGATATCGTCGATCAGCTTCTTGGCCTGGGCGGGCTGGGTCAGGATCAGCCAGGGGTGGAGCGCCCGGTAGGTGTCCCAGGTGGAGAAGGTGCTATAGGCGAACTGCCCGGCGGGGGCGGTGTGCACCTTTCCGTCCAGCCCGACATAGCGGCCGTTCACGTCGGAGAAGAGCGTCGGTGCGACGAGCGTGTGGTAATTGGCGGAGGCCATGATCGCCTGTTGGTCCGACGTTCCGCCCTCGACGCGGACACCGCCCAGCGCCTCAGCCCAGCGGGTCATGGCCGCCCGGCGGGTGCGGTCGAAGTCCCAATGCTTCGCCTCGGCCATCAGGTTCGCCTTGGCGCCCGCCACGTCGACCGCCGAGATGCCGCAGCGGATCAGCAGCGGCGCATCGCCGAGTTCGTCGAAGAACAGCGCGGCCTTCAGGCGGTTGCCCTTGACGGCGGTGCCGTTCGCGGGCGTGTCGCCGTCGCCGTAAAGCTGGATGCGGGTCGGCTTCTTCGACAGCTGCATCGCAAAGAAGATGCGCCGTCCCTTGGCCCAGCGGAACACGCGGCGGGTGCCGGTGATCGTGCCGTCGGGCTCGATGGTCAGTTCGGCGTCGGTAATGAGCGGCTTGGCGTCGCTCTTGTCAAGGACGAGGTGCGACAGGTCGACCAGCACATGGCCCGGCCCCTTGGGATAGGTGTAGCGATGCCAACCGGTCCGCTCGGTGACGGTCAGTTCGGCGAGCACGCCGGATTCGAGCTTCACCCGATAATAGCCAGGCTGCGCCTGTTCGTCCGAGTAACGCTGGCGATACCCTGCATCGGGGTCCGACAGCGGCCCTGGCACCAGCTTCAGCTCGCCGCGCGTCGGCACGACTAGGACGTCGAGCATGTCGCCGATGCCGGTGCCCGACAGATGCGTATGGCTGAACCCCATGATCGAGCCGTCACCAAGGTGATAGCCCGAACAGGTATCCCAGCGCTCGACATCGGTATCGGGGCTGAGCTGCACCATGCCGAAGGGCATCACCGCGCCCGGATAGGTATGGCCATCACCGCCGGTGCCGACGAACAGATTGGGACGCGCGACCGGCATCGGCACGGCGGCGCCGACGCTTCCGATCGGCAGGCTGGCGATCGCGGTCCCGGCGAGGAGCGAGCGGCGGGTCAAAATCATGCGAACGTCTCCCGCAATACTTCCGGCCGGGTGGCCGCGACATGGACGACCAGCTCGCCGAACAGGCCATTGGCCCAGGCGAACCAGTCGCGTGTGAACTTGGCGGGATCGTCGATATCGACCCCTTCGTGAATGAAGCCCGTACCGCCATGCGACCCACGGATCATCGACAGGCTCGACCGCAGCAGCGCAGGGTCGCTCGAAGTCAGCGCGCGGGTGATGATCGACATCGGCCAGACCTGGCCCGGCCCGGTATGTGGACCGCCGATACCGGTCAGCGCCTTGCCCTCGAAATACCAGGGATTGGCCTTGCTCCAGCATGCCGCGACCGTCCGGTGCCACAGCGGATCGGCCACATCGACGCAGCGGAGATAGGCCAAGCCCGACAGCGACGGCACATTGGCGTCGTCCATGAAGACGGCATTGCCATAGCCGTCGACCTCATAGGCCCAGACGCGCTCGCCGCTCGGCAGCGTCATCGTGCCGAACTGCTTGAGTGCGCCTTCCACCTCGGCGGCCAGCGCGGTGGCGTCCTGCGCCAGTGCGGGCTCGCCGACCGCGTTCGACAGCGCCGCCAGCTCGCGCAGCGTCGTCATCGCGAATAGGTTGGCAGGAACGAACTGGCCGTAGAGACAGGCATCGTCCGAGGGGCGGAAGCCCGAATGGATCATGCCGTTGGGCCGCGTCGGCAGGCCATAGCCGCGATACAGCGTCTCGGTCGGCTCGGGCGCGGAGCGGCGGAAGCGATAGGGACCGGGGCCTTCTTTCCGTTGCTGCTCGCGAAAGGTCTTCACGATGGCCCGTGCCGAGGCTTTCCACTCGGCATCGAACGGCGTCGTGTCGCCCGTCTCACGCCAATAGTCATGCGCCAGCCGGATCGCGTAGCAGAGCGAGTCGATCTCCCACTTCCGCTCGGCGACGCCGGGCTTCATCTCGGTATCGTCCTTCAACGCCCAGCTGAGGTTGGTCTTAGCGGTCGGGTCCTGCATGAAGGCATTGGCGTAAGGGTCGATTAGGATCGACCGCGCCTGCCGCCCGATCAGCCCGCGGAACAGCCGCCCCAGCGCCGGATCGCGCTTCACCAGATGCAGATAGGGCCGCAGCTGCGCCGCCGAGTCCCGCAGCCACAGGCAGGGGATGTCGCCCGTGATGACGAAGGCATCCGCCTTGCCGTTCACCTCGCCCAGCGACAGCACGGTGGTGTCGAGCGTGTTGGGATAGCAGTTGCCGAACATCCAGCGGAGTTCGGGATCGGCGATCATCTTCGAGATGCGGGTGATCTCCGCCTCGACCGCCTTCGACGCGAAACGGCGCTCAGCGACGGGCGGGCGCTTGCTGATAAGCGACGGCGCGGCGGCGAAGGCCGGGGTGGCGGCGAGGGCCGCGCCCCCGGCGATCAGTTCACGACGGTTCGGGGTCATTTCGGCAGGTCCTGCGCGGTGCCGGTCACGGTGAACTGGGTCCACTGGCCTGCGCCGTCACCCGGCTGGCCGCCGCCGATATAGAGCTTGTAGGTGCCGGGCAGGATGCGGCGGGTGCCGTCGCGCCACACCTGGCTCATCATGCGCGGATCGATGGTGAAGCGCGCCGTGCCCGCCTGACCGGGCTTGAGTGCGACGCGGGTGAAGCCGACCAGCTGGCGTTGCAGCACGGGGTCGGTCAGCACCAGCTTCTCGTCGGTGGCGGGCGGAACCAGATAGGCCTGGGTCACTTCCTCTCCGGCGCGCTGGCCGATGTTGCGCAGCTGCACCGCGACATCGACCGGCTGGCCCACCGCGACGCTGGCGGTGACGGTCGGCTGGCCATAATCGAACTTCGTATAGCTCAGGCCGTGTCCGAAGCCCCAGGCGGGCTTGCCGGTGAAGTAGCGATAGGTGCGCTCCTTCATGCCGTAATCGGCAAAGGCGGGCAGGTCGGCGGTCGAACTGTAGATGGTGACGGGCAGGCGGCCCGACGGGTTGACGTCACCGCTGAGGATCTCGGCCAGCGCGGTGCCGCCTTCGGTGCCCGGATAGAAGGCGGCCAGCGTCGCGGCGGGCTTGAAGTCGCCCAGCGACACCGCCGAACCAGACATGATGACCGCGACCACGGGCTTGCCGGTCGCCTGGAGCGCGGCGAGCAGCTTGCGCTGCGGCTCGGGCAGGACGACCTCGGTCCGGTCGCCGCCTGCGAAGCCGGGGACCGAGACGCCCAGTGCCTCGCCCTCCAGATCGGGCGACAGGCCGACGACCGCGATCAGCACATCGGCGGTTCCGGCGACCTTCAGCGCCTCGGCGGTCAGTGCTTCGGCGGGCGGCAGCCATTGCAGGCGCAGGCCTTCGTCACCGCCCTTATGGTCGATCTCGACCCGGATACGGCGCGGGGCCGAGCCGTCGATGGTGGTTTCCAGCTTCTTGCCGCCGATCACATCGTCCACGACCAGCTGGTCGTCGATGTAGAGCTTCACCGCGTCATGCGCGGGGCAGGCGTGCCAGCAGGCGGGGCCGTCGAGGCGGAGCTTGTACTGGCCCGGCCCCGGCGGGGTCAGCGTACCTGTCCAGCGACGCTGGAAGGGTGCGGTCTTGGTATAGTTGAAGTCGATGCGGCGATCCTGACCCGCGACCGACCACTGGCCGTTCGCACCCATCGTCTCGACGGTCAGGCCGGGCTTGCCGTTCGCCGACAGCGCGGTTTCGGGCACGCCGACGAACGCACCCTCGGCCAGCACCGAGCCCTGCGCATAGCGGACATCGCGGCCGAACTTCGCGCGGATGCCGTCGAGCGGGGTGACGGGGTTGATCGCGGTGCCGTGATAATTGCCCTCCAGCACGCCCAGATCATCGGCGTCGGCGCCGAACACGGCGACCTTCTTGCCCTTCAGCGGCAGCATATCGTTCGGGTTGTCGAGCAGGATGATGCCCTTGCGCGCCGTCTCCAGCGCCAGCGCGCGGTGGGCGGGGGTGCCGACCTCGCTTGCCTTGATCCGGTTCCAGGGGCTGTCCACGGTCAGCATCCGCCGCACCGCCAGCGCGCGGGCCAGCGCGGTGTCGATCTCGCCCTCGGTGATCAGGCCGCGCTCCACCGCCTGGGGCAGCGAGCGATAGGCGGTGCCGCAGTTCAGGTCGGTACCCGCGCGCAAGGCGGCCGCCGCCGCTGCCGGTGCATCAGGCTGCGCATGGTGGAACATCCAGATATTGCCGACTGCATCGCAGTCCGACACGACGAGGCCGTTAAAGCCCCAGTCGGTGCGCAGCCGCTGGGTCAGCAGCATCGGGTTGGCGCAGACCGGCGTGCCGTGGATCGCGTTATAGGCGCACATTAGCGACAGCGCCTTGCCCTCGGTCACGGTCGCGCGGAAGGCGGGGAGGTAGGTCGCCTCCAGATCGCGCGGGGACACCATCACGTCGAAGCTGTCGCGCCCGCCCTCCGGACCGGAATGGACCGCCATATGCTTGACGGTCGCGATGACCTTGGGATGCTTCAGGTCCGGGCCTTGCAGGCCGCGCACGAAGGCGATGCCGATGCGGCTGGTGAGGAACGGGTCCTCACCATAGGTCTCCTGGCCCCGGCCCCAGCGCGGATCGCGGAAGATGTTGATGTTGGGCGACCAGATGGTCAGCCCCTGGTACAGGCCGCGATCGGCGTTCAGCGGCTGCGAGTTGAACTTGGCGCGTGCCTCGACCGCGACGACATCGCCGACCTTCTGGATCAGCGTGGGGTCCCAGGTCGCGGCCATGCCCATCGCCTGCGGGAATACGGTCGACGGCCCGTTGCGCGCGATGCCGTGCAGTCCCTCGCTCCACCAGTCATAGGCGGGAAGGTTCAGCGCGGGCTCGGCGGGGGCTTCGTTGACCAGCTGCGCCGCCTTTTGCGCGACGGTCAGCTTCTGCGCTTCCGGGGGAAGGGCGGGGGTGGCGGCCTGACCGGCGGCGGCGAGGAGGAGGAACGGGATCACTGGGCGTCCTTCGGACCGAGGGTGTAGATTTTGAGCTCGCGCGCCAGGGTGGCGGCGTCCGCGTCGCTTTGAATGGTGAGCGTGATGCTCTCGCCAGGCAACAGGTCGAAACCGTCGTCGGACGGTTCGGCGGCGGTGGTGCCGAAATTGACCTGCACCTGCCGCGCGAGATTGCGCGCGGTCAGCGTCAGTTGCTTGCCCGCCCAGCGCGCGATGATGCCCGGCGCGGGGTAGAGCATGTCGCGCGGCACCTTCCGCTCGATGATCTGGCGGGCGACAACCTTGTCGCCGTCAAATAGTTCGGCGACGCCGTAGCTGCTTTCCGGCGCGGCACCCGCGAACAGCGTCGCGTCGGGGATCGTCGCGACATCGCTGGCGGAAGCGGCGGCCATGGTCACGCTGCCGCTTTGCGAGCCCAGCTTGCGGCCGTCCATGCCATAGCCGGTGACGCGCCAGCCGAGCGGCTTGGGCGTCGTGGCGTCGGACACCAAGGCGATCCGCGTCGCGCCAGGCTTGGTCTCCGCGACGATGGTCTGGGGCGCGAAGAAGCGGCGGACCTCGTGCTGGAGCATCTTGTCATGGCCGGTCCAATCGATGCTCGACCAGCTGATCGCGGGCCAGCTGTCGTTGAGCTGCCAATAGAGCGAACCCAGCGTCACCGGGCGGCAGGCGCGGTGGTGCCGCGCGGCCAAGCCGATGGCGCGCGCCTGCATTGCCTGGGACAGATAGACCAGATCGGCGAAATCGCGCGGGTCGCGCAGATTCTGCTTCAGGTAGAAGGTGATGCGCTCATTGCCCTCGCCAGCCAGGAACTTCTGGTGCGCCTTCATCACCGGGCTGTCGATGCGGAAGTCCGCCGGATCGGCGAAGGTCGCGATGGTCGACAGGTCCGGGAAAGCCTGGAAGCCATATTCCGACATGAAGCGCGGGCAGCTGTCGGTATAGCGCTCGACCGGCTTGGAGCCCGACCAAACGTCCCAGAAATGGCGGTCGCCGTCCTTGTCGGTGTCGGTCGGCCCCTCATAATCGGTCGAGGGCGAGCCCGGCCAATAGGGGATGCCGGGCGAATTCTTGATGACCGCATCGCGCAGCACGCGGTCGAACAGCACGGCCATGCCGGTTCCGATCCGTTCCTGCTCGTCGGGGCCGACCGCCTTCTTGAATGCCTTGCGATCCGACCAGTTTTCCCAGCCCGACAGCACTTCGTTGTTGCCCGCCCAGATGACCAGCGAGGGGTGCGATTGCAGGCGCGCGACCTGTTCTTCGGCCTCGACCCGAACATTCTCGCGGAACTTGGCGTCGGGGGGCGTGACCGCGCCGCCGAACATGAAGTCCTGCCAGACCATCAGGCCCAGTTCGTCGGCGGCGTCGTAGAAGCTGTGTTCGGGATAATAGCCGCCGCCCCAGATGCGGACGATGTTCATGTTCGCCGCAACCGCCTTTTCCAGCATCTGGCGCTCGGTGGCGGCGGCGACGCGCGACGGGAAGGCGTCGAAGGGAATGACGTTGGTGCCTTTGGCGAAGATCACATTGCCGTTGATCTTCAGACCGAAGCTGCCGTCCTTGCGGACCAGCTCGACCGTGCGCAGGCCGGTACGCTTCTCGATCGCATCGGCCCCGGCGAGCGCGGCGTTCACGCTATAGAGCGGATGCGCGCCGAAGCCGACCGGCTGCCAGCGCTGCGGTTTGGTGATCGCGACGGGGACGACCACGTCATTATCGCCCGGCTGGAGCGCGACATCGCGGCGCACCCGGATGCGCTTGCCGTCGGGGCCGGTAACGGTCACGTCCATCCGCCCCGTCTGCGCGCGGTCCGCGACGACCGAGGCACGGGCGAGGATGCGCGCCTCGGCATCGGTCAGCGCCTCCTGCTCGATGCGGAGATTGTCGATCCGCGCGGCATCCCACGCCTCCAGGCGGACCGCACGCCAGATACCGATATCGACGATCCGCGGCGCCCAGTCCCAGCCATATTGGTATTTCGGCTTGCGGATATAGGGCGAGGTCTGAACGCCCTTGGGCTCGTCACCATAGGGCGAGTCATATTCGCCGGGCAGCGGATGCTTCTCGGCCAGCACCATCGGCTGGAGCGTCTTGATCGGCGAGGCGAAGGTGACGACGATCTCGTTCGCGCCCGCCTTCAGCAGCGGCTTGGCATCCGCGCGCCAGCGACGGTGCGCATTGTCCGCCGACAGCAGGCGCTGGCCATTGACCGTCACGGTCGCGAAGGTGTCGAGCCCGTCGAACACCAGGTCCAGGTGATCGCGGCGCAGCATCTCCGGTGTCACGTCCAGACTGGTGCGATACTGCCACCCGGTCAGGCCCGCCCACTGGATCGGGGCCTCGTTCGCACCCTTATAGGGATCGGGCACGATGTTGGCGGCGATCAGGTCCTGCTGCACGCTGCCAGGCACGGTCGCGGCCAGCCAGTTCGCCGCCTGGGGATGCGCGCTGGCGGCGGCGGCGTCCTTCGGATCGATCCGCACCTGCCACCGGTCGAGCGTCGCCACCGTCTTCGGGGCGGCCAGGGCGGGGAAGGGCAGGGCGAGCGCGGCCAGGATCAGACCGAGACGATGTTTCACAGCGATTTCCCCGAAAGCGGCATCGCTGCGCCGGGTCGGGCCGACCGCGTGCAGGATGCAGGACTATGGCTTGGACCAGAAAAGGGCGCATAGCGCGGACGCGCGACGACAGCGGGGCAGGTCCCCGATCGCGCCAGGCTCTTTCTCGCCATCCGTCACCCCCGTCATCACCGGCTTGTCGTGCGCCGGTATTCTCATGGTATGTTTTGGTATCATGGCGAGGTGAACGGGGGGCGTCCACCTCTTTTCTGGTGCGATCGTCTATCCCATTGCGTCTGCAATGGATTGGCGGATCAATGCGCCATGCCCAACGCCAGCAGGCCGATGATCCAGATCAGCAAAACGACTGTCGCCATGACCGAGACGACCAGCGTCATCAGCAGACCCGATACCGGACCCAGGCGATAGGCCCCGCGAATCTGGAGGAAGAGATGCACGGGAAAGGCGAGCATCAGCAGTGCCACCCCCGGCAGATGCGCCAGCTTCGTCCACAGGATCATCGACACCATCAGCAGGCTGACGAAGCTGAGCGAATAGGTGACGAACACCGCATGGTCGAACATCGCCAGCCCGCGCTTCCACAGGAAGAAGAGGCGCATGAACGGCATCGACAGCAGGATCAGCGCCCAGGAGAATTTGTAACCGTTCGCCTCCATCTTGAAGAGGAGGAATTCGGGATCGCGAATGGCATGGACGATCTTGGCATCCAGCGATTTCCAGCCGGTGATGACCTGCTCCCGATGCTCATCCTGGCTGGAACTGGTTTGGTTTCCAGCGCCCAGCGTCATGGCTCTGGCGGTGAAGTCCATGCTTTGCTTCTGGTCGACCAGTTCCGCCCGCTCCTTGTCGAGCAGGGCGGTGTCACGTTTGGCGGCGACGGCTGCGGCGCGATCGCGGTCGATCACCGCGATCCGCTGGTCGACCTTGGCGACCTCGGCGCGCAGTTCGGTCGCGGCCTCCTGCGTGCCGGGCGCATGGAAGGTCGCGAAGCCCCCCAGGGCCGAATAGGCAATGTACAAGAGGAAGACACTGAACAGATAAAGCGCCAGCGGGGACAGGAAACGCCGTCGCTCGCCCGCGATATAGCGGCGGGTCAGTTCACCGGGCTTGGCGACCAGCATCGCCATCGTCCGCCACACCTGCCCCTCGATATGCAGGACACCGTGGCTGAAATCATGCCACCACGCGCCCAAGGTGCGGTGGATGTGCGACGACTGGCCACAGGCGTGACAGTAATGGCCGACCAGCGCCGTGCCGCAGTTCAGACAGGCCTTCGCCTTTTCCCCCAGCATTTCTTCCCCCCGCATCTTATCCCCTTATCGATGCAAACCCCATTGACGAGACACGATAATTCGCCGCCCGACGCAAGGCGAAAGATCGAAGGCCGTCAGCTTTGCGCCGACAGACGGGTATCGACCAGATCGAGCTCGCGCCCCAGCCGCTGCGCGGTCTCCGACCCGATGGCGCGCGCGTTGAGCAGGTCGAACACGACCCGCCGCTCGGCCCGGATCGCGGCCAGCCGCATCCGCCTTTCGACATCCTCCAGTCGCTTGGCATCGGGATCGACATCGCCCTCCAGCGTGTCGATCCGGCTGCGATAGCCGTCCATCAGGCGGGAGGCGATCTCGACATACTGGTCGGCATCGTCGCGACCCTCGGCCATCTCGTGCTGGAGCCGCTCCAACTCGGCGATGGCGGCCTTGGCGGCGGCGACGCGGGTGTGGTCCAGTTCGCTCATGCCGTCCTGAACGGGCAGGGCGAGGCCGCGCAGCAGCAGCGGCAGGGTCAGGCTGGCGATGACCAGCGAGGACAGGATGACGCCGCACGCCAGGAAGATCACCAGATCGCGTGCCGGGAAAGGCGTGCCGTCCCCCAGCGTCAGCGGCAGGGTCAGCGCACCCGCCAGCGTGATCGCGCCGCGCGCACCCGCCACCGACATGGCGGTGATGACCCGGCGCGGCGGGCTGGTGCGGCCCGGAGTCCCGCGCTGCCGGAACAGGGTCAGGCGCAGCGCGACCCAGGTCCAGGCGAAGCGAAGCGCCGCCAGTCCCGCGACGATCGCCAGCACATACAGGCCCAGCCACCACAACGAGTCATGCCCGGTCAGCATCACCGTATCGCGCGCGCCCGCGAAGACTTGCGGCAGTTGCTCGCCCAGCAGCACGAAGATGATGCCGTTCAGCGTGAACTGCAGCATGTCCCACACCGCCTGCCGCCGGATGCGGGTCGCGGCCTTCACCCCCGACGACACGTTGGTGAAGGACATGGCGATGCCCGCCGCCGCCGCCGCCAGCACGCCCGAGCTCTCGACATGCTCGGCGACCAGATAGGCGGCGAAGGGGATCAGCAGACTGACCAGGATATTCGATCCGCTATCGTCGCCGAAACGCCTTGCGAACAGGCTCTTGGCAGTGATCGTACCCCAGGCGATGGCGACGCCCAGACCGACTCCCGACACCGCCATCCAGGCGAAGGTCAGCGCGGCATGGGTCAGCGAAAAGGCCCCGGTCAGCGCGGCGGCGACCGCGAAGCGCAGACAGACCAGACCCGAGGCGTCGTTCAGCAGCGACTCCCCCTCCAATATGTGCATCATGCGCTTGGGGATCGGCACCTTCTGCGCGATGGCGGACACCGCAATCGGGTCGGTCGGCGACACCACGGCGGCGAGCGCGAAGGCGACCGCATAGGGCATGGCGGGGATCATCCAGTGGATGAACAGCCCCATGCCCAGCACCGTCAGGAATACCAGCCCCAGCGCCAATCCCAGGATCGCACCCGCGTCGCGGAACAGCTCGTCCTTCGGAATGCGCCAGCCGTCGAGGAAGAGGAGCGGCGGCACGAAGAGCAGGAAGAAGATTTCGGGGTCGAGTTCGACGCGGATCTGCGCGATGCCACCGATCACCGCGCCGAGGGCGATCTGGACGAGCGGGCGGGGGAGGGCCGAGGGCAGGAGGCGGGAGACGACCCCGCTCAACACCACGGCGAGAAGCAGGAACAGGCTGAGTGTGACGATGTCCAATCGGGGACCTTTCGGGTGCAGCGGTTGGAGTGGCCATGGCGACAAGGCGGCACGACCGGCATATCAGCGAAAGGCGAGGGGCAATGCCAACGCGAATCGCGCGAGGTCGCAGCATGACATGCGGAGCGAGGGGCGTTCAACCCGTTAAACGGGTTTTATGAGCCGATCCATCGGCTTGGCCTTGCGGGTTGCTGA
Source organism: Sphingomonas yabuuchiae (assembly GCF_001477495.1). Lineage (GTDB taxonomy): Bacteria > Pseudomonadota > Alphaproteobacteria > Sphingomonadales > Sphingomonadaceae > Sphingomonas > Sphingomonas yabuuchiae_A. The sequence continues at coordinate 50,194 of NZ_LDTF01000050.1, forward strand.
AGCGCTGGATGAATGATCGGCGGGATGTCAGAGACGAGCGAAGCCGGTGGAGCGATCTCCCCGTTTCAATAGTGGGATATCCCTTCGCTGGCGCTTTGCGGTGGCACCTCCGCTTGCCGGCGCGGAAAGCTGACGTCCGGCACGACCCACTCGAACGTCGTCACCGCCACCGGCAGCAAGGTCAGTTCCCCGCCATGTCCCTGCGCGATCCGGCGGGCCAGCGTCAGGCCGATGCCCGAACCCTCCGGCTTGGTGGTGTGGAAGGGACGGAAAATCCGTGCCCGCTCGGGCGCGGGGACGCCTTGGCCGCTGTCCGATACGCGTATCACCAGCCGGTCCGCCTGCCCGGCGACGGCCAGCGTCACCGCCGGGTCGACCGTCCCGGCCAAGGCGGCTTCGGCCGCATTGTGGAGCAGCGCCCATAGCCCTTGAGTCATCTGGTCGCGGTCGCACCAGCCGGTCGCGGCCTCGGGCATGTCGACCGACAGCGTCACCCGGTCGCCGAAACGCTCGGCGAACAGACGAGAGAGATCGCCGACGAGTTCTCCCATATCCACCATGGCCCGCACCGGATCGGGCAGCCTGGCGAGCATCCGATACGCCCGTGTGAAGCGTTCCAGCCCCTCGATCCGCCGGGTCAGCGTCGCCAGGATTGCCGGTAGCCGCGCATCGCCCCGTTCGGCCGCCACCTGCGCGCTGTCGGCCAGCGATACGATCGGCGACAGGCCGTTAAGCAGCTCGTGGCCGAGAATATCGATCATCTCGTTGTCGGCATGGGCTTCCGCCGCGCGACGTTCGGCCTCGATATCCACCAGCATCGCCAGCGCACGGCCGGTGCCCGCCACCCGTTCGATCCGCCAGCTCTTGCCCTCATGGCGCAATTGCGTCTGCCCGGTGTCAAGCAGGGCGGGCGGGGTCGGGATCAC
>NZ_LDTF01000051.1 GCF_001477495.1 Sphingomonas yabuuchiae
GGATGTGTATAAGAGACGGGCGTGTTCCACCAGAAGTTCGGCTATGGCGCGATCGCCGCGATCGCGCCATAGCCGAACTTCTGGTGGAACACGCGCTCGCCGACACGCAGATCCTCGCGCCCCTTCTGCCCCAGTCCCACGGAGGGCGACCGCGACTCGACGATCCGGGCGGGGCGGGGTGGGGTTGCGTTCTGCCCCGTCGCGGCCCGCTGCCAGCCCGGCCCGCGCCCGGTGCCGCGCCCGACCTTGGCGAAGGGGTCTGCATGTTCGGACCAGTTGGCCCGCCACAGGCTTTCGCCGCCGGTCATGCTCGTCTCGCTCTCGATATGCTCGGGCGGCAGCTCGCCGACGAAGCGGCTCGGCAGGCTCGATGTCCACTGCCCATAGATGCGGCGATTGGCCGCGTGGAGGATCACCGCCTTGCGCCGGGCGCGGGTGATCGCGACATAGGCAAGCCGCCGCTCCTCCTCCAGGCTGCGCGTACCACCTTCGTCGATCGCACGCTGTGATGGAAACAGGCCTTCTTCCCAGCCCGCCAGAAACACCGTATCGAACTCCAGCCCCTTGGCGGCATGGATCGTCATGATCGTCACTTCGGGCTCGCGCTGGTCGCCGTCGCGGTCCATGACCAGCGAGACATGCTCCAGGAACGCGCCGAGCGACTCGTAATCCTCCATCGCGCGGACGAGTTCGGAGAGGTTCTCCAGTCGCCCGGCCGCTTCGGCCGACTTCTCGTTCTGATACATGGCGGTATAGCCGCTCTCATCGAGCAGCTGCCGCGCCAACTCCGGATGCGCGAGGTCGCGGGCCATGTCGCGCCAGCGCGCGATGTCACCGATCAGATTACCCAGGCTCCGCCGCGCCTGCGGCGTCAACTCGTCGGTGTCGAGGATACGTGCCGAGGCGATCGTCAGCGGTAGTCCTTCGGCCCGCGCCAATTGATGAATCTTGGCCAGCGCCTTGTCACCCAGCCCGCGCTTGGGCACATTGACGATCCGCTCGAATGCGAGATCGTCCGACGGCTGGTTGACGATGCGCAGATAAGCGAGCGCATCGCGGATTTCGGCCCGCTCGTAGAAACGGAACCCGCCGACGATCCGATAGGGCAGGCCGATCGCGATGAAGCGATCCTCGAACTCGCGGGTCTGATGCGAGGCGCGAACCAGAATTGCGATATTGTCGTAAGACGTACCGGACCGTCGCGCCGACTCGATTTCTTCGCCGACGCGCCGTGCTTCCTCGGGGCCATCCCAGACCCCCAGCACCTGGACCTTCTCGCCGACGTCCAGCTCGGTCCAAAGCGTCTTGCCGAGCCGTCCGCCATTGTTCGCGATCACCCCCGACGCCGCGCCAAGGATGTGCGGCGTCGAACGGTAATTCTGTTCCAGCCGGATGACCTTGGCGCCCGGGAAGTCCCGCTCGAAGCGCAGGATATTCTCCACCTGTGCGCCACGCCACGAATAGATGGACTGGTCGTCATCGCCGACACAGGCGATGTTCTTGCGCGCCTGGGCGAGCAGGCGGAGCCAGAGATACTGGACGCTGTTGGTGTCCTGATACTCGTCCACCATGATATAGCGGAAACGCTGCTGATAGTGCTCCAGCACGTCGCGATGCGTCTTCAGGATGGTGAGCATGTGGAGCAGAAGGTCGCCGAAGTCGCAGGCGTTCACGCTGCGCAGCCTGTCCTGATACTGGCGATATAGGTCGGCGCCCTGGCCGTTGGCGTAACGCTCGGCCTCGCCCGCATCGATATCGCCGGGGACCAGCCCCTTGTTCTTCCACTCGTCGATCAGGCCGCCCAGCGCGCGTGCCGGAAAGCGCTTTTCGTCAATGTCCGCCGCGACGATCAACTGCTTGAGCAAACGCAGCTGATCGTCGGTGTCGAGGATGGTGAAGTTGGACTGCAGCCCGACCAGTTCGGCATGGCGGCGCAGCATCTTGGCCCCGATTGCGTGGAAGGTGCCCAGCCATGGCATCCCCTCCACCGCATCGCCGACCAGCCGTCCGACCCGCTCGCGCATCTCGCGGGCGGCCTTGTTGGTGAAGGTGACCGACAGGATCTCCGACGGCCAGGCTTTCCGCGTATAGAGAAGGTGCGCCAGCCGCGCGGTCAGCGCCGCCGTCTTGCCCGTGCCCGCGCCCGCCAGCACCAGCACCGGCCCGTCCGTGGTCAGCACCGCCTCGCGCTGAGCGGGGTTCAACGTCCGCAGATAGGGATAGTCGGCCAGCGAAGCGGCGGGATCGGTGGAAGGCACGGTCATCGCGAACAGTTAGGGAACGTTTGCGGCGGGGGCAACCACCCGCATCCTCGGCACCACCTTGTTTCATCGCGGGATGCGTCATCGTGGCGTCTTTTGTGCGACGCGAAAGCGACATGTCCACCGCCTAAAGGCGCGGCGTGCCGACGAGCAGTGGGGTGTCCCGACCACTCACGCCGCCGTGACGGGCACGATCCGATGCAGGAGCACCCCAAGATGAAGAAGTTTACGGCAGCCGCCATTGCGGCTTCTCTGTTTGCGTCCGCAACGGCTCAGGCCGAAATGCGCGAGCCCGTCACCGTCACCGTCCGTCACGCCGATCTCGACCTGTACCGTGCCGATGATCGCGCCCAGCTCGACGCGCGTATCCGCCGTGCTGCTACCATGGCGTGCGGTCATGTGACGGTCGACCTGCGCCGCAATGCCGATATCGCGCGCTGCCGCCGGGAGATGATGGCGGATGCGGCGATCAAGGTCGCGGCATTGTCGTCCGCTGCGCCGGTCGCGCTGGCCAGCAAGAACTGAGATCATGCACGGCACTCGGCCGGGCGGTTCGATGCACCGCCCGGTCGCGTTCCGATGCGAGACGGCCAGGACCGGCAGACACCGGGCAACCGTCATGAAAATGTCACCGGAAAGGGGCAACGCGATTGGTCATGACATCCTATGCGCTCGCCGGTGGCCAATCCGAATCCCGCGTTCGCGGGCCACGTCTCGACGCCGGGCTCCATCCGATGGGCCGCTGGGTGTTCACCGCCCTGTTGATCGGCGGTCTCGCCTATGCGGGCTATAGCATTGCGGTCGACACGGCCCGCGTTGGCGAGCCGATGGCCATGGGCGTGTTCGCATTTCTGGGGCTCGCGCTGCTGATCGCGCTGGGCTTCGAGTTCGTGAACGGCTTTCACGATACCGCCAATGCGGTCGCGACCGTCATCTACACCCATTCGATGCCCGCCCCGCTGGCCGTTATCTGGTCCGGTTTCTTCAATTTCCTGGGCGTCCTGACCTCGACCGGGGCCGTCGCCTATTCGATCATCACGCTGCTGCCCATTGACCTGATGCTGCATGTCGGATCGGCTGGCGGGTTCGCGATGATCTTCGCGCTGCTGCTGGCGGCTGTCCTTTGGAACCTGGCGACTTGGGCAGTGGGGCTACCCAACTCGTCGAGCCACGCGCTGATCGGTTCGATCCTGGGCGTGGGGCTTGCCAATCAGTTGCTGTCCAGCATTCCCGGCACCTCCGGGGTAGACATGGCACAGGTGTGGAAGGTCCTCTCCGCGCTGCTGTTTAGCCCGCTGATCGGTTTTGCCGGTGCCCTGATGCTGCTGCTCGTCATGAAGCGCTTTCTGCGCGACAAGCGGCTCTATCGGGAGCCGGAGGGCGACACGCCGCCGCCACGTGGCATCCGCGCGCTCCTGATCTTCACCTGTACGGCAGTCAGCTTTGCGCATGGCGGCAATGACGGGCAGAAGGGCATGGGGTTGATCATGCTGATCCTGATCGGCTGCGCGCCGACCGCTTATGCGCTGAACCGCACGCTGCCGGAGAGCGCGATGCCCGCTTTCGTACGCAGCGCCCAGGTCGCGGCGACGTCCTATGCCGCACATGGTGCGCAGGCTACTCCGTCGGTCGACCAGGCGCGCGCAGACGTGGTCGACGGCGTCCGTAAGAAGGCGATCGATACCCCGAAGGTCTACGCGGGTCTGTCCGCGCTGTCGCGCGACATCGGCGAGCGGATCGGCAATTACGGTGCACTCAGCCGCGTCCCCGCCGCCGTCGTGCCCAATCTGCGCAACGACATGTATCTGGTTCTCGACACGACCCGCATGGTGACCAAGAGCGAGACGGCCAAGCAGCGCTTCACCGCTGCGGAGATCGAGGCGCTCAACAGCTATGCCGGATCGCTGGAGCGGGGCACCCGCTATATCCCGCTCTGGGTGAAGGTTACCGTCGCGCTGGCGCTTGGCCTGGGCACCATGGTCGGATGGCGGCGGATCGTCGTCACGGTCGGCGAGCGTATCGGCAAGACGCATCTGACCTATGGCATGGGCGCCGCGGCCGAGTTGATGACGGCGGCCACGATCTTCGGTGCGGAATATATCGGCCGTCCGGTGTCGACCACGCACATCCTGACCTCCGGTGTGGCAGGCGCTTCCGTCGCCAATGGCGCTGGTCTTCAGTTCCGGACGATCCGCAACATGCTGTTGGCCTGGGTCTTGACCCTGCCTGCGGCCATGCTGCTGTCGGGCACGCTCTACTGGCTGCTGTTGCAGTTGGCTGGCGTGCTGGCAGGGTAAGCGGATAGGGCTTTACGCCGGGCGCTCGCTTCTTCACGAACGAGGCATGACCCAAGCCTCGCCTCCGTCGCATCGCCATATCCTGCTGGCCAGCCTGACCGGCACGGCGGTCGAGTTCTACGATTTCTATATCTACGCGACAGCGGCGGCGCTGGTGTTCGGTCCGCTGTTCTTTCCGGCTTCGTCGGCGACGGCCCAGTTGCTCTTGTCCTACGCCAGCTTCGGTCTCGCCTTTGTGGCCCGGCCGGTGGGGGCCATTGCTTTCGGTCATTTCGGCGATCGGGTCGGCCGCAAATCGACGCTGGTGGTCAGCCTGATGCTGATGGGCGGATCGACCGTCGCCATCGCCTTCCTGCCGACCTATGCGCAGGCCGGATGGATCGCACCGCTACTGTTGTGCATCGCGCGGCTGGGGCAGGGCCTCGGACTGGGCGGCGAATGGGGCGGAGCTGCCTTGCTCGCGGTGGAGAATGCCCCGCCCGGCAAGCGCAACACCTGGGGCATGTTCCCGCCGCTGGGTGCGCCGGTCGGGTTCATTCTGGCCAACGGCTTTTTCCTGGTCTTGGGCCTGATCCTGACCGACGATCAGTTCCGCGCCTGGGGCTGGCGCCTGCCGTTCCTGGCGAGCGCGGTATTGGTGCTGCTGGGTCTGTGGGTTCGCCTGCGCCTGACCGAGACGCCCGATTTCGCCGAAGCCAAGAAGGCCGAGGCGCTGCCCCGCGTACCGATCGCTACCCTGCTTCAGGGGCATGGCCGCGCGCTACTGGCGGGGACGGGTGGGGTGGTTGCCTGCTTTGCGATCTTCTATCTCGCGACCGCCTTTGCGCTGGGGCATGGAACCACCGTGCTCGGTTATCCGCGCGAGGCGTTCCTGGGCATTCAGCTCGTGGCCATCCTGTTCCTGGCGCTCGGCGTCGTCGTGTCCAGCGTGATGGCGGACCGACATGGTGCGCCTTTCATGTTGCGGCTGGGCTTTGCGGGTTGCGTGCTGGTCGGGATCGCGATGGGACCGATGCTGGGATCGGGCTCGCTCGCGATCGTGTTTGTCTGGCTGGCGGCTGCGCTGTTCGTGATGGGCTTTGCCTATGGCCCGCTGGGCGGCTGGCTGCCTGCGCTGTTTCCGGCGGGCGTGCGCTATACCGGCGTGTCGATGACGTTCAATCTGGGCGGCATCATCGGCGGTGCCCTGGCCCCCATCGCGGCACAGGCGTTGACCGAGCGCGGCGGGCTGAACTTCGTCGGCGGCTATCTGGTCGCCGCCGGTCTGCTCAGCCTCGCCGGGCTCGCCCTGATGCGCGGGCGGAGCGGCGATCAGGCCTGACGAAGCAGGGTCAGTCGCGCCTTGCCGTGGACGCGAGTGGCGTCGACGGTGAAACCCGCAATCTCGACCTCTTCCTGCTTGGCGGTTTCGATGCTGACCCAGGTGCCTGCACCGACCCAGCCAAGTCGGGCCAGCTTGTCGAGCGCGACACTGCCCGCGCCCGTTGCATAGGGCGGATCCATCAGGATCAGATCGAGCGGCGCACGCGCAGGCCCCAGCGCCATTACCGACGAGGCCCGGACATCGCCCTTCGCCTCCAGCTTGGCGAGGTTGGCGCGCAGCGCGTCGAGCGCGGCGCGGTCCTGCTCAACAAACAGGCAAGACGCCGCCCCGCGCGATAGCGCCTCGATCCCGAGCGCGCCCGAACCGGCGAAGAAATCGCCGACCGCCAGCCCCTCGAAATCGCCCAGCCGCGCCGTTAGCATCGAGAACAAGGCCTCGCGCGTTCGGTCCGCGGTCGGACGCGTCACGTCACCCTTGGGCGCGACGAGCGGGCGTCCGCGCCATTGTCCGGCGATCACACGCATCAGCGTTGCCCTCCGGGCCGACCGGGACGCGAGCCGCCTCCGCCGGGTCGTCCTCCGCGATTGTGAGGGCGCGACGGGCCACCGGAACGACCGGACGAACCCTGTGGGCCACGCGACGGACGGGCGGGGCGGTCACCGCGATCGTCGAAACGCGGCTGGCGTGGACCACTTGCGGGCTTGCCAAAGGGCTTGGCATCGCCACGCGAACGGTCGGAGCGCGCGCCGTCCCGTGCCGGGCGTTCGCCCCGGTCGTCAAAACGCGACGCCCGCTGTCCACCGGAGCCGTAGCGCTCGCCGGTGGCAGCGCTGCCGAAAGGCTTGGCATCCCGACGCGACCGATCGGAACGACCACCCTCGCGAGCAGGGCGCTCGGCCCGGTCATCGTAACGCGATGGCCGCTGACCGCCGGAACCCGACCGTTCGCCCGTCGGGGATTTGGCAAAGGGCTTGGCCCCCGGCCGCGCCCGATCCGACCGGACACCGTCACGCGCCGGGCGTTCGGTACGGTCCTCGAAGCGTGATGGGCGTTGTCCGCCAAAGCCGGACCGCTCGTTGGTCGGTGACTTGCCATAGGGTTTCGCGCCCTCACGCGGTCGGTCGGACCGAACGCCTTCGCGGGCCGGGCGGTCGTTCCGGGCATAGGCCGACGACGGACGCGCGTCGTCACGGCGGCTCCGGTCGCCATACCCCATCCGCTCCTGCGACCGGGGGCGGTCACTTGCTCCACCGCGGGCCTCGCCTGCACCAGCGCGTGCCGGGCGCTCACCTGCTGCGGCGCGCGTCGGCGGCGTGCGGAAGCCGGGCTTGATCTTCGCGGGCTTGATCGCATCGGCGGGAATGCCGCCCTCCAGCGATCGCCGGAACTCGACGATATCGGCACCACGGACCTCGCCGATGTCACCGACCGGCAGCTCGTCCAGCACGAACGGACCATAGCGCAGCCGGATCAACCGGCTGACCTGAAGTCCCAGATGTTCGAGCACGCGGCGCACTTCGCGGTTCTTGCCTTCGCGCAGCGTCATTTCGATCCAGACATTCGCGCCGGTCCGCCGCTCGAGATTGGCGTCGATCTGGCCATAGCGGATGCCGTCGATCTCGATCCCGTGGATCAGCTCTTCCAGCTGCGCCTGGGTGATGTCGCCATAAGCGCGGGCGCGATAGGTGCGCTCGACGCCGGTGGCGGGCAATTCCAGCTGACGCTTGAACCCGCCGTCGGTGGTCAGCAGCAGCAGCCCCTCGGTGTTGAGGTCAAGCCGTCCGACCGGCACCAGACGCGGCAACCCCTCGGGCAGGCGGTCATAGATGGTCGGCCGCCCGGCGGGATCATGCTCGGTAACGAGCAGACCAGTGGGCTTGTGGTAGAGGAAGAGACGCGTCGGTTCGGGTGCCGCTACGGGGTCGCCGTCCACGGTCACGCCGTCGAGCGTGGAGAGAAGCGTCGCCGGGGTATCGATGGTCACGCCGTTCAGGGCGATCCGTCCCTCGGCGATCATCCGCTCGACCTCGCGACGCGACGCGACTCCTGCCCGCGCGAGCAGCTTTGCTATACGTTGATCTGGTGTCATGATCCACGCTGATACAGAGGGTGTCGACCAAAGGAAATTAATTGCGTCGTTTCTCGCAGACAAAGCGTTACGCGAGCGAGCGGGACAGCAGGACAGGCCGATAGAGGGATGAGATTCTTCGGGCGAAAGAAACGACAGCTGGTCAAGCTGCTCGTCGTTGAGGACGAGCCGCTGGTCGCGTTCGACACCGAACACGTCCTGACCGATGCCGATTATGAGGTGGTCGCCACCGTCGACCGGGTCAGCAAAGCCGTCACCCTGATCGATGGGGGGGCGGGGATCGATCTGGTTCTGGCCGATGTGCGGCTGGCGGATGGCAGCGGTGTCGATGTCGCGCGGGCGGCCCATGCCCGCGACATCCCCGTTCTGTTCATCACCGGCACGCCGCCCGACGGCGTCGAGCAACTCGCCGACGGGCTGCTCATGAAGCCCTATGGCTCGCGCGAACTGCTGGGCGCGATCGATGCAATCGAGGAGCGTCGCGCGGGAAAGGCGCCCGGCCGCCTGCCGTCGGGCTTTCGGCTTTTCACCCGGACCGGATCGTCCGGCCCCGTTGCCCCTGATGGCCAAGCCTTATAGGGTCTCCGCTTTCCGGTAAGGTGAGCGGTTCTATGGCGAGTGCGCGTTGGTTGGATGGAGTGCGGCCTTATGTCGAGCCCGCACCGCTGGCCTCGCTTGCGCTCGGCATCTCGTCGGCCTTTCCGCTGACCATGATCAACGCGACGCTGGCCAGCCGGCTGGCAGAAGCGGGGATCGAGAAGAAGAGCGTCACGGCCTTTGCGCTGGTGATCCTGGCCTATAATCTGAAATGGCTCTGGGCCTGGATCGTCGAGGGGGTGAAGATTCCTGTCCTCCACCGGCTGGGCCAGCGTGTCTCGTGGTTGCTGGTCGTGGCGGCGCTGGTGTGTGCGGCGGCGATCAGCCTGGGCCTCGCCGATCCGCGCGTGTCATTGGCACAGACGGCGATGGCGGCCCTGGCGCTGGGAGTTGCGGGGGCGACGTTCGACATCGTGATCGACGCCTATCGCATCGAGTTGCTCGAGCCGCGCCAGTTAGGCGTGGGGGCGGGCATGGGCCAATATGGCTGGCGGATCGGATCGGCCTTGATCGCCTCGCTCTCGCTGGTCATCGCGACACGGGCGGGGTGGAGCGTGGCCTATATGGTAAGCTGTGCCTTCGCGCTGCCCGCAGTCCTGACCGCGCTGTTCATGGGCGAGCCGAAGCGGCATAACGAAATCACCGCCAAGCGCCCTAGCGAGGGGATCGTCCGCGCGGTCGTCGGCCCCTTTGCCGAGTTTTTCCGCCGTCAGGGCGCGCTCGTCATCCTGGCCTTCATCCTGGTCCACAAGATCGGCGACACGCTGGCCAACCTGACCTTCCGCTTGTTGTTCAACGACCTGGGGTTCAGCAAGGACGAGATTGCGCTGTACGATGTGGGCGTCGGCTTCTGGGCACTGCTGATCGGCGTGTTCGTCGGCGGCGTGCTCTATGCGCGGCTGGGGATGAAGCGCTCGGTGCTGATCAGTCTGGTGCTGATGGCGGTGTCGAACCTGTCCTTTGCGGGGCTTGCCGCGCTGGGTCATTCCAATTGGGGCATGGCGGGGGCGATCGGGTTCGAGAATTTTTCGAGCGGGATCGGCGGCGTCACCGTCGTCGCCTATTTCTCCGCGCTGACCGACCTGCGCTTCACCGCCGCGCAATATGCGCTCATCTCGGCGGCGGCGAGCGTGGTCGGGCGTATCCTGAGCGGTACGACGGCGGGCGCGCTGGTCGAGCAATTCGGTTATGTCGATTTCTATCTGCTGACCACGGTCGTCGCGGTGCCGGGCGTCCTGTTGTTCTGGTGGATGGCGAGGTCGGGCCTGGTCGACCGTTCGATCGGCAGCGCAGGCGTCGCCGGAGAAGGCGACGCCCGTCGCGAGGCGCCGGTCAGTAACTGATCGGCCGTCCCTCGTCCGCAAAGGCCGCCGCGACGGCGGCGGCGCTTACCAGCACGCTGTCGACCCGCCGAACGCCGAGCAGATCGGTCATGAGAAAATGCGCCTTTTGCGGTGCTGTTTCCATCTGGGCAAGGATGGTCATCAGCGCTGCCTCCGCCGCCGTCATCCGCGCACAGCAGCACGGCGCAATCGCAATCTGCCCCGAGGCATGGGCGGCCAGATCGGCCATCAGCGTCCGCATCAGGATCAGCGGACGCCGGAAATCCTGCCCGAACATAGTGAACAGCGTGTGCGACGCGCGGGCATCCGCCAGCCCGTGCGCGCCCATCCGACGTATCGCGAACAGGGCAATCCGGGCATGGGGGCAGGCCGGCAGCATGTGGGGCAACGCTGCGGCGAGGGTGGTGGTTTCGGCCATCGGCGGGGACTCCGTAATTACGGATCCCATGCTAAACGCTCGCTATTGATAGTCAATCGCAAATAAAGGAGGCGACGTTGTCGGCTCGTCGCATCAATGCGGCGCCTCGTCATTCTCCGAGAGAATTTGTCCGGCCAAGTAAAGCGATCCCGCGATCAGGACATGGGCCGGGTTCTCAAACCGATCGGCGATCAGAGCGAGCGCGTGCGAAGGGCCACGGGCAGAAACGGCCTTCAGGCCCAAGGCGTGGGCCTGTTCGACAAGACTTTCGGGCGAGTGGCAAGCGTGGTCGGGCACGGGCACGGTGACGATCAGGTCGACCATGCCGCCGAGCTTCTCCAGAACCGGCCCGGCCTCCTTGTTCGCCAGCATGCCCAGAACGAGTGCAGTCGGCCCATTGGAACGCCATCCCGCCATGGCCCGCGCCACCGGCGTCGCAGCGGAGGGATTGTGTGCGCCGTCCAGCCAGCATTGGGTCTCGGCGGGCAGCACCCGCGTCAACGGCCCGTGCCTTAAACGCTGCATCCGAGCCGGCCACCGGACGCTAGTCGCTGCCTGCATCAAAGCAGCATTCGGCACGATCAAGGCCTTTTGATGCCGAAGCATCGCCACCGCCAGCGCCAGGTTGCGCGATTGATGCCCACCCGTCAGGCCCGGCCGGGGCAACGTGATTTGTCCGTGCCTGTCTTCGTAGGACACGCCATGGCGCGTGGACGTGCTCGACCAAGCTTGTCCCCGCGCGAAGACAGGAGCCTCGGCGGTTGCGGCAACGTCGGCGATCGCGTCTCGCAGGGGGCGGGCATAGTCCATGGTGACCAGCGGCGTGCCCCGCTTCGCGATCCCCGCCTTTTCGCGTGCGATGCCGGTCAGTTGGCGGCCCAGAAACGCCTCGTGATCGATACCCAGCGCAGCGATACCGCACACGGCAGGAGGGGGCAGGATATTGGTAGCGTCCAGACGACCGCCCAAGCCCACTTCAACGATCGTCGCGGCGGCCGGATTGCGCGCGAAGGACAGGAACGCAGCCGCCGTCGTCACTTCGAAGAAGCTGGCGCCGATCCCCTCGGCTCGACCCAGCACCTCGTCGAGCACCGCCGCCAGCGCATCGTCCCCGATCAAGCGGCCATTCAGCCGGATACGTTCGTTGAAGCGGACGAGGTGCGGGCTGGAATAGACATGTACGCTTTGCCCGGATGCCTCGATCGCGGCGCGCAGAAAGGCGCAGGTCGAGCCCTTGCCGTTGGTGCCCGCGACATGGAAGACCGGCGGCAGATGCCGTTGCGGATCCCCCAGTCGTCCGAGGAGGGTCGTGATCCGCTCCAGACCGAGAACATCCGCACCGGGCGACAGGCTCCATAGCCGGTCGAGCTGTGCCTGGACGGCCGGATGGTCGGAACGGGCGTGATCGGGCATCGGCCGGACTCTTGGAAAGCGGATATGACAAGAGGCGGACCTCTCGGCCCGCCCCTCTAATGCCATCAGTTGAAAAAGGCGACGGCTCAGGCGGCCTGACGCGACCCGGTCAGATAGCCGATCACGGTCGCCAGACGTTCGCGCAGGTCGTGGCGATGGACCACCATGTCCAGCATCCCGTGATTCAGATAATATTCCGAGGTCTGGAAATCGTCAGGCAGCTTTTCGCGGATCGTGCTTTCGATCACGCGGCGGCCGGTAAAGGCGAGCATCGCCTTGGGCTCGGCGATCTGTACGTCGCCCAGCATCGCATAGGCCGCCATCACCCCGCCCGACGTCGGGTCGGTCAACACAACGATATAGGGCAGGCCCGCATCGTGCAGCATCTGGATCGCCACGGTGGTGCGCGGCATCTGCATCAGGCTGAGAATGCCTTCCTGCATGCGCGCGCCGCCCGAGGCGGTGAAGATGACATAGGGGCAGTTGTCCGCGATCGCCGCCTCGACGCCGCGCACGAAAGCCTCGCCGACCGCCAAGCCCATCGACCCGCCCATGAAGGCGAAGTCCTGTACGCCGACCACGACCTTATGGCCCTGGATCGTGCCCCGCGCATTGACCAGTGCATCGTTCTCGGCCGCGCTGGTCCGCGCCGCCTTCAGGCGATCGGCATAGCGCTTGGAGTCGCGGAACTTGAGCGGATCCTCGGGCACCTTGGGCGCCGGAAGCTCGTTGCAGCTGCCTTCATCGAGCAGATGCCGGAAACGCGCCTTCGGCCCGATGCGATCATGATGATCGCATTTCGGGCAGACGTTCAGATTGTCTTCCAGCTCCTTGGTGAAGACCATCTGCCCGCAACCCTTGCACTTGTGCCAGAGATGATCGGGCGTCTCCTTCTTGACGACGAAGGGGATGACGTTGCGGACGCTGTTGAGCCAGCTCATGCGAGTTCCTTGCGTGCATCGGCCAGTGCCGACGACAGGGTTTGAATATAGGCGCGGACCGGGGCGGGGGCGTTCGCCCCATGCTCGCCCACCAGATCGACGATCGCCGAGCCGACGACGACACCGTCGGCCACGCGACCGATCGCCGCCGCCTGTTCCGGGGTACGGACGCCGAAGCCAACCGCGACCGGCAAATGGGTCGCCGCCTTCAGCCGGGCGACCGCATCCTCGATCGAGGATTGCACCGCCTGCTGTTGCCCGGTGATACCTGCGACCGAGACATAATAGAGGAAACCATCCGCCCCCGTCAAAATCGTCGGCAGGCGCACCGCATCGCTGGTCGGGGTGGCGAGGCGGATCGAGGCAATGCCCTTCTCGCGCAGCGCAACGCCCAGCGCATCGTCTTCCTCGGCGGGCACGTCGACGCAGATTACGCCATCGACCCCCGCCTGGGCCGCCGCCTCGGCGAACCATTTGGGGCCGCGCACCGTCATCGGGTTGGCATAGCCCATCAGGACCAGCGGCACTTGGGGGTGACGGGCGCGAAAGGCGGTCGCGATCGCCAGCACGTCGGCGGTGCGGGTGCCCGCGCTTAGGCTGCGGATATTGGCCTTCTGGATCGCGGGGCCATCGGCCATCGGATCGGTGAAGGGCATTCCGAGCTCGACCACGTCCGCGCCCCCCTCGACAAGCGCGTCGAGGATGGCGGCGGTGTCGCCCGGCGTCGGATCGCCGGCGGTCACGAAACTGACGAGCGCGGCACGCCCCGCATCGGCACAGGCCGCAAAGGTATCGGCGATCCGGCTCACATCTTGGCTCCCAGCGCGTCGGCGACGGTAAAGATGTCCTTGTCGCCACGACCCGAAATATTGACCAGCACGATCTGATCGCGATCCATCAGCGGCGCGCGACGGATCAGGCCGACCAAAGCATGACTGCATTCCAGCGCGGGGATGATCCCCTCGACCTTGCAGCACAGTTGGAATGCGTCGAGCGCCTCGGTATCGGTCACGCCTTCGTAAACGACGCGGCCGGTATCATTCAGCCAGCTATGCTCCGGCCCGATCCCCGGATAGTCGAGCCCGGCCGAGATCGAATGCGCCTCGGCGATCTGACCGTCCTCGTCCTGCAACAGATAGGTCTTGTTGCCATGCAGGATACCGGGCTTGCCGCCGGTCAGGCTGGCCGCATGCTGGGTGGTGTTCAGGCCGTGTCCGGCCGCCTCGATGCCCAGCATCGCGACCTCGGCATCGTCCAGGAACGGGTGGAAGAGACCGATGGCGTTCGACCCGCCGCCGACCGAGGCGATCAGCAGGTCGGGCAGGCGGCCCTCGGCTTCCAAAATCTGCGCCTTCGACTCAGTGCCGATCACCGACTGGAAGTCGCGGACCATTTCCGGATAGGGGTGGGGGCCCGCCGCCGTGCCGATGATGTAGAAGGTGTCGTGGACATTGGCGACCCAGTCGCGCAGCGCCTCGTTCATCGCATCCTTCAGTGTCTGCGCACCAGACGTGACCGGGCGCACTTCCGCACCGAGCAGCTTCATGCGGAAGACGTTCGGCGCCTGACGCTCAATATCGCGCGCACCCATGAAGATGGTGCAGGGCAGGCCGAAGCGCGCCGCGACGGTGGCGGTCGCCACGCCGTGCTGGCCCGCGCCGGTCTCGGCGATGATCCGCGTCTTGCCCATCCGCTTGGCGAGCAGGATCTGGCCGATGCAATTGTTGATCTTGTGCGCGCCGGTGTGGTTCAGCTCTTCGCGCTTGAAATAGACCTTCGGCCCCTTGCCCTCGGGCGCGCTCGCACGAAGCGTCTCGGTCATGCGCTCGGCATAGTACATCGGGCTGGGACGACCGACATAATGGGTCATCAGATCGTCGAACTCGGCCTTGAAAGCCGGGTCGACCTGTGCGGCGCGATACTCACGCTCCAGGTCGAGGATCAGCGGCATCAGCGTCTCGGCGACGTAGCGCCCGCCGAAATCACCGAAATGGCCGCGCTCGTCGGGCTGGGCACGGAAGGAATTGGGGGCGTTCATCTCGTTTCCCTTGGGCATTTGCGGGGCGACCCCTGCAAACGATCCTGTCACTGATTTGTCGCAACGGCTTTAAGGAACGTCGCGATCTTGTCCATATCCTTGACGCCCGGCGCACTCTCGACGCCAGAGGATACATCGACCAAGGGCGTCCCCGTCCGCCGGATCGCCTCGGCGACGTTCCCGGCATCCAGCCCGCCGGACAAGGCCCAGCGCAGCGGGTGGCGAACCCCGTCGAGCAGGCTCCAGTCGAAGCGGAGGCCCATGCCGCCGGGCAACGATGCGTCGTCCGGCGTCTTGGCGTCGTACAGGATCAGGCTGGCCGCCCCCGCATAGTCGCGAGCCTTTTCGACATCGCCGCGCAGCTTGATCGCGACCGCCGCCCAGACTTCCCGGTCGAACTTCGATCGGATCGCGGCCACGCGCGCCGGTGCCGTGCGATGAAGCTGGATGGCGTCGAGCATTCCGGCACGGACCGCCGCCTCGAGCAACTGGTCATCGGGATCGACGAAGACACCGACACGCTGGACATGGTCGGGCACCCGTCCCGCCAGTCCCGCCGCGACGTCGAACGTCAGGTGCCGGGGAGAGGCAGGGAAGAAGACGAAGCCAACATGGCTCGCCCCGCCGCCCAGTGCGGCGTCGAGCGTGGCGGGCGACGTCAATCCGCAGATCTTGGCAGTGGTCGGCATGGTCGTTTCCCGAATGGGAGGGTCCGAAAAACGGGATTAGAGCGTGGCCGCGATCGCGCGTGCGGCGGCATCGGAGTCCTCGGCCTGGGTGATCGGACGGCCGATCACCAGGATCGAAGCGCCAGCATCGACCGCCGCACGCGGAGTGACGACGCGCTTCTGGTCACCGATCATACCGTCGACCGGACGCACGCCGGGGACGACGAAAAAGCCCTTGGGCCACGCCTTCTTGACGGCGGCGACCTCTTCGCCGGAGCACACGATACCGTCCACGCCTGCCTCGGCGGCCAGATCGGCCAGGCGGCGGACATGATCCGCAGGAGAGCCGATGACGCCGGTGTCGCTCAGGTCGCTGGCGTCCAGGCTGGTCAGCATGGTGACGGCGACCACCTTGGTGCCGGTCGGCGCTGCAGCCTTGGCATCCTCCAGCATCGCGCGGCCGCCGCTGGCATGGACGGTCAGGATGGCGGGGGCGAGCGGGCCGAGCGACTGGACGGCCTTGGCCACGGTGTTCGGGATGTCGTGCAGTTTCAGGTCGAGGAAGATGGGCAGGCCGATATGCGCCATCTCGCGCACGCCGGTCGCGCCGTGCGCGCAGAAGAATTCGAGTCCCAGCTTCAGCCCGCCGACATGGTGGCGGACCTTCTGCGCCAGCGCCTGGGCGCGAGCGAGATCGGGGGTATCGATGGCGACGTAGATGCGATTGCTCATGAAGGGATCAGACCATCGGCTGGGTGTTGGAGGTGGCAGGGTTGGACGCCGCGGGGGCGACATAGGCGCTGGTCTCGGCCGATACCGCGGCCAGCGAACGCTCGGCGGCGCTCAACCGCTGACGCAGCCTCCAGCGCGCGGCATGCTGCCAGATCAGCGTCGGCACCAGCCCGAGCAGGAAGGTCAGGAACAGCAGCAGCGGCAGGTTCACATCTGCCACCAATCCGCCAACCAGCCGGATCGGCACGGTCGTCCAGTTCCCCAGCGTGAAAGCCGCGGCCAGAAAGGCCAGCAGGCACCAGAAGAGCATTTTCAGGAACTGCATGGGTTTCTCCGCATCACCGGGTTCGGCGATGCGGTCTAGCGGCGTTGGTCCTGCATGACCAGCCTTCAGCCGATCTCCTGGCGAAGCGAGGCGATCAGGGGCGCGATGGCGGTCAATCGCGCCTCTTCCTCGTCGAGTATGGCCAGGAAAGCGCGCCGTTTGAACGCGGCCACCGCACCGGGTTTCAGCCGTATGGTCGGGGGTAGGGTGGAGACGGCGATGTCGATCATCCGCTCTGCCCCATGCAGCCGACCCCAGAGATAATCATTCTCGCGGTAGCTGCGGCTGAAAAACGCGCCGAAGGTCAGGAACTGGATGCCCTTCAACGTCGCTTCGGCGCCGCCTGCTCGAATGGCGGTGGCATCGTCGGGGGATATGCGGTCGACCTTGATCGGGTCGAACTCGTCTAGCCCTTCGCCCTGCAGCAATGGCAGCGTCGCGACGTCGAAATAGGGAAAGCCCAGATAGGTCAGCAATAGGGTCCGCCGGGCGGCACGGGGCAACCCTGCGAAGGCGGCGGCCAGCCGGGCATCGGTCTCACCGTCCAGCCGGATCAGGTCGAGCCTGGCTTCCAGTCGATCGAGCAAGGGACCGCCATCATCGCGAACGGCACGGATATCCTCCGCCCATTCCTCCAGACCGACACCGCTCTGGCGCTCCAGAAATTCGGCCAGCGATTCGTAGATGGCATCACGAACGGGTGCCAGTTCCGCCTCGCTGTGATCCGCCTCCAATTCAGTCAGCCGCCGGGCGAGCAACCGAAGGCGACGGATGCGATAGCCGAGGTCGAAGGCGCGCAGGAACGTCCGCGCGCCACCGCTCGATCCGCCGGTGAAGCTGATCGCCTCGCCACCGACATGGCGGGTCGCGACCGTCCGCTCGATCATCGCGCGAAGGCGATGGCGGCTCGGTTGACCATCGTCGCCCATGGCCTCGGTCAGGATCGTCGTCATGCCGTCGATGACATTGGCAAGCTTCAGATGACCATAAGCGGCATAGCTGTACCCCGCCTTCGCGGCGGCAGCAGCCTGCGCGCGAACCCGCCACGAAGCCAGTCGCGCAGCGGTCGGGCGGTCGAGGAAGAGGGTGCCGCCGAACAGTTGTTCGATCTCCTGCTCCACTTCCTCGCGAATGGCCGCGAGGATGGCCTGCATGCGATCGATCCGGCCGGACCGGGCGGCGATCGCTTCCAGATTGTCGCGTATCGGTTGCTGGCGGGGCAGTTCGCTGATCGCGCCGATGATGGTCTGGAAAAAGCCCGGATGGCCGCCACCGCCGGGCAGACGGAAATGCATGCCCGGAAACGGGTCGATATAGACGAAGCGACGGTCGACCTGACGCCGCGCCGGGCGGCGTCCGAGCGCGTCGATGGCAGGGCGGAAGGGCGCGTTGACCAGCACCGATCCGTCAATCAAGACCGCCTTGTCCGCCGCGCCCGCCGCATGATGGCGGGGAAGCACGCGGCGCAGAAAGTCATCACGCTCGGGCCAGTCCTGTTCGCGCACTGCCAGCACCCGGTCCAATTCGGCGACGGTGAAGGGTGGGAAGGCACCGGGGAAGCTCGACGTCGCCCTGGCGGCAAAGACCAGTTCCGGGATCGCCGCCAGCTTGCCGCCGCCGCTATCGGTGAAGTCGACGACCATGCGATGCTCGGTCTCGACCACCTCGCCGGGCGAATGGAGCCGCAACCGCTGCGGCTGGCCGGTAAAGTCGGTTACGGTCACGAACAGATCGAGCGGCTGGCCCGGCGGGATCAGTCGCTTGCCGACCGGACCGTTCGCCATACGATCGAACGCTTCGAGCAATCGTCCGGTAAGTGCGTCGGCGGCGAAAGGCGGCTCGAACCAGCGCGAACGGATCAGGTGACCGAGCTTGGAGCGCACCTCCTCACGGGTCTCCTCATCCAGCGCCGCGACCTTCTCGCCACTGCGCCCCGCCGCCATCCAGGCAATGGGCAGCGCCCACATCTTGGAGAAGCGCGAGGTCGGCGCGGCTTCGGGCGCGATCAGCGATTCGATATCGGCCGCTTCCAGCCAAAGGTCGGTCAGCGGATCGAGGGACTGGCCGGTCGACATCGCATGGCCCAGGAATATGCCGTTGATGCCGCCGGCGCTCGCGCCTGCGATGATGTCGGCCAGGATGCGGACACGAACCCCGCCGCGCTCGGCCATTTCGTCCAGCAGATCATGATAGACCGCATCGACCGCCGACGCCGGGGGATCGCCCTCATGCGAAGCCCGGCTCGCCCGCACGACCCTCCAAATTTCCTTGGTGATGCCGTGCATGTAGACGGCCAGGCTGATCCCGCCATAGCAGACCAGCGCCAGCCGCAGCTCCTTTTCGCGCATCAGCGAGGCCCGATCGTGGCCCAGATGGGCAAATGGTCGGAGGCGCGCCGCGACATCGGGGTCGCATGGACACCGCATGTGCCGATCGTCAGCTCTGAGGACACCATGATGCGGTCGAGCCGTCCGATCGGCCGCATCGCGTGGAAGCTCGGCCCCGTTTCCGCCACGGCGAAGTCGCGGGTAAAGTCCTTCAGGCACCCGGCGGCTCGGGTCCATTCGTTCAGATCGCCCATCATGACGGTCGGTTGCCGGTGCGCACAGCTCGTCAGATGCGCGAGGATCGCCGCCGCCTGCCGCCGCCGCCACAGCCCCGACAGGTCGAGGTGCATGCCCACCACCCGAATCACTCCGGCCCTGGTCCGCAGATCGGCCATCACCGCACCGCGCGGTTCCAGCGAGGGCAGGTGGATCGCCTCGAAATCCAGGACCTGCATGCTCTTGCGCACCAGGATCGTGTTCCCGTGCCACCCCATGGAGCGGGCCTTCATGCCATAGACGATGGGCTTCCAGTCGCTATGGTCATCGAGCAAATGGAGAGGGATCACGCCTTCACGTTCGCCGAAGCGACGATCCGCCTCTTGAAGGGCGATGACATCGGCATCGACCTCACGCAGGACATCCAGGATGCGATCGGGATTGCGCCGCCGGTCGGCGCCGATCCCTTTCCGGATATTGTAGCTGGCGACCTTGATCATTCCGCCACTGTAACGCAGCGACAGGCTTTTGGTGCCAATTCCATAATAGGTTGGAAATGGTGCCGGATGAGGGGATCGAACCCCCGACCTTCGGTTTACAAAACCGCTGCACTACCGCTGTGCTAATCCGGCAAAAGACCCAGAGCCCGCACAAATCCGTGGGTTTCGCTGCATTGAATCATCGCGTGGAGCGGGTCAATCCAAAATCGGCAGCCTTTCCGAACCTTTTTCATACCTGAGCAGTGTGAGAGGCGGCGCTGATTGTCATGCTCTACCGGCTCGAAAGAGAAGGCGGGTTTAAGCCTTCAAAATTAGCCAAGACCCGTAGATCGCCCTTGTAGAAGGGGTTTCCATAAAAGCGAGGCTTTGACCTTTTCTAGGGTTCTACGACCCGACACCCGAAGGGCTCATAAACCCTCGCTCCGATCGCTATCGTCTAAGCGCTGTAACTCAAACCGCGGCTGTAACGGATTTTGATTTTCGCCGCAGAAAGGTCGATCGGTGAACATCCACGGTGCTTATAATTCTCGAAGTTGATAATATATATTATGTAAAATTTACTTAGGGCACGGCATTCAGGACGAGTGTGCCTCGCTCCACCCTCCATGAACGCAGGCGCCGAAGCACGTTCATGCCGATGATATCCTGATTGCCAAAGTTTGACGATACGTCGGCGCCGACTTCCTTGAGCTGGATCGGGCCGATGCCGAGCTCGGCGATGGTGACATGCGATGCCGTAACGCGGCCGTTGGCGGTTTCGATCAGGCTGCCGAACGGACTTTCGTCGAGGTCGAGCCCTGCGGCCTGTGCGGTTGCTTCGGACAAGGCCGTGGTCGTTGCGCCACTGTCGATGAGCATCCGGCGCTCAACCCCATAGATGCGAACGACGGTGTAGAAATGCCCATCCTGCGCCACCGGAATGTGGACCACGCCTTCGGGCATAGCCTCACGGGACCACAGACCTGTCAGCCGGTCTCGTTGTGCAACGATCAGGAAAGCGGCGCCGAATATCGCGATCCAGACCAGTGCCATTCGCAACGTCTGACCGATCGGAATACGCCGGGCTGCGAGCGCGCTGAGCGGTAGAAGAAAGATCAGACCATAATAGACGATGTCCATGGCCCGATCGCCACTCAAGGGATCAACTCCATGCCGTCATAGGCAGGCTCGACGCCTATGGGCAGTTCGCGACACAGGGTCGCATAGTCCATCGACTGATCCATATGGATCAACGCGCTGCGGCGTGGCTTCAGAATATCGATCCAATGCAGAACCGATGGCAGGTCGGCATGCGCGGGATGCGGGTGGCGGCGGAGTGCATCGACCACCCAAAGGTCGACGTCACGGTAGAGCTCAGACATCTTAGGCGTTAAGTCATGGAAATCAGTGGCATAGCCGATGCTCTTCCCGTCGCATTCGAAGCGCAGGCCTGCCGACAGTATGCGGCCATGCGGCTGGTCCACCGTCCGTATGCGGATCGGGCCGATCGTCAATTCGCCGTCGATCTGGGTCATGGTTGCGGTCGGTGGGTAACCCGTCTTTCCCCGGAACACATAACCGAAACGCCCTTCCAGCGACGCGGCAGTGGTCGGCCTCGCATAGCCCGCCACCGGCTCGCCCAATGCGTGGAATATCTGACGGAGGTCATCGATACCATGGCAGTGATCGGCATGATCATGGGTCCAGATGACCGCATCGACCGTCCCGATATCGGCCGCCAGCAACTGCTCGCGCATGTCGGGTCCGGTGTCGATCAGGATGCGGGTGCCGTCATGCTCGATCAAGGCCGAACAGCGCATTCGCCGGTTTCGAGGCTCGGTCGGATCGCATGCCCCCCAGTCGTTGCCGATCCGTGGGACACCCGACGAGGTGCCGCAACCGAGGATGCGGATTTTCACGCGCGGGTCTTTGCAAACAGCCGATGGAAGTTTTCGGCAGTCGCCTGGGTCAATTGTTCAACCGTCTCGCCACGCAGATCGGCGAGGAACTTTGCGGTGTCGGCGACGAAGGACGGCTCCCCCGTCTTGCCCCGATGGGGTACCGGGGCTAGGAACGGCGCGTCGGTCTCGACCAGCAATCGCTCCAACGGCAGGCGTGCAGCCGTTTCCTGCAGATCCTTCGCGCTCTTGAACGTCACGATACCCGATATGGATATATAAAAGCCTAATGCCAGGGCCTTATCGGCGAAGTCTCCGCTGGCCGTGAAGCAGTGGATGACGCCGGGATAGGCCCCCTTCCCCATCTCTTCACTCAGTATAGCGGCGGTATCCTCCTCGGCGTCGCGGGTGTGGACGACGAGCGGCAGGCCGGTTTCACGGCAGGCAGCGATATGTGAACGGAAGCTCGCCTGCTGACGCGCACGGTCGCTGTGATCGTAATAATAGTCGAGGCCGCTTTCACCGATGCCGACGACACGCGGATGCCGTGCCCGCTCGATCAGCTTGGCGGTGTCGATATGCGGGTGTGCATCGGCCTCATGCGGATGGATGCCGACCGTCGCCCAGACATCGGGCTCGCGCTCGGCGGTGGCGATCACCGCATCCCATTCACTTTCCCGCGTCGAGATGTTGAGCATCGCGGTGACGCCCCGATCCCGTGCGCGGGTCAGGATCGCCGACTGCTCCTCGACCAGCCCCTTATAATTGAGGTGGCAATGGCTGTCGGCCAGCATCAGGCGTCGGCCTCTGCCGGGATTTCGAGACGCGGGAATGCCGGGGTCGGGGCGGCCAGCGGTACGCCGTTGCCAGCGCGACGGGCATACCAGCCGTCATCGTCGATCGCGGCATGATCGCGTTCCTCGGCCCCGAGCGTGTCGAGCACCAGTCCAGCGCCACGCGGCGTCACCGGCAGGATGGCGATGGCCAGCATACGGATCGCGCGGACCAGTGTGCCGAGCACGGCGTGCATGCGCTCCGGATCGGTCTTGCGCAAGGACCAGGGGGCCTGCACGTCGATATATTGGTTGCAGGTATAGACGCCGCGCATCCATGCCTCGATCCCGTGGCTGAGCGCCAGATCGTCGAAGGCGGTCTTCAGCGCGGCGCACGCGACGACCACCTCTTCCAGAAGCATGGCGTCGGACGGATCGCTGCGGCCGACCCGGGGCAGTTCGCCGCCCAGGTTCTTGGCGATGAACGACAGAGTGCGCTGGGCCAGATTGCCGAAGCTGTTGGCCAGTTCCGCGTTGACGCGGGTGACGATGGCTTCCGCCGAATAGGAACCGTCCTGTCCGAAGCTGACCTCGCGCAGGAAGAAGTAGCGCAGTGCATCGACGCCGAAGGCATCGGTCAGTCCCATCGGGTCGACGACATTGCCGACCGATTTGGACATTTTCTCGCCCCGGTGGAGCAGAAAGCCGTGGCCGAACACCGATTGCGGCAGAGGAAGGTCGGCCGACATCAGGAAGGCAGGCCAATAGACGGTGTGGAACCGCACAATGTCCTTGCCGATCAGATGCAGATTGGCGGGCCAGAAGCGCGCCAGATCGCTGTCCTTGTTCGGATAACCGGTGCCCGTCAGATAATTGGTCAGCGCATCGACCCAGACATACATGACATGGCCCGGACTGTCGGGCACGGGCACCCCCCAGTCGAAGCTGGTCCGCGACACGGACAGGTCGGACAGGCCGCCTTCGACAAAGCGCATCACCTCGTTGCGGCGGCTCTCTGGTCGGATGAAATCGGGGTTGTCCCGGTATAGATCGAGCAAGGGCTGCTGATACTTCGACAGGCGGAAGAACCAGGTCTCCTCTGCAGTCCATTCGACCGGCGTGCCCTGCGGCGACAGCTTGGTGCCGCCCTCGCCTAGGGTCAGTTCGCTTTCGTCATAGAACGCCTCGTCGCGGACCGAGTACCAGCCCTCATACCGGTCGAGATACAGGTCGCCCTCGTCCTGCATGGCCTTCCAGATCGCCTGGCTGGCGGCATAGTGATCGGTATCGACGGTGCGGATGAAACGGTCGTAGGAGATATCAAGACGGTCGGCCATCACATGGAAATGGCTCGACATTTCGTCCGCGAACTCGCGCGTAGAGATGCCGCGCGCCCGCGCCGCCTGGGCCATCTTCAGCCCGTGCTCGTCGGTGCCGGTCTGGAACAGGACATCGCGGCCCGCCTGACGCTGGAACCGGGCGATGACGTCGGCCGCCACCATCTCATAGGCATGGCCGATATGCGGGCGGCCATTGGGATAGTGGATGGCGGTGGTGATGTAGAATGGATCGGCCATGGCCGGTCCCTAGAACATCCCCAGGCGCAGGTGAAGCCCGCCGTGAAGCGTCAGCGCAGCGACCATGCGAGCCACAGCCATCCGCCGATCAGGAACGTGCCGCCGATCGGGGTGATCGCGCCGAACCAACGCGGGGCGCCGAAGGCCATGGCGTAGAGGGTGCCCGCAAAGAGCGCCGCACCGATGACGAAGGTCCAAGCGACCCCCCTCGCCTCCATCCGCAACGCAACGAGCGCCGCGACGGCATGGATCAACTGATATTGTCCACCGGTGCGCAGCCATTCGACGGCCACGCCTTCGGCCCGGTGTGCGCCGAAGGCTCCGGCTGCGATCGCGATCGCTCCCGAGAGCGCCGCCAGGATTGCCACCAGTCCCATAGGTCAGCCGTTCCTTTCGTCCTGGGTGATGATCCGGTCGCTGGCCGCCCGCAGGTCACCTGCGGCCGCCTGCGCCGCCAGCCGTTCCTTGTCGCGGGCCCGGTACATGATTTCCACCCGGTCGATCTCGGCATGGTCGATCTTCAGGCTGCCCAGCGCCAGGCGAGCCATCTTGACCGCGGATTCCAGCACCTCCCGAACGACATAGGAGGCCGGACCGCCCTTGAGCCGAAGGACCGCGCGGCGATCATAGGCGCGGACGAAGATTGAGGCGTCGGGAAAAGCGGCATGGACGCTTTCCAGCAATTCCAACGTGATCTGATCGTCATCCAGGCAGAACAGGATGAGTTCCGCTTCCGCCGCGCCCGCCTGACGCAGCAGGTCCAGCCGGGTGCCGTCGCCATAATAGACCTTGGCACCGAAGGACGCGGCGATGTCGATCATCTCGATATCGCGGTCGATCAGGGTCACGGGAACGTCGCTGGCGATCAGCATCTGCGCGACGGTCTGGCCGAAGCGACCATAGCCGACGATCAAGGCATTGGCCCCGTCCGTCACCGGCCCCTCGCGCTGGCTGCCACGGGTGATGACCGGTTCTTCGCGGATACGGCGGGTAGCGCCCATCAGGAATGGAGTCGTTGCCATCGACAGGGTGATGATCGCCCCGAACAGGGTCGCCGCCTCCGGCGCGATCAGATAGCCTTGCTGGGCCTGGGCGAACAGCACGAAACCAAACTCGCCGCCCTGGCTCATGAGCAGGCCGAGCGCGAGGGCAGAGCGCCACTTCATCTTGAACGCCAGCCCGATCAGCGTGATGACCAGCGTCTTGGTGGCGATCAGCGCCATCGCCATGATCGCGACGAAGACCGGCCGCTCGGCGATGGCGGGCAGGTCGAGCATCATGCCGACCGCCAGGAAGAACAGCCCGAGCAGGATCGAGCGGAACGGCTCGACATCCGCTTCCAGTTCGTGCCGATACGGACTGTCGGCCAGCATGACGCCCGCGATGAACGCGCCCAGCGCCGTCGACAGGCCGAGCAACTCCATTACCGCCGCGCTGGCGACCACGGTGAACAGCCCGGCGAAGACGAACATCTCCCGCTCGCCCATATTGCCGATCAGGCGGAACAGGGGCCGCAGCAGGAAGCGCCCCGCCAGGATCAGGCCGATGATCGCGCCGATCGTCTCCAGCGCCAGGATCCATCCCGGCGGCCCGGTATGATCGGCCGGGTTGCGCGACATGGCCGCGACGATGGTGATGAGCGGGACGATCGACAGGTCCTGGAACAGCAGGATCGAAAAGGCCCGCTCGCCGAAGGGCGTGCGCATCCGCCCCGATGACTGCAGCATCGGCAGCACCTGCGCGGTCGAGGACAGTGCGAGCGGCAGGCCGAGCGCCAGAGCCGCTTCCGGCGAGAAATGCGCGAGGATGACGATGCCGGTGATCGCCAGACCGCAAATCGCGACCTGAAGCAGGCCGAGGCCGAAAATCTCATGCTTCATTCGCCACAGCCGGGCGGGGTTCAGTTCCAGCCCGACGATGAACAGGAGGAGTGTGATGCCGATCTCGGCGATGCCCAGCTTGGACTCGGCGTCGCCGACGAGCCCCAGAACGTGCGGGCCGACGACCGCGCCCGCGACGAGATATCCCAGCGTCGCGCCAAGCCCCAGCCGCCGGAAGATCAGGACGAAGGCCAGCCCGAACCCGAACAGGATGGCGCCGTCGCGCAACAGCGACACCTCGCCGTGCATCAGCTCTTGGCTCCGGCCGCTGCATCCTCGGCGGCCTGTGCCGCCGCCTCGAACGCCAGCCGGATCGAGGGGTGGCGGGCGGTGTAGGACAGCGCCGGGGTGAAGATGTCGAGGCCGGGCCAGGCGGGGGCATCCCCCTGCCCCGACGCCAGCCAGGCTGTCAGTTCGTCTCGCGCGGCGACCAGTTCGGTTACGCTTCGCCCGACGACATGCGCCGAGAGCAGGGCCGCCGACGCCTGCCCGAGCGCACAGGCGCGGACCAGCATTCCGACCTCGGCCACGTGGCCCGCTTCGTCGAGGTTGACGTCCACCGTCACCCGGCTGCCGCAAATGGGCGAGCGGCGCTCGACGCTGGCCATGGGGTCGGTCAGGCGCTTGTCATGCGGGATCGCCGTGGTCAGGCGCAAAATCTCCGCGTTGTAGAGGGGCGCGTTCATCACGGGGTCTCGCTGCTATTGGACAGGCCAGAGGCGCTGGTGGGTGTTGGGGTGCCGAAGACCGGCAGGCCCCGGCGACGGCGATCGACAAAATCGGCGATCCCGGCGCTGGTTGCATTCAACAGCTTGTAGGTGCGGCTCTTGACCATCCATTCGGGCCGCCGCGCCGGTCCGCCGCTGACCGTATCGACCATGAGGGCGACGACCAGAAAGACGAGGCTGGCGAGGATCAGGCCCTTGAGCGCGCCGAAGCCGAAGCCCAGGGCGCGATCGACAGGCCCCAGGATCGAGGTACGCGTGCGCGAACCGATGGCCCGCGCGATCATGCGGCCGCCCAGATAGGTCACGCCGACGATCAGTGCGAAGGCCAGCACGGCCGCGCCGGACACCGTGCCGACCACGCCGGTCAGCGCCTGCGCCAATGCGATATGGAACATCTTCAGCGCGGCGACGATCGCGACCCAGGCGAACAGTGCCAGAACCTCGGTGACGAAGCCCCGCATGAACCCCTGTATCGCCGCGCCGAACACTGCGATCAGGACAAGAATATCTAGGGCCGTCAACGCCTGTTATCCCATATCTCAAACAGCCCATGAGCCACGATCATCGGGGCATGGCGCCTTCAGGCCCCTTCGCTACCCCCGCCCCAGCATATGGTCAACGAACTCGGCCAGGGTGCGAAAGCCGGTCATGCGCAGGCCGCCCTCGTCATTGGCCATGGCGCGCGGCACGATCGCCTTTTCAAAACCGAGCTTGCCGGCCTCCTTCAATCGCAACGGGCCATGCGCGACGGAGCGGATTTCGCCCGACAGCGCGATTTCGCCGAAGACGATGGCGTCGGTCGGCACCGGCCGTTCGGACAGCGCCGAGATCAGCGCCGCCGCCACCGCCAGATCGGCGGCCGGGTCCTGTACCCGGTAGCCGCCCGCGATATTCAGATAGACTTCGGCCGATGAGAAACTCAGCCCGCACCTAGCCTCCAGCACCGCCAGGATCATCGCCAGACGTCCGGTATCCCAGCCGACGACCGCACGGCGTGGCGTCGCGCCCGAGGCGAGGCGGACCGTCAGCGCCTGGATTTCGACCAGCACCGGCCGCGTACCCTCCAGCGCGGGGAAAACGGTTGCGCCGGTAATCCCTTCCTCGCGATTGGTCAGGAAGAGCGACGACGGGTTGCCGACCTCTGTCAGCCCCTCGGTCTGCATGGCGAAGACGCCGATCTCATCGGTGCCGCCGAAGCGGTTCTTGATTGCGCGCAGGATGCGATACTGGTGGCTGCGCTCGCCTTCGAAGGCGAGGACGGTGTCGACCATGTGTTCCAGCACGCGCGGCCCCGCGATCGAACCGTCCTTGGTGACATGACCGACCAACACGACGGCGGTACCGCGCTCCTTGGCGAAGCGGATCAGTTCCTGTCCCGAGGCACGCACCTGGCTGACGGTGCCCGGCGCACCCTCGATCAGGTCGGAGTGCATGGTCTGGATCGAGTCGATGATCAGCAGCGCGGGCGGCGTCCCGATCGACAGGGTGGTCAGGATGTCGCGAACCGAGGTCGCCGCCGCCAGCCGCACGGGCGCCTGCCCCAGCCCCAGTCGCCGTGCGCGCAGCCGGACCTGATCGGCGGCTTCCTCGCCCGAGACATAGGCGACCGGCTTGCCCGCCATCGCCAGCTTCGCCGCTGCCTGGAGCAGCAGGGTCGACTTACCGATCCCCGGATCGCCGCCGATCAGCGTGGCCGAGCCCTCGACGAAGCCGCCGCCCAGCGCGCGGTCGAGTTCGGCGATGCCGGTCGCCATCCGGTCGGGCAGCGGAATATCGGCGTCCAGTCCGACCAATTGAATCGCCCTACCGCCGCCTTGCAGGTTATGCTTCGCAGCAAAGGGCGTCAGCTGGACCGGCGCTTCCTCCAGCATCGTGTTCCATTCGGAGCAATCGGGGCATTGCCCCTGCCAACGGGAGGACACCGAACCGCAGGATTGGCAGACATAGCGCTTCTGGATCTTGGCCATGCCGATGCTCTAGCCGGAGCGGAACGAAAATGGAACGGATTTGATCGGGCGGCGGGAGTGGTCTTTGGAGGCCCACACGGCTATGGGGCGAACTCCATGATCCCAGAACAATTTCGTGTCGCGCTGTTCAGCGGCAACTATAATTATACGCGCGACGGCGCGAACCAGAGCCTGAACCTGCTTGTCGGCCATCTGCTGGCGCGGGGCGTCGCTGTGCGGGTCTATTCGCCAACCTCGTCCACGCCCGCCTTTCCGCCGGTCGGCGATCTGGTCGATGTGCCCGCCATCCCGCTGCCGTTCCGGGCCGATTACAAGCTGGCGCGCGGGCTTCCGGCCAAGGTGCGGGCCGATCTGGAGGCATTTGCGCCCAACATCGTCCACGTCTCGGCGCCCGAATTCCTCGGTCACGCTGCCGTGCGTTGGGCACAGGAGAACGGCGTGGCGTCGATCGCCTCGGTCCATACCCGCTTCGAGACCTATCCGGCCTATTACCATCTGGGTTTCCTGGAACCGGCGATTATCAAGCTGCTGACCCGCTTCTACAACAAGTTCGACCGGATCGTGGCGCCCAGCCCCAGCATGATCGCACTGCTGCGTGGCTGGGGCGTAACACCGCCGATGGGCATCTGGTCGCGCGGGATCGATCACGACCGTTTCCGGCCGTCGCGCCGCAGCCTGGAATGGCGGCGCTCGCTGGGCATCGCCGATCACGAGGTGGCGATCGGGTTCCTGGGGCGACTGGTCAAGGAAAAGGGCCTCGACGTCTTTGCCGAGGCGCTGGCGGAGCTTCGGCGGCGCAGCGTGGCGCACAAGGTGCTGGTCGTCGGCAAGGGGCCCGCGCAGGACTGGTTCGCCAAGGCGACACCCGATGCCATCTTCGCGGGCTATCAGACCGGCGACGACCTGGGTCGGGCGGTCGCATCGATGGATATCTTCTTCAATCCCAGCGTGACCGAAACCTTCGGCAACGTCACGACCGAGGCGATGGCGGCGGGCGTCCCCGTGGTGGCGGCCAACGCGACGGGCGCGATGGACCTCGTGGCGGATGGTGAGACCGGCTATCTGGTCGGCGCGCGCGACATCACCGGCTATGCCGACGCGTTGGAGCGGATCGCCACCGACCAGGCCCTGCGCCACCGGTTCAGCGAAGCGGGACAGGCCCGCGTCGCCGATTACCGGTGGGACAGGGTCAATGACGCGGTGCTCGACGCCTATCGCGCCCTGTTCGTTTAACCTTCGCGCCAGTCGAAGGTCAGCGGCGCTTCGCGAAAGGCGAAGCGGTCGAGATGGCTGGCGACCACCTGTCGCATTTGGGCGACATCGCCGTCCACGGGCACCGTTAACACGATATCCAGCGTTTCGCTGGCTGCGCGCATGTCCAGTTTGGACCCGTTGGGGAACAGGATCATGCCCTCTTCGGCGGTGAACGACACCTCCATCTTGTGGCTCCAGTGCTTGGCGAGTTGCTGGAGGTAGCGGCTGGCCGACTGGGTCGGCACGCGGGCGACGGACAGGCTCATTTCAGGCGTTCCACTTTCTGCGCGAGTTCGTCGATCATTGCGGCGACTTCATGCACCATCTCCTGAGGCGCATCGCCGCTGCCAAAGCGGTCCATTACGGCCATTTTCAGCCCGCCCATGGCACGCCGGATCGGCGCCGCATCGACCCGCTGGCGATGTTCGCCAAGGGCCCGCAGCCGTGCGAGCAAAGCCTCGACCTGTTCGGCATTCTCGGTCAGGTGCGTGCGGCCGGTATCCGTCGCGGCGAAACGCTTTTTCACCCCCTCGGAACGTTGTTCCTCGATAAAGCCCATTTCGTCGAGTAGGGTAATCGTCGGATAGATGACACCCGGGCTGGGCGCATAAGCGCCTCCGGTCATCGCCTCGACCTCGCGGATCAGGTCATAGCCGTGGCGCGGTTCGTCGGCGATCAGCTTCAGCAGCACAAGCCGCAGCTCGCTGCCATCGAACATCCGACCCCGGCGACCACCGCCCGGCCCTCGCAGTCCGCCCCGTGGGTCTTCGAAATTCCATTGCACTTCCTGCGGCCCGAAACTCCACCGGCCGCGCCGTTGGTGATGTTCTTGACCATGTCCGTGCTCATGAAAATGTCGCATTCTGATACTCCGAATTGGGTTTTGATACGCTCAAGATATATCGCACGGAAAGTTCGTCAAGATGACTCACGATATATCTTTGATAGTAATGGTGACGGGGGACTTCGGCGCCCCTACATGACCGCTATGGCCGATCTCTTCGCGGGTATGGACCCCGCCCCCGTCCAGCCCTCTTCCTCGGTCGATGCGCCGCTTGCGGATCGCTTGCGCCCGCTAAAGCTGGCCGAGGTCGTCGGGCAGGATCACCTGACCGGGCCGGAGGGCGCCATCGGGCGGATGGTCGCGGCCGGGCGCTTGTCATCCATGATCCTTTGGGGACCGCCGGGCACGGGCAAGACGACCATCGCCCGGCTGCTCGCCGCCGAAGTGGGGCTGCGCTATGCCGCGATTTCGGCCGTGTTTTCCGGCGTCGCGGACCTTAAAAAGGTCTTCGCCGAGGCGCGCGATCATGCCCGGCTCGGCCAGCGAACGCTGCTGTTCGTGGACGAGATCCACCGCTTCAACCGCGCGCAGCAGGACGGTTTTTTGCCCTTCGTCGAGGATGGCACGGTCACGCTGGTCGGCGCGACGACGGAAAATCCTTCCTTTGAACTCAACGCCGCACTTCTGAGCCGCGCGCAGGTGCTGATCCTCCACCGGCTTGGCCAACCTGCGCTGGAACAGTTGCTGGAGCGGGCCGAGACGTTGATGGAGCGCCCCCTGCCCCTGCAACCGCCCGCCCGCGATGCGCTGCTTGCCAGCGCGGATGGCGATGGCCGTTTCCTGCTCAACCAGGCCGAGACCTTGTTTGCGGTCGACCTTCCCGAACCGCTCGAAGCGGCTGGGTTGTCGGCGTTCCTGCAACGCCGGGTCGCGGTCTATGACAAGGACCGCGAGGGACATTATAATCTGATCTCGGCGCTGCACAAATCGATCCGGGGATCGGACCCGCAGGCGGCCCTCTACTATCTCGCGCGGATGCTGACGGCGGGCGAAGAGCCGCTATACGTCCTGCGTCGCCTGACCCGCACGGCGATCGAGGATATCGGGCTGGCCGATCCGCAAGCGTTGACCCAGTGCCTCGCGGCCAAGGATGCCTATGAGTTCCTGGGCTCTCCGGAGGGAGAACTGGCGATCGTGCAGGCGTGCCTGTACCTCGCCACCGCGCCCAAATCGAACGCGGCCTATAAGGCGCAGAAGCAGGCATGGCGGACCGCGAAGGACACCGGATCGCTGATGCCGCCCGCCAATATCCTGAACGCGCCGACCAAGCTGATGAAGCAGATCGGCTATGGCGCAGGCTATCAGTACGACCACGACGCGGATGGCGGTTTTTCGGGTGCGAATTACTGGCCCGACGAACTGCCACCACAAAGCTTCTACGAACCGTCTGGGCGCGGCCTGGAGAAGCGCATCGCCGAGCGCATGGCCTGGTGGGACGAGCGCCGTCGGGCCTTGCAGGATGGCGGCGATGACCGTCACGGCTGACCGTTTCAGCGGCTTCGTCGCGATCGACTGGTCGGGTGCGCACGGTGTTGCGCATCCGGGTATCCAGGTCGCCCTGTGCCATTCGGGAAACGCCGCGCCCGTCATCGTTGCGCCGCCGGGTCGGGCCTGGTCGCGCGAAGGCGTAGCCGATTGGCTGCTCACGCGGGCGGACGAGCCGCTGCTGATCGGCTTCGACTTCAGCTTTTCGGCCCCGTTCGTCATGCGCGGGGCGCATTTGCCGGGGGACAGGCCGACCGCGGATGCGCGGGCGCTCTGGGCCTATGTCGACGATAGTTGCGACGATCCCGATCTGGGCGCACGCAGTTTCCTTGAGGCGCGTCGCGGGCGGCATTTCTATTTCGGGGCCGCAGACGGGCGAAAGGCGGACTTTCTCCATTGGCGAACCTGCGAGATCGCGATCGGCGGCGCGCGCAAGCCTTCGACCGTCTATGACGCGATCGGCGCGTCGCAGGTAGCGAAGGCGAGCTTTGCCGGAATGCGGATGTTGCGGCGTCTGGATGGACATGTCGCGATCTGGCCGTTCGATCCAGTTCCGCCATCGGGCGCGCTGGTCGTCGAAATCTATACCTCGATCGCCGCCCGTGATGCTGGCCGCCCGCGTGGGCGGAGCAAGATACGAAGTGCCGAAGCGCTGAACAATGCGCTGATCGCCTTGGGCAGCGAACTGCACGATCCGCTCGATCGCTACGACGATCACAGTACTGATGCGATCCTGACCGCCGCATGGCTCCGCGCCATGGCGACGCGCGACGATCTCTGGCGTCCAGCGGGCCTCACCCGTCAAGTTGCGCAAACGGAGGGCTGGACCTTCGGCGTGTCATGATGCCAGGGGGATTGGCACGGCGGTTGTGCAGGGGTTTTGTAACCGCACTAAGCTCGACGCTCTGTCGGTCCAGGCGGCAGCGATAGTGATAGCGCGCACCACGCTGGCACAGATAGGTGATCGAGGCCATGTCCCCGTCTCGTCCGGTCGCTGGCACAGGCTTCGATTGCGGGCGGACGACGGCAGCGTGTGCACAGCTTGGTGCTACAGCCACGTATCCCGCGAAGCCTGGCCGGACGCCGGAAATCCATGGGTTCAGTGTAGTGCGGAGATGGAGCGGGTGAAGGGAATCGAACCCTCGTATTCAGCTTGGGAAGCTGCTGCTCTACCATTGAGCTACACCCGCAAATCAACGGAAATCCGTTGCCACGGCTCTCTAAGTGGGGGGCACGGCAACTGTCAAGACGGTCACGGTTACGAGGCGGGACGCGGCAGGATAACGGCGCTGTTCGCGACGCGTCAAACGCGGCGCGGATCGATCGCACCAACAGAATATGGATGAAGGTGCGAAGCATTACCGCGCCGATCGAGAAGTGGGCCGCAACCGGGCCGAATGCGCGACAGTCTGGCGGACATATGCGCGCGTATTATTGGACGGACAGGCGGATCGGATCGCGGCGAACAAAGGTCTGTTTTCCACGCGTGAACGCCAAAATGCATTTGTGAGGTGGCGGGCAAGCAACGATAGACACCGGCGCTGCCGCGACGGCGGTCAGCCATTGCACCAACGATGCGCTACACGACGGCAAGCAGTGTTCCGATCGCGTTACACCGCTGGGCGCTGAAGGGCGCTGATAGGGTATGATAACGGGCCGAACTGACCATCGTCTGTGGTTGTGCATTGGCGCGTCTCGCCGCCAACTCGACGGTAGTAGCATGAAGAAATTCTGCCCCTAGCAGAATCTGGCTTGGGTAGGAGTGGATAGGCCGACGCTATCCATCACGATGACAATAGCAACAAATCCGCTATGCTGGATATATGGAAACCGATTCGGCAATCATTGCGCTCGGCGCTCTCGCGCAGGAAACGCGCCTAGATGTGTTCCGCTTGCTGGTGCTCCACGAACCCGTCGGGATGGCGGCTGGCGAGATTGCCCGCCAACTCAATGTCCCGCAGAACACCATGTCCGCGAACCTTGGTATTCTCGCCCGCGCGGGACTGGCCCGCTCCGAACGGCATAGCCGGTCGATCATCTACCGTGCCGACCTTGACGGCCTGCGGGCGCTGACGCTGTTCCTCGTCAAGGATTGCTGCGCGGGCAACGCGGAACTGTGCGCGCCGCTCATCGCCGAACTCGCCCCCTGCTGCTGAAAGAACGCCCCGTGGCTGTCGATATCGTCATCTATCACAATCCGGAATGCGGCACGTCGCGCAACGCCCTTGGGCTGATCCGCAATGCCGGCATCGAGCCGCATGTGGTCGAGTATCTAAAGACCCCACCCGCGCGTGCGCTGCTGGTCGAGCTGATCGACCGCGCCGGCATGACGCCCCGCGGTCTGCTGCGCGAGAAGGGGACGCCCTATGCGGAGTTGGGCCTGGGCGACACGTCGCTGTCCGACGATGTGCTGGTCGATGCGATGATGGCACACCCGATCCTCATCAACCGGCCGCTAATCGCCTCGCCGCTCGGCGTGAAGTTGTGCCGCCCGTCCGAAACCGTCCTCGATCTGCTGCCGAGCGAACAGCTTGCCGCGTTCGCGAAGGAGGACGGCGAACAGGTGGTAGATGCTTTGGGTCAGCGCGTCGCCTGATGCTTCTTGCCATCCTGATCTTCGTCGCGACGATCACGCTCGTCATCTGGCAACCCAAAGGCCTCGGAATCGGGTGGAGCGCGATAGGCGGGGCCGTCGTGGCGCTGCTCGCGGGCGTCGTCACGTTGTCCGACGTGCCGGTGGTATGGGGCATCGTATGGAACGCGACCGCTGCGTTCGTCGCGATCATCCTCATCAGCCTGTTGCTCGATGAAGCCGGGCTCTTCGAGTGGGCGGCGCTGCACGTCGCCCGCTGGGGCGGGGGGCAAGGTTGTCGGTTGTTCGTCCTGATCGTGCTGCTCGGCGCAGGCGTGTCCGCGCTGTTCGCCAATGACGGTGCTGCGCTGATCCTGACGCCGATCGTCATCTCCATGCTGCGGGCGCTGGGGTTCAAGGATAAGGCGACGCTGGCGTTCGTCATGGCGGCCGGGTTCATCGCCGACACCGCCAGTCTGCCGCTGGTCGTGTCGAACCTCGTCAACATCGTGTCGGCCGACTTCTTCCAAGTCGGGTTCGGTGACTATGCGTCCGTGATGGTACCGGTCGACCTCGTGTCGATCGCCGCGACGTTGGCGGCGCTGCTGCTGTTCTTCCGACGCGACATACCCACAGACCACGACGTGCGGGCGCTGCGCGCGCCGCGCGAGGCGATCCGCGATGCTGCAACGTTCCGCGCTGGATGGATCGTGCTCGCTTTGCTGCTCGCCGGCTTCTTCCTGCTCGAACCACTCGGCGTGCCGGTCAGCGCCGTGGCCGCTGCCGGCGCGATCCTGCTGCTGGTGATCGCAGGGAGGGGCCACGTTATCCCAACGGCCAAGGTGCTGAGCGGCGCCCCGTGGCAGGTCGTGATCTTCTCGCTCGGCATGTACCTGGTCGTCTATGGCCTACGGAACGCAGGGTTGACCAATCATTTGGCGGCGCTGCTCGATAGCAGCGCGCAAGGCGGCGTATGGGGCGCTGCGCTGGGCACGGGCATCATCGCAGCGGTCCTGTCGTCGGTGATGAACAACATGCCGACCGTGCTGGTGGGCGCGCTGTCGATCGACGCAACGCACGCGACCGGGGCCGTCAGGGAAGCGATGATCTACGCCAACGTGATCGGCTGCGACCTCGGCCCCAAGCTGACGCCGATCGGCTCGCTCGCGACGCTGCTGTGGCTGCACGTTCTGGGGCAGAAGGGCGTGCGCATCGGATGGGGCTATTATTTCCGGGTCGGGGTCACGCTGACCGTGCCTGTCCTGCTCATAACGCTGGCGGCGCTCGCGCTGCGAATTGGAATTACCTGATGCCTCTCCGTGACCTTGCCGACCCCGACCATCTGGCCGCGCTCAACCAGCGCTATGCGCGCGACCGGCCCGCTCTTGGGCTGGGCGCTGGAGATCCGCCGCCCCACATCCTGCGGCTCTACGGGCCACTGCATGAGCGGTCTTATTCGCGCGTGTGCATCTAAGAGGCGGCGCGACTACTCCGTTTCTTCGGCTGCAAAACGCGCATCTTCGATCCATCGAGGCTATTGAATCTGTTGCAGGGAAGGCGCATTGATCTGGGCACCAAACTGTAGCACATAGCCTTTCGGACGATCTAGAAACCGCAGTTTTCTGCGGGTTTCAGTGTGGCCAAATCATGGAACGGAATCCCTTCACCCGCTCCATCACCTCAATGGTCACCGCATATTTTTACATGCGGTAATAATCCCGATACCAGGCGACAAAGCGCTCCAGTCCTTCGGCCAGAGCGACCTTGGGTGCATAGCCGGTCAGTGCGTTGAGTTTCGACACATCGGCGTAAGTGGCGGTCACGTCCCCTGGCTGCATCGGCTTCATAATCTTGATCACATCGCGACCCAGCGCCCGCTCCAGCGTGGAGATCATGTCCATCAAACCGACCGGCTGGCTATCGCCGATGTTGAGAATACGGTGGCTGCCGCGCTCGGGCGAATGGTCCAGTGCACCGACGATGCCGTCGACGATATCCGCGATATAGGTGAAGTCCCGAGCCATCCGGCCCTCGCCGAAAATCTCGATCGGCTCGCCGTTCAGGATTTTGCGGGTGAACGAGAAATAGGCCATGTCCGGCCGTCCCCATGGGCCATAGACCGTGAAGAAGCGCAGCCCCGTCTGCGGAAAGCCATAAAGCGTCGCATAGGACTGGCTCATCAACTCGCAGGCGCGCTTGGTCGCGGCATAGAGCGACACGGGGGAGACCGCGGGCTCATCCTCGCTGAACCCCTGCCCGCCCATCGGTTTGTCGCCATAGACCGAGCTGGACGAGGCATAGACGAGGTGGACGAAGCCCGGCTGGTGGCGACATGCCTCCAGTATCGCAAGATGGCCGCCAATATTGGAGCGTTCATAGGCAAAGGGGTTGTCGATACTATAGCGCACGCCCGCCTGTGCCGCGAGATGGACGACGCGGTCCGCGCCATGCTCCCTCAATAGCTCGG
Organism: Sphingomonas yabuuchiae; assembly: GCF_001477495.1. Classification (GTDB taxonomy): domain Bacteria; phylum Pseudomonadota; class Alphaproteobacteria; order Sphingomonadales; family Sphingomonadaceae; genus Sphingomonas; species Sphingomonas yabuuchiae_A. The sequence goes on from NZ_LDTF01000051.1 coordinate 36,914, forward strand.
CGACGGCTCCGGCATCCGCCACGTCCATCATATGGAAGGAAAATCCGGGAACGCTCTGCAAACTGGCGAGCCGCGCCCGTTTCAGCGCCGGTTCGTAATAGTCATTGAGATTATCGATCCCGATCACCGTCTCACCACGCGAAAGCAGGCAATGGGCGGTGGCGTGACCGATAAAGCCCGCCGCGCCGGTGACGAGGATGGGTGCGGCCATCGGCTTAACTACCCAGAACCGCGCCGGGGCGGGCGTTCCGCCCCGTTCCAGTCACCGTAATCCGCATCCAAGCACTCCATCTCTTCGGTCATTCAGGACGGGCACAATCGTCCCTATGACCCGCCTCTAGGGCGTCAGTCTTGAAAAAGTACAAAAATGCAAATGGATCGGCGGTTCAGATACCGCCTGCGATGACGTCGCGACCATCGGCTTCCAGCGCGAGGGTCAAGTCCCGCAGACAGGCGTCGACCTGCGCCGCATCGGGGCTTCGCACGACGAAATTCGCCCCCGTCCGACCCTCGCGGAAAAAGGGATAGCTTCCGATCGCCACACCCTCATGCGCCTTTTCGGCCTGACGGAGCAGTTCGGCGACCTCGCTCTCGCCGACCCAGCAACCGATCGTGCCCGACACGACCGGTCGGCCGCCTTCCAGCGTTCCGGTCAACGCGTCGAGCATACCCGCGGTGATGTGCGGCACTCCGGCCATGATGAAGATGTTGCCGATGCGGATGCCCGGCGCGCCGGAGACGCGGTTGGGGATCAGCGAAGCACCTTCCGGCGTGCGTGCCATCCGCGCGCGGGCGGCAGTCACCCCGCCGCGCGTCGTATAATAATCCTCCAGGATCGCGCGAGCTTCGGGATGCTCGATCACCGGCACGCCCAGCGCTGCGGCGATCGCGTCGACCGTGATGTCGTCATGCGTCGGCCCAATGCCGCCGGTCGTGAATAGATAGTCGTTGCGTACGCGCAGCGTGTTCACCGCTTCGCCGATCGCATCCGGCCGGTCAGCGACGACCCGAACTTCGGCAAGCCTGATTCCCTGTACGTTTAACCAGGTGGCCAGTTGCGCGATGTTGCGATCCTGTGTCCGACCCGAGAGGATTTCGTCACCGATGACGATCAGTGCTGCGGTCCAGATACGCTCAGGTGAGGTCGCGGTTTCCATGCGCCCGACATAGCCTCGCAAAAACGGTCGCGCCACGCTATATCGCGGCCATGACCGATTATGTGACCGTTTCCGCCGACGCGCCTCAGGGGCGGACCGGCGCGATCAAGCTCTGGGGCCGCGAGGCGTTTGACGGGATGCACAAGGCGGGCCGCCTGGCCGCCGAGACGCTGGACATGCTCGTCCCGCATATGGTGCCGGGCGTCACCACGGCCGAGATCGACCGGCTGATCCACCAGTTCATCCTGGAACGTGGCGGCGTACCCGCGACGCTGGGTTATCGTGGCTATACGCATTCGACCTGCATTTCGATCAACCATGTCGTCTGCCACGGCATTCCGTCCGAAAAGACGTTGAAGTCCGGGGATATCGTCAATGTCGACGTGACCCCGATCGTCGACGGCTGGCATGGCGATACAAGCCGCATGTACCTGATCGGCGACGTGCCGCTGAAGGCCCGCAAGCTGGTCGAGGTGACCTATGAGTGCCTGATGCTGGGCATCGAACAGGCCAAGCCCGGCAACCACATGGGCGATGTCGCCCATGCCATCCAGCAGCATGCCGAGAAGCATCGTTACGGCGTGGTCCGCGATTTTTGCGGCCATGGCCTGGGCCTGTTGTTCCACGATGCGCCAGAGGTCGTCCATGTCGGTCGCCCCGGCACCGGCCCCGAACTGAAGCCCGGTATGATCTTCACCATCGAGCCAATGATCAATACCGGTCGCCCGGACGTGAAGCTGCTCGACGATGGCTGGACGGCGGTGACGCGAGACCGTTCGCTGTCGGCGCAGTTCGAGCATTCGATCGGCATCACCGAAGAGGGCTGCGAAATCTTTACGCTCAGCCCGGCGGGCTATACCCAACCGCCCTATATCTGACGCCATGATGCTGGGTGCGATCCGGGTTGCGGCACGCGACCGCGCCCGATTGGCCGAGGTGATCGCCACCACCTCGCGCTTCGGGTTGGACGTGCTGTTGGCGCGGCTCGGGCTCGACCCGGCGCGGCGGGATCCGGATGCCCTGCCCTTCGACCTGCCCGCGCGCACCCGGCAGGCGATGGAGGCCCTTGGTCCAGTGTGGGTCAAGCTCGGCCAGATCCTGGCCACCCGCGCCGACCTGCTGCCGCCGGAATGGATCGCCGAGTTCGAACGGCTGCATAGTGCCGCTCCCCGCCTGCCCTTCGCCGATCTGCGCGAACAGGTCGAAGCCGCGCTGGGCGAGCCGCCCGAAAGCGCCTTTGCCCGGTTCGATCCCGAGCCGTTGGCCGCGGCTTCGATGGCGCAGGTCCATCGCGCCGCGCTGGCGGATGGCACGGAGGTCGTCCTCAAGATTCGCCGCCCCGGCATCCGGCCGGTGATGGAAGCCGACCTCCGCCTCCTGACCCAGCTGGCGGTGCTGGTCGAGGCCGCCAACGCCGAAGCCCGGCGTTACGGCGCGGTACGGATGGTACGCGAACTCGGCCGCGACATCCTCGAAGAACTCGACTTCACCAATGAAGGTCATAACGCCGACCGACTTCGCGAGGATTTTGCTGGCGATGCCCGCGTGATCGTCCCGGCGATCCACTGGGCACAGACCTCCGAAACGCTGCTGGTGATGGACTTCATCGATGGCGTGCCGCCGCGCAATGCCGAGATCCTTCGACAGGCCGGGATCGATCCCTCCGCCATCGCCTCGACCGGGGCGGACATCGTGCTCGACATGACGCTGATCAACGGGCGTTTCCATGGCGACCCGCATCCGGGCAACCTGCTCTGCCTGCCCGGCAATCGGATCGCCATGCTCGACCTGGGTCTGATCGGCCATGTGTCCCCGCGTCGACGCGAAGAGGTGATCGCCTTTACCCAGTCGATCGCGAACAGCGACCCCGCCTTGCTCACGGAAACGTTGAAGAACTGGTCGCAAACCGACGATATTGCGCCCGAACGTTTTCAGGCGGTCGCCGACCGGCTCGTGGCCCGGCATGGCGGCGGCGCGTTGCGCTTGGCGGCGATCCTCGGCGACATATTCCCGGTGCTTCGCGAAGAGCGCATCGTCCTGCAGCCCGACATGCTGCTGCTGTTCAAGGCGCTCATCACCATCGACGGCGTGTTGAGCGGTATCGAGCCCGACTTCGACTTGTCGGCCGCGCTTCGTCGGGCCAGCGCGCGAATCGTCGAGGCGCGTCTTGCCCCCGAACGCTGGACCAGACGCGCGGCTTCACTGGCGCTGGAGCTGGACCGCCTGGGCGACGACCTCCCCCGCCTGATCCGCGCGACCACGCGCAAGATGGAGAGCGAACCGGCGGCCCCTTCCACCGGCGGCATCGAAGCGGCGATCCGCACCGGCACAGGCTGGATCGCGGCCGCATTGGCCTTTTCCGGCGTCGCCATCGCGATCGCGCTGCACTTCGGATAACATCTTCGCATCCCGATAGTGACGAACCCGCGACACCGCGTTAAAGGCGCGGGCCATGACCGAGATCACGCCCCAGATCGTCGCCGACCACGGCCTGTCCGAAGAAGAATATCAGCGCGTCCTGACCGCGCTGGGCCGCGAGCCGAACCTCGTGGAGCTTGGCATCTTCTCGGTCATGTGGTCCGAGCATTGCAGCTACAAGTCGAGCCGCATCCACCTGAAGAAGCTGCCGACCGAAGGGCCTCAGGTGATTTGCGGTCCCGGTGAGAATGCGGGCGTCATCGACATCGGCGACGGCCAGGCCGCCATCTTCAAGATGGAGAGCCATAACCATCCTTCCTATATCGAGCCCTATCAGGGTGCGGCGACCGGCGTCGGCGGCATCCTGCGCGACGTGTTCACCATGGGTGCGCGGCCGGTCGCCAACCTGAACGCGCTGCGCTTCGGGCGTCCCGATCACCCCAAGATGCGCCATCTGATCTCGGGCGTGGTGCATGGCATCGGCGGTTACGGCAACTGCGTCGGCGTGCCGACCGTGGGCGGCGAGGTGAACTTCCACCCTGCCTATGACGGCAACATCCTCGTCAACGCGATGACCGTCGGCGTCGCGGATCAGGACAAGATCTTCTACTCGGCCGCCAGCGGCGTCGGCAATCCGATCGTCTATGTCGGCTCCAAGACCGGCCGCGACGGCATCCACGGCGCGACCATGGCGTCGGCCGATTTCGGCGAAGATGCGGAAGCGAAGCGCCCGACCGTGCAGGTCGGCGACCCCTTTACCGAAAAGCTGCTGATCGAGGCGTGCCTGGAGCTCATGGCGTCGGACGCGATCGTCGCGATCCAGGACATGGGCGCGGCGGGCCTGACTTCCTCGTCGGTCGAGATGGCGTCCAAGGGCGGCGTCGGAATCGAACTGATCATGGACGATGTGCCCCAACGCGAAGAGGGCATGACGGCTTATGAGATGATGCTGTCGGAAAGCCAGGAGCGGATGCTCATGGTGCTGAAGCCCGGCCGCGAGGATTTCGCCGAAGCGATCTTCCGCAAGTGGGAGCTGGACTTCGCGGTCATCGGCCATGTCACCGAGACCGGCCGCATGGTCCTTCGCCACAAGGGCGAAGTGGTGTGCGACATCCCGCTCGCGCCGCTGGCCGACGACGCACCGCTTTACGACCGGCCGCATGTGCCGACCGAGGTTCCGGCTGCGATCACGTCGCCGGGTTGTCAGGACCCGGCGGCGGACCTGCTCAAGCTGATGGGTTCGCCCGACATCGCTTCGCGTCGGTGGATCTGGGAGCAGTATGACCATATGGTCGGCGGTGACACGGTGCAGCGCCCCGGTGGCGACGCCGCCGTGGTTCGCGTCCATGGCACGCAAAAGGGGCTCGCGATGAGCACCGATTGCACGCCCCGCTACTGCTATGCCGATCCGGTTACCGGCGGCATGCAGGCGGTGGTCGAGACGTGGCGCAACATCACGGCGGTCGGCGCCAAGCCGCTCGCCATCACCAACTGCCTCAACTTCGCGAATCCGCAGCGCCCAGAGATCATGGGCCAGATCGTCGGTTGCCTGGAAGGCATGAGCCAGGCGTGCCGCGCGCTCGACTATCCGATCGTGTCGGGCAACGTCTCGCTCTACAATGAGTCGAAGGCGACCGGCGGCGGCTCGGCGATCCTGCCGACCCCGGCGATCGGCGGCGTCGGCCTGATGGCCGATTGGTCCAAGTCGGCGACGATCGCCTTCAAGGGCGCCGGCGACGTCATCGTCCTCATCGGAACCCCCAAGGGTGAAATCGGCCAGTCGCTGTGGCTGCGCGAAGTGCACGGGATCGAGGGCCGCGAGGCGGGGCCGCCCCCCTCGATCGACCTGGACGCGGAACGTCGTACCGGTGACTTGGTGCGCGAAGCGATCACCGCCGGTCACCTGACCGCCGTGCACGACGTCTCGGACGGCGGCATCGCGGTGACGGTCGCCGAGATGGCGCTGGCTGGCAATATCGGCGCGCTGATCCAGTTCCCCGAGCAAGGCGAGGCCTGCCGCCAGCTCTTCGCCGAGGACCAGGGACTTTACATCGCCACGGTCGAGGACACCGCCTTGATGGACTTCCTGGCGAACGCACATCAGGCGGGCGTCGAGGTCGAGCGGATCGGTCGCACGGCGGGCACGCGCCTGATCTTCGAGCGCGAGGACGGCGATTTCGTCGTGGCGCTCGACGACCTGCGGGGCGCGCATGAGGGCTTCTTCCCCGCGCTGATGGGCGCGGACGCCGCCCTCGCCTAACCTTCTGGCGGAGCCTCGGCGGCGTGCCGGGGCTCCGCACAGTGGCGAAGGATCGCATAGCCGATCGCCGCCGCCAGTACCGAGGCCAACAGCACGCCCAGCGACGCCGCCTCGCGCATTTCGCCATCGCCGAATGCCAGCCCCGCGATGAACAGCGAGATTGTGAAGCCGATCCCGGCCAAGGCGCCGACGCCCGCCACCATCGGCCATGTCACCTCATCGGGCCGCCGCGCCAGCCCCAGCGCGCTTGCCGCCCAGGTGAAGGTCAGGAAGCCCAGCGGCTTGCCGATCACGAGGCCCAGCACCACGCCCATCACCAGCGGCCCGCCGATCATCGATAGCAAATCCCCCGAAATGTGGATGCGCACGTTCGACAGTGCGAACAGCGGCAGCACGATATAATTGACCCAGGGGGTCAGCACCTCGATCAACCGGCTGCTCGCTTCACGCGTGGCCGACGCCATTTCGTGCAGATAGCCCAGCCGTTCCTCGGCCCGCTCGCGGTGCCGATGCTCCTCCTCGTCATCATCAGCCCCTTCGGCCGCATCATGCGCGTCGCGAAACTCGTCGACCCGCCGCTGGACCCGCTGCGCAAAGGCATGTTGTTGCAGCCGGGGCTGGACGGGAACGGTCAGGCCGATCAGAACCCCGGCGATCGTCGCATGGATGCCGGACTCCAGCACGCCGCCCCATACGAGCAACGCGAGCAGCACATAGGGCACCGACGACACCCAGCCTATCCGGCGTAACCCCATGATGCCCGCCAGCCCAGCCGCCGCGACAACGAGCCCCCATGGATCGATCGCACCGCTATAGGCGAAGGCGATGACCAGCAGCCCGCCGACATCGTCGACCGCGGCAAAGGCCAGCATTGTCGCGCGCAAACCCGCTGGCAGCCGGTTCGCAAAGACGGCGATCAGCGCGAGACCGAAAGCCGTGTCGGTGGTGATGACCGCGCCCCAGCCGGGTTGCGCGGGCGTGCCTCCGGCGACCGCCAGATAGAGCCCCACCGGCACCAGCATCCCGCCCAAGGCCCCCGACAGGGGAAACGCTGCGCTGCGCCAGTGCGCCAACGGCCCTATCGCCATTTCCCGCTTCACGTCCGCCCCCACGATCACGAAGAATAGCGGGAGGAGGGCATGGTCGATCCACTCGGCCAGCCGGTGCGACACCTCGCCCGTTCCGAACCCGATGGTGACGGGCGTGTCCCAGAAACGCTCGAAACCGCCCGCCCAGGGACTGTTGGTCATCGCCAGCGCCAGGATCGTCGCGAGCAGCAACGGGCCGCCCGTGACCTCCCGTCCTGCGAACAGCGGCTCGATCTTGCGCAGGAACGCCGACGCGGCGGGCGAATGATGCGCACGCGCGATGGTGCGGCCGGTCAGACGAGGCGATAATCCCATGGGATTCCAATGCCTCGCCAGCACGGTGGTTGCATCCCCACCAACGCGGGCTAAGCCCCGGCAAGTTAGACGGAGCTATTCCTTGGCCGACGGTCCTGCCCCTGCCCCTCCCCTGTGTTCGGCCGCCCCCGGTGAGCGGCTGTTGTCGCTGGACGTGTTGCGCGGCGTAGCGGTGATGGCGATCCTGCTCGCCAACCTGCCCGGCTTTGCCTTGCCCGACTCCGCTTATTCCAACCCGATGGGGTGGGGCGGGCGACGACCGATCGACATCGTCATGTGGTTCCTGACCGAAAGCTTCGTCAACGGGCGGATGCGCGGGCTATTCTCGTTGCTGTTCGGCGCATCGACCCTGTTGGTCATCCAGCGGGCGGATGCGGCGGGGTGGAACGGAGCGTCCTTCCACCTGCGGCGGATGGCGGTGCTGTTCGTTCTGGGAATGGTCCACCTGACCTTCATCTGGACCGGGGATATCCTGGCCCATTATGCGCTCGTCGGCGTCGTCGCGCTCGCCTTTGTCGGCCTGACGCCACGGGCCCTGTGCTGGACCGCCTTGGGCTGCGCCGGACTATCCATGGCATTCGGTGCGCTGGACTGTCTGGGGCTGTTCGTCGCCGCCGCGCGAAACACGCCGCAAATGGCGAGCCTATGGGACAGCTATCAACTGGCGTTCGGCACGCCTCCCACCGCCAGCCTCGCCCCGGAAATCACCGCGATGCGCGGGTCCTGGGTTATGGCGACGGCCTTTCGGCTGGAGAATAACGGTAATCCGTTGATCGATCTCATCCAGATCGGCCCGGACACACTCAGCGCGATGCTGCTGGGCATGGCTACATTCAAGTCGGGCTACCTGACGGGCGGCTGGCCGCGCGCCGCCTATCGCCGCTGGGCGGTATGGGGCCTTGGACTGACCATTCCCGCCTATGCCGCGATGGCGTCGGGTATCATGGCCAGTGGATACGACGTTCGCGCGGTGACCCTGGTCGAACTGCTCCTGAACGTGCCCTTTCGACTGATCGGGACGATCGGTTATGCCGCGCTGATACTGCTGCTGATGCGGCCCGGCGGCTGGTGGACGGTGCGGATCGCCGCGGCGGGGCGCATGGCCTTCACCAATTATATCGCGACGAGCCTCCTCATGACGGCCGTTTTTTACGGTCATGGTCTGGGGCAGTTCGCCCGCTGGAGCCGGGCAGAACTCTATATTCTGGCGCCCATGATGTGGGGGTTGATGATATTCTGGTCGAAGCCCTGGCTGGCCCGTTTCGGGCAAGGTCCACTCGAGCGCCTATGGCGATTGGCAAGTCGAGGCGTAGTCGGCCGGGCGGGATAATTTTCTGCAAACGGCTCGCAATATGCTTGCGATCCACTCTCATTAGCGCTAGACAGAGGACGTAATCGATGGAGAGCGCCTTGGTCGTCTGCGTCTGCAATGCCATTCGGGAATCCCAGGTCCGCGATGCGGCGCGCGCCGGTTCCATGACCCCGTGTCAAATGTATCAGGCGCTCGGTCGCCAGCCCAAATGCGGCCAGTGCGCGGTCCTGGCACGCGCCATCATCGACGAAGAACGCGCCGCCGCCTGAGTTTCTCTACAGGCCTGCCGCCATGCGACCATAGCCCCGCTTTCGCGTTGGGGAGTTTTGGGAGAGCGGCGATGAGCGACCGGACCAACCTTCAGATCGGCCTGCGCCGCAGCGGCGAAATGGCCGCCGTCTTCATGATCGGCGATGGCCTGCTCGGCCTGTTGCAACCGAAACGGCATGTCGAACTCTGGCGATCGGATGTTCCGGCAGTCGATCTGCTCGTCCGTCCCTTTGCCGACCATCCGCTACGCCGCCGGGCTTATGGCTTGTTGCAACTGGCGGCCGGTATCGCCCTCGCCTCTGCCCTGCGCAAGCCTTAGGCGGCGGGCTAAGGCCGGGACGCGCGGACCGGACGGCGCGGTCGCCGGAACCAGAAGGTCCAGACCGCCAACGATCCCAACAAGCTCAGCGCCAGACCGCTGACGGTCATCAGCAGTTTCCACGCCAGCCCACCCACACGCCCGGCATGAAGCGGATAGAACATGGTATAGACGCGGGCGGCTCGCGGCATCGCCATCGCGTCGGTGTTGGACAGCAGGCGGCCGGTGGCGGCATCGAAGACCAGGGTAGTTCGCCCATTGGGCAACCACTCGTCTGCCCGTCGCATTCGCAGTGTTATCGGGTCTCCCCGCTTGCGCGGCATGGACAGGATACGAGGAACGGCATCGGGAAAACGCTGGCTCGCCGTCGTCAGCATCGCGCGCCAGGGCGGATTGGCCGACAGCGACCCGCCATGCACCTTGCCCGGCCGCAACGCCGCCAGCGCCTTGGCGGGGGAGCCGAACGGCGCCACGACGATCATCGCCACCGGGCGAAACACCATCGCCGCGCCGGTAATGCTCGACAGCAAGAGCAGCGGTGCGACGATGATACCCAGATCGCGGTGATGCATGACGATCGCCGGACGGCTCATGCGTTTCGGCAGCAGCCGCCATTTGAACGTTCGCCGGGTCCGCCACCACAGGATCGTGCCCGACACCACGAAGAACAGCCCGCACAGCCCCGCAATCCCGATCACCGTCTCGCCGATATCGCTGGCGAACAGATGATGGTGGAAGTCGAACAGCCACAGCTCCGGTCGCTCCCACTGGCTGCTCCAGCGTTCGACGATCCGCCCGCCCTGATCGGCATAGGCACCCGCCCCATGGGCAAGCCGAAGCTGGTGCAGGGCAAAGCCGTTATCGGCGAACACCACGCTCTCGCCGCCCTCAGGCTGAGGGAGCAGACGCTGGACCGCCGTCGCGACGGAGGCCGGATCGCGGATCAGCGGCATCGTCTTGCCCGGCACCGTGATCCACGCGGTCTTCCAGACCAGTAGGCACCCGGTCAGCCCCAGCAGACCCAGGACCAGACCGATGATGCCGCCCGTCCAGCGGTGGAGCAGATCGAGCCACTTCATCGTCAGAACCTTACGTCCCAGCCCAGCGTAACGGTGCGCCCGCGCCCGGCGAAATAGCTGAAATTGTCGGTCGGCAGCCGGGTGTCGCTGGAATAGTCGATGTAGAAGCGGTCGAGCAGGTTCTGCGCCGCGATATAGATCGTACCCTTGCCGGTATCATAGGCGATGGTGCCGTCGACGACCGTATAGCCGCCAAAATCGTTGCGCGGGTCGCGCAGCCGCCCCTTGAATGTCCGCGACAGGAAGAATTGGCTCTGCAACCGCGCCGACCACGGCCCGCGATCATAGCTGGCCGCCAGGTTGAGCCGGTCTGGCGAGATGTTGGTGCCGTCCAGATCGGTGTCGACGATCCCGTCGGGCGGCGTATTGCTGTCATAGCGGCCCGACAGATGCGCATAGCCGATCGACAGGCGCGTGCCCGGCAGCGGCAGGCGCATGCCCAGGTTGATCTCCAGCCCCTGGATTTCGGTTCGCAGACGCTGGACGTCGAAGATGCCGCCCGGATTGGCGATCAACAATTGCCCCTTGTCGCTGGACGACCAGAAATAGGCGGTGCTGGCATCGAACGGCCCGCGCTTCACCTCGATACCGATCTCGCGATTGTTCGATACGATGGGCGCGATGTCGAGGAAGGTGTCGATCGAAACACCCGGCTGGTTCACCGCGCGGGTGATGCGGCCGATATCGGGGACGGTGAAACCTTCGGCATAGCTGGCATAGGCACGGATGCCCCGGATGGGCTCGACGATGACGCCGCCGTTGAACAGGGCGTCCTGGAAGGTCGGCGTACCGCCCTTTACCGAAACACGGTTCGACGTCGCCAGCGTGGTATAGTCGGCAATACCGATGCGGACATTCTCCCATCGCACCCCGCCCGCCAGTCGCACCGCCTTGTCGAACAGCGCTAGGTTCAGCTGGCCGAACGGCGCTAGGCTCCGGAAGTCGCTGGGCGGCACCCAGACGCGGTTCGTCAGGATCAGCCGCTGCTCGGTCTTGTCCCACAAGGCATCGAAACCGATGATCGCGGTCAGTGCCTCGAAACCGGGGATCGCGCGCTCATAGCTGATCTTGCCGCCAATCTTGCGACTGCGGTTTTGCGATTGGTCGATCAGAGTCCCCACCGGCGCGATCAGTGAGTCCTGGAAGGTTGCGATCGGGTTGATCTCCGCCCCGAAGGTGTCACGGGTGCGGTTCCAGAATATCTGGGTGACGAGGTTGCCCCGGGCCAGGTCCGGATCGGTGAGCGACAGCGCCACGCTCTCCGTTCGGCTCGCAGCACTGCGACCCGGCGGATCGCCGCGCTGGGCGCTGGTCGGTAGGCCGGTGACGCGGTTACCCGCCACCGCGACATAATCGCCGTCACCCTTCAGTTCGAACCGGCTGGCTATCAGGTTGAGCCTCATCGTATCGGTCACCGCATAGCCCGCGCGCGCGAACAGCGAGGTGGTTCGCGAATCTTGGGTCTCGCCCTGAGTCAGGTTCAGGCCGACCCGGCGCCCCTCCCCATCATAGAAAACGCCGCGCTTTTCATAGACCGCGCCTGCGCTGATATCGAAGCGGCCCGACTTGTACTGCAGCAGCCCGCCAACCTTGCCGCCCAGCCCGTCGCCGTGAAAATCGGCGTCGGCCGTGCCCTGCACCAGTGCGCGGCCGCTCAGTCCTTCACGACGGGGCGCGCCGACTGTCACCTGGTTGACGATGCCACCCGTCCCGCCGACACCTTGCAGCGCATTCGAGCCATAGATCAGTTCGACCCGGTCGATGAAGAAGCCGTCGATCGTATAGCCGTCCCGGCTGCCGTCGCGCAGCGGCGTGGTCTGCGGAATACCGTTGATCGCATAAAGCGGCGAGCGCCCCCGCAGCGTCTCGCCTGCACCGGACAATTTCTGGCGGGTCGGCGAGAAAGATGGAGTCAGGGTCGCGACGGCATCGACCACCGAGCCGGAGATGGCGATCTGCTGATCCAGCGCCTGCTTGTCGATGATGTCGATGGTCAGCGGCAAGGCGTTGGGCGGCAGGACGGAGCGCGCCGCGCTCACGACGATGTCCTGCGCGGGCATATCGCCCGCTTCTGGTGCCTCCGCCTTATCCTGCGCCTGAGCTATCGCCGGATAGAGCGCGACCGAGGTCATCGCCAGAAGCCGCCAACCGATATTCATATCCGCCACCCCCTTTGTGGTGGCGGCTCTTAGGCAAAAGAATTCAAAATTGCAAATCGGTCGCATTAGCTGGATGGCACCAATCCTGTTCTTCATCGGACACCAGCCCCTTATTTGCGTACCAGCCGCAGGCATTTTCGGCGAAATACTCGAAGCTTAGAGATGGACCGTCCGGTTCAGGGACGCGTTGGTGGGGTTCATCATCGAAAGCATCCTGTGCCGCATTATCTGATCGCGCAAAGCGAGTTGCCCGAAGAACGCGAAGCCCGTCGCCGCCGTGCCGGCAAAAGTTCCGGTGAGACCTATGCGGCGACGCTGGAACAAATGCAGCCGGGCGTTGCCACGACGATCGTCTCCCCGGCCGACGATGCAGCCCCCGTTTTTTCAACCGACAGCTTGGCGGCGTTTGATGCGGTCTTCCTCACCGGCTCGCCGATGCACGTCTATGACGACAGTCCCGAGGTCCGGCGTCAACTCGACTTCATGCGCCGGGTATTCGCGGCAGGCGTGCCATCCTTCGGCTCCTGCGCCGGATTGCAGATCGCCGTAGCGGCCGCAGGCGGACGGGTGCGCAAGATGCCGCAACGGATGGAGGCCGGTATCGCCCGCCGCATCGCCCCGACCGAGGCGGGGCGCGGCCATCCGCTGCTCGCGGGTCGGCCGCCCTGTTGGGATGCGCCCGCTATTCATGGTGACGAAGTGGAGGAACTACCGCCCGGCGCTACGCTGCTTGCGAGCAACGCCGTGACCCGTGTGCAGGCGGCGGAAATCCGCTTTGAATCTGGGGTTTTCTGGGGCGTGCAATATCATCCCGAACTGGCGCTGCGCGAGATCGCGTTGGCCATCACCGCACAGGCCGGTGACCTTGTCGAGGCGGGGCTGGCAAATGCCGAAAACGATGTCGAAGCATGGTGCGGCGATCTCGATGCACTTTACGAAACGCCCGACAACCGGGCGCTTCGCTGGCGGCTGGGGGTGGATGGCGAATTCGCAGATGAACAGTTGCGCCGCCGCGAAATCGCCAATTTCCTGTCGCATGTCACCATGCTGAGAGGTTAAGCCGCCCGGCGATTACGGCCCGACATCCGCCGCGCCGGTCACGACGCGGAGCGCCTTGCCCGCCTTGAAGCCCAATGCCGCGCCCACCCGGTCGTCCCAGCCATAAGGATCGTTGCGCACGATCGGCTCGCCACCATCGTCGAACAGCACTGTCTGGTAGAGAAGCCGGACGGGGATCTGTCGCGGCAGCTTGACGAAGCTCTCCTTGCCGGTCTCGCGGGCCTTGTGCCATTCGTCCAGCACACCCTCGTCCTTGGCCAGCATCTCGGCAAAGCCCAGCGCGTCGTCGACACGGACGCAGCCATGGCTCCGCTGGCGCTGGACCATGCCGAACAACGCCTTGGCAGGCGTATCGTGCAGATAGATGGCATGGTCGTTCAGCATGTCGAACTTGACCAGCCCCAATGAATTCTTCGGCCCCGGCTGCTGCACGATCCAGCCATCCTTCCAAACCATGTTGTTGGCCTTGAGATACCCAGCGCCCTTCTTGGCCAAGTCCTTCTGCTGGATCGAGCGCGGCACGGTCCAGGTCGGGTTCGCGACGAGACGATAGATGGGCGACCCGAGCTGCGGCGTCTCGGTGTCCGGCTCGCCGACGACGACCTTGCGGCTATCGACGATCTTGCCGTCCCGCCAATAGGTCAGGCGGGCGGCGGCAATGTTGACGTCGATCCGCGTGGCGGGCGGCGTCCGCTCCAGCCAGCGCAGCCGTTCCATCGCAACCGCGATGGCGCGCGCCCGGTCGGCGTTTGACATGTTGAGAATCGCCAGCGCCTCGCTGCCGATGATACCATCGGGCTTCATCCCGTAATCGGCCTGCATCCGACGCACCGCATCGACGACGGTCGGACCATAGCTGGTTCCCTGCGCCGCCTTGGGCGCCAGATAGTCGAGGATGACCAGCTCGCGCATGATGACCGGCAGGCGCGGGTCAGTCGCGCCCGGCTTGATCGGCTCGCCGGTTCCCGCGATCTTCACCTCGGCATCCTGGGGCTGCTGACGCAGCTTCAGATAGGCGTCGGAGAGCCGCTTGTAATTGCCGTCCTGCGGCGCGAGGCTGTTCAGCCATTTGGTCAGGTCGCCGCTGCGCAACGCCGCCGCCAGTCCGGCCTTCAGGTCGGGCGACGGGCGCGGCACAGTATAGACGTCGTAAAGCTTGGTGGGATCGGTCGCACCCCGCGCCAGGGCCGTGGCGAAGCGGAGCGCCTGTTCGCTGGTCTTGGCCTCGTCGCTGCCCGACATGTCGAATGTCATATGGTCCAGGCCATGCGCAGCCCGCCCATCGATCGCCTCACGTAACTGGCCGCGCGTGCGATCACTCCACTGGGCGGGACCGGCCTGCTCCTTCGTCGAAGACGTGGCATTCTGATCCGTCGCGACCTGACCACCACATGCCGACAGCAGCAGCCCCAGCGCCAATACCGATCCCGTCCGCATATCCGTTCGTCGCTCCCTCATTTCAGATCGTAAACGCACCGAAATGAAGTCGGCTCCCGCTTCGTCTGGATTGGCCTACCACGCCAGCATCAGCGCGATGGTGGCATGCGGGACCACCGTCGCCGTCGTCCCACTTGGCGCGTCCAGTCGGCGCAGTCGGTCGTCCCTGACCAGCGCGAGGATATCGGCTTGCAAGGTCGCGGCGCTGCCGCCGAGCTTGACGGGATAGGCGATGGAGAGCCCTCCGCTGCCATAAACCCGCGTGCCGCTTTGCTCGGCGTAAAAGCCGTGCCAGCCGATACCGACCAATAGCGGCACGCTGAGCGACGGTCCGTCCTCGCGCCGCGAAAGTGCGAAGGACGGACTGATCCCGGCAATGGTGTAAAGACCACCCTGCCCCTGCGTCCGGCGGGTGATCGCCGCGCGGGGCTTCAATCGACCAAGACCACGATCCGCCGCATAGAGGATGCTCAGGCTCGCTTCATGCGTGGTCGATGCCACCCCATTAGGGCTGGTCTTGATCGTATAGGTCGCGGCGGTGGTCAGTCCTTCCGCAGGACGCCAGGCAAGCCCAAGCAGATTGTTGCTTTCATACCAAGCACGCGGCGCGACGCGCTCATCCGCTTGCGGCGCATGAAAGCCGTTGGAGCTTTGCCCGATGAGGAACAGGTCGCCGCTGCCATCCCGTCCGCGCCGAAGCACCAACGCACCGCCAAAGGCGACATGCACCGGCACCCGGTCGAGCGCGGCATCATCGTCATCCAGCGCACCGCGAGCATAATCACCGTTGCGGATGTCGAGCGTTACGACCGGATGCCAATTCCTGCCCCGGTCCTCTACGTCGATCTCGGAAAGCGTGGCATCCTCGGTATCGGCAAACGGAATGGACTGACCCCTGGCAGGGCCAGCGACCGCGACGATGGCTAACAAGATAGCCGCCATCGCCGCACCATGTCCGCGTCTCACGAAGCCCGGCGGACCAGCCAGACTGTATCACCCGCATCATCCAGCACGAAAATTGCGCCGTCCTCGCGCGTCTGGATGCTGACCGGGCGACCATAGACCTCGCCCTTCCTGGCATCGGCGACGAAGCCGGTCAGGAAGGGCTGCAGCGCGGCGGTCGGGCGGCCACCCGAAAACGGCACGGCGAGCACATCATAGCCGCTGAAGCTGGACCGGTTCCACGAACCATGTCGTGCGACATAGGCGGTTTGCCCGTTATTCCCCTTGTCGAACGCCATACCCAGCGCGGCGGCATGGGCGCCGACCGCAACGTCGGGCATCAGCGTGGTCGCGAGCAGATCGCGACGCTCATTGGCGTGGCGGGGATCCTGCTTTCCGTAATAGCTGTACGGCCAGCCATAGAAGCCGCCTTCCTTCACGCCGACCAAATAGTCGGGCGAGATATCGTCGCCGATTTCGTCCCGCTCGTTGACCGCCGTCCACAACACCCCGCCGGGTGCCCAGGCCATGCCGACCGGATTGCGCAGCCCCGAGGCGTAAAGCCGCTCGCGTCCGCTCGCCAGATCAACCGCCAGGATCGCGGCGCGCCGCTTTTCCTCGTCCATGCCGAACTCGCCGACATTCGAGGCCGAGCCGACCGAGACGTAGAGCGTGCGTCCATCCGGGCTGAGCAGCAGATTGCGGGTCCAGTGATTGTTATAACCCCCGGCGGGCAACGCGATCAGCGGCTTGGGTGCGGCAGTGATGGTCGTTTGGCCGGGCTGGAAGGGAAAGCTCACCACGCCGTCGGTGTTCGCGACATACAGCCGCCCGTCGACATATTGCATGCCGAATGGCTGGTTCAGTCCCTCGCGCAGCACGAAGCGCTGTTCCGCCACCCCGTCCCGGTCCGCATCGCGCAAGAGCGTCAGACGATTGGCGCTGAAGCCGGTGGTCTTCGATAAAGCCTGCCCACGTTGCACCTCGGGATCGGCGTCGAGCTTGGGCTTGGTCCGCGCCTCCGCGACGATCACATCGCCATTGGGCAGCAGCAGCGCCTGGCGTGGATAATCGAGCCCGCCAGCGAACTTCACCACCTCATAGCCGCGCGGGGCGACGGGCTTGCGTCCTTCCGGCCAGCCGATGGTCTTGGGATGGTTGACCACCGACTCCGTCGCATAGGGCTCGGGCTGGGGCGGCAGTCCGACGACCTTTGACGCCGATTGGGCAGAGGCCCCGCCTGCGACCATGGTCGAGGCGAGAAGAAGATGGGCGAAGGCGATCCTGTTCATATTGGCTCCCGGCTGCTTGCAGCGAGGAACCACCCGATCCGGCCATATGTCCGCCGCCGCGATCGGGACATGAAATGTTACATGGGGTGGATGCGCACGTCGCGGTAGCGCGGATTGAGGATATGGAAGATCAACAGCGCGACGAGATAGGCGACGCCGCATGCAATGAAGAAGGGCTGATAGCTCCCCACCCGGTCGAGCAACGCACCCAACGCCTTGGACGCGATGAACCCGCCGGTCGCCCCGGCAAAACCGCCCAGCCCGATCAAGGTCCCCTGCGCATAACGCGGAAACTGGTCGCCGGGCAGCGCGAAGAGATTGGTCGAAAAGCCCTGATGCGCGGCGCAGGCCAGGCCGATCATCGCCACCGCGACCCAGATGCTGCTCGCCTGGGCGGCGAACATCACCGGCAATGCGAACAGCGCGCAGGCGAACATCGCCTGCTTGCGCGCCCGGCCCGTTTCGACGCCGCGCTTCAAGAGCCGTGAAGAATACCAGCCGCCGACGATCGCCCCGACATCGGCCATGATATAGATGGCGACCAGCGGCGGACCGAAATTCTTCAGGTCATAGCCGTAGCGGCTGTGGAAGAAGTCCGGCAGCCAGAACAGGAAGGTCCACCAGACCGGATCGATCAGGAAGCGTCCGGTCATATAGGACCAGGACTCGCGGTGCCGCAGCACGGTCAGGAAGCCTGCGCGGCCTACCGTTTCGACCGGCTCGGCTTCGATCCACGCTCGCTCCTCGGAACTGATGCGCGGATGGCTGTGGGGCGGGTGGTACAGCCGCCACCACGCCGTCAGCCAGACGAGGTTGAACAGCCCGGTGATGATGAAGGCCCAGCGCCAGTCGAGCACCAGATCGGCGATCAGGAAGCCGACGAGAAGCGGCGTCACCACCGCGCCGACATTGGCCCCGGCGTTGAAGATGCCGATGGCCATGGCGCGTTCCTTCTTCGGGAACCATTGCGAGGCGGCCGCCAGTGCCGAGGGGAAAGTCCCCGCCTCCCCCAGCGCCAGCGGAATGCGGGCGAGCGCGAAGCCGGTGGTCGAGGTGACGAGCGTCTGCGCGAAATGGCCGACCGTCCACGCCCCCATCGCCAGCAGATAGCCCGCCCGCGGCCCGATCCGGTCGATCAGCCAACCGAACAGCAGGAAACCCAGGCCATAGGCGACCTGGAAATAGCCGGTGATGTCGCCGTAACCGCTATTGGTCCACCCATAGAGCGCCGTCAGCTGCGGCTTGAGCACACCGAGAACCAACCGGTCGATGTAGCTCAGTACGACAGCGGCGAAGAGCAATCCGCAGATGACCCAGCGCACTCGCCCGCGCGGCGGCGGCACGGCTTGGGCGACGGTGTCGGGCGCTGCGGCGGCGGCCTGGGTCAGGTCGCTCACCTTACCAACTCCACAAGGTCCCGTCCTCCAGACGGTTCACCGGCAGATAGGCCCGCTTGTAAGGATAGGTTTCCGCCAACGCCTCGTCGATCTCGACGCCCAGGCCGGGGGCATCACCGGGATGCATCATGCCGTCTTCGAACCGGTAATGATGCGGGAAGACCGCATCCGTCTCATCGGTGTGCGGCATATGTTCCTGGATGCCGAAATTGGGGATCGACAGCCCGAAATGCAGCGCCGCCGCCATGGTGACGGGCGACAGATCGGTCGCGCCGTGACAGCCGGTTCGCACCTGGTAAAGGTCCGCCAGCGAGGCGATCTGCCGCAAATGGGTCAGGCCACCCGCATGGACGACGGTGGCGCGGATATAGTCGATCAGCCTGTTCTCGATCAAATGCTTGGCATCCCAGACCGAGTTGAAAATCTCGCCCACCGCCAGCGGCGTCGTCGTATGCTGGCGGATCAGGCGGAATGCGTCCTGATCCTCGGCCGGGGTCGCGTCCTCGATCCAGAAGGGGCGATAGGGTTCCAAATCCTTGCCCAGCCGCGCCGCCTCGATCGGGGTCAGCCGATGGTGGACGTCGTGGAGCAGATGCACGTCCCAACCCAGCGCCTCGCGCGCCGCCGCGAAAAGTTCGGGCACGACCCGTAAGTACTTCTCGGTCGACCAGACGCTTTCGCTGGGCAGGTCGGCATCGGCGGGCTCGTAACGCTGTCCCGCCTTGGCGACGCCATAGGTGGAGGCGAGGCCCGGCACGCCGCATTGCAGGCGGATCGCGCGATACCCCTCGTCGCGGTGGCGGATCGCGGTGGCGATCGTATCCTCGATCGACGTGCCATTGGCGTGGCAATAGACCATGCAGCCTTCCCGCGCCGCCCCGCCCAGCAACTGATAGACGGGCAGTCCGGCGATCTTGCCCTTGATATCCCACAGCGCCATGTCGACGGCCGCGATCGCGGTCATGGTCACCGGCCCGCGCCGCCAGTACGCTCCCTTGTAGAGATACTGCCAGATATCCTCGATCCGGTGCGCCTCGCGCCCGATCAGGCAGGGGATGACGTGATCCTGCAGATAGCTGGCGACTGCCATCTCGCGCCCGTTGAGCGTGGCATCACCCAGGCCGGTGGTACCGTCGTCGCATTCGATCTTCAGCGTGACGAAATTGCGTCCTGGCGACGTGACGATCAGGCGGGCGGAAACGATCTTGGGCATGGGAACGTCCTTCAGGCGAATGGGGGCGCGACGAAGGGACGGCCGCACGAAGCGGCATGGCCGGTCATGGGGCGGGTCATAGGTTGCCACCTGGTCATTCAGGCCCCTCCTGTCAGGCAGCCGGTCCGACCCGACTTGCCAATTGGTCTGATAGCGGTAACGTGCGGGCCAAGCGTCGGCTTGTCAATCGCCGACACATCGGGAGAGTATGGATGAAACGGATTCGCGCATGGACCACCGCGCTGTCCCTGTCATTGGTCGCACTGCCATTTCCGGCAGCGGCGGAAGATGGTTATGCGCTATGGCTGCGCAACGTCGCACCATCGGTCGGACAGGTGAATGTCAGAGTGTCAGGGGTGTCGCCGACGCTGGATCTGGCGGGCGCCGAACTGCGCCGCGCGCTGCGCGCCGGTACGCCGCCCGTGCTGGTGGCGACCGCATCGGACCTCGCCCTTCGCCCATTGCGCCTGCCGTTCGAGGGACTGGGTGAGGAAGGGTATCTGGTCCGCGCGGTCATGCTGGGTGACCAGAGGGTCATTCTGGTCGCGGGAAACAGCGATCTCGGTGCGCTCTATGGTGCCTTCGCGCTGATCCGCCATCTCGCCACCGGCGGTACGGCGGATGGCGTTGCGCTCCGCTCGGCGCCCAAGGTCAAGCTGCGCGTGCTCAACCATTGGGACAATCTCGATGAGACGGTTGAGCGCGGCTATGCGGGCCAGTCACTATGGGACTGGTGGACGCTGCCAGACTTCCGCAATCCCCGCTACACCGACTATGCCCGCGCCAATGCCTCGATCGGCATCAACGGCAGCGTCCTGAACAACGTCAACGCCAAGGCCGACAGCCTGACCGCGCCCTATATCGCCAAGGCCGCGGCGCTGGCGGACGTGTTCCGGCCCTGGGGCATCAAGGTCTATCTGTCGGTCCGCTTCTCCGCACCGATCGAGTTGGGCGGATTGAAGACCGCCGATCCGCGTGATCCGGCGGTGGCGGCATGGTGGAAGGCGAAGGCCGACGAAATCTATCGCACCATCCCAGATTTCGGCGGCTTCTTAGTCAAGGCCAATAGCGAGGACCAGCCCGGCCCGCGTGACTATGGCGCATCCCATGCCGATGGCGCGAACATGCTCGCCGCTGCGGTGAAACCCCATGGCGGCATCGTGATGTGGCGAGCCTTTGTCTACGCCGAAACCGATCCCGAGGATCGCGCGAAACAGGCCTACACCGAATTCAAGCCGCTCGACGGCAAGTTCGCCGACAATGTGCTGGTACAAGTGAAAAACGGCGCGATCGACTTCCAGCCGCGCGAACCCTTTCACCCGCTGTTCGGCGCGATGCCGCGCACACCGCTGATGATCGAATTCCAGATCACCAAGGAATATCTGGGGTTTGCGACTCACCTCGCCTATCTCGGCCCGCTCTTCACCGAGGTGCTGGACGCAAAGACCGGGCAGAAGCCGGGCGAGACGGTGGCCGATGTCGTCGACGGCCAGGCCGAGCATCACAAACTCTCCGGCATGGCGGGCGTCGCCAATATCGGGCGCGACCGCGACTGGAGCGGATCGACCTTCAACCAGGCGAACTGGTACGCCTTTGGCCGTCTGGCCTGGGACCCCGATCTGTCCGCAGAGGATATCGCACGCGCCTGGGCCGCCCAGACGTTTGGCACCGACCGCCAGGTCATCGATACCGTCACCGCGATGATGATGGGAAGCCGGGAGGCGGTGGTCGACTATACCGGTGCACTGGGCCTCGCGCATCTGATGGCGACGGGTCATCATTATGGACCGGGGCCATGGGTGTCCGAACTGGCACGGCCGGAATGGAACCCGACCTATTATCACCGCGCCGACGCGAACGGGATCGGCTTCGATCGCACCGCCACGGGCAGCAATGCGGTCAGCCAATATGCGGGGCCGGTCGCCAAGGCCTTTGCCAAGCCGGAGACGACACCGGAGGCCCTGCTGCTCTGGTTTCACCATGTGCCCTGGGACAGGCGGATGGCGAGCGGTCGCACCCTTTGGGAGGATCTGGTGGCCCATTACGACCGTGGCGTCGCCTATGTCGCACAGATGCAAAAACAGTGGGACGGCCTGCGCCCGAAGATCGATGCCGAACGGTGGCAGAAGACCGCGACCTATCTTGCCGTCCAGGAGCGGGAAGCCCGCTGGTGGCGCGATGCAAGCCTGGCCTACTGGATGTCGGTCAACCACCGCCCCCTGCCCGCCGGGGTACGCGCGCCGGACCATGATCTGGCCTGGTACAAGGCACAGCGCTCCCCCTACGCGCCCGGCCATACCTCGTAGGACAATCGTTGGTCGCAGCCCGCCCTGGCTGCGACCATCCGCTCCACCGCATCGGCAAAACCAGCGAGTCCCGATTTGGTCGGGCCGATGCGGCCTATACTTGCCAGATTATAAATCGATTGCAGTTTAACTTGCCTGCTATCGAACTTGGCAAGTTGAAATGCAGATGTCTCAACACGAGACGGCAAAGCTGTGGCAGAACAGCCATAGTTCGACATGATCCCACTGCGGCCTAACCAATTTGCATTGACTTGTGGACCAATAGCGCAGAACGATAGCGCTATCAGCATACGCCGCATCAGACGGTCGGAGGGGATAGCATGGTTGACGGCATCATCACGGGCGACTCAGTGGCAGACCGCGTGGCGCAGCGCCCCGGCCACTGTCGCGCCCCGTCGGCCGGCTGATCCGCCGCCGCCACCTACACCGATACATCCCAAATTATTCCGCATGTCGCGACGAACGACAGCGGACCGCAAGAGAGGACCTGACATGAAATCCGTGCCCACCATCCGCCTCAGCCGCATCGCCCTGCTATGCGCCACGGCCGTCGGCGCGATGAGCGCATCGACCGCCTGGGCGCAGGCGGTTCCGGCCCCGCAAGGGCAGATACTCAATGACGGCCAGGATAACGGCCCCTCCGTGCCGCCCGCGCCGCAGACCGACCAGACCCAGGGGACCCCGTCCGAGGACATCGTCGTTACCGGTTATCGCTCGAGCCTAGCCAAGTCGACCAACGCCAAGCGCGCGTCGACCGGCTTCACCGACTCGATCTTCGCCGAGGATATCGGCAAGTTCCCGGACACCAACATCGCGGAGTCCTTCAACCGCATTCCAGGCGTCACCATCACCCGCGACGTGACCGGCGAGGGCACCAACGTCGCCATTCGCGGCTTGGGGTCGAACTTCACCAACGTGACCTTGAACGGCGCGCCGATCGCGGTCGCCTCGTCGGGTTCGACCGACGCGCAGGGCACCGATCGCTCGGTCGACCTCAGCTTCTTCCCGACCGACCTGTTCACCAAGCTGACCGTGAACAAGAGCTACACCGCCGACCTGCTGGAAGGTGGCGCGGCGGGCAATATCGACCTGCGTTCGGCCCGTCCGTTCGACCGCAGCGGCCCCTTCCTCGCCTATAATATCCAGGGATCGAAGCAGACGCCGGAAGACCGTATCGGTGCACGCGGCTCGCTGATCGGCAGCTGGCGCAACGAAACGTTCGGCGTGCTGGCGGGCGTGTCGGCGCAGCGGCTGTTCACCGATACGCGCGGTTTCGAGACGATCGGCTATACCAACCCGGCGCTGACGGCGGCGCAGTGCGGCGCGACCAGCGGCTGCAACAGCACCGGCGGCGGCAACTGGACGATCCCGGCGACGGTGCCGGTCGGCGCCGGTGCGGGCCTCGTTCCCGGCACGGTGATCGATCGCAACTTCCTGCTCGCCAACAATCCGGGCGCGACCATCCAGCAGATCGACAACGGCCTGCTGCCGCGCCTGGGCCGCGTCACCAGCATTCGTGGCCCGCGCGACCGCATCAACGCGATCCTGAGCGCCGAATATCGCCCGACCGACGAGCTGCATTTCTATGTCGACGGTCTGTACGGCTTCAAGAAGAACGAGCTGATCCGTGAGAACATGGCCTGGATCGTCCGCAACGGCGCGATCATCCCGACCAACCTGACCTTCGACAAGTCCGATTGCAGCGCGGGCTGCACCGTCACCGGCGGCACCTTCGCCAACGCCCAGTTCTTCAACGAATTCCGCCCCTATACTGAGACGACGCGCCTCTGGAGCGTCAATCCCGGTGCCGAGTGGCAGATCAACGACAAGTTGAAGCTGAACTTCCAAGGCAATTATGCCCGCTCGACCTTCCACCGCGAAAGCCCGACCGTCGGCATGACGACGCCGCTGGGCGTCGGCAACACCGTCACCTTCTCGAACACCGGCGGCATTCCGACGATCACCAGCGCGCTGGACCTGAACGATCCGAAGAATTTTGGCTGGTATGCGGGCAGCCGCGTCAACCTGCAGGACGAGCGTCGCCTGAACATCAACAAGGGGCTTCGCGGCGACCTGACCTGGGGCGATACCGCGCTAAACCTGAAGGTCGGTGGCGCCTATGACGATACGTCGCGCCGCATCCGGGGCTTCGACAACAGCCAATATTGGCAGAATGCGGTCTGCGGCAACAATCCGAACGTCGCCGTCCCCTCGCCCAACTCGCAGCCGCCCTGCGAAGGCCTGAACGCGCCGGGTGCGGCCCCTGCCGGCTATCCGACCTATCCGGGCTATGGCACCGGCTTCAGCTCGGGCATGAGCGGCCCCGTCAGCTATGGCGGTTCGCTGATCCCCAACAGCGCGGCGTCCAGCTATCTGTCGCCCGGACCGGCGGGTTTCGTGACGGTCAACTGGCCCGCCTTCGCCAAGGCCAGCAATTACCAGTTCTTCCACGACAATGCGCCCGAGAATGGCGGCGCGAACACCGGCGCCAGCGCAGGCTTCATCCGCGAGGTCGTGAAGTCGGCTTTCGCGACCGTCAACGGCGCGCAGGAACTGGGGGGCAACACGCTGCGCTTCAACGTCGGCCTGCGCTACGTCAACACGATCCAGACCATCTCGGGCCGCGTCTCGCTTCCCGATCCCCGCAACACGACCGCCAGCGGCGCGACGCTGCCCGATGGCAGCCGCTACCCGAGCATCATCAACATCGCCGAAACGCGGAACGTCTATTCGGAATGGCTGCCCGCCGCGACCTTCGCCTATGACATCGGCGACCATGCGGTGGTCCGCGTCGCGGGTTCGCGCACCATGACCCGTCCGGACCCGTCGGCGCAGCTGCCGGGCATCAACTTCGGCGCGCCGTCAGCCGACCAGGCCTCGATCGGCAATCCGGCGCTGGCGCCCTATCTGTCGACCAATCTCGACCTGGGCTTCGAATATTATACCGGCCGTGAGGGCGTGATCAGCTTCAACGCATTCCGCAAGTCGCTGGAAGGTTTCACGACGACCGCGATCAGCACGGTGCCCTTCTCCAACCTGGCGCAGTACGGCATCACCTATGACACGCTGAACCCGACGCAGCAGATCGCGATCAACTCGCGTGGTGGCCCGAGCCAGGCGCAGGTGCAGGTTACCTCGCAGGTCAACGTACCCAACAAGCTGACCATCAATGGCCTGGAATTCCAGTGGGTTCAGCCGCTAGACTTCCTGACCCGGTCGCTTGGCATCACGGGCTTCGGGTTCAACGCCAACGCTACGATCGTCGACCAGCGCAGCGACGGCCCGGCCATCGCCTTCGGCGTCGCGCCCTTCACCTACAACATCACCGGCTATTACGAAAAGAACGGCGTGATGCTGCGGGTCGCCACGACCTCGCGTCAGGGCGCGCAGAACAGCGGCGCGGCGCAGAACGGCATCCCGGCCGCCGCGCTGTTCGGTACCGACTATACCACCTATGACTTCTCGTCGGCGTTCGACCTCGACAAAATCTTCGGTATTCCGGGGGCGCCGCAGCTGACCGTCAACGTCGCCAACTTCACCAACGCGACGCTGCGCTCCTACTTCCAGTTCGAGAACGCGACGTTCACCCAGTACAAGCCGGGTCGCCAGTTCCTGATCGGTCTGCGCGGCACCTTCTAAGCTTTCGATCGTTCATCCCTCGCGATCGGACAGAGGCCCCGGTGAAAACCGGGGCCTTTTTTTTGCGGGCGGTGCTGTTGTCATCAGCGGAGCACCGTCTGACTCTAGCGTCGATCAATGATTGTTTCGCGCTTTCGGCTTTATCGAGTATCGTGCACCGGTGACCGCCCCCTCCCCTTCCTCCAGCGTGCCGCATGGCGAGGGCGTCGCTGCCATCAGTAGCGGCGTGGAAATGCCCCCCTCTCTCATCGGCAGTGGCGATTGTGCCGATCGGATCGCGCGACTGGACTGGTCCGCCACGGCGCTCGGCCCGGTCGAAAGCTGGCCGATCTCGTTGACGATGACGCTCGCCTTGGTGCTGCGCTCGGCCGTGCCGTACCTGCTGTTCTGGGGCGAGGACGGGGTGATGCTGTACAACGACGCCTATGCCCGCTTTGTCGGGGACGGCCATCCGGGATTACTGGGCAAAACGGTCCATGACGGCTGGCCTCAATTTGCCGCCTTTAACGACGTCATCATGACCGCCGGTCTCGGCGGCAAAACGCTGCACTTCCCGGACCTGCCCGCGACCCTCTACCGGAATGGGCAGGAAACGCAGGCCTGGGCCAATTTCGATACGTCGCCCATCGTCGATGCGCAGGGCAAGCCGGTCGGCGTCCTG
This sequence comes from Sphingomonas yabuuchiae, assembly GCF_001477495.1. Taxonomy (GTDB): domain Bacteria; phylum Pseudomonadota; class Alphaproteobacteria; order Sphingomonadales; family Sphingomonadaceae; genus Sphingomonas; species Sphingomonas yabuuchiae_A. The sequence goes on from NZ_LDTF01000051.1 coordinate 63,237, forward strand.
TGCCTGCTGGCCGATACGACGCAGCGGGTTCTGGCGGAGCGGCGCGCGGCGTTCCTGCTGACCCTGGCCGATCATATGCGGGCGCTGGAGACGCCCACCGCAATCATGGCGCTGGCGGCGGAACGGTTGGGCGAGGAACTGTCGGCCAGCCGCGTCTTCTATGCCGAGATCACGAGCAAGGGTTGGATGACCGTCGAGCGCGATTATGCGCGCGGCGTATCCTCGATCGTCGGCCGCCATTCGCTGGTCAGTTTCGGGCCGGACCTGCTGGCCGCTTATCGTGGCGGCGCGCCGGTGGTGGTCACCAATGTCGGCGCCGACGACCGCCTGAGCGACGGCGCGCGTTCGGGGCTTCAGGCGCGCGAGGTCGGCGCATTCGTCGATGTCGTGCTGTTCGAGGAAACCGAATGGGTCGGCCTGCTCGCGGTCCAGAGCGCCACGCCGCGCACCTGGAGCCCCGAGGAAGAAGCGCTGATCCAGAATGTCGGCGAACGGGTCAAGGTCGCGATCGAGCGAGCCCGCGCCGAGATGGCCCTGCGCGAGTTGAAGGACACGTTGGAGCAGCAGGTCGTCGAGCGCACCGTCGAAATCCGCCGCTATCATGAGATCGTCGAGGCGATCGCTTCGCCCATCTGCGCCTTCGACACCGACTATCGGCTGATCGCCTTCAACAAGGCGCATAATCAGGAATTCCGCCGGGTCTTCGGTTTCGACACCAAGATCGGCGACGTGTTTCCCGATCAGTTCGTGCCGGACCAGCGGGATACCATTCGGGCGCTGATGACCCGGGCGCTGACCGGCGAGCATTTCACCGTCGTCGAAGCCTTTGGCAGCCCTGAGCTTGCCAAGCCGAACTGGGAAATCACCTACACGCCGCTTCGCGATAGCGCGGGCCGGGTGATCGCGGCCTTTCACCAGGCCACCGACATTTCCGAGCGGCTGGAGGCCGCGGCCGAACTGGAGGCGGCGCAGGATGCCCTGCGACAAAGCCAGAAGGTCGAGGCCATGGGCAGCCTGACGGGCGGCGTCGCGCACGACTTCAACAACCTGCTGACACCGATCATCGGCTCGCTCGACATGCTGACGCGCAGAGGGTCCGGCACGGCGCGCGAACAACGGCTGATCGACGGGGCGCTGCAATCGGCCGAACGGGCCAAGACGCTTGTCCAACGCCTGCTCGCCTTTGCCCGCCGCCAGCCGCTCCAGCCAACCGCCGTCGATCTGGGTAAGCTGGTCGACAGCATGGCCGATCTGATCGAATCCACGGTCGGCCCGACCATCACGCTGAAGGTGGAGATCGCCGACCTCCTTCCTCCGGCCAATGCCGATGCCAACCAGCTCGAAATGGCGTTGCTCAACCTGGCGGTCAACGCGCGCGATGCGATGCCGAGCGGCGGCACGCTGTCGGTCAAGGTCCATCGCTGCGAGGTCGACGGGCAGCAGACGACCGACGTGCCGGCAGGTGATTATATCTGCCTGAGTGTCGGCGATACCGGCATGGGCATGGACGAGGAGACTCGCGTGCGCGCGATCGAGCCCTTTTTCTCGACCAAGGGCGTCGGCAAGGGGACGGGCCTGGGCCTGTCCATGGTCCATGGCCTGGCCGCGCAGCTTGGCGGTGGACTGACGATTTCGAGTGCGCTGGGGCATGGAACGTCGATCACGCTCTGGCTGCCGCTCAGCAGTGTCGAGACGGCGACGACTGCGCCCGTGGTCCCCGCCTCGGCAAGGGCCGATGGCATCGGCACGGTCCTGCTGGTGGACGACGAGGATCTGGTACGGATGAGCACCGCCGACATGCTGGCCGATCTGGGTTACGGCGTGGTCGAGGCATCGTCCGGCGAACAGGCGCTGGAACTGGTCCAGGCCGGGCTGCGCCCCGACCTGCTCGTCACCGATCACCTCATGCCGGGTATGAGCGGCGCGCAGCTCGCGCGCGAGTTGCAGGACAAGTTGGCCGGACTTCGTTCGCTTATCGTATCGGGCTATGCCGAGGCGGAGGGGCTGGACGTCGAGATCGCGCGGCTGACCAAGCCGTTCCGGAGCGAGGAGTTGGCGGCAAGTCTGGCCGCCATCGGGGCGTCGTCTGCGGGACGCCGGGCGGCCCCCGAAGAAGGGGACGCCGCCCAGCCGATCATTGCCTAATAATCGTCGGAATTGTCGAAGTCGGAAGCGCTGTCGTCGAAACGGCCGCCATCGTCATCGTTGAAGTTGTTGATGGTGACATTCTCCGGTTGCCCCATAAAACCCTGACCGCCACCGCCAAACATGCCGCCACCGCCGCCGCGATGGCCGAACATGTCCGACAGGCCTGAGAACAGCATCTCACCACCGACGACACCCGCCGCCGTTGTGCCCGCGCTGCGCAGGAAGCTGCCCAGCCCGCCACCGCCGGAGAAGACGCCGGGCCGGGCCTCGGGCGGAGGTGGCGAATAGCTGTCCTGCGGATGCGTACCCCAGGGGCCGCCAGCGCCCTGCGGCAGGAAGCCGCTGCTTGCCGGTGCGGGGGGCGCCTGTTGCTGGCGCTCCAGCTCGGCGATGCGCTGCTGTGCCGCGTGCAGCGACTGGTCGGCAACGATGGCGTGCTGGACCAGCAGATAGGCCGCGTCCGGATTGGAGGACAGCGTCCGGGCGATCATAGCATCTGCTTCGGGGTCCTTCGCGCTCGTGCGCGCGGCGGACAATTCATCCAAAAAGCGGGTCAGCAGCGTGCGTTCTTCGGCGTTCATCGGGGCACTCCTGTCTTGTGCCCCGCAAGATCGTCGAGCTCGCCCCCAAATCAAGCTCGGCGACTCATGATGACCGATTATTCACCCCAGTGGCATCTTGTCTCCAGCCTGTGAGCCGCCGTCCTTCTCCCATTCCAATTCCTTTTGCAGCGCCAGTTCGTCGCGCCCCGCCGTCAGAATTGCCTGTTCGCGGCCGTCTTCGGCAAACGACACTGCGAAGTCCTTGGCCGGAACATCGCCATCGATGGTCCGATCTTCGGATGATGCGACATGGCCGACATAGCGCAGGCTGAGGTCGTAGTGGCCCGACCAGAAGAACGGCACCTCGCGATAGTCTCCGCTCGCCTGTCCCATGAAATATCGGGCAAGCCATTGCCCCATGCGCTGCGCCACCACCCAATGCTCGACCCGGATGGGATGACCGAGACGAGGATCCGGTGCATTGGCGATATCGCCGATCGCGTGAATGGCAGGATCGGACGTCCGCAGCTGAGCATCGACCTTCACGCCGCCGCCATCGGCCTTGTCCGCTAGATCGAGTCCAGCTGCTTCCGCCAGGTTCACCCGTGGCCGTACGCCGATCCCGGCAACGACCATGTCTCCCATCACTTCGGACCCGTCATCGAGCATGGCGACATGGCCGTCCCAGCGCGCGATGCGGCGGTTCAGGTGGAAGGTGACGCCCTTGAATTCGTGCAGATTGCGGATCATCGCGCCGACTTCGGGCCCGGCCGTCTTCTCCAACGGCAGTGCATCATCGGATATGACCGCCACTGCCAGCCCCCGTGCGATCAACGAAGCCGCGACCTCCAGGCCGATATAGCTCGACCCGACCACGAGGGCGCGCTTCGCTTGCCCCGCCGCAGCGATCAGCCGGTCGGCATCCGCCAAAATCCGTAGGCCGAAAACGTCCTTACGATCCGAACCATAAAAGTCGGGAGCAACCGCCGCCGCGCCGGTTGCGAGAACCAGCCGGTCATAGGGTATGACGTCGCCATCTTTCAGGACGATGATCTTTGCTTCGCGATTGATGCGCGACGCTGCGATGCCGGACCGGACGGCCACCCCGTCCAGCGCCGGCAAGGCGGCTTCCTTTCGATCCGCCTTCCCCGCCAGATACTGTTTCGAACAGAAGGTGCGATCATAGGGCGCGTCGCCCTCTTCATTGATGACCGTTACCGCCTCGCCCGCGCCGTGACGCGCCAGCATCTCGGCACAGGCATGACCGGCTGCGCCTGCTCCGATAATGACGATGCGGCCCAGTCCTGCGGTATCCGCCGCCTCGGGCGCTGGGCCAGGCTCGGCAGAGCCAGTGATCCGCAACTGGCCGTCATTCTCGACGACTTCGAACCGCTCCAACGGTGCGAAGGCGGGTGCACCCACGGCCTCGCCGGTCTCGATATCGAACCGGGCATGATGCCAAGGGCAGCGCAGCGTACCGTCGGCGACGATCCCATCGGCCAAGGGCGCCTTCAGATGCGTACACTGGCCAGACAGCGCGCAGACCCGCCCCTTGTGCCGGACGAGCACGACATCCTGCCCGTCCAGCACACCGGCGACGATATGCCCTTCCTGTACCTCGCCAGAGGCGATGCCCTTCGCCAGATCACGATCCGCCATCGCCTCTTGCCTTTCCTGCTTTCTCGGGGTCAGTCGGCGCGCTGGAGCGCGGTCGCCGCCAGATGTTCACCGATGAACCAGACCTGCGGCTCGTTGGAGCGGATGATGTCGCTGACCAACAGGTCGTTGGTGCCGTCATCGCCGGACTCGTCGGCGGTCTTGGCGCCCTCATGCGCCTGTTCCAGCACGATGCGATGGGCGTCCAGCAGGCGGGCAAGCATCGTCGGCACGTCTTCACGGCCTCGTGGCGGACGAGGGATACGGGTCATCTCGGCAACGTCATGCGGTACCGCGATGCTGATGCCGCCCAGCGCCTGGATACGCTCGGCCACCATGTCGACCAGTTCGGCCTGCTTTTCGTAATGGGTGTCGAGCAGCAGATGCAGCTGATAGAAGGTCGCGCCCGACATCTGCCAATGATGCTTCTTGTAAAGATCGCGCAGCATCATTGTGTCTGCAAGAACCTGGTTCAGGATCGACACGCTTTGCTTGCGGGCATTGTCGGACAGCCCCAGCGGCAAATCCTTCAGCGTGCCGAAGGGCTGGATTTCACGATATTCGATCTTGTACTGCGGCTGCGCCTGGTCGGTATCGGCCACGACTTTACTCCGATCATGGATAAGGACCGAGGCCAAGCGCTTGCCGCCGCGCACGGTTCCATGAATTTTGCGGCATCGCGCGACCCGCAAGAATTATCGCCTGTGATCCAAATTAATTTTAATTGAGAGGCATTTGTCCGGAACGGACCGTGCCGTGCGGCGTCCAGCATGGGCTTTCGAGGAACCCGGCCGCATGAGTCAACCCACCTTCGTCTTTCTCCACGCTTTGGGTTCCAGCCACCGGGAATGGGAGCTGGTGTGCCGCCATCTCAACGGCGCACCCTGCATCGCACTAGACCTGCCGGGCTTTGGAGAGCGGGTCGAGGAAGGCTATGCCGATGTCGCCGCGATGGCCGACGACCTGGCCGACACGATCCGCCGCCATCGCCTGACCGCCTGTATCCTGGTCGGCCACAGCATGGGCGGCAAGATCGCCACCATCGTCGCGGCCCGCGCGGCGGCGGGCGAGATCGGGCTGGCCGGGGTCGTCGGCGTCGTGCTGGTCGCCGCTTCACCGCCCTCTCTCGAGCCGATGGACGAGGAGCGGCGCACGCAAATGATCGGCTGGGTCGACGGTGGATCGATCGGACAGGACGACGCCGAGACGTTCGTGGTGGCCAACACCGCCTCGGCTCTGCCGCCCGAACTGCATGACCGGGCGGTGGCGGACGTACGGCGCTCAAGTCGTGAAGCCTGGCTCGGCTGGCTGGAGCGGGGCAGTCTGGAGGATTGGAGTGGTCAGGTCGGCCAAATCTCTGTTCCTGCCCTCATCGTCGCGGGCTCGGAGGATGGCGATCTGAACGAGGATGCACAACGCAGGCTGAACGCTCCGCATTACCGTCACGCCGATATTCGCGTCGTCGACGGTGCTGCCCACATGATCCCCTATGAAAAGCCCGAAGCGCTGGCCCGGCTGCTTCTGGACCATGCCGCATCGCTGGCCCCATCGGTCCTGCCGAGCGGGTTCGTCGACATCCTAAGTTCCGACCGGGTCAGCCGCCGTGCCCGCGCCGCCATGCTGGAACGGACGCGACCAGTCTCCGACGCCGGGCTTCCATGGTCGGACACCGAGCGGGCAACGGTCCGGGCCCTGATCGCCCAAATCCTGCCGGAGGATGTCTCCGCACATGATCTTGCCCGGCGGGTCGAGGCGACGATCACGCTGGGGTCGGGGGACGGTTGGCGCTTCGCCGATCTGCCGCCCGATCCGGAGGCCTGGCGGCAAGGTTTGCAGACGCTCGACACGCTCACCGGCGGTTTCGCCGCGCTGGACCACGGCACCCAGGCCGAATGGCTGGACCGGATCGCCAATGGCGATGATGGGGTCGCAAGCACGGGACCGTTCTCGCCCCGCCAGATGGCCCTATGGTTCCAGGACGTCCGCGCGGAGGTCGTGCGCCAATGGGCCGCCCTTCCCTCCACGATGGCGGCGATCGGTTATGACGGCTTTGCGGTCGGCGGCGATGGTCCGCGCAAACAGGGCTATCGCCGAACCGGGGCAAACGACGTCGAGGCCTGGCAGTCGGTAGAGGAGAAGATCGCATGAGCCGCGCCCCCTATGCCAAGACCGAGACGGTCGATGCCGTCGTCATCGGCACCGGTGCGGGTGGTGCGCCGCTGACGGCACGGCTGGCCGAGGCCGGGCTGTCGGTTGTCGCGCTGGAGGCGGGCCGGTCCTTCACCCCGAGCGAGCATGTCGCGGACGAACTCGCCGCCGATATCTATTGGATGGAAGAGCGACTGAGCGGCGGCAACGACCCGACCGCCTTCGGCTCCAACAATTCGGGCATGGGCGTCGGCGGTTCGACACTTCACTGGGGTGCCTTTTGCCCGCGCCCCGATCCGCGCGATCTGCAACTGAAGACCATGACGGGGCAAGGCGCGGACTGGCCCGTCCCCCATGCCGAACTGATCGCCTATGTCGAAGAGGTGGAGGGGTTCACCGGGGTTTCCGGCCCCGCCCGTTACCCCTGGGACGACAGCCGCCGCTATGCCTATCCGCCGGTCCCCCGCAATGCCTCCGCCGACGTGATGGCGCGGGGGTGCGAGGCGCTGGGCATCACGGCGACGGACGCTCCGGCCGCGCTTGTCTCGCGCGACCGCGAACAGCCGCATTGGGGACAGCGTCAGGCCTGCGTCAATTGCGGTACCTGTCACCAAGGCTGCCGCAATGCAGCCAAGACCAGCATGGACACCAGCTATCTGCCCATGGCCGTCGCGCATGGAGCCGAGATCCGTTCCGAAGCGCGCGTGCTGTCCTTCGAGTTCGACCAGCAAGGGCTGATCGACGGGGTCGTCTATCATCAGGGCGGTCAGGAGCATCGTCAGCGCTGCCGCGCCGTCTTCCTGTGCGCAGGCGGGGTCGAGAGTCCGCGCCTGCTGCTGAACCTGGGTCTCGCCAATTCCAGCGGACAGGTCGGCCGCAACTTCATGGCGCATGTCGCGACCCAGGTCTGGGGACGCTTCGATGACGAGATGCGGATGAACCGGGGCTATCCCTCCTCGCTGATCAGCGAAGACATGATGCGCCCCGCCGATGCCGATTGCGTCGGGGGCTATCTGATGCAAAGCCTCGGCGTGCTGCCGGTCAACCTCGCCACCGGACTGGCGCGCGGGGCGGGCATGTGGGGGACGCGGCTTCAGTCGATCCTGCGAAATTACAACCGCATGGCGGGGATCGGCATCAATGGCGATTGCCTGCCGCATCCCGACAACCGCCTGACCCTGTCGGACGAAACCGACGCGTTCGGCCATCGCAAGGCGCGGATCGACTTCAGCTATCATGCCAATGAATGCGCCATCGACCAGCATTCCCGCCGCGTCATGACCGCCATCTGGGAAGCGGCGGGCGCGCAGGACATCTTTGCCGTCGATCGCTCGGCGCATACCATCGGCACCTGCCGCATGGGCGACAATGGCGACGAAGCCGTGGTCGACGCGGACGGGCGCAGCTTCGACATCGCCAATCTGTGGATTTGCGACAATTCGGTCTTCCCCAGCGCGCTGGCGGCGAACCCTGCGCTGACGATCATGGCCCTGTCGCTGCGCACGGCGGACCGCTTCTTGGCGTCGGGACGCTAGGCGGCGAGCCCGTTCGCCTCGACATGGTCGGCGATCGCTCCGGCGGTCGTCCACCATATCCGGGGATCGTCGGCCTCGCGGAGGGCCGTCAACACGCGGGCAAGCGGCGGGACGCGGTGGGCCTGCCCCATGATATAGGGGTGCAGCGCGATCCCGAGGACCGAGGGACGGCGATCAGCCTCGGACAGCAATTGCGCGACGGCATCGCGGATCATCGCGGCAAAGACATCCGCCTCCTGCTTGCGCTGGATAACCGCGGGCAGGTCGTTGATTTCCTGCGAATAGGGGATGGACAGCAGTTCGCCATGCTCGGTCGCCAACCGGGTCGGCTGGTCGTCATGCGCCCAGTCCAGCACGTAGCGATAGCCAGCCGCTTTCAACAGATCGGGCGTCGACTTGCTCTCCGAAATCCATGGCCCAAGCCAGCCCGTGGGTCGCGTGCCGAGCGCGGCCAGTTTGTCGGTCACATCGGCGATCAGGCGGCGTTCCTCCTGCTGACCCAGCTTGCCCTGCGCCTTCGCATTGCTGCCGCCATGCGCGGCGATCTCGTCGCCCCGGTCGCGACACGCCTCGGCCAGTCCGAGACAGCGATCCAGCACATCCGCGTTCAGCAGCGCCGTGGTCTTCAGTTCCAGCCGGTCGAACAGTTCGAACAGCCGCCATGCGCCGACGCGATTGCCATAATCGCGCCAGGCATAGTTCATTACGTCCGGCTGGTTCTGCGACGGCGCGAGTTCGGCGCCGAGGCCGCCGCCGAAATCGAAGACCTCATGATTGACGCCCAGATAGATCGCGACCCTGCGCCCCTCGGGCCAGTCATAGGCGGGGCGGTCGATGATGGGGCGAAAGGGGTAGCGACCCGGATCGGAAGAAGACATGGCGCGTCAACGTCGCCCCGCGCCAATGGATGCCCAAGATCTTCAAATCCACGCATTTGTAATGTCGGAGTTTTGGGTTAGGGCTGTGGCTTCGATGTGCCCCGTGGCGATTCGAACAACAAGGACCGAGACGATCCCTTTCGGGACGACGCGGCCGACAGGCGGAGGATGGACCATGCTGACCCGACGTTCCTTCATGGCTGGTGCGACCACCGCCATGGCCGTACCCTCGATCGTCCAGGCGGCGGGTACGCCGACCATCGTCAATCCGGTGGTACGTCAGCGCGCCGATGCGCAGGTCTTCCGCCACACCGATGGGTGGTATTACATGACCGGATCGGTGCCCGAATATGACCGGCTGGTCCTGCGCCGCTCGAAGACTCTGGCGGGTCTGACCACTGCGACCGAAAGGGTGTTGTGGCGGCATCTGCCGAGCGGGCCGATGTCGGGCTTCATCTGGGCCCCCGAGATGCATCTGATCGACGGCCGCTGGACCATGTATTTCGCGGCGGGGCCGAGCGGCGGCGGCGAGGATGTGTTCCGCATCCGCACCTTCTCGGTCATATGCGACGGCCCCGACCCGATGACCGGCAACTGGTCGGTGCTGGGACAGTTGCAGACCGAATGGGACAGCTTCACCCTGGACTCGACCAGCTTCGTCCACAAGGGCCAACGTTATCTGGCCTGGGCGCAGAGCGAGCCGGGCATCGCGACCAATTCCAACCTCTATCTCGCCCCGCTCAAGACCGCGCTGACCCTGGCCGCCAAGCCGGTGCGACTGTCGGTGCCGACACTGGACTGGGAGATCCAGGGCTTCAAGGTCAACGAGGCGCCCGCCCTGCTTGCCCGCAACGGCAAGCTGTTCATGACCTATTCGGCCAGCGCGACCGATGCCCGCTATTGCATGGGGATGCTGACCTGCAACGCCGATGCCGACCTGATGAACGCGGCCAACTGGTCCAAGTCGCCGGTGCCGGTCTTCAGGACCTCGGCCGCGCACAAGGTCTACGGACCGGGGCATAACAGCTTCACGGTCGACGAGCGCGGGCGCGACGTGCTGGTCTATCACGCGCGCGACTATCTGGAGATCAAGGGCGACCCGCTGTTCGACCCCAATCGGGATACGCGGATGCAGTATTTCGGTTACCGCGCGGACGGCTCGCCCGATTTCGGCGAGCCGGTCGGCAACGGACCGCTCCGTCGAGCTTGAGCGGGTATTGCTCCGACAATAATTCTATCGCCACGCCCGGACGCCCAGGATGGCGAGGCCGCCCGCCAAGGTGATCAGCGCGAGCACCAGCAGCACTACGTCGAAGTCGTGCGGCGTGGCGAACATCCAGGTCAGGCCTGCGCCGATGATCGTCGGCAGGGTGTTGGTCAGGTTGAACAGGCCCAGGTCGCGCCCCCGATGCCGGGGATCGGGCAGAAGCTGGAAGCTCAACCCGACGTGCAGCGCGATGAAGACGGACGATCCGGCCGTGTAGAGGATGAACGCTGCGGCGGCGGCCTGTCGGCTGTCCGCCGCAGCCATGGCCAGCAAACCCAGCGCCGCGACCAGCGCCGCCATCGACAGGATGTACCGGCGTCGCTCCATTCGATCCGCCAGCCGCCCCAGCAGCAAGGCGATCGGCAAGGGCAGGACGAAGGCAAAGGTGAAGACCTGTCCGACCCAGCGGGGCAGATCGGCATAGTCGGCGGCCGGTACGATCGTCTCGAAATAATAGAGTAGATAGACCTGGGTCACCACCGCCGCGACCTGGATGCACAGCCGCGCCAAGCCCGCAATGACAAAATCCCGCCTCGGCGGGCGCGCCCCTATTGCCGCGACACGCTCGCCCGGCATGGCGCCCCCTGCTCCGACCAGCAGCAACGGCAGGGCACAGAGCATGACGACGATCATTACGACCGCCAGCCGCCCCTGCTCACCCAGTAGCGGCGCGCCCACCAGCCAGGTCGAGAGGGCGGAGGCTGCCGGATTGCCGAGCGCGATCAGGCCGCCCGTCAGCCCGCGCTTCGCATCGGGTATCTCCTCCGCCATGATCGCCATCAGCGGCGCGAGCAGCGCGTTGACCGCGAACTGGAAGAACAGGATCGCCGCGACAAGCATCACGGGCGTCGTCGCCATGCCGATGGCGGCATAGCTGGCCGCCACCCCCGCCAAGCCGATCGCCATCCAGCCCCGCCGACCACGCCCCGCCCGCCGGGACCGATCGCTCAGCCAGCCGAACAGGATGTTCGCCAGGCTCGCCGTCGCCGCGCCCAGGACCGCGACCAGCGAGAGCAAGGCGATCCGGCCATCGGGGCTCACCGCCTCGACCTTCATCGGCACCAACAGGGTCAGCAGCGGCAGATACGCCGCCACCCCGCCTATATTGGCCAGCGCATAAAGCCCCAAGGGTGGACGCTGGCGCGGATGGATGCGATCGGAGGACGGGGCCATCGCCCACCCTTGCCCCCGATCGTACACCAAGGGCAACGGCCGTGACAGCTTCCTTACGGCTTCATCGTCTGCGCATCGATCCGGGTGGTGGCGACCATCGCCCGGTCGGTCGCGTCATGCGCGACCGCGACACGATACGTACCGCCCCGAATCCGCCAGCCGGGAAGCGTGGTGTCGTAATCCGCCAGCAGGCGCGGCTCGGCAACCAGGGTGATACGGCGCGTTTCACCGGGCTTCAGCGTCACGCGCTGGAACGCGGCCAACCGCATCGGATCGCCGCTGCCGTCACGCGTCACATAGATTTGGGGCACGTCCGACCCAGCGCGCTGGCCGGTGTTCACAATATCGACGGTGACGCGGACCGTCTTGCCGCCGGTGATGACGGGATTGCGATACGCAAAGCTGGTATAGCTGAGCCCGTGACCGAAGGGGAAAAGCGGCTTCAGCCCCTTTTTCTCATACCAGCGATAGCCGACATCGGCACCCTCGACATAATCGACCGGGAAGCTCTGGAGCGTCGGGGCCGGCGTCGCCGCAGGATTGGCGGCCGCCGCAGCTTCAACCTCGCTCAGCTTGTCGAGCCCGACCGGACGTGGGCGCGGCGGTTGCGAGGCATCGGCGGGGAAGGTGATCGGCAAGCGGCCCGAGGGGTCGACCTGGCCTGTCAGGATCGCGGCCAGCGCCTCGCCCCCGCGCTGGCCCGGATACCAGGCCTGAACCACGGCGGGGACCTTGGCGATCCAGGGCATCAGCACCGGGCCGCCCGTTTCCATCACCGCCACGGTGTGCGGCTGGACGGCCGCGATCGCGGCGATCAGCGCGTCCTGCTGGTTCGGCAGGCGCAGGTCGGGCACGTCGTCCGCCTCGGTCGTCCATTGGGTCGCAAAGAAGATGGCCATGTCCGCCTTCTTCGCCGCCGCGACGGTCGCGTTCAGGTTGCGCCCGTCCTGCCACTCGATCTCGACACCGGGCAGCGCCTTGCGCAAAGCGTTGAGCGGCGACGAGGCGTGATAGGTGATCCGCGCGAACGAGGACGAGCCGCCATACGCCAGCGGGATCTCGACCGGCGCACCACCGACCGAGCGGACCTGCGACGATCCGCCGCCCGACAGCACACCGACATCGGCATTGCCGCCGATCACCACGATCCGCCTGGCAGTGCGCGCGATGGGCAGGAGATTGCCGTCATTCTTCAACAGGACGATCCCCGCCTCTGCCGCGCGCTGCGCAACCTCGGCATGGGCGGCATAGTCGGGCGTCACCGCCTGGGCGGGCATCGGGGCGTCATAGGCCCCGGTCTCGATCAGTCCGGTCAGATAGCGCGCGACCATGTCGTTCAGCCGGGCCTCCGGCACTTCGCCCTTGGCCACCGCCTCGGCAAGCGGTTCGGCAAAATAGATGGCCTTGTCGAGCTCCTGCCCGGACTCCTGATCCAGCCCGGCATTGGCGGCCTTCACGGTCGAATGCACCGCGCCCCAGTCGCTCATGACCCAACCATGATAGCCCCAGTCGCGCTTCAACACGTCGGTGAGCAGATGCCGGTTCTCGCACGCCCAGTCGCCGTTGATCTTGTTATAGGCGCACATGACCGAGCCGGGCCGACCCTGCTCGATCGCAATCTGGAAAGCGAGCAGGTCGCTCATACGCAGCGCCGCCTCGCCGATCCGGGCGTCCAGGATATTGCGGCCGGTTTCCTGCGCGTTGAGCACATAATGCTTGATCGTGGATACGATGCGGTTCGACTGCACGCCCGCGATATGCGCGCCGCCCAGCGTTCCGGCCAGCAACGGGTCCTCGCCCAGATATTCGAAGTTGCGCCCGTTCCACGGATCGCGGGTCAGGTTGACGCCGCCCGCCAGCAGCACGTTGAACCGTTTGTCGCGTGCCTCCGCTCCGATCATCGCACCGCCCGCGCGCGCGATGGCGGGGTCGAAGCTGGCGGCGGTCGCAAGGCCCGAGGGCAGTGCGGTGGCGACGTCACCGACCCGCTGCTCGACCTGGTTGGCCACGCCCAGCGAGGCGTCGCTCTCGCGCACCACCGGCACGCCCAGCCGGGGAATGCCGTCGATATGTCCGGCAGAGGGAATCAGTTCCTCCTTCGACTTGCCCGCCGCCATGGTCGGGAACAGGCCGTGGACCAGCAGGATCTTTTCCTCGCGGGTCATCTTCGCAACAATCCGGTCTGCGCGGGCGCTCGCGTCGGCAATGCCGTTGCGTACTGCCTTTTCCGGCGAGCGCTGCTGCGTCTGCGCCGATGCTCCGGTGCCCGCCGCGATCAGCGCAATCATCGTCAGACCGCCTGCCATCTTGCCCTTCGTCACCATCATCCTCTCCCGAACACACCTTTTGCGGCCTTGTGTTGCATTGTTGCACGCCTGTCCAGAGAACGTTCACAATCCTGTAAAATCAACGGCGGACACCCTTGACAGTCTTTCGGCTTTGGCGGAGTGAACGTTCTCAAGAGCGCGGAGAACCGCGTCGGTTTCATGAGGGGAGGTTTTCCATGCGTAGCGTTCGTGCTCGCCTGCTATCCAATTTCGCTATTGGCGTTTCCACCGTCGCTCTGACCCTGCCCGCCGCCGCGCTGGCGCAGGACGCCGCCGCGACGATGGGCAATCCGGGTCCCGCGCAGACCGATCCGCAAGCGCCGACGACCGGCCCGACGGACCCCGCTCAGGGCGATGGCGATATCGTCGTCACCGGCATCCGCGCCTCGCTTCGCCAGTCGATCGATATCAAGCGCAATGCACAGGGCGTGGTCGACGCGATCAGTGCCGAAGAGATGGGCAAGTTCCCCGACACCAACCTCGCCGAGTCGCTCCAGCGCATCACCGGCGTGTCGATCGACCGCTCGAACGGCGAAGGCCAGTTCGTGACGGTGCGCGGCTTCGGGCCGGAATATAATCTCGTCACGCTCAACGGGCGGCAGATGCCGACCTCGACCATCGGCGACGGCAACAGCGCGCCGGGCTCGCGCTCGTTCGACTTCGCCAACCTCGCCTCCGAAGGCGTCGCCGCGCTGGAGGTCTACAAGTCCGGCCGCGCGACGGTCGCCTCGGGCGGTATCGGCTCGACCATCAACATCCGCACGCCGCGTCCGCTCGACAAGTCGGGCCTGCGCGGTTCGATCTCGGCACGCGGGGTGATCGACACGTCGCAAAATGGCGGCAAGGACATCACGCCCGAAGTGTCGGGCATCTTCTCCGACACCTTTGCCGACGACCGGATCGGCGTGCTGGTCACCGGCGCCTATCAGCGCCGCAACTTCAGCCAGAACCAGGCCAATGTCGGCTGGCGCGACGGCTATCTGGGATCGGAGAACAATTGGGGCTCGCTGGCGCAGCAAGGCGATCCGCGCTACGCCAACATCACCAACCGTCCCGGTGCCAATGACGTGTATCAGGTGCCGCAGAACGCCAGCTATAACATCGTCAACGGCCGCCGCGAGCGCATCAACGGCCAGGCCGTCCTGCAATTCCGCCCGATCGACGATCTGACCGCGACGGTCGATTATACCTATTCGCAGAACACCTTCGACATCCGCGACAACAATGTCGGCATCTGGTACAACCACAACGACACGTCGAGCGCCTGGACCAACGGCCCGATCGCCGGGCCGGTCTTCTATACCGAGCGCTTCACCGCCGCCGAGGCCAAGGACCTGGCCTATTCGGCGACCCAGACCTCGACCCGCAGCATCAACAAGTCGCTGGGCGGCAACCTGACCTGGAAGGCGCCGGGCGGCGTCACCCTGTCGATCGACGCGCATCACTCGACCGCCGAGTCCAAGCCCGATAACCCCTACGGCAACAGCAACTCGGTCGGCACCGCGATCTTCGGCGTGCAGAGCCAGACGATCAATTTCGACAACAAGCTGCCCGTCATCTCCTTCGCGATGCAGCCCGGCATCGACCCGCTGAACGCCGCGAACATCGTCCCCACGGGCAGTGCCTTCCGCAATTCCTATTTCCGCGACGAGATCAATCAGGTCCAGTTCCGTGGCCATTACGACCATGAACAGGGCTTCCTCGACAGCCTGGACTGGGGTTTCGACTATACCGACAACAAGGTCCGCTCGGCCTATAGCGTGCTTCAGAACGACACCTGGGGCGGCACCGGCGGCGACAGCGCGGCGCAGCGTGCGGCCGCCGCCGCCCTGATCCCCGACGATCTGTTCCAGCAGATCAGCGTGCCCGACAAATTTTCCGGCATCGGTGGCGCGAACAATGCGGCGATCGTGAAGTCCTTCTATGGCTTCGACCTGCCGTCGATGGTGTCGCTGCTCGACAAGGCCTATGGCATTTGCGGCGGCAACGGCCAGTGCCTGATCCCGTACACGACGGATTCGCGCATCCGCGAGAAGACCGTTGCGCCCTACTTCCAGTTCAACGGCAAGATGGACCTGTTTGCGCGCCCCGCACACCTGATCGCAGGCTTGCGGTTTGAGAATACCGACGTCTCGGCCTCCGCGCTGGTTCCGACGCCAGTCGGCGCACGGCAGAATTCGCAGAACGAGTTCAACATCCTGTTCTCGGGCAGCGGATTTACTACCTTCAAGGGCCGCTACCAGAACTGGTTGCCTTCGATCGACTTCGATTTCCAGCCGCTGGAAAACGTCAAGCTGCGCGCGTCGTACAGCCACACCATCACCCGCGCCGATTATGGCAGCCTGCAGGGCGGCCGCAACCTGGATCAGCTGTTCCGCATCGGCGGCGGCACGGGCCGCGTCGGCAACCCCAATCTCATTCCGTACAAGTCGAAGAACATCGATCTGTCGGCGGAGTGGTATTACAAGCCGGACAGCTACATCTCGGTCGGCTTCTTCCACAAGGTCGTGTCGAACTATATCGGCAATACGCAGGTCAACCTGACGGTGCCCGGCCTGACCTCGCCCACCACGAGCTTCAACGGCGTGACCCAGAATGGCCCGCGCTATCAGGCGGCGATCAACGCGCTGGGGGCCAATGCCACCTTCGCGCAGATCCGCGACTATATCGGCGCCAACTTCCCCGGCGGCGTGGTCAACGGCACGATCGTCGCGCAGCCCAATGATCCGCTGGTCAATTTCGTCGTCACGACGCCGTTTAACAGCGATCAGACCGCCAAGGTCGACGGCTTCGAGTTCGCGATCCAGCACAGCTTCTGGGACACCGGCTTCGGCACGATCCTGAATTACACGATCGTCAACGGGAACCGGAATTACGACAACCGCCTGCCCGCCAGCGTGTCGCAGTTCGCGATCACCGGCCTGTCGGACAGTGCCAATGCCGTCCTGTTCTACGACAAGTTCGGTATCCAGGCGCGTGCGGCCTATAACTGGCGCCGGGGCTATCTGAACGGGGCCGGAATTAACCCTGCCTATGTCAACAGCTATGGCCAGCTGGACGCCAGCGCCAGCTATGCGGTGACCAAGAGCGTCGCGATCTTTGCCGAGGGGATCAACATCCTGGGTGAGAACCGCAGCGGTCACCTCCGTTCGGATCGCAATGTCAACTTCGTGACGAAGCAGGATGCGCGCTACTCAGCGGGCGTGCGCTTCACCTTCTGACGACGGTAAAGCCAGCTTTTCCGCCACGGAGAGGCTGGCTTTTTTACGGACCATATGGGCAATTTGCGGGCTTGGATGACGGGCCGGGGATCGGGACTGCGGTGGACAAAGCTATCACCCGGATCGTGATTGTCGGCGGGGGCACCGCAGGGTGGCTGGCCGCCGCCCGCATCGCCGCCGCAACCGCCGGGTCGGTGACGGTCACGCTGATCGAGTCCCCCGACGTCCCGACCCTGGGGGTCGGCGAAGGCACCTGGCCGACCATCCGCCGCACGCTGGAGCGGATCGGCATCACCGAGACCGAGCTGCTGCTCGGCTGCGACGGGTCGTTCAAACAGGGGACTCGCTTCGACGGATGGGCGACCGGCGCGAGCGATGATCGCTATTACCATCCCTTCGTGCCACCGATCGATGCCGACCCCGCCGACCTGCCCCGCGATATCCCCTATGCCCTCGCCACCTGCCCCCAGCCGCTGGTTTGTGCCGAGGACCTTGCTCCGCGCCAGCGTGGGATGCCCGATTATGCGGGGGCGCTGAACTATGCCTACCATCTCGACGCGACGAAGCTCGCCGCGCTGCTGACCCGGCACGCGACCACTCGTCTGGGCGTGCGGCATGTCCGCGATCACGTTACCGGGGTCGAGCGCGGCGAGCACGGCGGCATCACGGCGGTCCATGTCCGCGGATCTGAGATCGTCGCGGGCGACCTCTTCCTCGACTGTACCGGCCATGCCGCCCTGCTGATCGGCAAGACGCTGGGCGTGGAGACGGTCGACGCCTCCTCCGTCCTGTTCAACGACCGGGCGCTCGCGGTGCAATTGCCCGTCCCCCCGAACAGCCCCATCGCGTCGCAGACCGTGGCGACCGCGCACAGCGCGGGCTGGATCTGGGACATCGGCCTGCCGATGCGACGCGGGATCGGCTGCGTCTATGCCTCCGCGTTCCTGAGCGACGACGAGGCCGAAGGCGTGTTGGCGGAATATTGCCGCCGGATTTCGGTCGATAGCCCCGCCCCGCGTCGGCTGACCTTCCGCTCCGCCTATCGGTCAAGGCCCTGGGCGGCCAATTGCCTCGCCATCGGCCAGTCGGCGGGGTTCATGGAGCCGCTGGAAGCGTCGGCCATCGTCATGATCGAACTGTCGCTCGACGCGCTGCTGGACGACTTTCCCGCCGTCTCCAGTCTGATGCCGATCCAGGCGCGGCGTTTCAATGCGCTGGCGACCTATCGCTGGGAACGGATCGTCGACTTCCTGAAGCTGCACTATATCCTCAGCCATCGCGACGAGCCCTATTGGCGCGCCCATCGCGATCCCGCCTCCCAGCCCGATCGCCTGGCGGAGATGCTCGCGCTGTGGCGTTACCGCAGCCCGTCCGCTTTCGACCTGCCCATGCAGGATGAACTGTTCCCGGCGGCCAGCTATCGCTACATCCTTCGGGGTATGGGTTTCCCCGCCCCCCTGCCCTCGCCCGTGCCGCGGCCACTTCGCCCCGATCTATCGAGCCAGCTTCGCCAGATCGACCAGCGCGGTCGTGCCCTGGCGGCGAGCCTGCCGACCAATCGCGCCTATCTCGACGCCCTGCGCGCCGAACAGGCCCCCATTTCCGAGAGACGCGCCTGATGCCCCGCCACGAAGCCCTTACCCCCGACGATCATCGTGACCTGCGCATCCAGGAGCGCCGCGACACTGCGCTGGGCGATGCCCGCATGGCCTGCATCGCCGTACCCGCCGAGTTCCGCGCGCTCCAGGCGGAGTATCCCATCCTGTTCCGTCTGAACGAAACCCGCGACCGGTTCAGTGCACTGGCGATGTTCGGGTTCGAGAATGGCGAGAATCTGTATCTGGCAGACGGCGGCTGGGACGCGCGCTATCGACCGCTGGCGATCGATATCCAGCCATTCCTGATCGGCGGCCGCCCCGATGAGGACGGTCCCAAGCAAGTCCATATCGATGTCGAATCCCCCCGCATCGCGACCGGCGACGAAGGCGTCCGCATATTCGACAAGCATGGCCGCCCCACGCCCTATCTGGATCGAGTGATCGAACAGATCGGTGAACTCGACCATGGCTTTCGCGAAGCCAGCGATTTCTTCGCCGCACTGCAGCGTCACGAACTTCTAGAGCCTTTCACATTGGAGGTGACGCTGGAGGATCGGTCGGACAATCGGCTGGTCGGCTATCACATCATCAACGAAGCACGACTGGCCTCGCTGAGCGGTACGGCCCTGGCCGAGCTTCAGGCGGCAGGCCATCTGGAGCCCATCTATATGGCGATGGCCTCGCTCAGCCAATTCAGCGGCCTGATCGCGCGGCGCAACCGGCGGGCTGCACGTGGCTGATGCCGATCCGGGGCGGCTGACCGCCCTTCCCCCGGTGCCCGAGGTGATGGTCGCCAACGCCGCTGAACTCGACCGGATGTTGCGCGCCGCCGACCGCCCCTTCGTCGTGCGTGGACTCGCTGCCGACTGGCCGCTGGTCCAGGCCGGGCGGCGGTCGGCGGAGGTGGCGCGGGCGTATCTACTCGACCATCATCACGACCGGCCCTTTACCGTCTCGGTCGGCGTGCCCGGCAGCGGCGGGCGATTGTTCTACGACGACGCCATGGCGATGAATTTCCGCATGATGGAGGCGGGCCTCCCCGAGATCTTCGCCCGCATCGCCGAATTCTCCGGAAAGCCGGAGGCACCGTCCATCTATCTCGCCTCCATCGACATGCAGCAATATTTCGACGGGCTGCACGAGGCCAACCATATCGATCTGGGCGAGCGCGAGCTGCTGGCCAGCATCTGGATCGGCACCCGCAGCCGGATTGCGGCGCATAACGACGTGCCGCACAATCTGGCGGTCTGCGCGGTCGGTCGACGCCGCTTTACGCTCTTCCCGCGTGAGCAGTTCCGCAACCTCTATCTCGGCCCCGTCGACAATACGCCAGCGGGCCGCGCGGTCAGCATGGTCGACTTCCACGCCCCCGATTTCGATCGCCATCCGCGCTTCGCCGAGGCACTGGAAACGGCGCAGGTCGCCGATCTGGCGGCGGGCGACGCGGTCTTCATCCCCGCGCTGTGGTGGCACCATGTCGAGGGGACGGAAGATTTCAACGTGCTGGTGAATTACTGGTGGCGCGACGCGCCCCGCTGGATGGGCCAGCCGCAAGAGGCGCTGAACCACGCGATGATGACGATCCGCGACCTGCCCGCCGACCAGAAGGCGCATTGGCGCGAGATGTTCGACCATTATGTCTTCGCCAATGATGAGAGCGTCGTCGGCCATATCCCCAAGGGCGGGCGCGGAATTTTAGCCCCGATGACTCCGGACCTGGCGGGGCGCATCCGTGCCTTCCTGCTGCGGGCGCTCAGCCGATGAGCACGCCGCGCCGGATCGTCATCGCAGGCGGTGGCACCGCCGGTTGGATGGCCGCCGCCGCCCTGGCCCGTACCCTGGGTCGCGCGGTCACCGTGACGCTGGTGGAGTCGGACGCCATCGGCACCATCGGCGTTGGCGAGTCGACCATTCCGCCGATCATCACCTTCAACCGTCTGCTCGGCATCAACGAAGCCGAGTTCATGGCCGCAACCCAGGCGACCTTCAAGCTGGGCATCCAGTTCGATGGGTGGAAAGGTCCGGAGGATCGCTATTTCCATTCCTTCGGCCTGACCGGCAAGGATCACTGGGCGGCGGGGTTCCAGCATTTCTGGCTGGACGGCCTTAGCCGAGGGCATGACGCGCCCTATGAAGATTACTGCCTGGAACTGATTGCCGCGCGCGAGGGCCGGTTCGCGCATCTCCCCGACGAGCGGATGAACTATGCCTATCAGCTCGACTCGACGCTGTACGGCCGCTTCCTGCGCGGCATGGCCGAGGGAGATAATGCCGTACGGATCGAGGGGCGGATCGCCGAGGTCGACCTCGATGGCGACACCGGCGACATCGCCGCGCTGGTGCTCGACGGCGGGCGGCGGGTCGAGGGCGACCTGTTTCTCGACTGCACCGGCTTTCGCGCGCTGCTGATCGAGCGGGCGCTGCATGTCGGGTTCGACGACTGGAGCCATTACCTGCCCTGCGACGCCGCGGTCGCGGTGCAGACCGAAAGCGTGCGGCCGCCCGTCCCTTATACCCGCGCGATCGCGCATGAGGCCGGGTGGCAATGGCGCATCCCGCTGCAACATCGGGCGGGCAACGGCATCGTCTATTGCAGCCGCTATATCGATCACGACGCGGCGCGTGAGAGGCTGTTGTCGACCGTCGAGGGCAAGGTGCTGACCGAGCCCAACATGCTGCGTTTCCAAACCGGTGCGCGGCGCAAGCAATGGCATCGCAACTGCATCGCGGTCGGCCTGTCGGGCGGGTTCCTGGAGCCGCTGGAATCGACCAGCATCCACCTGATCCAACGCGCGATCCTGCGGCTGATCCGCCTGCTCCCCGGCGGCCCGATCAGCGCGCATGACGTGGCCGAGTTCAACGATCAGCAGATGACCGACATGCTGCAAATCCGGGACTTCCTGATCCTGCATTACAAGGTCCACGAACGCCGCGACAGCGCCTTCTGGCGACAATGCGCCGATATGGAGGTGCCCGACAGCCTGGCGCACAGGATCGCGCTGTTCCGCGAGACGGGTCGCGTCTTCCGCCGCAATGACGAGTTGTTCGCCGAGAATAGCTGGGTACAGGTCATGATGGGCCAGGGCATCATGCCGGAAGCTCATCACCCGATCACCGCGCGGCTGACCGACGAGGAACTGGAGCGACTGCTGTCCACGCTGCGCCAGAATATCGCGACGACGGTGCGCGGCCTGCCCGCCCATCCGGACTATGTCGCGCGCCATTGCGGCACGGCGGCCTGACCCCAGCCATGCCGCCGCGTCGCCGCCAGTCCGTCACCATCCGTCATGTCGCCGCCGATGCGGGCGTCTCGCTTCAGACCGTCAGCCGGGTCATCAACAGGGAGCCCAATGTCCGCCCCGAAATGATGGAGCGGGTCCAGGCGTCGATCGCCAAGCTGGGCTATGTGCCCTCGATCGCGGCACAGCGCATGGGGGGCTCGCGCTCCTATCTGATCGTCGCGCTCAACGACCGGGAGCGCACTATCGCCGACTGGCGCAACCGGCAGGGCACCGACTGGGTCGACCAGATGATGCTGGGGGGCATGCTGACCTGCGCCGAACATGGCTATCGTCTGATCGTCGAACTGGTCGACACGCATAGTGACCATATCGAGCGCGAGCTGCTGGCCGCGATCGCCGCGCTGCAACCCGATGGCGTAATCCTGACCCCGCCCCATTCCGAAAACCCGCTGATCACCGGCCTGCTGGAGGCGCAGGGGATCAGCTTTGCCCGGATCGGATCGCTCAAGCCCGGAACGGGCTTTGCCCTGTCGCTGGATGACGAAGGCGCGGCGCGACAGGCGACCGATCATCTAATCGAGCTGGGTCATGAACGCATAGGCTTCATCGCCGGGCCCGACGAGTATGAACTCAGCGGCTGGCGGATCGCGGGATGGCGCAGCTCCATGGCGGCGGCGGGGCTGCCGTGCGAAGGCTTGTTGGCGCAGGGCGATTTCAGCTTCGCCTCCGGCCGCGCCGCCGCCTCGGCGCTATTCGACGGCGATATCGCCCCGAGCGCGATCATCGCCAGCAACGACCAGATGGCGCTGGCCACGCTGGAACTGGCTCGCGAACGGGGGTTGAGCGTACCGCGCGACCTGTCGCTGGTCAGTTTCGACGACACGCCCATCGTGCGCTTCGTCCATCCCCCGCTGACCGCCGTGGTCCAGCCGATCGCCGCCGTCACTGCTCGTGCGGTCGAACTCATCATCGCCGAGCAGGCCGGGCAGGACATGCCGAGCGGCCCGGTCGTCACCCCCGCCCAACTGGCGATCCGCGCCTCCACTGCGCCGCCAGCAGACGACAAGCGCGCCGACATGCGATAGGCGTGGTTTGAAGGACTTGGAGGCGACATGCGGATATTGGTCACAGGATTGGGCGACATCGCGCACAAGGCCTATCTGCCGGTCCTGTCCGCCATGCCGGGGGTCGAGTTGCACCTGGCGACCCGCAACACGCAGGTACTCGCGCAGGCCGGGCGCAGTTTTCGCGTGGCGGGGCTATATTCCGGCCTGGATGAAGCCCTTGGCACCGAGAGTTTCGATGCCGCCTTCGTTCACGCCGCGACCGATGCGCATCCCGCGCTGGTACGGACCCTGCTCGACCGGCGCATCCCCACCCTGGTCGACAAGCCGCTCGCCGACACGCTAGGCGAGGCCGAGCAACTGGTCGCGCTGGCCGAGCGGCAGAAGGTGCTGCTAACGATCGGTTTCAATCGTCGTTTCGCCCCCGGCCATGTCGCGCTGAAATCCTTGCAAGCCGATATGATCGTCATGGAAAAGCACCGCCACCGACAGCCGGATATACTGCGTCGAGTGATCTTCGACGACTTCATCCATGTCGTCGACACGCTGCTGTTCCTCGCGCCCAGCCCGGTCCTGCGCCAGACGATCGAGACGCATGTCGATCAGGGCCAACTCCTTTCGGTCGCGCTGATGCTCGCCGGCGACGGCTTTACCGCGATCGGAACCATGCACCGCAATAGCGGGCTGAACGAAGAGCGGCTGGACGTGCACGGCAACGGCCTTCGCCATTCGGTGCTCAACATGGCGGACGAGCGGCGGATGGACGGGACCGAGCAGCATCAGCGCCGGGGCGACTGGACGACGGTCGGCAGGCAGCGCGGGTTCGAAGCGATGTGTGCCGACTTCCTGACGGCCGTGAAGGACGGCCGCCCCACCGCCTCCGATGCGATCCTTGCGACGCACGGACTGTGCGAAGCGATCACCGTTCATGCCGAAGGGCTTTGACCCTTTGCAACGTCAGTCGTCGAGTTGCTTGGCCACGAGTGGCGCCACCCGATCGGCGATGCGCGAGATTCCGATCGCATTGGGGTGGACGCCATCGCCCAACATCAACTGCCGCTGCCCCAGCACGCCCTGAAGGATGAACGGGTCGAGCACGGCTTTATGTTCACGCGCAAGATCCGGCCATATCACATTGAACCTGTTCCCGAAATCAGGCCCAAGATTTGGTGGCGCCAGCATGCCGGTCAGGATCACCGGAATGTCGCGACGTTCCAGCTCATCCAGCATCGCCGCCATATTCGCGCGCGTCTCGGCCGGATCGACCTGGCGCAACACGTCATTCCCGCCGAGACCCAGCATCACCAGGTCGGGCTTGGTCTTCATTCGGTCGAGCGTATAGGCGAGCCGCCGCCGCCCATCCGCACTGGTATCGCCGGATACACCGGCATTGACCACCGTCGCATCGATACCCTGGCCGCGCAGCCGCGCCTGGATCGCGTCGGGCAGGCTCTGCCCGCGCTGAAGACCGTAACCGGCATAGAGGCTGTCCCCGAAAGCCAGCACGACGCGCTTCGGACCCGATACCGGTACGTCGGACCCCGCGGTAGCAGGCGCGGGCGTGGCGGCATTGGTCGCGGGCAACGGCTCGTCGCTCCGGCTGTTGCAGGCCGACAGGAGTGCGGCGACTTGGAGAAGCGCGGCCCCGGCCACATATGGCATCTTCATCATCTCTGGCGTGGAATCCCCGCAACTATGGTCGTAGGCAATATGGTCATCCGGGCCACGGATGTAAGGCTGACGCTTGGCGGGGCTGCGCCGGTCGATATCCTGAAGGGTATCGACCTGGAGGTAGCGTATGGCGAGAGCCTGGCGCTGCTCGGCGCGTCGGGGTCGGGCAAGTCCTCGCTGATGGCGGTGCTCTCCGGGCTGGAACGCGCGACGTCGGGGCGTGTCGAGGTGGCGGGCACCGACTTCGGGACGCTGGACGAGGACGGGCTGGCCATCGCCCGGCGCGGGCGGATCGGCATCGTCCTCCAGGCCTTCCACCTTCTTCCGACAATGACCGCGCGCGAGAATGTCGCGGTGCCGATGGAACTGGCCGGGGAAACCGACGCCTTTGCGCGAGCGGAGGCGGAATTGGCGGCGGTCGGGCTGGCGCACCGGATGAACCATTATCCCGCCCAGCTATCGGGTGGCGAGCAGCAGCGGGTGGCCATCGCGCGTGCACTCGGCCCACGCCCCCAAATCGTCTTCGCCGACGAACCGACCGGCAATCTCGACGGCGCGACAGGCGCGCGCGTAATGGACCTGCTGTTCGATCGGCGCGCCGCGACCGGCGCGACCCTGGTCGTGATCACCCATGACCCTGCACTGGCCCGACGCTGTGACCGGGTGGTCGAACTCGCCGATGGCCGGATTGCCGCGTGAGGGGTTGGGCGCTGGCGTGGAAGCTCGCCCGACGGGAGCTTTCGGTTCGCTTTCGGGGGCTGCGGCTGTTGCTGCTCTGCCTGTTCCTCGGCGTGGGGGCGCTGGCGGCGATCGGTAGCCTGGGCGACGCGATCGGCGGCGAATTGGCGGCGCGAGGTCGAGTGCTGCTGGGCGGCGATCTGGAATTCGCGGTGTCGCAGCGCCGAGCCGATCCGCCAGAGCTGGCGGCGATGCGAGCGGCCGGGCGTGTCTCTGAAACCCAGCGAATGCAGTCGATGGCGGTCACGGCGAACGGATCGACTGCGCCCGTTCAACTGAAAGCGGTCGACGCAGCCTATCCGCTCTATGGGCGATTGACCCTGGCCGATGGGCGGGTTGTCCGATCCCCGGATGACGACACGGTCTGGATCAGCCGCGGACTGGCGGAGCGATTGGCGGTCCGCCGGGGCGACGTGCTTCGCTTCGGGACGGCGCCATTCCGCGTTGGTGGCATCATCGCGGACGAGCCCGATCGGCTTGGCGAAGGCTTTACGCTGGGACCGGTGGCGATCGTGTCGCGCGGCGGGCTGGACCGGACCGGGCTGATCCAGCCCGGCAGCCTGTTCGAGAGCAAGTATCGGCTTGCCACGCCCCGCGATCCGTCGCCGATCGCCAAGGCGTTCGAGCAGCGTTTTGCCACCGCCGGATGGGAAACGCGGACCCGCGACCGCGCCTCGCCCGGCGCCAGCCGCTTCGTCGCACGGATGGCGGAATTTCTCACTTTGGTCGGGCTGGCCGCGTTGGTCATTGCGGGGATCGGCGTTGGCAACGGCGTCAGCTCGTATCTGGAGGCGCGACGCTCGACGATTGCAATGCTGAAGGTTCTCGGCGCAACCTCGGGGTTGGTGGCGAAAGTCTATCTGCTGCAGTTGCTTGCCGTCGCCGGGGTCGGCATTCTGCTCGGCCTGCTGGCGGGGATCGTCGCGGTGCCACTGGTCGGGATCATGGTGGGAGCGGTGTTGCCGGTGGCGCCGGGACTGACCATCGCGCCGGGGCCGCTGGCGTTGGCGGCGGCCTATGGCCTGTTGATCGCGCTCGCCTTTTGCGCGCGGCCGCTGGTAGCGGCAGGGCGGGTCCCCGCCGCCGCCCTGCTGCGCGGCGTTCTGAACGCGCGGTCCGGCGGGGGATGGCGGGGGAGCCTCTGGGG